>JAPPJZ010000029.1 GCA_028874365.1 Chloroflexota bacterium | reverse complement strand
CGCCGCAACCCAGGACGGACACGCGCTGACGCTGACGGCGTCGCAGGCGATGGCGCGGACGGCGTTGGACTGGCTCAGCGACCCGGGTTTGCGCGAGCGGGCGCAAGCCGACTTCGAGCGTTGCCACGGCGACTGAGCGGCGGAAGAGGAACCAGGATCCGCTCGATCACACCGTGCCGACGCGCGGCGGACAAGCAAGTGATGGCCATCCTGGAGTTGTGCGGGAGTGCGTGCTGTTGCTCAGCCCTAACGTCACGCGGCTGAGGGTGGGTGAGACGGCAAGCCTGCGCGCGGTCATCGGCGAACTGCCGGCCGGCACCGGCAACCCGGCCCTGCGGTGGAGCGCGGAAGACCCGCCTGGCGCCGATCCCCACCGTTCCTCGGAGACGCAGGTGTGTACCCGTTCCTCCGCCGACAACACACTCGGCGTCCCCGCCTTCTGGGTCGGCCTGCTCGACACCACGATCGCAGCGTCCTCGTCGGACATCGCTCGCACACGATCACCATCGCGTGGCGTGACGCCTCCGCCACGCAGTGGTGCAGACGGGCGTTCCTGTTGGTCCTCCGACTCAGGAGCGCCGGACATCGGCGCGACTGTCGGCGGCACCACCGCATGTTCAGAACAGTGGCGCCAACGCGAATGATTGACCGGAGCGGGTTGGGGACTAACCTGAGAGCGCTAACTGCTGAGCCCACGCGCTGGCGTCGCGGCTTGGCCTAGAAGGCGCGTACGCGCCATGTCTCCTCGCTCCGCTCGAGAACGAATTCTGCGTCCGCTCTCGGCGGCCGGTCTGCTGGCGGTTTGCGCCCTGGCGATCGTCGGCTCGAACACGCATCCCACGCCGGCGCGCGCCCATAGACGTTGCGTGATTCCGGGTCGGGCCGCTGCTGATCGAGCAGATCGCGCGCCGCAAACAGGCTGTCGGCCATCGCCCAGCAGGAGTGGTCAACATCAATGACGATGTATTCACCGTAGTGGTCGGCCTCGACGAGGGCACGGATGTCGCGATCATAGATTTCTCGCCCAAGCCGCCCGACTTCCTCTTTCGTCCTGGTGGGGGTCATGTCAGTGTCCTCGCGTGCGCGTCGGTCGCGTCGGTGAGGTCAGCCTAGCCCGTCCGCCTCCATGCCCCGCGCCGAATTCTCATCCCCCGTGTCACGCGAGGGATGGAGCTGGAGGAGCCGGGGAGGTCCCGGCGTGGAGCGGGGGCTGGTGCGGTAGAGTGCAGCGAGAGTTCCGCCACATGATTGAACGGCGGGCGCCCGCAGGAACTCGGAGGCGAAGATGCGGCACGTAACAGCCATAATCGGTCGCCGGTGGCGGAGGCGGGCGGCGCTGCTGGCGCTGGCCCCGCTGCTCGCCTTGGCGGCGTTGAGCCTCAGCTCAGAGCGGGCCTTGGCCAGCCCGACGGCAACGCTGACGGTCTCGCCCGGCAACCAGGTCGTCGAGGGTGACGATCTGGACGTCACGGTGACGCTGTCGAGCGCGAGCGGCGGGGAGGTCTGGGTCTTCCTGCACTGGGTGCGCGATCAGACGAGCGAAGAAGATTTCGGGGAGGACAACGACCCCTTCTGGGGCTCGTGCTTCTTCGCCAACTGCGAACAACCCAGCCCCTACTTGCTGCAGTTCAAGGCCAACGTGACCTCCCGGACGTGGACACTGCCGATCGTCGAAGACGGAATCGACGAGGGCCCGGAGCAGTTCCGCGTGTCGATCCACGCCAATCAGCTGTACTTCGGCGGCGTGCGCTCGATCCAGACCGGCACGCCACACACCCAGACGGTGATCATCTACGACGATGCCGAGGACATTCCGACTGTCTACGATCCGGTCGTCGACAATGGAGACGGCACGTTCACGGTCGCGGCGGACTGGTCGCTGGCGCCGGCCGGACTGAGGAGCGGCGATCGCTTCCGGCTGATCTTCCGCACGACGGCGTTCACCGCCACGACGAGCGCCAGCATCGCGACTTACAACGCCTTCGTCAACGGTCTCGCGCTGAACGCTTCGGCCGCCGATTACTGCTGCAGCAACGCGGTCAGGTTCAAGGCGCTGGCCAGCACGCCCACGGTCGATGCGCGCGACAACCTGGGCATGTGGGGCGGCGGCTGGCGCGACGCGTCGTCAAGCGTGCCGATCTACTGGATCGGGACCGGCCATGCGGTCGCGACGAGCTACACCGCCCTGTTCGGCGCCGACGGCTGGACGAACGGCCAGCACATGCGCGACCAGCACGGAACCGCCCCCGCGCAGTACCGGGACATCCAGATCGGCACCGGCACGGCCGTCGGCGGGCAGAAGGCGTCAGCCGGGTTGCTCCGACCGTTCGGCGGCGCCGTCGGGCTTGAAATGATCGAAGCGGGCCTGCTGCAGTCGAGCGCGGACGGCGTGACCGCAATCCAGGGTTCCTGGCGGGTCGAGGGCAAGTTCCTCGCGAACCATCACCACACCCAGATCTACGGCGTCTCGCCCGTCTTCGTCGTCCGCTAGCAGACTCCTCGTTGGAAACCGAGCAATCTGTATGCGAACCGCAGCAATTCTCGCCCTCGGGATGGCGCTCGGCGCGGCCGCGCTGGGCATGATCTGGGCTGCCGCGGACGGCGACGTCGCGTTGCGCATCTTCGCGGTGCGGCACAACGACGGCCGCGTCGAGTTCGGTGCGCAGCAGCGGGGCGCCGACGGCGGCTGGTCCGATCTGGAGGCCCCGGAGCGGCGCTTCCTGGCGCCCGACGCGCCAATCGGCGAGCGGCGCTACAGCTCGACCGTGACGGCGACGGTCGAGACGCCGTCGGAGCGGGTCGCGCGCGACTACGCCGCCTACCTACATCAGGCCGGTTTGAACCTCAGCGACCACTTCGAGGACTACTTCGGCGAGCCGCCCGTGGGCGAGGAGGCAGCGGACTCGCCGCTCGCGGTCGATTACGCCGCATTGCCCGTGCTCTGCATCGTCGATCCCGAGGACGCGGGCATTGACGCCCTCTGCGACGGTCTGGCCTCAGGCTACGCGGGTGCGGTCGAAGTGCTGGCGCCGGCCTCGCTGGGCGCCCTGCAACCTGAGATCCAGGCGCGCCTGGCGATGATCACGGCCGACCCGCCGGCGCCGCTCGGCGGCTGGGTCGCGACCAGCACGGAGACGCTCGACGCGGCCATCCGTGCGCAGCGGGCGCTGGGGATCAGGCTGCCCTCCACGCACTGGATCGAGCTGGTTGATCGGCAGCTGGCCGATCCTGAGTCGCTGTTCTGCGTGATCAGCCACGGCGGACCGGAGTCGGCGGGCTTGTTCGATCTGTTCTGGGGTCTCGCCGGCGAATCAGCCTACGCCGCCGCGGGCGGGCTCAACCTCAACCTGCGCGCGGCCGCCTACGCGGACCCAGGCGATCAGGCTGCCGCGGTCCGCGAGTGCATCGCCGACGGCGCGGCCTCGATCGCGATCACCTTGCCCAATCCGGATGCGCTGCGCGCCGTGGTCGACGAAGCGCAGGCGGCCGGCATCCCGATCCTCTCGTTCAACTCGGGCGTCGAGGTCGCGCGCGAGGTGGGCACGGCGCTGCACTTCGGCCTCGACGACCGCCGCGGGGGCGAGCTCGCCGGTGAAGCCTTCAACCAGCGCGGCGTGACCGGCAACGTCCTCTGCATCGTGCACGAGCCGCACAACGTCGGGCTGGAAGCGCGCTGCGACGGCTTCGCGTCGACCTACGCCGGCGAGACCGAGCGCTGGCGCGCCAGCAGCCAAGGGCGGCTGTTCTACGAGCTGCTCGCGCGGGTCGAGGCGGGCAACGTCGACGGCCTGCTCTCGCTCTCGGTCAGCACCGCGTTCCAGGTCTGGCTGCTCGAGCAGTTCGAGGTGCACGATTTGCCCCACGCGAGTTTCGGCTACGACATCACCAGCGCCCACCGCGTGGTCAACGGCGAGATGCTGTTCGTCGTGGTGGATCACCCCGAACTGCAGGCCTACGCGGCGACCGCGTTGCTGCACATGTTCGACCGCTTCCGCATCGATCCGGGGCAGTACTTCGGCGGCGCGGCGATCGTGATCGAGCCGCTGATCGTCGGCCCCGAGCAGGCGCAGCGGCTGATTGACAGCCTCGGGGAGTGAGGCCAGCCCGACGGCGCTGCAGGACATCAGCCGATCCGGCGACAGATGCGGCGGGACGCCGAGCAAAACCTTGGTTGGTACTCTGGCATGACCGACTCACTGTCGGAAGGAGCGGCGCGTATGGCTGGCCGACGATCGACCGACGAGGTGGAACGCCACGGCGAGGCGATCTATGAGCGCGACATCCGGTCCCAGGTCGAGGCCGATCATTACGGCGAATCCATTGCCATTGACGTCGACAGTGGCTGTTGGGGGATCTCCGCTGACCTGCTAAGCGCACGTGAAGAGCTGGACCGTCAGCGGAGCGGCGCCGGATGATCAGAGGCGGCGTCAATGACCGTCTAGAAGCCGTCCTATCGGTCGGAGTCGGCGGCGCCGGTGGTCGTCAGCACAGCGTTGAGGCGGTGATCGACACTGGCTATAGCGGATTCCTGACGCTGCCTCGGGCGCTGACGCAGATGCTTGCGTTCCTTCGAGTGGGACGGGGCGCGGCGACGCTCGCGGACGGCAGCGAGGCACGGTTCGACGTGTATCACGCGGTGGTGAACTGGGATGGCCAGCCGCTTGCCACACAGGTGGATCAAGTGGACACGACCCCGCTGCTCGGCATGGCGATGCTGGAGCAACACGAGCTCCGCACTCCGGTCGTGGAAGGCGGCCAGGTCACGGTTGAGCCCCTGCCGTAGCCGCGAGCATCCCCCGCGTAGAGCGGGGGATGGGCGGATTCGGGCGGGCCCCGCCTACGCGGCGGATGCGGATCGTTCTGGCGGGCTGTGTGGGTCTGTGAGGTCAGGCTAGCGGGTCCGTACCCATCCCCGATCTCACTCGTCAGCACGACGCGCTGGAGGGGGAACCGCGAGCACGCCCAGTTTCCGACTCTTGCTCACTCGGCCCATGCGGTATCGGCGTTGCGAACTCGGATACCGGCTCCCGTACGCAAACGACCTAGCCGTTGACGCCGGCTTGCGGCTGCTACTGGAGCTGGAGCCGTGTCGCGCGGTTACGGGCCGCCGCCGAGTCCGAGCAGCGCCGCCTGTTCGGCGGTGATGCCGGCTCGCTGGAGCACATCTGCCAGCGCCCCCGGGGTAATCGACGTCAGGTATGCCTTTGCCTCCGCCCAGTCAAAGTACGCGGGCTCGATCAGGATGGCGGCGCCGCCGGTCTCGAGGACGTTGCCTGAGACCCAGAGCGGCGGCGTCAGCAGCAGATTGACGGCGATGACGCCCTGGATGGATGGCTGGTCCCACAGTATGAACGACAACTGGCCGGTGGCCAATGGCGCGACCAGCTGCGGTGAATTGCCGAAGCCGGCGACGGTGAGATCGTCGATGCCCGCCTGCGCGGTGACCTCCACCAACCAGAGCAGCGTGTCGGTGTTGAGGCCAACGACGGCGCGTACGCCTGACGCCGGGAGTTGCATGGCGGCCTCCGCCCGGAGCGCCTCGGTGTGGATGCGCACCCGCGTCACGGCGCCGCTGTACGTCTGCTCCAGGCCGTCGCATCGGTCTTCAAGTCCCCGGTTCAGCGCTTCGTGGATCAGGCACCAGATCTCGCCCTCAACGCCTGCTTCATTGAACTGCGTGCCGACGCGCTCGCCTCCGAGCTTGTCGTCGAGTCCGACATGGGCGAAGGCGTTGACCGAGGCCGAGCGTTCAGCGCCGGAGTTGTAGGTCAGGATATTGATGCCGGCGGCGGACGCGTCGCGCAGGGCGTCGCCAACGGCGTCGGCGTTGGCCAGCGTCGCCGCGATCCCCCAGGCCCCGTCGGCGATGCACTCGCGGATGGCATGGGCTTGCGCCGCTCCATCGAGGCTGTAGAAGGTGCGCAGTTTCGCTCGCGACAGGTAGGCGGAGTTGTATGCGGCGGTGGCGAGGAACTCCCAGAACGAGTCGAGCGCCGGGTCGCCGTGGCCGACCAGGCAGAGCAGGCCCGGTTCGGGCACGAGCCCGAACTGTTCCAGGAGCGTTGCGCCGTACAGCGACTCCGTCTCCAGCCTCCCCACGCCAACGCCCGGCCAGTGCGTGCTAACCGGAATGCTCGAGCTTAGCCGCCACTTCCCGGCCTCGGCGTCCGTCGAGAGATACCGCTGTTGCGGCAAGTGCGGTCCGCTCCATTCGCCGAAGAGGCCGCGTTCTTGGAGCGCGACCTCGACGCGTCCGTCGCCGGTGGCGCGGGCGGCGATGCGCACCTCCGCGTGTTCCGGTAGCGGCGCTGTGTGGTCGGCGGTTGCTGCGTCGGTAGAGAACAGGCTGAGCGCGTAGCCCGCGGCGAAGGCTGCGCCGAAGGCGATGGCGAGCAATGCGCAGATGGTCAGCCGTTGCGGCGTTCCACGTGGGGAGGTGAGCAGTGGCATCAGGCGCTCCTCTGAGATGGAGGGGGCTTGGACTCGCTGTTGGTTCGGGCAGTCTACCTGAGCACGATCACAGCCGCTGCGCAAGCGCGAGCGCTCCGAACCGGCAGATCAGAACTGGAGCGAGAGGCCGCAGGACCATCGCCTGCCGGCAGGCCGACTGCGCGGCCATGTGCGCGACGGCCTCGGAGCGGGATTCCGGTCCTGGCCGCCGAGACGGGTCGCGGTTCGGGCCGCTGCGGCGAACGACCTGCGGCTCAGCAGCCGTCTGCGGTCCCGAACGTCCCCCAGCACAGCCAGGCCGACCGGCCTTCGGGCGTGAGGCTGCCGTCGCGATTGCGGTGGCTGGGGTCGGTTCCCGGCCGTGCGGGGCTGCCGGCGGTGGTTTCCGCGACGACGGCCTGCTCGGCGGCCGAGAGCTCGCTCACGGGGCCCCAGAGCGTTGAGGTGGAAGCGGGCGGCGGCGGCGGGTCTGGCTCGGGGTGCACCTGAGGCGGCCGTGGCGGCACGCGCTGTTGCACGCCGGTGAAGGCAAGCCCCGCATGCAGCTTGCAAGCGAGGTAGGAGGGGTGGTCGTTCACTGTGATGGCAAGCGTCTGGGTGGTGCTGGTCCTGCTCACGGACAGCATCGTGGTGACGGTGCCGGCGCCACCTGGCACTATGACCGTCGTTTGTTCGGTCGCGCCGTTGCGGTTGATCGTCACATAGACGGTGACAGCGGGGCCGCTTCCCACTCCTTCGTGTCGAACTTTCAGCTGGAACGCGACGGGCGAGTCCCCGGCGCTGACATCGCCGCTGGACGCCCGGACGGCGGATACCACCGGCCGGTTCGTCTCGGGGATACAGCCACGATCCGGCGACTGCGCGCCTGTACTGGGGACGGCGAACACGCCCACCAACAGCGCGGCGATCAGCGCCGTTCCGAAGATTCGTACGGACAGTGCCATGCCGACCCCTCCAGATGCTAGAACGTTGGCTACTCGGCTTTGCTCAGCCTAGACCGTTGCGTTTGGGCACGCCCAAGTGTCGGGCGATGTCTTCGGTTCGCTGATCGAGTCGGTCGAAGCGCTGGTCGTGGCGGTCCAGTCGGCGGTCGATGCCGTTCAGGCGCTGATCGAGTTGGTCGAAGCGCTCGTTGTGGCGGTCTAGACGGCGGTCGATGCCGTTCAGGCGCTCATCGAGGGTGCTGAAGCGCACGTGGATCCGGTCGCTGAGATTGTTGATGCCGTCGAGAATCAGCGCGACTTGCTGGCCGAGGGCGGCCAGATCGGCTTCCAGGCGCTCATGGCTGGCTTCGTGATCAGGGTGTGTGGTCATCAGGGCGAGCATACGGGACGCGATGCGGTCAGGTCTTCGACCGGCGTTAGGCCCGCCGAGAGATTTGGGTGTCGAGATGGGCGTGTGCCGCCGCAATCAGCATGCGCAGCGTGTCCGGCGCTCCACGCCAGGGTCGGGGGGCAGTGCGTGTGCGCCGTCTCAGTCGATCCGGCGCGGGCGCCGGAGACGGGAGTTACATACCTGAGTAACCGCCTTGGGATTTGAGGCGCGAGCAGAGCCAGAGATGGCACACAGACCAGGATCAGGACGCAGCCACCGCGAGGGCATGAGCCTCGTGGAGCAGTTCAGCAAGTTCTCGGACGCCGCTGCGGCCGAGGCGTGGTTCGCCTAAGTCCGCTGGCGTGACGGCCTGCGCTGCCTGGGCGGAGAATGGCGCTCGGACAACGTGGGGGTCGGAACGCCCCATCTCTCGATGCCGTTCCGCTGCCGGGGCTGCCGTAGTTTCCTCTCAGTCAAGACGAACACGGTGATGCAGTCCTCGAAGCTGGGCGCTCAGATTTGGGTGATTGCCCTCTGCCTGATGAACAACCGCGATCAAGGTTGTAATCTCGATGAAGCTGCAGCGCGACCTGGAAATCAGGCAGAAGTCGGCCTGGCATCTGGCCCACCGCATCCGCGCGGTCTAGAACGAGTTCGACAACCTGCCCGGCTTCCCTGGCCCAGTTCAGGCTGACCAGTCCTGGCCAGGTTGGGCTGACCGGAACCGTCACCGCTCGAAGCGGCTTGGTCGCGACTGGCGCAAGCTGCGCAACCCCGTCGCTGGATTGTTCGACGAGCGCTCGCGCGTAGTCAGCGCACAGGTGGTGGACATTGTGGATGGCCCCACGGTGGTCGCAGCAGTCAAAGACCGGCTGCACTCGCCCTTCGTCCTCCTCTCCACCTATGCGAGCCCCGACCACAACATCCAGTCAACCACCTCTGGATCCACCGCGGAGAGGGCGACTACGCCGTTGATGGCGTGACGACAAACGGCGTCTATGGCTTCTGGTCGCTACTCAAGCGGGGCCATCACGGCACACTCCACTGGTACAGCCGCAAGCACGCGCAGTGCTACGTGAACGAGTTCGCCGGACGCCGGAACTGGAGATCGCGAGATACTGAGGAGATGCTGGAGTCCTCGGTCACCGGCATGGTCGGCAGGCGGCTGCCCTACGCCGAGCTGATCGCGTGGGGTTGCCCACCTGTGACCATGATGACATAGAAGGGTAATCTGATGGCCGACCAAGAGCGCGACCAGCAGTACGACGATCTGCCGGATCCGATTGTCGCCACGCCCGAGGAGATCGCCTTCGCCCTGCTGAACACGCCGCCCAAGCGTAAGGACGAGTGAGCGTACCTCAAGCGCGGCGAGAGGAAGCCGACCGAGATGAGAGAGGATGGCTCATGACTACCGACTCTCCCTCCCGTCTCGAACCGGTCGAAGCGATCCTGGCAAAGCGATTGCACTTGAGCGCGCGCCTCGATGGCATTGTTGCGAGGCTGTCCAGGGTGGAAAATCATGTCGACTCCTTGGACCAGAAACTCGAACCGCGAGACCAGAGGGTGGATCAGGTCCTCAAGGAGGGTCGCGAGGCATTGGACGAACTCAAGCGTCAGTCCCAATCCTTGCAGTTGGGGATCAATGGTCGCACCCTGACCACCGCCGAACGTCCCGATCTGGGATCAGGCGAGCTCCGACATCGGCGGCGAGGTAGAGCGCATCCTCGTCCCTCAGCTCGAGGATGTTGAGTACGGTCGGGGTCCGGTCGTCCGTCGAGTAGGCGCCGCACGACCAGACGGTCCCCGCCAGCAGTTCGGCCTGCGGAGAGAACGCCGGCGCGGGTTGCGTCTCATCCTGTTCCTCGCGCAGCTCGGGGAGTTCGCCCTCCGCGCAGAAGGTGAACAGGATGGCGATGGTGAAGGCGACGGCGAGAGCAGCCAGCCGGCCTTGGTCCAGCGTGGTTCTAGCGGTCGGAGTCCTGGATCGACATGATGACACCTGGGCATGCCCTTGCTGAGCGTAAGAGTCAGAGCAATGGGCTGGTGATCGTTCGAGGGCAGAAGCGCTGGAAGCCCCCCCTTCCAGGCACGGGCTGATTTCCGATCGCCATTCAGAGATCATCCGTGGATACGCCACGAAGGGGACTCGGACGGAAGCCAGCCCTCATCGGTTGACGCACCCGGCGGTTCAGACACTCTCTGCATGGCTCCATGAACCGATGTCTATATCCGATACGTTGCCTAGACAGAAGGAAGGCGGGGATGGCTGAGGACACCACGCTTCCAGAGGCTGACGCGATCAAACCGCGAATCTACCTGATAGAGGGCCAGATCAGTGCGGTCGAGTTGCTGGTCTCGATGACTCGGCCCAGGTTCGATACTGAGGGCGATGAGTTCCGCAAGCAGCTCATAGATATGTTCGGTCGCGTCGAGGAAAGCCTTGATATAGACGGCGATCGGCAAGAGCAGTTCATGGAAGGCTTCAAGGACGCTTCCGAGCGGATGTTGCTCAGCGAACGTCCGCGGCGCGCGGGATTTAGCTTGACCATCCGGGAGGGCGATTGATGACCACCCTCGACGATTCCAGGCCGGCGACGATCTCCGAGTTGTTTCTAGTCAGAGACCAGCTCAACCAGCGGATTGACGAACTCCAGCGCACGGTGTTCTGGGGCTTCGGACTGCTGGCTGGTCTGTTGCTGATTCTCTTCGCCACACTGCTGGGCGTCATCCTCAGCGGGGCCGGCTAGGGAGTTCAAGATGAAGCGATACAAGGGGCCGCTCAATGCATGGCAGTGGAGAATACTCATGCAGCCGTTGCAGCGTTATTGGGATCTGCCGGGCGGCAAGTGACGGAGAAGCACGAGCGCGGTGAGATGGTTACTCAGGTATGTAACTCCTCCGCGGACGCCGCATCCGCCGGTCCGCGCGGCGCGGCGCGACTGTCGCCAGTGGCGTCGGACGACGAACGCGTCCAGCGGCGGCCCCTGGGCCGCCCCTCGCCCTGTCTACCGGACGCCGGTCGACGCTAGTCGCTGAAGACGACGTCTCCCTGCGCCTGGCTGTACCTGAGCCCCTGGCTCCAGACGAGCGCGAGCCCCAGTTCGTCCTCGCTGCCGATGGTCACCGTGACCGTGGTCGAGAGCTGCGTCTTCGACAGCGAGATGAACATGTTCGCGCCGATGATGCCGTCGCGGACCGGCGTGAGCAGGATCGTCGCGGTGCTGCACGGGATGCAGCTGAGCATGACCTCAAAGTCGACCGAGGCGTCCGAGCGGCTGGCCGCGGGGCTGCTGATCAGCAGCTCCGGCTTGCCCGGGCAGGCGGTCAGCGTCGCGACA
>JAPPJZ010000054.1 GCA_028874365.1 Chloroflexota bacterium | reverse complement strand
CGCCCTTGACGATGGCCTCGTAGGCCTTGACCCGGCCGACGATGTCGTCCGACTTCACGGTCAGCAGTTCCTGCAGGATGTTGGCTGCTCCGTACGCCTCCAGCGCCCACACTTCCATCTCGCCAAAGCGTTGTCCGCCGAACTGCGCCTTCCCACCCAGCGGCTGCTGGGTGATCAGCGAGTAGGGGCCGGTCGAGCGGGCGTGGATCTTGTCCTCAACCATGTGCGAGAGCTTGAGCAGGTAGATGTAGCCGACGGTCACGGGCTGGTCGATCAGTTCGCCGGTGCGGCCATCGACGAGGCGCTGCTTGCCGAAGACGGGCCGTGCCGCGCGCTGTTCACGCTCGATGCGAGTCGCGTGCTCGGCCAGGGTGGCCTCGCTCCAGTGACGCGCGCCGCGGGTCTCACCGTGCTCGATCAGCCATTCAGCCAGCGCGATGCGACTGGCCGCGCCGGTCGTGTCGCGGTCTGTGCGGTCGAAGGCGATGCGCACTGTCTCGTCGTCATAGCCGCGTTCGGACAACCAGGATGCGGTGCGCGCGTCGACTCCGGCACCGAGGACAGATGCTTCGAGCTCAGGGGCGGCCTGGTCGTTCTCCCCGGTTGTGTCGTCGTCGCCCGCGTGGTTGGCGCCGTTGAGCGCCGCAACCTCGTGCGTCGCCTGGGCCTCGCGCACAATCCAGGCTCGGGCGAGCGCGTCTTGCAGTTCCTCCTCCGAGGCGCCGTCGAAGACCGGGGTGATCGCTCGGAAGCCGAGCTGATTCGCAGCCCAGCCAAGCTGGGTCTCGAGAATCTGGCCCAGGTTCATCCGCGAGGGCACGCCGATCGGGGAGAGCACCACGTCGATCGGTGAGCCGTCCTCGAGGTGGGGCATGTCCTCAACCGGGAGAATCGTGGAGATCACGCCCTTGTTGCCGTGCCGGCCGGCCATCTTGTCGCCCACCTGCAGCTTGCGCCGCTCGGCGATGGTCACGCGGACCAGCTTCTGCATGCCGGCCGGGAGTTCATCTTCTTCCTCGCGGTTGAAGACGCGCACGTCAACGACGACGCCGCGCACGCCGTGCGAGACGCGCAGCGACGTGTCCTTCACTTCGCGCGCCTTCTCGCCGAAGATCGCGCGCAGCAGTTTCTCCTCCGCGGTCAGCTCGGTCTCGCCCTTGGGCGTGATCTTACCGACCAGGATGTCGCCCGGCCGGACCTCCGCGCCGATCCGGACAATGCCTTCGGCGTCGAGGTGGGCCAGCGATTCGTCGGCCACGTTGGGGATGTCGCGGGTGATCTCCTCGTTGCCGAGCTTGGTCTCGCGCGCGCCAACCTCATGCTTGGACATGTGGATCGAGGTGAACTTGTGGTTCTGCACCAGACGCTCGGAGACGATCACCGCGTCCTCGAAGTTGTAACCCTCCCAGGACATGAAGGCGGCCAGCACGTTCTGGCCCAGCGCCAGGCGGCCCTGGTCGGTGGACGATGAATCGGCCAATGCCTGCCCGGCCTTGACGCGGTCGCCGGTCGAGACGATCGCCCGCTGATTGATGCAGGTGCCCTGGTTGGAGCGCAGGAACTTGAGCAGCGAATACGAGTGCAGCTGCTCGCCCTCGACCGGTTCGTCGTAGTGGACGACGATCGCCTCGGCGGTCACGTGGCGAATCTCGCCGTCGGCCTCGGCCGAGAGCACCTGCCCCGAGTCGCGGGCAGCGGGCTGCTCCATGCCGGTGCCGACCAGCGGCGCCTCGGGCCGAACCAGCGGCACCGCCTGGCGCTGCATGTTGGCCCCCATCAGGGCGCGGTTGGCGTCGTCGTGCTCGAGGAAGGGGATCAGCGAGGCGGCGACCGAGACGATCTGCCGCGGCGAGACGTCCATGTACTGGATCTCCTCGCGCGAGAACTCCTCGAAGCGTCGGCCCAGGCGGCCCTCGACGCGGTCGTCGAGGAAGTAGCCCCGCGCGTCGAGCCGAGCGTTGGCTTGCGCGATCACGGCGTTGGCCTCGTCGTCAGCGGTGAGCTCGACCACGTCGTCGGAGACGTAGGGCAGGATCCGCACCGGCGCATCGTTGGCCGCGTGGATCCGCTCGGCCAGCTCGGCCGTGATCTCCTCGCCGTCGTCGGCGATCAGCGCGCCGCCGTCTCCCTCGACCGGCTCGGCCAGGACGCGCCCGACCAGATCGGGATGATCGGGAGCAAGCTCAGAGACGACCTTGCGGTACGGCGTTTTGATGAAGCCGTAGTCGTTGAGCGTGCCGTAGGTGGCGAGCGAGCCGATCAGGCCGATGTTGGGGCCTTCCGGAGTCTCGATCGGACAGATCCGACCGTAGTGCGAGTAGTGCACATCGCGTACGTCAAAGCCGGCGCGGTCACGGCTGAGTCCGCCCGGTCCAAGCGCCGAGAGGCGGCGTTTGTGGGTCAGTTCGGCCAACGGGTTTGTCTGATCCATGAACTGGGACAGCTGGTGGCCGCCGAAGAACTCCTTGACCGCGGCCTGCACCGGACGGATGTTGACCAGCGCCGAGGGCGCGGCCTGGTCTGGATCGATGATCGTCATCCGCTCGCGGATCACGCGCTCCATGCGCACCATGCCGATGCGGAACTGGTTCTGCAGTTGCTCGCCCACGGCGCGGATGCGGCGGTTGCCCAGGTGGTCGATGTCGTCGTCACTCTGGATGCCGTTGTTGATCGCGACCTGGGTGAAGACGATCGCGAGCAGGTCGCGCATCCAGAGCGCCTGCTGGCGCGCCTCGTCGGCGTCGGCGCGGTCAACGTCCAGGCCGAGCGCGTCGCAGCGCCCGCTGATCTCATCGTGCATCGAGCCAAGACGCGTGTTGACCTTGTAGCGGCCAACGCGGCCGAGATCGTAGCGGCGGGGATTGAAGAACTGGCCCTCGAGCATTGAGCGGGCCGCTTCGATCGTCGGCGGATCGCCCGGTCGCAGCCGCTTGTAGACCTCGAGCATGGCCCATTCCTTGTTGCGCTGCTCGGGCGCAACGCCGGGCGCTTCCTTCTCCAGCGTGGTGGCGAGGAACTGGTGCTGCGACTCCTCCAGGTCGATCCCGCCGAGCATCTTGAGAATGCGTTCGTCGGTGCCGAGCAAGTGCTCCTGCTTCTTGCCGTGTTCGACATCGCCGTTCTCGTAGAACTCGGGGTCGTTGGAGTCGTCCAGCGCGCGCAGCAGGGTGGTCACGGCGATCTTGCGTTTGCGGTCGACCTTGACCGTGAGCACATCGCGGTTGGAGGACTCGAACTCGAGCCAGGCGCCGCGCGAGGGGATCAGCTTGGCCGCACAGAGCGTGCGGCCCGAGGCGGAGTCGACGGAGGCGCCAAAATAGACGCCGGGCGAGCGAACGAGCTGGGAGACGACGACGCGTTCGGCGCCGTTGATGATGAACGTCCCGGTTTCGGTCATATGCGGCAGGTGGCCGAAGTAGAGCCACTGCTGCTTGCTCTCGCCGGTCTTCTTCGACGTCAATCCGACCTTGACCCGCAGTTCACCCTGATAGGTCTTGTCTTTCTGGCGGCACTCGAGCGGCGTCTCGGTGGGCGGGACGTACTCGTAGCCGGGCGTGCCGTCATCTTCGCCGTCGTGCATGAAGTAGAGCTGCATCCGATTGCCGGTGAAGTCCTCGATCGGCGACATCTCTTCGAGCAACTCCTTCAGCCCCTCGTCGAGGAACCAGTGGTAGGAGTCACGCAGCAGCTTGATCAGGTTGGGCAGCGGGTAGGTCTCCGGCAACCGCGAATAGTCGATGATCGCGCGGTCGTAGACCTGGCTCGAGGCCAGACCGGGCTCGTCTCCGATTGGCGCCAATACCATCTGCCAGCCTCCTCAGTCGATCCGTTGGTCTCCGCCGCGGGCGGAGCGATGCTCAACGACAGCGTGTCCCACGCGGCATCGGCGGCCGGCGCCAACCGGACTGTCGGGCCGGCGGGCGCCGCCGCCGTCTGTCAGGCGCACCAGGCCGCTCGAGCACGCGCCCGGATCAGCCAGGCACGGCCGATCAGCGACCGCCCATGGCCAACCAGCGCACAACTTGCGGGTGCAGTAACGATCTGGGACATGGGTTGAACCATCACCATATGCCGACCGACGCCCAGCGTCAACACCACTGACCGGTTCTGGGGCCGGATTCCCCGGGACTTGCGCGCGATCCGGATCGATCTGGCGCCATCTTACACGGAACCGTGTAGCATAAGGCGGGGGAAATGTCGGATGGGTATCACTGAAGATCGACGCCGTGGCGACGACAGCTGGGACGCGGAGGCGATCCGCAGGCTGCGTCGCCACGCGCGGCTGAGCCAACGCGAACTGGCCGACGAATTGAACGCGCGGCAACAGACGATCTCGGAGTGGGAACGAGGCGAGTACGCACCACGGGGAACGGCGGCCCGGCTGTTGACGCGCGTCGCCGAGGATGTGCAGTTCCCCTTCGAGACCGTTCCGCCGCCCCTGGAGGACGTCGTGCCGGACCCGGACGGGGCGAAATCCGAATCCGGCCGGAGCACGGGCGATGACTGAAGCCGACGGCGGCGAAGCGGAACTGCAGCGGCGCTGGGCGGAGTCGCACTGGCCGACGCCGTTTCTCTCGACCGACGAGGGCCAGCGCGTGCGGGTGATCGCGCCGGGGCGCTGGAACCACGGGCCCGGACCGGACTTCGTGGGTACGCAGATCCTGGACGGCGAGGGCCGCGCCAGACGCGGCAATGTTGAGTTGCACCTCGACGCGCGCGCCTGGCTGCAGCACGGGCACGACGGCGATGCCGCCTATGACGGCCTGCTGCTGCACGTCGTCGAACGCCGGCCCGGCCAGGCGCCACCCGACGATCCCCGCATCCCGGCGGCGACGGGCCTGCCCGCCGCGGTCGGCTGCCCGCCAGCCCGCCTGCCACGCGGACTGCCACTGGGACAGCCAAGGGGACTGCCACGCGGACTGCCTTGCGAGGACATCGTCGAACGGGCGGGCGCAGCCGCGGTCGACGCACAGTTGCTGCATATTGCGCGGCGGCGGTTCGAGCGCAAAGTGCGCGAACTGCAATCGATCGCGGTACCGGAGGGCCCCGGCGAGGAGGGCGACCGGCGCTGCCTGATCGCGGCAGCGCGCGCCCTAGGTCAGCCGCATAACGCCGCGCTGACGGAACGCGCCATCCGCCGGGCGACGGCAGCAGCCGTGGACTGGAACACGGTCGAGCCCGCCGTCCGCGCCGGCGAGCGCGATGAGTGGCGTAGAGGCCGCGGAGCGCTGGGAACGCCCGACGGTTGGGCACGCATCATGCAGACCCTGCTCCGCCGTTGGACCGAAGACGCCTCGACGCCGTCGGCGGCATTCGCGAGGTTGGCGTCCGTCGACGCCGGCCGAGCGGTGGCCACGCTTCGCATCAACCGGCAGCTGGGGCGCGGTCGGGCGCTGCAGCTGCTGGCCGACGCCGTCTATCCGCTGACGCAGGCCTGGACGCGCTGGCTCGAGCTACCGGCCGTGCGCTACCAGCGGACGGACGAGCTTCGGGCCCGGCTGAGCAGCAGCGACCGAGCATCCGACCAGGGGCTGCGCTGGCGTCACCCACAGAGTCAGGCGCTGTTGGAGCTCGAGCGCGTGCGTTGCAGCCAGCAGGCTTGCCGAATCTGTCCGCTCGCCGCGCTGGCAACACACTGAGGGCGCACAGGGCGCACAGGGCGCTCAGCGGCGCCTCAGCGACCGGCCGAGAAGACCGCCGGGCCGGAGGTGGAGAAGACGTCGATGTCGAGCGCCCCGGGTGACCGGAGGTAGCAGGCGGCGGCGCCGATCATGGCGGCATTATCGGTGCAGAGCCGCGGCGGTGGCACGCGCACCGGCACCGGCGAGCGGTCGCGCAAGGCCACACGCAGGGCGCCGTTGGCGGCGACGCCACCAGCCACGATGACGCAGCTGGCGCCCAACTCCTCGGCGGCGCGGGACGTCTTCTCGGCCAGCACGTGGCAGACCGACTCCTGGAAGCGGGCCGCCATCGCCGCGACGTCAACGGGTTGGCCCGCGGCCTCGGCCTTGCGCACGCGGTTGAGTACCGCCGTCTTGAGACCCGAGAACGAGAAATCGTGCGTGCCCGGCAGCCACGCGCGGGGCAGCGGCTCGAGCGCGGCAATCTGCTCTGGCGAGGCCTGATTGGCGGCTCGTTCGATTTCCGGCCCGCCGGGAAAGGGCAGGCCGAGCAGCCGGCCGACCTTGTCGAAGGCTTCGCCGGCCGCGTCGTCGCGGGTCTGGCCGATCCGCTCCACGCGCTCGTGGTCTTCCATCCAGAACAGCTCGGTGTGGCCGCCGGAGACGACCAACGCGATCAGCGGAAACGGCGGCGGCTCGTCGTCCCATTCGTCGCGGGCGGGTTGCAGCCAGTTGGCGTAGAGGTGTCCGGCGATGTGGTGCACCGGGATCAGCGGTAGGTCGCGCGCCCAGGCGGCGGCCTTGGCCGCGTTGACGCCGACGAGCAGGGATCCACCCAGCCCCGGTCCCTGGGTCACTGCGATCGCATCGAGCTCCCCCCAGTCCATGCCGGCCGATTCGAGCGTGGCCTGCATCACCGGAGCAAGGTTGCGCAGGTGTTCGCGACCGGCGACTTCGGGGACCACGCCGCCGTAACGGGCGTGAATCCCCGCTTGCGAGGCGACGACCGAGGCGAGCACCTCGATCCCGTCCTCGATCACGGCGCCGGCGAACTCGTCGCAGGACGACTCCAGTGCCAGTACTCGAAACGTCATCGAACACCCCAATGCCTCGGCCGATTCGTGGATCCGGCCCAACCCATGCCTGCAGCCAGCGTATTGCCCCGGTTCGGCAACGGGCTACTCCTGCGCGCCGGGCAGACGGCCGACGAGCACCGACGAGGAGAGAGCATAGACAATCTGACCGGTCTGCTCGTTGACCCAGGCCCCGCGCAGATCCGCCAGCTCCGTCGACCGAATCTGGCTGACGACTCCGCTGTCGGGGTTGACCGCGACGATCCGCCCCTGGCCCCGGTCGACCACGTAGATCAAGCCGGATTCGGCGCCCAACGAGAGCGAAGCGGGGGCGAGCAGACCACGTTGCAAATCGATCGCCAGCGGTAGCTCCGCGTCGCCGCTGAAGCGCCGCACTCGACCGTCGCTCGATGCGACCACGAACTCGACTCGCCCCAACTCGTTGACCACGGCGACGAACTCGGTGGCTCCGTGCAGGTCGGTTCGTCCCACGGCCCGGCTCGGCTCGCTCAGCTCCGAGCGATCGACCGCGAAGCGCCAAACCGCACCGCCGGAGCGATCGAGCAGATAGATGCTGCCCGATGTCGCGGCGATCGCGTCGACCGAGCCGAGCCGCACCAGCTCAGGGATCGGCACGAGGAGCACGCCGGTCGGCGTCCAGCGGAAGAGCCGCGCGTGTGAGTCAAGGATCCAGAGCGCGTCCCCGGCCTGTGTACCGCGCGCATCGTCAGCCGTCGGCGTCGTCGGGCCCGGTTGCCAGGCGATCGAGATCGGGCGGCCGGCGCGGAGTTGGCTGCCGAGGCCCAGCAGCTCTCCCTCGAGGAACAGCACGCTGGTCTGGCCGTCGGCCGCGATCGAGAACACCCGCCCGCCCGCATCGTCGACGACAAAGGCGAGGCCGGCGCCGAAGCGAACCGCGCCAAGAGCGATCGCGGGACCGAAGCGTGTCAGATCGGCCACCGGATTGAGCTCGCCCGGCGGCTGCACGAGATTTAGTTCCGCCAGCACGGCCTCGATCTCGCCGCGCAACTGGCGCGCGTCGGCGTCCAGTGGGTTGATCTCGAGCGCGGCTTCGACATCCGACAGTGCATTCTGCAGCGTGAGCCGCGCGCCCTCCGTGGTGGCGGCCAGCTCCGACGCGGCCAATCCATTGCGCGCCCGCTCCACCTGTGTGCGGAACTGATCATCCTCCGACTGCAGGAGTGAGGGACCGAGCAGGGCGGCGGCAACGCCGGCCAGAACAATGAGCATCGCCGCCAACACGATCCCCGCCCGTCGGGCCGACGCAGCGCGGTCCGCGGTATCGCGCAGGGCGATCCTCGGCCGCTCGACGGCCGGCTCGCCGCGGTTCTCGAGTAGCGAAGGCATCGCCCGACCCAAATCCAGAATCGGTGCGCCGACCGGGCCCGAGGGGATCGAGAGCGCCGGGGTCAGGGTTTCAAGCTGGCGGGTGTAGCCGGCCGCGAACGGATTCACAGGCCAACCGATAGTCTCCATCGCCGCAACCGGGACAGGCTCGAACCGGAACGCCTGCTGGATCTCCGGTGGCATTCGCGGTTCGCGCACCGATTCCGGGACACGCTCGCCTGCGGTCCCCCGGCGGGTATCGGTCACGATGTGTTGATCTTCCGACGGCAGCTCGACTCGATCCGCGGGCCCGGGCTCGGGCGGATCGTCGCTCTCTTCCGCGGGCGCTTCCTCCTCCGTCTGCCGGCCGCCCGAGACCGACTGCAGCGGCGGCTTGCCGGCGACTCCCACGACCAGCGCCGCCGCGTCGCGCAACTGAACCATCGCCGGGTAGAGATGAGGCAGCGTCCGCTCGACCGGCAGCCGGCTGAGTTGCACCCGTAACTCCGCGTCCAGCAGTGCGGCGGCGTTGGACGTGACCAGCATGGCCCAGCCGTCCTCGCTGGCGGTTGCCGGCGCAAACTCGAGATTCAGCGGCTCCGAACTCCCGACCGGAGCGGCGACTGGATCGTCGCGCCGGAGTCGGTGTGCGTAGAAGGTGATCGCGCGTAGTGAGGCGAGCCCGGCATCGCCGGCAAGAACTGCCGCGGACGGACCACACTGGGCCAGCACGGCCGGTTGATCCGCTCGCTGGATCAGGCATGACAGACCGTACATCGCGTGCTCGGCCGGCAGGTGTTGCTCATTCCAGAGGCGGAGTTCCTCGTGTGTCGTCTGGACGGCGGCCTTCAAGGCGCCGGTGAGGGAGCGGCCGGCCGGGTTGAACAGCTCGCCGATCCGGCGCACGAACTGATCCATAAAGGCGTCGGCGCCGTCCGAGGCCGGCTCGGCCAGGATCGAGAGTCGGACCAGTCGTCCGAGCTGATCAACCTGTTCGGCGAACCCGACCTGGGGCGCCTCCTCGACCGCCCGCCCGGCCGCGATGCGCAGCTGTGAACTCCAGATCTCTTGAGGGGTTGTCATGCGCTCGTCTCGTGCGTCATCCCGACCGAATCTCGCGCGCCGGATCTATCGTACCCATTCCTCGGACAGATCCGATGCGGCGCACGACCGGCGCCGGGCCACCCGCCTCCGTCGATTGGGCAGCGGTTCAAATCCCGACTGCTGCGTATACTCATAGTTCAGCCGTCTGAGCTATCTCGACCCAGCCGGCTCGACCCAACCGGTTCGACCCAGTCGGTCCGCACGAGCGAAGACGATGTCCGACACCGATCCCTCCGCCGCGACGCAGCGCGCCGTTCGCACCGAACTGCGGCGGCGGATGGCGGACGAAGCGCTCAATGCGGCGGCCGATCGGGTTGAGGCGCTGTTGCGCGAAGCGGCGCTTGAGCTGCGGCCGTTCCCACCCTTTCCGGGCGCGTTCTTCACGATGGGCGTGGAGGTCGAGCCGGACGGTGTGCGCGATCGCAATATCGGCTGCGTGATCGTCACCGAGGAAGGCGCGCTGCGCGAGCTGCAACTGTCGTTCGACGACGAGGGTCCGGCGGCCACCCTGGGCGCCAACGACCCGGTTTCGATGCGCGATGAAACGCTGGTCGAGCTTGAGACACTGTCATCCCACGACCGGCTGACGCTCGCGATCAACGGGCTCGATGCGGTCAGCGAACTACTCGATCAACAGAGCGTCTGAGGCACGCAATCGCCCATCCGGCGAGGTCCGCGAAGTAGAGGAGCACTCCCTTGCAATTCATCGCCCTTGTCCTGCGCGTCCTCTTGCCCTGGGCCGCGATCATCTGGATCTACCGCGCCCTGCAGTCGCAGCAGCGACTCGAGCGCGAGCTGACCGAGGAGCGAATCGACCACCTCGAACTGCAACTGCGCAATGAACGCGCACGCCGCGAGCAGGCCGAATTGATGGCCCGGCAGATCGCGCAGGCCAGCGGCAGCGATTCGGCCGGCCCCGTGATGGCCCCGGCTCCGCCAGCCCCACCCCCGAGCCGGCCCGCACCGCCTCCTCCTGCACCCGCGCGAGCACCCGAACCACCGCCTGCGCCGCCGCAGCCCGCCGCGGTTCCACCACCGCCTCCCGCGCCTCCCGCGCCGCCAGCTCCGACTCCTCCGGCCGCAGCCCAACCGGCCGCGCCTCCTCCGGCGTCCGCGCCACCAGCCGCACCGCCACCACCGGCTCCGACGGTCGCGCCCGAACCGCCTCCGGCTCCGCCTGCGCCACCGGCATCGAGCGCCCCACCAACGCCGCCAACGCCGCCGGCCGAGCCGGCAGACGCTCCGACAATCCCGGCCGACCGCAGCGCCGCCTCGCACCTGGACGAGGGCAACGCCTACTTCGGCGCCGGCAACTACGATGCCGCGGTCAACCAGTACGCCCGCGCGATCGAACTCGACGCCAACTCGGCCGCTGCCTACTACAACCGCGCCAACGCGTTGGTGCGCCTCGACCGCACCGAGGAAGCGGCCAACGACTACGAGCGCGCCATCGAACTCGCGCCTGACGACCCCGACATCTACGTCAACCGCGGGCTGCTGCGGCTGTTCGGTCGTGACTTCGACACGGCCGAAGGCGACTTCCGCCACGCGCTCAGGCTGCGACCCGACGACGGCGCGGCGCACACCAACCTCGGTCTGACCCTGCTCTACGAAGACCGCGCGCAGGAAGCGCTGGACTCGTTCCAGGCAGCCGTGCGGCTCGAGCCGGACCAGCCCGGGGCGCACTACGGCCTCGCCTCGGCCGCCGCCAAGCTGGGCCAGGCCGACAATGCCGTCGCCGCGTTGCGCCAGGCGACCGCGCTCAACCCGCGCTACGCCGAAGCGGCGCGGACCGATGACCACTTCGACAGCCTGCGCGGCAACCAGGCCTTCGAGTCGCTCGTCAACCCCGGCGGCTAACCTCGAACCTCCGACCGGCGCGCGCTGAAATCTCTACCCTCGTTCTACACGAACGAGTTGCGGAAGGCCGTGACTCGCGGTAGAGAAAGCGCCCGCTCATGACTTCCGGCATCACCGATCGCATCAAGGTGATCGATGTCGACACGCACATCTCCGAACCCGAGGACCTCTGGACCTCGCGCGTCTCCTCGAAGTGGGGTGATCGCATCCCGCACGTGGTCAATGCCGCCGACGCCGGCGCGTCGGGCAACACCTCCATCGTGGCGAGCGTCTCGATCGACCGCGGCGCTACCGACGACATCTGGATCGTCGACGGTAAGCCCGGCATGCCCACGGCGCTGCTGGCCTGGTCCGGGCACGACGAACACTGGCCCGCGCATCCGCACACGCTGCAGCAAGCCCACCCGGCGGCGACGAACGCCGAGGCCCGGCTCCAGCTCATGGACCAGGTGGGCGTCCACGCCAACCTGCTGTTCCCCAACGTTGGCGGCAGCCGGCAGTATCTGAACATCGCCCGATCCGAGCCCGAGCTGGCCCTGGAATGCTGCCGTGCCTACAACGATTTCATGACCGATTGGTGCAGCGCCGACCCGGATCGCCTGCTGGCCCAGGTCAGCCTGCCGCTCTGGGATGTACCCGCCTGCGTCGAGGAGATCGAACGCAATGCGGCGGCCGGGCACAAGTCGGTGATGATGACCTACCAGCCCGACGGCTACGACCTGCCCTACCTGGCCGACGAGCACTGGGATCCAATCTGGAATGCGACGCAGGACGCCGGGCTGCCGATCACCTTCCACGTCGACGCCGGACGCGACATGCACGTCTGGCCCGGCTACGACCCGGCCACCTACCTGGTCAAAGTCACGATCATGAGCTTCATCGGCAACACCGATGCGATATCAGAGGTGATCTTCTCCGGACTCTGCCACCGCTTCCCCCAGCTCGACTTCGTCTCGGTCGAGAGCGGGATTGGCTACATCCCCTACCTGCTCGAGTCGATGGACTGGCAATGGATCAACCTCGGCCTCGACAAGGCCCATCCCGAGCGCGACCTGCTGCCTAGCGAGTACTTCTACCGTCAGGTCTACGGCAGTTTCTGGTTCGAGCAGGATTCCGCATTGCGCGTGATCGACCTGATCCAGGACAACGTGATGTACGAGACCGATTTCCCCCATCCGACCAGCATCACGCCGGGCGCCTTCGAGTTCTCTGAGACGGCCAGCGAGAACCTGGATCGCAAGTTTGACAGCAGCGGCATCTCCGAGGAGATCCTGGAGAAGGTTCTGCACGGCAACGCGGCGCGCGTCTACAACCTCGACTGAACGGGGGCTACTCCAGCCGCACCGAGCCTGAGCGGCCGCCGTCCTTCTCGTGCAGTCTCACCGCGTCGATCCGCATGCCGCGGTCGACCGCCTTGGCCATGTCGTAGACCGTGAGTCCGGCGACCGAGACGGCGGTCAGCGCCTCCATCTCGACGCCGGTCTTGCCCGAGCAGCGCACCTCGGCCCGGATTTCGACCGACGGCGGCTCGTCGACCAGGCGCAGCTCGACCAGCACCTGGTTCAGCATCAGCGGGTGACAGAGCGGGATCAGCTCGTGCGTCCGCTTCGCCGCCATCACGCCGGCGATCTCGCCCGTCGCCAGCACGTCGCCCTTCTTCAATGCTGAATTGCGGATCAGCTCCAGCGTTTTGGCCTGCATCAGCACGCGGCCCTCGGCGACGGCGCGCCGCTCGGTGATCTCTTTGTTGCCGACATCAACCATCCGCGCGCGTCCCTGCGCGTCAATGTGACTCAGTTCCGGCTGCGTCTCTGGTATCTGCTCAGCCGCCAATGTGCGACATCTCCACCCGATCAAGCACCGGCAGGTCATCGGTCATCGCGGCGCGCATCTCCGAGTAGCGGTCCTCGCGCGCCGTCCAGATGCCCTGGATGCGGTCGTGTAGCTCATCGTCCGAGGCGCCCGAACGGAGTTGCGCCCGCAGGTCATGGCCGACCGAAGCGAACAGGCAGGTGTAGAGCGAACCCTCAGCCGAAAGCCGCGCTCGAGTGCAGTCACCGCAGAACGGCTCGGTCACAGAGGTGATCACGCCGATCTCGCCGCTGCCGTCCGACCAACGCCAGCGCTTGGCCACCTCGCCCTGGTAGGCCGCCTCGACCGGCTCCAGTCCTTCGATCTGCGCCAACCGCTGGATGATCTCCCGCGCCGGGACGACCTCGTCTAGCTTCCAGCCGTTGGTCGTGCCCACGTCCATGTACTCGATGAAGCGCACGATGTGCCCCGTGCCGCGGAAGTGGCGGGCCATGTCGACGATGCCTTCGTCGTTCACACCACGCTTGACCACCGCGTTGATCTTGACCGGTCCAAGCCCTGCGGCCGCAGCCGCGTCGATGCCGTCGAGCACACGCTCATGGGGGAAGTCGACGCCGTTCATCTCGCGGCAGATCTCCGGGTCAATCGAATCGAGGCTCACGGTGACCCGGTCGAGTCCGGCTGCCTGCAGATCTTCGGACATTGCCGCGAGGCGCGAGCCGTTGGTTGTCAGCGCGATGTCCACCTCGGGCAGCGTCTCGCGCAGCATTCCGATCAGCGTCGGCAGTTCGGCGCGCACCGTAGGTTCGCCGCCGGTCAGGCGCAGTTTGCGCAGACCGAGCCGGCCAAAGATCGAGACGACGCGCACAATCTCCTCGAAGCTCAGGATCGCCGAGCGCGGCAGGAACTCGTAGCCCGGTCCGAAAATCTCCTTGGGCATGCAGTATGGGCAGCGGAAGTTGCAGCGATCGGTGACCGAAACCCGCAGGTCCGCGAAGCGGCGACCCAGCCGGTCGACCGGAACATCGAGCCCGCGACTCATGAGCTCTGATCCAGCGTCTGAGCCATCACGTCGAGCGCCCAGGCCGCGTCGGCCAGGGCTCGGGCGCGATGCGAGATCGCGTTCTTCTCCGACATATCCAGCTCCGCCATGCGCCGACCGTCGGGCAGCGTGAAGACCGGGTCGTAGCCGAACCCCAGGTCGCCGCGCTCGTCCATCGCGATCGATCCTTCCACCACGCCCTCGCCCAACCGCACGTTGGTCGTGTAGGGAAAGGCGAGCGCAATCACGCAGCGGAATCGGGCCGCTCGCTGCTCGGTTGGGATGTTCGCCAATGCCTGGAGCAGCTTGGTCCGATTGGCGGCGTCATCCGCTGCGTCCCCAGCATATCGAGCGCTGTACAGGCCGGGCGCGCCGTCGAGTGCATCAACCTCCAGCCCCGAATCATCGGCCAGGGCCGGCAATCCGCTGGCATTGGAATAGGAGCGCGCCTTGCGGCCCGCGTTCACGGCATAGGTGTCGCCGTCCTCGACGACGGTGAAGCCCTTCAATCCAACATCGGCCGGTGCGACGAGTTCCCACTCCGATTCGACGTGCGCGTCAAACAGCGCGCCAAACTCGCGCAGTTTGCCCGGGTTGCCCGTGGCGATCAGGAGTCGGTGGGGCACTGGTTTCTGGTACCCCGAGTTAGCCCGCGTATTCGCCCTTGCGAGCCGCCGACGTCAGGCGGGCTCGCTCCTGGAAGGCGGCCTGGGCGGAGGCGACGTTTTCGGGCTTGCCTGCCCAGACCGAAAGCGGCGTCGCCTGCAGTCCGCGACCGTACGAGAAGCTCAGCTCCCACGGAGCCGAGGACGAGCCGGCGGCGGCCACGTTAATCGCGTTCAGGTTGACGGTCGCCTCCTCGTCCGACTGGCCGCCGGAGAGGAAGAAGCAACCCGGCACTGCCGGGGGCACGGTGTTGGCGAACACGCGCAGCGTTTCGGACGCAACCACTTCAGCCGGGGCGCGGTCGGCAGCGCTCTTACCCGAGAGCACCATGTTCGGCTTGAGCAGCGTCCCTGGTAGGTCGACGTTCTGTGCGGCAAGGGCGGCGTACGTGGCGAGCAAGGCGGCTTCGGTAGCCTCCGCGCATGTGCCGATGTCGTGTTCGCCGTCCATCAGCACCTCCGGCTCCACCAGCGGCACAAGGCCCGCTTCTTGCGACAGCGCGGCGAAGCGTGCCAGCGCATGAGCGTTCACGTCGATGCAGTAGTCCGTCGGACGACCATCGGCGATCGCTATCGCTGCTCGCCACTTGGTGAAGCGAGCGCCTTGCTCGCGGTAGACTTCCAGCCGCTCGCGCAGCCCGTCCAGACCTTCGGTGATCGTTTCGTCGGGCGACCCGGCCAGATCCTTTGTCCCTTTGTCCACCTTCACCCCGGGAATCACGCCGTTCGAGGTCAACACCTCCACCAACGAGCGTCCGTCAGAAGAGCTCTGGGTCAAAGTCTCCTCGAACAGGATCACCCCTGAGATCCAGTCGCCGATCCCTTCGGACGTGAACAGCAGTTGGCGCCAGTCACGACGGTTGGTCTCGGTCGATTCGAGCCCAATCGAGTCAAAGCGACGTTTGATCGTCGGCAGGGATTCATCCGCGGCGAGAATGCCGCGTCCCGGGTCGGCGAGAGCTTGCGCGGTCTCATGCAGTGGATTGCTCATCGGATTGCGCCTTTCAGGAACTCGGTCTGGGGGTCGAAGGGTGCTTGCACTACTCGGCCAGTTTGGCGACGACGCGTTCGACCACATCGGCGTTGCCCACGATCAGCGGCGTGCGTTGATGCAGCAGCTTGGGTTGCACATCCAGGATGCGCTCGGTACCGGTCGTGCCGGCCCCACCGGCCTGTTCGGCGACGAAACAGAGTGGGTTCGCCTCGTAGCCGAGGCGCAGCTTGCCGCCTGGAGACTTGACATCGCCCGGATAGAGGAAGATTCCACCCTTAAGCAGGTCGCGGTGGAAGTCGGCGACCAATGATCCAACGTAACGCAGCCCGTATTCGGCCCTCAGATCAGCAACGGCCGCTTGCATACCGGGGAACCACTTGCTTTGATTGCCTTCGTTCACGGAGTATGCGGCGCACTGGGAAGGTATCTGGATTTGATCGTGGGAATGCAGGAACTCGCCAGAGGTCGGTTCGAGTGTGAATCCGTCCACGCGTCCCTCGGTCGCGACGACCATCACCGTCGACGAACCGTAGACGAAATACACCGCCGCGCACTGTTCACGCCCGGGGCGCAGCAATGACGTTTCGGTCACCGCCGAATCGTCGCTGCGTCGGTACACCGCGAAGATCGAGCCGATCGTCACCGCGACATCGATGTTGTTCGAGCCGTCGACTGGATCGAACAGAACGATGTAAGGATGATCAGCGGCATCGGAGACGAACACCGCGTCTTCGAGTTCCTCGCAAGCCAGCGCGGCGACCACGCCGCAGTCGCGCAACGAGGTCACGAAGGCGTCCGTGCCGGCGGCGTCGAGCACCTGCACAATCTCCCCCTGCACGTTGACTTCGCCCGTGTCGCCAAGCATGCCAGCCAGCCCAGCGCGCCGGGTCAAACCGCTTACGTGCTTGGCTCCATCCGCGATTGCGGAGACCACTGTAAGAAAGCCGTCGGCAACGAGTTCCGCCGGCGCCGTCTCAGCGACAACCTCCGCCAGTGTCTTCAACGAGTCGCCTGCGTCAGCCATGGAAGTCCCGCTCGTTCCGCGCCGCAGCGGCGCAGTGTGTCCGTTGCGCGGATCGTCGCAGCCTGAAACCCCCTGATCAAGTGGCGTACGATGAAACGGTCGCCTGAACGGGCCAGCTTGGGTCGAGGCACACCACCTCGATGCGGAGTGTGGATTGACAGGGGAACAAATGTCGACAACCGCCGCCGAAGAGCCGATTAGCGACTATTCGCAGGCCGTTGAATGGCTGATGTCGTTCGCCGATTTCGAACGCGGCTCGGGACCGAGGCGATCGAAGGGCGATTTTGCGCTGGACCGGATCCGATCGATCCTCCGCCGCCTGGCCGATCCACAGCACGGCCGCACCACGATCCACATCGCCGGTAGCAAGGGCAAGGGCTCGACGGCGGCGATCATCGAATCGATCCTGCGCGCCGCCGGATTCCGCACTGGCCTGTTCACCAGCCCCCACCTGCATGAGTTTTCCGAGCGAATCCGCATACTCGGAGCACCCTTGCCGGACGACGAGTTCGCCCGCCTCTGCGAGCAGCTACGCCACGTGATCAACGCGGAGCAAGAGGAAGATCCCGGCCACATCAGCACCTTCGAGATTCTGACCGCGCTCGGCTTCCACGCGTTTCACGCGCATGATGTCGATGTGCAGATCGTCGAGGTAGGGCTCGGCGGCCGTCTCGACAGCACCAACGTCTTCTCGCGCACCGATGCCGCGGTGATCGCCTCGCTCTCGCACGAGCACACCGACATCCTGGGCGACAAGATCACGCAGATCGCCTCGGAGAAGGCCGGCATCATCAGCGCCGCCTGCCGTACGGCGGTCCTCGCGCGTCAGCGCTACGAGGAGGCGGCCGCGGTGGTCAGAAATGCCGCCGACGATGTCCCGGTGTCGCTTGTTGACGTGGGCGCCGACTATGCCACCGAGCCCGCAGGTGTCGAACCGTGGGGCCAGTGGTTCCGCCTCTCGAGACGCAACCCGCGCCCCGGGGAAGAGCCCTCGGCCATGCACCTCTTGCCCCTGCTGGGCAGCCACCAGATAGACAACGCGGTGACCGCGATTGCAACGATCGACGCCCTCAACGCTGCCGGCGTCGTCTCGGTCCCGTCCGAGGCGCTGCATCGAGGCCTGGCCACGGTCCGCTGGCCGGCTCGGCTCGAGCCGTTTGAGTTGCCGGAGTCGTTCGTCGCCAACGATCCCGGTGGCCCCCCGAAGGTCGTGATCGACGGCGCACACAACGCCGAGTCGGTCCAACGCGCGCTCGACGCATGCCGCGACTACTTCCCTCATGACCAACTCCACGTGATCTTCGGGGTCCTGGGCGACAAGGCGCTGTCCGACATGGCCAACATCATTCAGACCCGAAGCGCCCACGTCTACGCCACCACCTCCGACCATCCCCGCGCCCGTCCGCCGCAACAGGTCGCCGACGCGTTCGTCGACCCGGAATGGAGCGGCGGAGTGACCACCCATGCCGACCCCGGGTCGGCGCTGAGCGCAGCCGGGCGCCAGGCTCACGCCGGCGACCTGATCGTCGTGCTCGGCTCTCTCTCGGTCGCCGCCGACGCGCGTCGCCTTCTGAGCGCCCCGCCGGAGTCTCACCTGCTCCGTCGAGCGGAGGATCCGACCGTATGACTGACTCAGAGTCGGCCCCTGACCGAGCCCGACGACCACGAGTCGTGGTCACGGGAATGGGGGCGATCTCGCCCTATGGTCCGGGCGTCGGTCTGTTCTGGGACAAGCTCCTCGCCGGCGAGAGCGCGATCAAGCCCATCGAGAACTTCGACATCTCCGGATTCAGTTGTACGATCGGCGGAGAGATCCGTGGATTCGACGCTCGAGACTTCATGGATCGCAAGTCTGCCCGTCGCATGGCCCGCTTCACCCACTTCGCGGTCGCCGCTGCGCGTGAGGCCATCGAGGACGCGCAACTCGATCTCGACGCGACCGATCGCAGCCGTGTCGGGGTTGTCCTGGGCAACGGCGCCGGCGGCTACCCGGAGATTCAGGACACGGCCGGCAAACTCTTTGAGCGCGGCGGGATGCGGCTCGATCCGCTCTTCCTGCCCAAGGTGCTGCCCAACATGGCCGCCGCCAACATCGCCATGCAGTTCGGCCTGCTCGGCTACAACACCACCGTCGTCACCGCCTGCGCCGCCGGCACCCAGGCGCTGGGCGACGCCGCCAACGTGATTCGCAACGGACAGGCCGACATCGTCATCTCCGGCGGCACCGAGGCCGGTTTCTGTCAGCTTGGACTCGGCGGCTTCGCCGTGATGCGGGCCCTGACCACGAAGAACGACGATCCCACCGCCGCCTCGCGCCCGTTCGACGCCGACCGCGACGGCTTCGTCCCCGGCGAAGGCGCCGGCATCATCGTGCTCGAATCTGAAGAATCGGCGCGCCGCCGCGGCGTGGACTACCAGGTCGAAGTAGCCGGCTTCGGTTCCTCGGCCGACGCACACCACCTCGTCATGCCCGACGCAGACGGCGCCGGGCCGATCCGGGCGATCAACTGGGCGATGCAGGATGCGGACATAGAGCCCGAAGAAATCGATTACGTCAACGCGCACGGCACCTCGACGCCGCTCAACGACGCGTCCGAGACTCGCGCGCTAAAGGTCGCGCTCGGCGAAGCCGCCCGCAACATCCCTATCTCTTCGACCAAGTCCATGATCGGTCACATCTTCGGCGGAGCCGGCGGTCTTGAGTCGATCGCCGCGATCAAGGCGATCACCGACGGCAAGATTCACCCCACGATCAACTACACCACGCCCGATCCGGACTGCGACCTCGACTACGTTCCCAACCAGGCGCGCGAAGCCGAGGTCAATGCCGTGCTCAAGAACTCATTCGGATTCGGCGGTCAAAACGCCTGTCTCGTCTTCCGCCGGATACCGTAGCGGCGGCCCAGGCGGGACCTCTATTGCACGCTGGTGAAGGCCGGCCGAAAGCGCTCCGGCAGCATACGGTCGAGGATGCGCTCAAGCGCCATCGTGTGCGAGCAGGTCTTCGCGTCCTGGAAGAAATAGCAGTCGCAGTCCCAGCCATCCGGGCCGAGTTCCGCCGTGTGCGTCGTCGAGTCGCCGCGTACGTCGCAGCGCAGCGACAGCACCTCGAATCGCTCCAGTTCTTCCGCGTAGATTCGCGCCTTCTCGATCTTCGAGATGAGGCTGCTCTGCATCGCACAACTCCCTCGAATCCGTCCTACCGGGACGGCCAATGGTACACCCGAATGTTACAACTCCGTGAGCACCAGCCGACGATACCGAGGCCCATCCCTCAACAACCTCGACTCAACCAACGCCACCCGATCGACAACCGACGTGATGTCCAGCGAAGGAGCATCCGCAACCACTGAGCGAATACGCGCAAGATCACCTGCAGTCGCCTGCCTGCGAACACGTCCCAGGGTGAGATGAGGCCGAAACTCGCCCCGCTCCGTCTCGAAACCGGCGCCAACCAGAGCGCCGTCGAGACGCTGCCGCAACGTTCGCAAGCGTTCGAAACCTTCGTCTCGCGCGAAGCCAACCCAGACAACGCGCGGCCGCCGCCCACCGAACGATCCCACCTCAACCACCCGCAGCGCCAACCGACCGCCGTTCCCCAGTTCGGCCAGCGCGCCGGCGACGTCCTGCACGCGCGCCTCTTCCACTTCGCCGAGGAATCTCAGCGTCAGGTGCATCGCCTCTCGCTTGACCCAGCGCAGCGCATCGGTTGGGAACGAGGGTTGTCGTCGCAAGTGGTCTCCAACCAACCAGACGTCATCCAGCGCCGAAGGTTCCAACACCGTTTCGATGAACAAGCGCATCCACATCTCCTCAGCGTTGTCCCATCTTCCTATCTGCAATCGCAATCCGCCACTAGCATGAACGTGCGCTTCAGCCGCCTCACGATGCCAGCGAAATCCAGAGCCACATGACCACATCAGCCGCGCCCGCCGCAGACACCGAAGCTCTGCTCGATGTCTGCAAGCGGATTCGACGACACATCGTGGAGATGACGCACGCCGCCCAATCGGGCCATCCCGGCGGATCACTTTCAGCCACCGAGATCTTCGCCGCGCTCTACTTCGGTGGCGTCGTACGGCACGACCCGGCCGACCCACTGTGGGAGCGCCGAGACCGCGTCATCCTGAGCAAGGGCCACGCCACGCCGGTCGTCTACGCGACCCTCGCCGAGGCCGGCTACTTCAGCACCGAGCTCATCCCCTCATTTCGCTCGTTGGGCACTGAGCTGCAAGGGCACGTCGTCCGCAACAAACCTCCGGGCGTCGAGATGTCGGGCGGCGCGCTGGGCATGGGACTCTCCTTCGCGGTCGGCGTGGCGCTCGGCCACCACCTCAACGGCTTCCCCGCTGACGAAGGCCAGATCTTCGTCGTCGTCGGCGACGGCGAGTTGAACGAAGGCCAGAACTGGGAAGCCATCATGTCCGCTTCGCACTTCGGCCTGCACCGGATCACCGCCGTTCTCGACCGCAATCACTTCCAAAATGACGGACCCGGCGACGAGATCATGCGCATCGACCCGGTCGGCGACAAATGGACCGCCTTTGGCTGGGGTGTTCAGCACGTCGACGGCCACGATGTCGAGGCCGTGCGGGACGCGCTGCTGATTGCGCGAGCACGAACCGACGCTCCGCAGGTGGTCATCTGCGAAACCGTCAAGGGACGCGGCGTCTCGTTCATGGCCGAAAACCCGGCCGGCTGGCACGGCAAGGGTCCGTCGGACGAGCAACTCGCCCAGGCGCTCGAAGAGATCGAGGCGGGGCTTTCGTGACAACCACTGCCACACCTGCCCCTGCCGCCACCCGCGAAGCCTACGGTCCGGCCCTGGTCAAGTTGGCCGAGGCCGGCCACGACATCGTCGCGCTCGACGCCGACCTCTCCGCCTCAACCGGCGGCAACAAGCTCGCAGCCTCGTTCCCCGACCGCTGGTTCACCGTCGGCGCGGCCGAGGCCAACATGATCAGCATTGCCGCCGGGCTCGCCTCGACCGGCAAGACCGTCTACGCCGCCTCCTTCGCCGTCTTCATGCCCGGCCACTGCTTCGACCAGATCCGCGTCCAGATCGCACAACAACGCATGAACGTCAAGCTGATCGCCTCGCACGGCGGCATCTCCGTCGGCGAAGACGGCGCCTCCGCCCAGGCGATCGAGGATCTGGCCCTGATGACATCGCTGCCCGGCATGAACGTGGTCGTTCCCTGCGACTCGGTCGAGGCTGACGCCATGATCTGCCGTGCAGCCGAAGACGACGAGCCGTGGTACATCCGCCTCGGACGCCCCAAGCTGCCAGTCGTGTACACCGACGGCGCGTCGTTCCAGCTAGGCAAAGCCCACCAGCTGCGCGACGGCAGCGACGTCACGCTGATTGCCTGCGGTCTGATGGTCGGACCGACACTTCGCGCCGCCGATGCCCTCGCGCAAGACGGCATCGGCGCTCGAGTCCTCAACATGGCCACCATTAAGCCGCTCGATGCGCCGGAAGTGATTCGCGCCGCCGAACAGACCGGCGCGATCGTCTGCGCCGAGGAACACAACGTGATCGGCGGCCTCGGATCCGCTGTCGCGCGCACGCTGGCACTGCACTGCCCCGTGCCAATGGAACAGGTCGGAATCAACGACACCTTCGGCCAGTCGGGGCCTTGGCAGGAACTGCTCGACGAGTACGGACTGACGGCCGAGTCGGTGGTCAAGGCGGCGAAGCGAGCAATCGCGCGGAAGTGACCTCAGCCCGACCAGAGCTCAGTCCGCCGCTGTGAGGGAGTCGGAGTCCGACTCCTCTCGCTCCCGCAATTCCTCGTGGGCGCGCGCCATCAAGGCATCATGCATAATCTTGAACATTTCGAGCGACGCGCCAAACGCCTGGCTCAGCGTTGTGATCTCCTCGCTGCTGAAATCAACCGTTAACCCCATCCCGCCCCCCTTGGGCGGCGCCCAGTCGTCGTCTTCCACGTACTCCGCATTCTCGGGATCTTCGTAGTCGGCAATCTCCGCCTCCACCTCGGCACGCACACGCGGATCCAGTGACTCCAGCCAGGTCTGCCGCGAATCCGTCATTGCCTCCTCCTTATCCAGTCAGCGTACCGACTTTTGTCCGCTGGACTCGCTTCGAAGACGCTGACCACTTCGGACCTGCCATCCGCGCTAGGGAGCTCAATCACCACCGACAGGATCACGCCGCCTGGGCCACGCCCAATCAATCTCCATCGCGCCGGTCGAATGTTCCAGCGCCCCAGGTCGTCTCGGCGGATTCGCTCGTCCTGCCAGATCCAGATCGGGTTTCGATCGTGCACAGCTTGTGCATCGTCGAGGTCATACCCGCGCTCGCCGATCTTGAGAAGGCCACTCGGGCTGATCGTTAGCTTCCCCGCTGGCCTCGGCCGCTCCTCAGCCACCGCTTAGCCACTCGGCGACTCCCTGCAAATCCTCGCACCAGACCACCTCACTATCGAGGCTCGCCGGCCGCGGCCGATCATCCTCCTCCACCAGCACCGCCATCATCCCGGCACCGATCGCGCCCTCGACGTCCGACTGGATGTTGTTGCCGATATGCACGCACTCGCGAGGATCCACGCCCAGATCGTTGGCGGCATGCTCAAAGATGCCGCGCTCCGGCTTCCAGACCCCGACTTCGCCCGAGATGTAGACGCCGTCGAACTGACCCGCTAAACCTGCGCCGCGAATCTTCTCCCGCTGCATCGGACCGTCGTTGAAGTTGGTAATCAGCCCGATCGGACCATGCCTGCGCGCGGCCGCCAGGGCCTCCGGCCAACCTTGGATTGCTTCCGCCCGATCACTCCGCTCATCTCGGTAGACCTGGTTCAGCTCGCGAAACTCATCCTCGCTGACGGTCACCTCGGCCGCCGCCAGCGTCCGTCTCAGCCACTCCTCCGAGTGCAACCACAGCGGCCACTGCCAGTCGTTGTCCTCGAGGATCCCCCCGATCACCATCTCGACCGTGTCGGCGAACGCCGACGCTGGCTTGTGGTAGAGACCGAGCTCGTTCAGGCGGATACCAATCGCCGTGCGCGCTTCTCTGACTCCCGTGCGTTCGCTGACCAGCGTTCCGTCCAGGTCAAAGAAGACCGCTGCGAACCGCCCATTTGGCCCACTCACTCGCCATCCTCTTCCGTGTCCTCTTCTTCTTCCTCGAGCTCGTCCTGGTAGATCTCCAGCGGCCAGATCGGCCAGTCGAGAAACTGCTCCGGCGGATCCTCGGTGGCACCCTCGGGATGCTCGACATCCGGCTCATGGTCCGGGACGTAGGTCTGCATCGGGTTGGCCTTGAACTCGATCCCGTCCTCGTGCGTCACGATGTTGGCCAGCGAGTAGCCGATCCAGGCCAGACAGCGGCATTCGAGCCGGAACGAGACCGCGAAGCGCCTGCGCATCAACGCCTCTTCGCGGATGAAATCGTGGAACTCCTCGATCTCCTCCGGCGGCAGCATCACATCGACGTGCCCGTCGAACAGCATCTGTAGTGCGTCGGCCGCTTCGCCCTCGCCCTGCTGGTCCTCAACCATGACGTCTTCGTCAGTCATCGGCCGCTCCGTCTTCCTGTGAATAGACGCCCACTTCCTGGCCACGCCAGACGGTGACGATCAGGTCATCGCGCAATGGATCGGCCGTCTGCGCCCAGCGGTCATCAACATCGGCAATCACGTCCTGGATGTCCTCTTCCGCCCACGATTCCGGCACGCAGAGGGTGGCATAGACCAACGGCGCGGCGAAGTGCAGATCGACGCGGCCCCGCGAGCCCGCTTCGTTCTCCACGACGTAGCATTCGGACTGCGCCGTACGGCTTTCGCGTTCGTAGTGAAACATCGGGGATTGCGCCTCGGTGATCCCTTACAGCACGTGATAGAGGACGAGGTGCTCGCCCAGGACATCGTTGGCGAAGTCGTTCTCGACATCCCGCCAGACGCAATGGATATGGTTGGCCCCGTTCTGGCGGTTGTCGAATTCCACGAGGAAGTTCCCGCCGTGGATCCGATAGTAATGCGGCTCCCCGTTCTGGACGGGACCGGCCCAGGCAAAGTGCATCCCTTCGCGTCCGGCCGCCGCGATTCGGGCGCGGCGATCGTCGGCGAGATCCCTCGGCGCCTGATCGACGTAGATGTTGATCAGCCGATCCAGCACCGCCCACTGATCGTCGTCCATCGCAGAAGCCGCCAACCCCTCATAGGCCGGCATCACCGCCCGTGAGGCGTTGAAGGTCAGGATGTCCCACGGAGCTTCCGGATAGATCACCGCTCGTTCGGCTTGCTCGCCGTCCAGCGACGCCATCAGATCGAACGCGAGGTCCTCGCGCTGGTCGAGGATGCGTAGACCCGCCTGCGGACCCTTGCGCACCTCGGCCGGATTGGTGCCGAAGAAGAACGGAGTCAGCGACAGCAGACCGTCGCCCCACAGCGAGAAGTTAAGCGAGATGTGGTGCCCCTCCACCCGCCAGCCCCAGGGAAGCTCGTCGCTTGTCGGGTCGCCGAAGATCGTCCAGTAGTAGAGCTCAGGGTCGCGCTTGAACGTCTTGATTCCCGCGCCGACCTCGATCTCGCCGAGGATGATCTCCAGGTCGATGATCCCGACGGCCTGCTCGTAGGCGCGCTCGCTCAGGCCGGCCTCCATCAGCTTCATCGCGAGACCGCGCTGCGACTCGGTCATGTCGCGCAACGCCAGGCCGTGACGATTGGTCGGTGGGTAGTACCAGAAGATGCGCTCGCCATCCATGTAGTCGTAGATCGTCGTGGCGCGCTGCTCGACGTTCAGGCTGTTGACGAACTCCGTCGCAGCCGCGCGCATGGCGGCGCCGGCGACGGTCGGGATCGGTCTCTTGGACATCGTTCGTTCTCTCTATCACCGCGGCTCAGACGGGACGGATGTGCCCGTCGCCGCGAATCACCCACTTGTACGAGGTCAGCTCGCGCAGACCCATCGGTCCGCGAGCGTGTAGTTTCCCCGTCGAAATCCCGACCTCCGCGCCCAGACCGAACTGCCCGCCGTCGGTGAACTGCGTCGAGGCGTTCACGTAGACAGCCGCCGCATCGACCTCCCGCAGGAAGCGTTGGCCGAGCGCCTCGTCGGCCGTGATCACCGCCTCCGAATGCCCGCTGCCGTGCTCGGCGATATGCGCCAGCGCCGCATCGGCATCGCTAACCACGCCGACGGCGGCCGTCAACGATAAGAACTCGGTGTCGAAGTCATCCGGACCGGCCGGGTGCACGTTCGCCGAAGTCTCGGACAATAACGCGCGAGCCCGATCGTCGGCGCGTAACTCCACCGGCGTCGGACCATCGCCCGCCCAGCGCCGACCCAGCTCCGACAGAAACTGCGGCGCGACCGCTTCGTGGACCAGCATCACGTCCAGCGCATTGCAGATGCTCACCCGGCGTCGCTTGGCGTTGTCCACGACCGCCAGCGCCATCTCGAGGTCGGCGGCGGCGTCAATGTACGTGTGGCAAATGCCGACGCCGCCCGCGACGACCGCCATCGAAGCCTCGGCGCGCACGCGGTTGATCAACGCCTGACCACCGCGGGGGACCATCAGGTCGATCAGATCGTTCATCGCCAGCAATTCGCCGACCAGCGCCCGATCGGTGCTGCGCACGAGTTGGATCGCGTCCGCGGGCAGGTCGTTGTCGGCCAGCGCGTCGCGCAAGACATCGGCCAGGATGCGATTGGAGCGCAGCGCCTCGCGACCGCCGCGCAGCACCGACGCATTGCCCGACTTCAGGCAAATCGCCCCGATGTCAATCGTCACGTTCGGCCGCGACTCGTACACCGACGCGATCACGCCCAATGGCACCCGCACCCGCTCGATCTTCAGTCCCGAATCGGTCGTGGTCCGGTCAATCGTCTCACCGACCGGATCCTCCAGCAGGGCCAGGTCTTCCAACGACGCCGCCAGCGCGTCCACGCGCTCAGGAGTAAGCATGAGCCGGTCGATCATCGCCTCGCTCAGGTGACCACTCGCCTCGGCGACATCCTCCTCATTCGCAGCGACAATCTGCGCGGAGCGCTCTCGCAACAGCGCCGCGCCCGAGTGCAATACCGCGTTCTTCCGCTCGGTCGACGACCAGCCCAGCGCCGGCGAGGCCGCCTTCGCCGCCTCAACCTGCCCGCGCAACTCCACCGACGCGTCCACCGCCGACTCTGTCGTCATCTCGTCCGTCCGTTCGCTCGCTTGACTCCCAATGATCGTAGTCCGGCGATGGACTCAACGCCGTCGCCGACGACGCTCGGGCCCCTTCGGCGGATCGCCGCTGCCGACGAAACTGTATTCGTCCGAGGTCACACCCAGACGCTCCTCGAACCCGTCGATGATCTCGATCCGCGCGCCGTCGCCGTCCTCGCCCCGAGCCCGAAGCCGGTACGCCCCGCCCAGCGAATGCTCCGGATTCGACAGCGACGAGATCTTGCCCCGCCACGAGCGTTCCCGCACCTCGCCCGAGCGGACCGTCTCAATGTCGACGATCGCGAAGCACTCGGTCAGCTTCGTCCCACGAGTCGTCCAGACCTCCGCCTTGAACTGCTGCCGTCGTCGCATCGTCGTCATCGGAGCGCTCCAATAGTTCGCAGCCTAGTCAACATGCGCTCACTGTGATCGTTGCGGCGCAAACGTCGCCGCCGTCCGAGGGTCGGAACCGGCCAGCTTTCGGACCACGACCGGCCAGAAGAAGATCACCACCAGCATCAACGCCAGCGCCTCGATCACCACCGAGATCACACCCCCCTGGATCCCAAACCACTCGAACATGAAGAACACCTGCAGTCCGGTCACCGGTCCCATTCCGATCACCATCGACAGCACGCCCATCACTCGCCCGCGCATCTCGGCCGGCGTGCGCGTCACCAGCAAGGCCGTCTGCATGATCGCGAACGCGGAGAACCCGAAACCCATGCAGAACGAAATCAGCATCGACAGCGGATACCAGGGCGACAGCACCATGCCCAGGACACAGAGGATGAACCACGCCGTCCCGGTGTAGTAGATCCGTCCGGATTGCCCCCAACTGCTCCACCCAGCGATCACGAGGGCGCTGAAAAACGAACCCGCCCCAACCAACGCCTCGAGGACGCCGATCCGCAGTTTGTCGACGCCCAGTAACTCCTGACCGATGTCCGGCAGCGCCGCCGCATAGGCGGGGAAGAGCAAGTTGAACGCCAGCGTCACCCCCAGCGTCCCCAGCAGCAGTTCGCTGCGACGGATGTAGCTGAATCCGTCGCGGATGTCGCGCCAGGTCTGCTTGGCGACCTCGCCGAAGCCGCTGGCCGACCCACTGCGCAGCGGTGGACGATAGCTGAGCGTCGTCGCGATCATCGCCGAGACGATGAACGCGCACGCCGTAAACAGGTACGCCCACTCGGCGCCCAGCTCCTGCAGCAGACCGGCGCCGATCAGCGGTCCCGGGATGCGCACGATCGAATCGGTCGACCAGTCCAGCCCGACCGCGCGGCCAACCTGGTGGGGCGCGACGACATCGGCGATCATCGCCCGGCGCGTGGGAAACTCGACCGACCAGACCGTCCCGGCGACGAACACGAATCCCAGCAGCAGCCAGAAGTCGATGCCCTCCAGCATCACGTATGCCGTCAGGGCGAAGTACATCACGGACAGGATCAACAGCGACGCAATCCAGATCTTCTTGCGGTTGAAGCGGTCGGCCAGCGCGCCCACGAACATCCCGAACAGCAGCCTCGGCGCCATCCGGACCAGGAACGCGAGCGCCACAAAAGCCGCAGCCTCAGCCAGATCCCGGGCGAACAGCGTGAGCACCAGCATGTCGAGCCAGCGCACCATGCCGGTCACGGCGCCGGCCGCCCAGACCCGTCGGAAATCGGGATTGGCTACAAGCGCGCCGACTCCCTGCCTGCCGCTTTGCCTGCGGTGCCCGACCTGCAGGCTCACCGCACCGCCTGAGCCTCCTGTGCGGCCTGATGAGCCGTCTGGTGCTCGCGGTCGCTGCGCTTGCCGCGGTAGACCGTCAGATCAATCGCACGCCACACTTCCGGCGTCACCTTGAACAGCATCCGCGGCTCGGTCTGCATGTTGGCGAAGAACGCGTCGACCGCGGCAGCGTTGGCGGGATCTCCCTGACCCACGTACTTCTCCGCCAGCTTGCGCGACACCGGCCAGATATCGAAGTCAGGCAGCGTCAACGCCTCGGCCGTGCCGTCAATCTCCACGTGCTGAGACGGCGGACCCGATGTCTCGATGCAAAACGACATCCGCGGATCGTTCACCAACTGCTTGCACCACACCCGCCCCAGCGTGCCGGTCAGCCACAGGTGCCCGCTCGGCGGATTGCGCAGCGGATGAGCGTCCTCGGGGATCTCGCCGTCCCACAGGAACCAGAGCGGCACCGTGTACGGCCGGCCGTCCTGCCGCAGCGACGCCAACACGCCCATGTACGGCTGCTCCATGAACTCACGCCACGCGTCCGCTCGCATTCGAGCCATATCACTCTCCTTCGGTCGTTAGTCTGTCACCACGCTTGGACTGCTTCGAGGGTAAGCCACAACCGCGTCATCCCCGCGCGGGGAGTGTGGTGATCGATCCCGACTTCTGTTCTCCCCCCGCGCAAGGGGGAGATGCCGCAGGCAGAGGGGGTCGCTCACCGATACCTGAGGCTCAGATGTCCTGCCCCGCCGCAAACTCTGACAGGTCAATCGTCCGCCACTGCTTCGGCGTCACCTTGAACAGGACCGGCGACATCGAGCGCGTCGTCTCCAGGTAGCCCTCGACCTCTCCCTCGTTGGCCGGGTCGCCTCGGCCGACGTACTTCTCGACCAGTCGACGCAGGATCGGCCAGGGGTCTGACTCCGGCTCCGACAAGACCTCCACCGTCCCGTCAATGCCCACGTGCATCGCCGGCGGCCCCTCGATGTCGATGCACAGCGACATCCGTGGATCCTGCTGCAGATGCCGCACCCAGGTACTGGTCGCGCCCCCAAGGAACCAGGCCTGGCCGCTCGGCGGATTGTGAACCGGATGCACGTCGTCCGGCACCTCACCCTCCCACAGGTACCACAGCGGGATCGTGTACGGACTGCCGTCGCGCCGCAACGTCGACAGCACCGCCGGCAGCGGCCGATCAAGAAACTCCCGCAAGACCTCGGCCTGCATCTCAAACATCGTTCATTCCTTCTCTACGGCGTCGACGGCAGGCCGACCAACTCGCGAGCCTCCGCCGGCGACGCCACCGGTCGCCCAACCTCGTCGCAGAGCGAGACCAGCTCCTCCAGCAGCTCGGTGTTCGACGGCGTCCGATCCCCGTCCCAGAAGTCCTCCAGCCCCACCCGCACATGGCCGCCCTTCTCCAGGGCCAGGCGGGCGAATCCGCTGCCCACCACATCTCCGCCCAGCACGGCGACCGACCACTCGAGGCCGGTGCCTTCGAGCATCGACAGGTACGCATCCAGACACGGCTCGTTGGGCAGCATCCCGAAACCCAGCGGCCCGCGGCCGGTACCGCCGAAATACAGCTTGACCAGCGACCCCTGCGGCACCAGCCCCTTCGCCGCATAGGCCAGCACCACCCGCAGGAAGCCGGGCTCGAAGATCGAAATGCTCGCGCCCCGACCCATACGGTTGGCCAGCGCGAACATCTGCCGCGCATCCCGATACGTGTTGATGTACACCGCATCGACATCATTGGGCAGCCCATCGGCATCGCTGCCGCCCAGCGCCACGCAGCCGGGGTCGATCAGTCCCTGACCCAGCACGCCCGCCGCGTCCAGCGCCGCCAGATGGCTCAGCCGCACATGAATGTCGGTGCCCGGTCCGCCGCTCGCCTGGGTGGGATAGAAGATCGTGTCCGGCCGCTGGCTCAGCGCCTCCCCCCACGCGTCGATGTAGGGCTGCGGATCGTGCCAGCCGGCGCGCATCCGCGAGCCCTCGCCGATCACCTCATCGTCATTGTGGTTGTGCACGATCGCCGCACCGGCATCAACAGCCCGGACCGCATCCGCCGCAATCTCCTCCACCGATCGAGGAGAGTGCGGATTTCGAGACTGCGGCGTCCCGCCATTGATCGCCGCTTCAATCACCACAGGCTTGGACATGTCACCGCCTCCGTCTCGGCACGCAGTCTAGGCGTCCCGTCCTCCTGCCCGGTCTCCCCGCCCTACTGCGCAGAGACTCTTCCCCCTTCCCCTCTCCCCCCGCTACGCGGGGGGAGATGCCGAAGGCAGAGGGGGGCATCTCCGACAACCACGACACACCAACACAGAACACACATTCGCTACAATCACCCGAACATCTGTACGCAGCATGAAGGGCCGAAACCATGCACATCCCTCCCAGGCGACGACGACGCTGCCTCCACGTCCACTACCTCGCCCAGCGCGGGCGCTCCCAACGAGAGATCGCCGAACAGCTCGAGGTCTCCAGGGCCACCGTGCGTTCCGACCTCCAACTCATCGAGACTCACTGGGCCAGCATCGCCGCCTCCACGGCCGACGACCTCCTGCTCGAATCGCTCTACTTCTTGCAGCTTCGTCTGCAGTTGGCCGCCGATCAGGACATCGTCGGCAATGTGTCCGGTCACCTTGAACCGGTCGAGTATCTGCGCGCCCGCGAAGCCCAGGCCGCACAGCTCAACAGCCTCGCCCGCGAGGTCCGCCGCACCGCCCACGATGTCCAGCAACGAGCCGCCCAGCGCCCCGACCAGCCCGGTCTCTGCGACGAAGAATCGCAGGAATCCGCAGAAACCAGCACCGAATTGACCATTTCTGCCACCCCCGATCCCACGATCTCCAGTCCAGCGCAGGAAATCGTCGCAGATCAGCCCTCGGAAGAAAAAACCTCCCCGGAAACTGTCCACCTCCCCGATCCTCCCGACCTGGACGCCCTGATCAGCGAAGCCATCGACCACTTCCCCCACCTCAGGGGCCAATCCACCGACCAAATCCTCACCTTCCTCCACCAACTCACCGACCCCGAAGCATCGGAGCCCGCTGTCTACGCCGAAGCCGCCGGCTAGGCCCCTAAAAGCCCCTTCTCTTCTGGTCCCTGCTCCGTCCGGTCCCCTCTCCCTCTGGGAGAGGGTGAGAGCCTGCCCCCGCGAAGGCGGGGGGTGAGGGTCCCCGCGTGGGCGGAGGGCGAGGATCCTTGCGAAGCCTCCCCCGCACTCGATCTCCGATGCCCCGCACTCGATGCGGGGCCCAGACCTCGATCTCCGTGCACAGCGCCCGCGTTCCGTGCTCCCCTCCCCCCGCAACACCCGCTGGCAATCCCATCTCAAATTTCCGATACTGCCCGCAGATGCAAAGGACCTCGCCATGCTGATCGGCTACTTCACCGAGCGCCCCTACCAGGACCCACAGACCGGATTCTTCGGCGCCACCGGACTCGACCTGACCGACCTCGACGCCTCCAACTCCGCCTATGACCCGCGCGTCGGCTCGGAGCTCTATCACCGCTACCTCGACGAGAAGATCTACGCCGAGGAGATGGGCTTCGACGCGCTCATGCTCAACGAGCATCACTCGACGCCCTTCTGCATGGGCTCGGTGATGAACGTCGAGGCGGCGATCCTGGCCCGCATCACGCAGAAGGCCAAGATCGTCTTGCTGGGCAACATCCTCCCGATCTGGGAGGACCCGCTCTGGCTCGCCGAGACGCTCGCCCAGATCGACATGATCTCCGACGGCCGCCTCGTCACCGGTTGGGTGCGCGGCGGCGGTCGTGAATCCGTCTCCCACAACGCCCAGGCGCCCTTCAACTGGGAGCGCTTCCAGGAGGCGCACGACTTCGTCGTCAAGGCCTGGTCGACCGCCGGCCCGTTCCGCTGGGAGGGCGAGCACTACAACTTCCGCTACGTCAACCCGTGGTCCCGACCGATCCAGGACCCGCACCCGCAGATCTGGATCCCCGGGATCATGAGCCGCAACACGGTCAAGTGGACCGCCGAGCACCGATACCCCTACATCATGCTGGCCACCGACCTCGAACCAACCAAGCAGTCGTTCGCCTACTACGACGAGGTCGCGCGCGAGAACGGCTACGAGGCCGGCTCCCAGCACCACGGCTACCTCTTCAAGGTGCACGTCGACGAGACCGAGGAGCTGGCCGAAGAGGCGGGCAAGCGCTACCTCCAGGGTCCCTCGAACCCGTTCCTCGAGGGCAACCAGGGAGTGGTCAAGGCCAACCTGCAGAACCTGCCTGGCCTCACCTCGCGCACCAACGTCCTGCCGACCATCCAGAACTTCGCCGCCGCCGCATCACGTGGACGCACCGCCGCCGCCGAAGCCGCGCGCGCCGCCCGCGAAGAGCAGCAGCCCGAGGCCTCGGACATCTTCGGTTCCTACGAGGACCAGAAGGCGCGGATGACGATCATCACGGGCACGCCCAAGACTGTCATCCCCAAGATTCGCCACGTGCTTGAGTATCTCCGTCCTGGCCAGATCTTCTTCTGGGACGGCGACGGTGCCATGACGCACCAGGACTCTATGCGCTCCCTACGCCTCTTCGGCGAGGAATTAATCCCCGCCACTCGCGAAATCGCAAAGGAACTCGACCTCAAGTCAGCCTTCGAGGTCGACACCAGAACCGGCAAGGATCTGACCGTCGCAGCGGACTAGGTGGCTAGGGATCCCTCTCCCCGCCTCGGAGCGGGGAAGGGGAGGCCCTAACGAACCTCCTCGACCATCTCCGCCAACTCCGCCATCGCCTGCATCTGCTGGTCCGGCGGGACGTCCCAGTTCGGCGTCCGGTAGGCCGGAATCGTCAACGCATGCTCCAGGCCGGCTTCCTCGTACTGGCCCAGCGTGTCGACGATCTCGTCCCGCGACCCTCCGACAACCGCCGGAAATCCCCGGACCGCGTCCGCGTCCCCGTCCAGCATGACCAGCGGACCGAGCATCGAGATCTCCAGTTCGGACATATCCCGGCCGGCCCGCTCCATCTCTTCCTCGACGATCGCCAGCTCATCGCGAATCTGGTCGGGCTCCGAGGTGATCGTGTGGTATCCGCTGCCGTAACGCGCCACTCGACGCGCCGCAATCCGTCCCTTGCCGCCGATCCAGATCGGCACATGCGGTTGCTGGTAACAGCCGCTCAGACCGCCCAAATTGTCGAACTGGCGGAAGTGGCCCTCGTGCGAGATCGGATCGCGGTTGACGCCGTGCGTCCACGCGCTGATCAAGATCGACATCCACTCGTCCGTCAGCGCGCCGCGCCGCTCAAACGGCTCGCCCCCCAACCCGAGCGCCTCGAACTCCTCCTCCATCCAGCCCACGCCGATCCCCAGCAACACCCGACCCTCCGAGAGCTGGTCGATCGTCGCAATCGCCTGCGCCTGGTAGAGCGGATCGCGGTAGGGAATGATCAGCACCGAGGTGCCGATCTGGATCTCGGAGGTGCGCACCGCAACCGCCGACATCACCGCCAACGGGTCCATGATGTCCTGGTGGTAGGCAAAGCCGGCCACCCCCGAGTCGTTGTACGGATAGCGCGACTTGATCGTCGCGGGCATGAAGATGTGGTCATGCACCCAGACCGAATCAAAGCCGAGCAGTTCGGCGCGCTCGGCCACATCGACGACATCGTTGATGTCGCCGAACTTGCCAGCCGTGCCAAAGTTGCCGATTGGAATTCCAAACTTCATCGTCTTGCTCCTCGACTAGGCGAACGCGGGAAGAATCTCGTCCGAGACGAACTGCATGCTGTTCAGCACCCGCTCCACAGTGGTATCGCCCTCGGGGCTGATCATCATCGGTGTCGCGATCAGGTGTTCGACCCCGACTCGGCCGAATGCCAGCAAATCAGAGGCGATCTGGTCGGGCGAGCCGTGCAGCAGCTCGCGATCGTCCTCGTCCAGCGCCGTCGTCGATGGCTTCAAGTTCTGGAGGAGCTGGATCTCCAGCTCGTCCGGATCGCGGCGGTCACGCTCGCAGGCGTTGCGCACGCCCTCGACCTCAACCGCCATGTTCTCGACCGTCTGGAATGCGGCGTGGAATCCGTCACCGTAGCGCGAGGCTCGGCGCCAGGCGTTGATCCCGTTGCCGCCCATCACGATCGGAATCGTGCCGCCGTCCTCCCGCTTCACAGGCTTCGGGTACGCCCCTACGTTGTGAAACTCCACGAACTGACCATGGAACGACGACGGTCCGGGATTGGTCCAGATCTCGCGCATCGCCCGCAGGTACTCGTTGGTCACGGCGCCGCGACGGCGATAGTGGACCTCCGTCAGGCCGAGCGCCTCGAACTCCTCGCGCATCCAGCCGACCCCGGCGCCCAGCACGATCCGTCCGCCCGAGATCTGATCGGCCGCGGCCAGCATCTTGGCCACCACGGCCGGATGGCGGTAGGGGATCACGAGCACGGAGCAGCCGATCTCGACCGATTGCGTCGCCTCGGCCAGCGCACACATCACCACCAGCGGGTCGAAACACTGGATCGTCGAGGGCGCCGGAAACTCGCCCAGGTCGTTGTACGGGTACCGCGACTCGATCTGGGTCGGAACGACGATGTGGTCGTTGGTCCAGACCGAGTCGAAGCCGAGGTCCTCTGCCGCCTGCGCCACATCGATGCAGGCATTCGGTCCCGACTCGTCGTTGAATCCGTTCATATTGCCGACGCCAACGCCGAAACGCATGATGATCACCGTCCACTCTGATACGAGTCCCGTGTTGTCCGTGAATGGTAGGCGCTCGTGGATACACTGAGCGACGTGGCCCGATGGCCCGGCAGGAAGGTCGGCAACGACGTGTCTGAGTGGTCCAGAGGCGAACGACCGTCGGCAACCGAACCGGCTCCTGCGCCAACACGCGAACCAACGGTCGAGCCTGTCAGCCTGCCGACGCCGCTGATGCCCAATGACTCGCCGATGGCCATGCTGCGTGCCGAGATCGGGCGCGTCATCGTCGGGCAAGAAGGACTGGTCACCCGGCTGCTGGTCGCGCTGCTCTGCGACGGTCACTGCCTGGTCGAAGGCGTGCCCGGCCTGGCCAAGTCGCTGACCGTTTCCACCCTGGCTGGTTGCCTCGACGCCGACTACACGCGACTCCAGTTCACCCCTGACCTGCTGCCTGCCGACCTGACCGGCTCGGAAATCTACCACGCGGCCGAATCGAAATTCGTCGTGCGCAGAGGACCGATCTTCACCAACGTGCTGCTCGCTGACGAAATCAACCGTGCCCCGGCCAAGGTGCAGTCGGCGCTGCTCGAGGCGATGCAGGAACGCCAGGTCTCAATCGGTGGCCAGACCTTCCCGCTGCCCTCGCCGTTCCTGGTCCTCGCCACCCAGAATCCGATCGAGCAGGAAGGCACATATCCGCTGCCCGAAGCCCAGCTCGACCGCTTCCTGCTCAACGTCAGAGTCGACTATCCCGGCGAGTTGGACGAGCGCGAAGTACTCGATCGAACACTCTTGGGCGACATGGCCTCGGTCGACGCCGTGCTGCGGCTCGACGACGTGCTGGCGGCTCGTTCGCGCGTTGCGGACGTCCGGATGGAGCCGGAGCTACGTGACTACGTCGTCCAGCTGGTCCGTGCGACGCGCACACCCGGCCGGCTGGTGCGCGAGCTGTCGGCCTACGTCGAGTTTGGCGCATCGCCGCGGGCGACGACCGCCCTGGCAATGAGCGCTCGTGCGCTGGCCTGGCTCTCGGGCCGCGACTACGCCACACCCGACGACGTCAAGGCAATGGCGCTCGACGCGCTGCGCCACCGGATCGTGCTGACCTATGAGGCCGAGGCGGACGAAGTCAGCGCCGACGACGTGATTGCGCAACTCCTCACGTCGCTTCCCGTCCCCTGAGTCTTGCCGGGGAGGTCCGACCATGCCCCGAACCACCTCGCGGTTGCGGCGGTTCCGCGATTGGGTCGCTCCGCCCGTACCGGATGCGAACCAATCGGCACCGACCCTGGAGGACGTGCGCCGTCAGGTTCGCCACATTGAGATCCGCGCCCGTCGTGCCTTGCGCGACGTCATGACCGGCGAGTACCGCACCGCATTTCGAGGCCGCGGGCTCGAATTCGCCGAACTTCAGCCCTACAACCCGGGCGACGATGTCCGCTCGATCGACTGGAAGGCGACCGCGCGCCTGCGCTCCCCCGTCGTGCGGAGATACGTGGAAGAGCGAGAGCAAACGATTCTGATCCTAGTCGATGTCTCCGGCTCGATGGGCTACGCCGCCTCGGGTCCGTCGGTGCGCGATCGTGCGGTCGAGATTGCGGGCGTACTTGGACTCGCTGCAGCTTCGGCAAACGACCTGGTCGGCGTCGCAGCATTCGCCACCGATGTGCTGCTCGCCGTGCCGCCGGCCAAGGGATCGAGTCACGTCCTCAGGATCCTGCGAGACCTGCTGACGCTTGAAGCCCGTGGCCGCACCGAGCTGGCCCGCGCGCTCCGCTATGCCGGACGCGTGATGCGCAAGCGCGGAGTTGTGATCGTGATCTCCGACTTCGTCATGACCCACCCAGATCACGTCTGGGAACCGGCGTTGGCCCAGCTCTCGCGCAGGCACGATGTCGTGGCCGTCTGCCTGCGAGACCCACGCGAGACATCGCTCACCACCTCCTCCCAATCCGCAATCGTGCAGTGGGGTGGCTCCGAACGTGGAGACGTGCTGCTCGCGGACGAGGGCATCTCCGCGATTCAGGAAGCTGAGCTCGATGCGGAACGACAACAGTTGCTGGCCCGTCTGCGCCACTGCGGCTGCGACGCAGTGATGATCACGACCGGCGACGACTGGGCTCCGACCCTCGTCGGGCTGTTCCGGCAGCGGCGGCGACGACAATGATCCGCGCGTCACTCGCGCTGCTGCTGGCGATTGCAGTCGGTGTCCTTGCCTCGAACACGGCACTAGCGGAACAGCCGACCGCGACAGTGCAGATCGTGCCGGACGGCGAACTGACCGTCGGCGACCCTGTAGAAGTCCGGATTCGGTTGACGCACGAGAGCGGTGACCGCGTGCTGATGGACACTGCGGTCGTGCAAATGGGCGGCATGGAGCCGTCGGCGCCGCTAATCACGGAAATCAGCCCTACAGAGACGCTCGTCGTGTTCCAGACCCGGTCGTTCACGACGGGCACGTTCGAGGTGGAGTTGCCGAGCATTTCACTACAGCTCGCCGACCAGTCATTGACAGACGTGTCATTGCGCCCGCTTTCTATCAGCGTGACCTCGGTGTTGACCGACGATTCCGCACCTCGGCCCCTGACCGCTCCAGACCTGCTGGAGGGTCAGGAACGCACGTTCACGCCCTGGATCGTGGCGATCATCGGGATCGCGGTTGGGTTCATCCTGGCTCGCTTCATCCGCCAGCGACGAAACGCGGCCGCGGCGGTCGGCCCCGTTCCGGAGTCCTCCGGAATCGCTCACGAGCGTGCCGCCCTGGGGTTGGACGAGTCGCTCCAGGCGGCCGAGCAGTGCAGGCAGCTGGCGAGCGCAGTCCGCGCTCGGATTGCCGCGGAGTGGTCGTTACCGGCATCAGCGCTGACGGCCTCCGAGATCGGACCCGCCCTGGCCGCTGCCGGCGCGCCGGGGGCCGTAGTCCTGCGCACGACCCGGCTGCTCGAAGCCTGCGACCGTGTGCAGTTCGGCGGAGAAGAGCCGACCCAGGAGCGGCTACGCGGCTATCTGCAACTGGCTGAGGCGATCTGGTCCGAGGGCAGCAACGGAGCCGCAACGTGAGAATCGACGACCCGGCCCTGTTCGCCCTCTTCGCGGCAATCATCCCGTATCTATGGCTGCTTCGACGCGAAGCGCGCCTCGCGCGCCCGCGCTATCTCTTGCCGCAACTCTTCGGCGCTCCGCCACTGACCGCTCGCGGCAGCCGTCGATTGCGCGCCTGGCCCTTCCTCGGCACGCTGCGTGTGATCGCGTTGGTCCTGATCGTGATCGCGGCGGCTCGGCCCCAGGCGACCACCGTCGAAGCCGTCCGGCCAGCCGAGGGCATCGACATCGTCCTCGTGATTGACACCTCATCGTCGATGGCGACCGCGCGCTTGACCAATGACGAGACACGGATGGAAGCCGCGCGCCGGGTCGCGCGCGACTTCGTCGCGCAGCGCGAGGAGCACGGCGCCGATCGGATCGGCCTGGTCATGTTCCAGCGCCGCTCGCTCGTGCTCAGTCCACTCACGCTTGACCTCGACGCGATCGACGAGATGATCGAGGTCTCTGTGCGCAGCGGTCTGATCCCCGACGGGACCGCGCTGGGTGTCGCCACGATGGAGGCGATCGATCTGCTGCGCGGCTCGGACGCGGCCTCGAGAATCGTCGTCGTGCTGACCGACGGTGAGAACAACGTGCCCGACATCACGCCCAACCAGGCCGCCGCCGTCGCGCGCGCCGTCGGAGTGCGTCTGTACACGATCGGGCTGCCCTCCAACGTGAGGCAGGTCGGCGTCGGATTCAACGAACTCACGCTCGTCTACATGGCCGATGAAACCGGAGGCGTCTACTTCCGCGCGACCGATGCGGGCGAGCTGGAGGATGCCTACGAATCCATCTCGGCGCTGGAGCGTCAGCGCGTCGGCGACGAGATCTTCCTGACCACCCAGGAACTCGCACCCTGGCTGTTGATGGCTGCCGGGTTGCTGATCGTGCTCGAGGTCTCGCTCCGCTCGACCTGGTGGCGGAGGATGCCCTGATGTCCCTAGGCTCCCCTCCCATGCTCGCGTTACTGGCGCTGTTTCCCGCCGTCGGAATCGCGTGGTGGTGGCTCTGGCGAGCGCGCCGGTTGCATCGGCTGATGGTCGGCACTCAGGTCGCCGGACTGCGCGGCGGAGTAACGGTATCGAGAGGGCTACTGGTCCTGGCGCTGGCTCTGATCGCTGTCGCTGCATCGCGGCCGATGTGGGATACGGGCGAGCAAACGCTCGGGCTCTCTGACTTCTCGCTCGTGGTCGCCCTCGATGTCTCCTTGAGCATGGCGGCCGAAGACGTGGGCGAGGAAACCGGTCAACCGGTCAGCCGTATCACCGCCGCGAAGTCCGAGATTCGCCGCCTGATCGATGGCCGCCGCGGCGACCGGGTCGGCCTCGTGATCTTCGCCGGCGACGCATTCCTACGATTCCCGCTGACCCGTGACCACGAAGCAGCCTTGCAGGTCCTGGAGGCATTGCAACCCGGCGAGGCACTTGTCCCCCCGGGATCGAACATCGCTGCGGCGATCGAGGTTGCCGCGGAGACGGTCGTGAGGGCTTCAGAGGATGATGGGACAGGCAGGATCAACGGGGCGATTGCCGTCGTCAGCGACGGTGAGACACATACAGGCGACGCGGAGCTGGCGGCTTCGACCGTGCGGGCACTCGGTCTGCAGGTGTTTGTCGTGGGCGTGGGCACTGAGCGCGGCGGAGGCATTCCACTTGGTCTGTCCGAGAGGCTCAAGCTCGATATCCGCACCGGTTCGCCGATCGTCACGAGGTTGGACTCGGGACGGCTCCGCCGGATAGCGGACGCCGGCGGCGGCCGTTTCATCGAATTGGACGCGCCGGGTTCCATGAGCAGCATGAACGCCGACCTGGCCGCCCTCGACCTCGTGCGCGAAGTCGTCGTCGAGGAGACGTCGCTGGCCGAGCAGTTCCAGTGGTTCGCCGGCGCAGCCGTGTTCGCCCTCTTGGCGGCGGTGGCGGCGCGGGTGTTCGGTTGGTCGGTGCGCGGACGGCTGGGGCTTGCGTCCATTGGCGCGCTGGCGGCTTCGGCGGCGCTCGTCGGCGGTTGTAGCGGGCCCGGAGTCGAGCAGGCCAATCGCGACGGTCTCGTGCACTATGAGGCGGCCGAGTACAACGAAGCGCTCGAGGACTGGAGACTCGCACAGCGGCGGGCGCAGAGGTCGGAAGGCAGCGTCGACTCCAGGCTTCACCTCAATGCCGGACGCGCACTCCACCAACTCCACGAGTACGAGCGAGCGGAAACCGAGACCCTGGCAGCGCTGCGCTCTGAGAACGCGCGGGTTCGGGCCGTGGCGTGGTTCCACGTCGGCAATCACCGGTGGACGAACGACGATTTGCTGGGCGCGCGCCAGGCCTACGTCGAGGCATTGCGCGAAACGCCTGAGCTGCTGGACGCGAAGATCAACCTCGAAATCGTCAACGGATTGCTTGCCTCGCTGCAGGACGACCCGTCGCTGCAAGCGGCCGACGAACCCGGCGATGGCGGAGAGCAAGCTCAGGCCTCGCAGGGGGCCGCCAATCTATCGGCGTCTGGCACCGAGGGGGCGTCGGAGTCGAGCGAATCGGGTGGCGACCAGACGGCGGTTGGCGAAGGTCGGGAAAGCGGAGATGAACAAGCTGGTTTCGGACAGGCCTCCACACCCGTCGCGCCGACGTTCGCCGAAGAACAGTCGTTGGTCGATCGGCGGCAAGAGGCGATGCAGGAGCTGCGCGAAGCTCTTGAGGCATTGCCGCTCGAGAACGCGAGTCTCGAGCAAGCGCTAGCCGTGCTCGACGCGCTGCGAGCGGTGCCGGGCGAGCGTCTCGCCGCCGGGCGGCTGGAGATCGAGGGGCGCCCGCTCGACTGGTGACCTAGTCCCCGGCAGGCGCGGGGGCAGATTCCATCTCGTCGTCGATCTCGGGCGCCGGTTTGACCGGAATCCGCAGTCCGCGCCGGATCAGGCTGTTGCGCAGCCGCTTCCAGACCTCGATCGTGTCCTCGCGCTGTTCGTCGCTCAGCATCTTGCGGCCAAAACGGGTTGCCGCGTAGTGGTCGGCTAGATCGACCGCGAGATCGCCAAGTCCCAGCATCTCATCGATCTGGCGGGCATGTTCCTGCGGAGTAGTGGACGGCTCGGCGCCGACTCCGATCCAGCGCGCGAGCCGAGAAGCCGATACCCAGAGCCGCGCCGTCGGCTCCAGACCACGCAGGGAGATCTGCCAGCCCAGCCAGAACAGGACCAATAGTGCGAGCAGAATCGCGCCGGCGATGGTCGGTCCCATCCAGTACCACTTGCTCGGTCCCTGCCTGAGCGCGTCCGGATCCGCCGGTATGGTCCCGGCCGCGAGGTACTGCAGGATGTCATCGAGCACGACATCGGCCAGGCTGGTCCCCCCGATACCGGGTCTCAAGTCGAACCGCGGCGTGCTCAGACGTTGCGCGGCGATTCGTCGGCCGCCGCTCACTCCGCCTGCGATCGAGGCCAACGCTTCGTCGGCCGAAGTGCTCGGCGTGGGATCGAAGTCGACCCAGCCGTAGTCGGGGAAATAGACCTCGACCCAGGCGTAGGCGTCGTGGCCGCGGACGATGTAGTTCTGCGTGCGGTCGTCGAAGTTGTTCACGCTGAGCACGAATCCGGTCGCGATCCGCGCAGGAATCCCCGCAACGCGCAGCAGGATGGCCATCGACGAGGCGTGGTAGTCGTAGTAGCCACCAATTGGCAGCCCGTCTTCCAAGTTCTCGAACAGGAACCAATAGACGGCGTCGGACTTGGCCGGGGGCAGTTCGATTTCAGTAGTGAGCGGATAGAGCGGTACAGGCTCTCCATCGTCGTCGAGCACGAGCCGACCGTCCTCGTCCACCGCCGGCGCTGAACGCAGATAGGTTTCAATCGCAGCGGCAATCGCGTACGGGTTATAGCCGCCATCTTCGCGCAACGGGTCGGGGCCCAGGTTGAAGCTGCGAGCGATTGTGTCCAGCAACGCGGTCAAGTTGGCGATTTCCTCATCGTCGTACTCGGGCAGTTGCATGAAGGTCTCGCTGACCCAGAGCGGATAATCCATCCCCGACCCCGCCAAGGCTTCCTCGTTCGCGCCGGAGACCGTGCCGGTGATCTGGTAAGTAAACCCCGCCCGCACACGACGCTGTGCCGGCCGCAGCGAGAGCACGTCCGTCTCTTCCGGTTCCGAGCGCAGCACCAGCCCGACTGGTTGACCGGTCGTCGAATCGATGTTGACGTCAACCAGGGTGTACTGAACCGGTACGTACGATGCGACCTCATCGGGCGACGGTTCTTCAATCTCATCTTCGGAATCAGCCTTCGCGGCGGTGATACGTTCGCTGATCGCATCCAGGGCGGGCTCGAGGTCGGTTCCGGCGAATCGTGCGGTATCGGCGAAGTCGACGGTGAAGTCGACCGAGGCCAAGGTGTCGACGCGGGTGTCCTTGTTGGCAATCACCGGCGCACCGAATGAGAACAAGACGGCCGGTGACTTCTCGACCGAAATCTGCGCTGCCACCGGGCGGCGGTCGAGGTACTCGCTGGTCATCACTGTGCCCTCATTCGCAACCGAGGTCTCGTCGGATGCGAACGAACCGCTGATCGGTTTCAACTCTGGAACCGTCCGAGAGACAGACGGTGACTGGCGCCAACCGCGTCCGGTGTACTCGTCGTAGGCGGCACCGCGCAACAGTCCGGGCTCGGTCGCTGCCGCGCGCATGATGATCGCGTCGCCCGGATCGACATCGCCCTGCAGGACAAGGAAATCGTCGAACGAGTGCACCGGCACCCCACGACGAGAGTCGATCCCGCTGAAAATGCGCCTGAAGTCGTCATTGAGGCCCTCAAACGGTTCGGCGATGGTTGCCCAAGCGTCCTCGAGCGCCTGGGACTCGTCCGGGCGTGGGAGGGCCCGCGAGAGTGTGAGGAGAAGGACGACCGCAATCATGGTTGCGCCAAGAAAGGACAGCGAGATCCAATCGGGATAGGCCGAGCCCTGTGCCCGCCAGCGATCCATGCGCCGCAGCAGCGAGGCGCGCATCAGCAACAGCATCGCCCCGGTCAGGAAGAAGCCGTAGGACAGGTTCCACTGGCGGTCCGAGAGATACGAGACATTGACCGCCAGCAGAGCGCCAAGCAGGATGATCGCGACCCAGGCGTTGCGCCAGCGCGCGACGGCGTATGCGCCGAGGAACGAAGCGATGAAGACAAAGACATCGGTGAAGAAGACGAATGGCAGATTGTCAGTGGTCAAGCCAGCGCTGAAGGCCTGCTTGAACCAGTCCTGAAAACGAAAGCCGAAATCCGTGAATCGGTCCCAGAAGAGAGGTTGTCCGCCCAGCGTCTCCAGTTGCGTCACCTGAGCCATAATGATCAACCCGCCGACGATGATGGCGACGACCATCGCGAACGGCGCACGGAGTCGACGGACTCGTCCGAGGACCAACGCGATCAGCACTCCGGCGGCGGCCGTGATCCGCAAGTCGGGCATTTCCGCGACCCAACCGGCGATGTAGATGCTGTTCGCGGTCGACAGCGCGACCAGGAGCAGGATGCCGAAGGTGATCGTCAGCTCCAGCACACGCTGGATCAGCGTCAGTGGGCGTTCTTCACCGGAGACGACGAGCGTCTCTCCCGACGAGCGACGCGCGAAGAAGCGGCGCTCGGCCTGCGCGACGAGCGTCTCGGACTGATCCGATGAATCTGAGGACGACTGCCGTTGGCTCATTGCACGGTCGTCTCTTCGCCTTCGGCTTCGGCGCTTGCCCCGTCGCTGGTCCAGTCGCTGGTCCAGTCGGTCGCCGATGGCACCTCTTCCATCTCCATGTTGGCCTGTGCCGTAGTGGCGTCGACACCGTTTGCGACGTTCGCGGGCATGTCGGCGAGGGCCGCAGCCCCCGAAGCCATTGGACCGCCGGGAATCTGGCCCACCATGACCGCCGGGATGAAGTCGTCCTTGCGAACTACGTTGACTTGCACGCCGAGCGCACGTAGCTCCACGGCCGTCGCTGCGGCGCCCGAGCGCCCACCCCATGACTCGAGATCGAGCAGCGCGACGGCCGCTTTGACCCCTCGCTGGGTCAGCGTGCGAATCGCGCCCTGCCAGCGCGGATCGGTGGAGGCTGTGACGACGATCACGGTCGTGTGTCGACCCCAGCGTCGAGACTGCTGGTAGAGAATCGACGCCACCGGCACCGTACCGACCGGCTGGGCGACGGCGAGTGCCTCCAGCATGCGACCGAAGTGCTGCGAGCCGCGATCCGGTTCGATCACATCGAGGCGATCACCGAACATCATCAGGCCGACCGAGCGATTCTGATTGACAAACAGCCGAACCACTGAGGCGGCCACTGTCACAGCCTTTTCGATCGTGGCGTCGTCGCCGCTGCCGAGGTGGTCCTGGCCGGAGAGGTCGAGGATGACCCACAGATGTGACGCGGGGTCGAGTTCGAACGTCTTCACCTTGAGCGACCCGGTGCGCAGGCTGCTCTTCCAGTGAATCCGGTTGACCGAGTCGCCGGGCTCGTAGTCGCGAATGCCGGACGCGTTGGGCGTCACGTAATGTGTGCGGCGTCGAAAGCGACCCTCACCCGGCAGATTGGCCGGGGGAGCCGAGTAGCGCGGCAACTCGAGCGCTTGCGGATAGACGACGAGGCCGCGCCGGTGCCCAAATCGCAGCTCACGGCCGAAAATGTCGAAGGGGTCGGAACTGCGTACGGTGATCGGTCCGAGGTTGTAGACGCCGCGCCGGCGACAGGTGGTCTGCAAGCGCCAGTTGCGGTGTCCGAAGCGTCCCAAGCTGGTGATGAACTGCGCGGTATGGCCCGGCAAGTCCGAGTCTTCCTCCACCTCGAGCCAGAGCTTGGGGATGGGCGAATCGTTGATCACTTCAAAGCGCTCGACGATCGACTCGCCGGCCTGAACCCGGTCCCGCGAACGCGACATGCGCACCCGAACGCCCTGCCCCGAGGACCAGGTCCAGGCGCCGGCCAGGGCGATGCCGAACAGCAGCGTGTAGCCGAGTCGCTGAGGCAGCCAGTAGTTGGAAGCGAAACCAACGGCGAAGGCCACGATCGTCAACGTGACCACGATGCTCAATGATCGGCGCGTCCCGAACGTCGCCCGCCATGCCCCGCCAAACATGACGCGGAAGGGGCTGGTCAAGGCTCTACCGAGGCCGCGCACGGTCTATTCCGTTCTGCAGACCACGAGCCCTGGCCAGCGTGTTGGCCAGCGTGTCATTGGGCGTGTCATGATGCCGCTCGGGCACCCGGCACCGGTACTCGCTCCAGCACGTCGTCGATCACTGTCCGTGCGTCCTGGTTGCGCACCTGCGCCGACGGACTGAGGATGATCCGGTGTCCTAGTGCGGAGTGGGCCAGCGTCTTGATGTCGTCAGGGATCACGTAGTCCCGGCCGAAGAGCAGCGCCGACGCCTGGGCGCAGCGGAACAGGGCGAGCGAGCCGCGTGGCGACGCGCCGAGGTACACCGCTTCGTGCGATCGAGTCGCGGCGACGAGTTGCACGGCGTACTGCTTGAGCTGAGGGTCAACCCAGATGTCCCGCGCGACGCGGTGGATCTCACGCACCTCCTCGGGAGAGGTGACGGGCGCCAGCGACTCGATCGGGTGCTGTTGTTGTTGTCCTTCGAGCACTGCGACCTCGTCGTTGGCGTCGGGATAGCCGAGGTGGATGCGCAGCAGGAAACGGTCGAGCTGGGCCTCGGGCAACGGGAACGTGCCCTCGTACTCAACCGGGTTCTGGGTCGCCATGACCATGAACGGCGGCGGGAGCTGACGCGTGACGCCATCCGCCGTGACCTGTCGTTCCTCCATCGCTTCCAACAACGCCGACTGCGTCTTGGGCGTTGCGCGGTTGATTTCGTCGGCGAGCACGATCTGCGAGTAGATCGGCCCCTGGCGCCATTCGAAATCCTGCGTCTTCTGGTTGTAGACCGAGACGCCGGTCACGTCCGAGGGCAAGAGATCGGGCGTGAACTGGATCCGGTTGAAGGTGCAACCGGTCGACACGGCGAGCGCACGGGCGAGCATCGTCTTGCCGGTGCCCGGCACGTCCTCGATCAGCAGATGGCCGTCGGCGACGAGCGCGATGACTGCCTGCCGCACTTCTCTTGTCTTGCCCAGGATGACGCGCTCGACGTTGGCGACGACGCTGAGAAGCACGGTTCGGGGATCGTCCATCGGGGATATCTCCGCTTACAGCCCTGCCGCTTACTGGTGCTTGCCTCATCGCAGGCCCAGAGACGTCTGGGCGGCATCTGGTGACTGGGGCACTTCCTGAGAGCGTAACTGATGTGTGTACAGTGGATTCGTCTGTATGCGGCAATCGGCTGATCTCAGCAGGGTCACGAGCGGGCCGATTCGTCTGAGTCGGCGAACGGTGCTGCGTGCCTTCGCGGGAGCCGGCGCCGGCCTCGTCTTGTCTGCCTGCGGCGGCGACGATCTGGACCCGTTCGCCGCCTACCGCCAACCGGAAGCATCGCCGGATTCAGGAGCCGCGGGCCAGGCACAACAGACCGACCAACAGCAAACGCTTGAGCTCGCGCCGGTGCAACAGGCCTCGCAGGTGATCGACATCGAGCCCTTGCCCGAGCCAGCCGTCTACATCATGCCCAACCCCGTCGCGCAGGGCCAGACCGTGCTCATCGTGGTCGTTGCGCCGGGCGCCGACACCGCGTCCATGTGGTGGCAGGGCCAGACGTTCTCGCTGTTGCACAGCGAAGAGAGATTCGTCGGCTTCTTCGGAATTGATGCAAACGCTGGCGTGGGACCACAGTCGCTGGGCGTGGCAGTCTGGGGGCGGAGGGGCGAGCAACTGCTCTGGCAGGAGACCGTGATCGAGATCGTCGGCGGCGACTGGACGGTCGATAACATCCAGATCGACGGGCCCAACGAGGCGCTGCTCGATCCGGCCATCCGCCGCGCCGACGAGGCGCAGCGGCTGCCCTATCAGACGGGCCTGACGCCGCAACTGCACTGGCTGGGCGTGTTCGATCCGCCCGTGGACGGTGCGATCACGGCGCTGTACGGCGAACAACGATCCTTCAACGGTGGTCCGATCGTGGAGTATCACACCGGCATCGATTACGGAGGCGAGACCGGCACGGCGGTCAAGGCGGGGAACAGCGGCATCGTGAGCTGGGCCGGGCGAACGCGCCGTCGAGGGAACGGGATCATCATCGACCACGGGGTGGGTGTTTTCACCGGCTACTACCACCTCTCGGAGGTGTTGCAGACGCCCGGAACCGTCGTCGAGCAGGGCGACCTGATCGCGCGTATGGGGGCGACTGGTCTGGCGACGGGTCCGCACTTGCATTGGGAGGTGGTCGTGCGGGGCGTGACAGTCAACCCGCTGCCCTGGATCCGCTCGCTCGAGTTCCCCGACCCGTACCAGGCGCTCAATCCGGCCAACGCGTTGACGTCGACCAATCTCGCCAGGGGCTGACGTGCGCCGCCACGTGCTCTACGAAGTTCCGCACGCTACGACCGAGCAGCCTCGAGCGTGAGCGCGATCGCCATGATCGCTGCTGTCTCCGCTCTGAGGGGACGATTGCCCAGGGAGATCGGCGTCCAACCGTTGCTCCGAGCGAGTTCGGCTTCCTCGGCTGTGTAACCCCCCTCCGGACCGATTAGCAGGTGCACCGGGTCCGGATCGGGCAGGCCGTCCTCGCGTCGTTGCTGGAAGATCGGTGCGATCCGTTGGTCCGGCTCAATCGCCGAAGCCAGCAGCCTCATTGAGTTCGGCGGCGGTTCCTCCTGGATCAGGTCGACCACCTGCATGGGTGGATGGATCTCCGGGCGGTACTCACGGCGGCACTGTTCCGCAGCCTCGGTTGCGAGCCGCCGCCAGCGATGCAGCCGCTGCGTGGCGTCGCCGCGAATGATTGCGCGCTCGGACCAGACCGGCCGGATCTCGTCGACGCCGAGCTCGGTCGCCTTTTCGATCATGAAGTCATAGCGCTGCGGCCGGATCAGCGATGCCGAGATGACGATACGCGGCGGCGGCAGCGGACGCAGGGGCCGACTCTGGTCGATGCGGCAGATCACGTCGTCGCGCGAGACGCGTTCAATTGTGGCTCGGTAGAGACGATCCGTGAGCGGATGCACCAGTTGCAGCGGGTCGTCGCGTCGCACGCGCATCACCCGCTTGAGCCGGTTCGCCTTGCCTCCAGTGATCGTGATCGTGTCCTCGTCCACGCGCGCCGACTCGTCGAGGAAGTACCGCGGAACCAGGCCGGGCGGTCCCTGTCGATCGGGCATTTGGTCTTCGAAGTGCCGTGCCACCGCGCCGAGCCTCTCCGAGAATGCGAGTCGGGGCGAGCGCTAGACTCCGCTGGGACAAGAACTGTACTACTGTTCACGCGTTCTTGGGGACGGGGTATCACATGGATCTCGGGTTGGATGGCAAGGTGGCGATCGTCACGGGGGGCTCGGAGGGCATCGGCCGAGCGACCGCGATCCTGCTGGGGCAGGAAGGCGCCCAGGTGGCGATCGGCGCGCGTCGACAGGAACCGCTGGACGAAGCGCGTGCGGCCGTCGAAGCGGCGGGCGGCGACTGCCTGGCTCTGTCGACGGATGTGACCTCGGACGACGAATGCGATCGCCTCGTGGCTGCGACGATCGAGCGTTTCGGCGGCGTCGACATCCTGATCAACAACGCCGGTCAGTCATCCTCCGGCATGATTGAATCGCACGACGTCGAGACCTGGGCCGTCGATCTCGATCTCAAGCTCTACGCCGCGATTCGTCTGGCCAAGCTCTGCGTGCCCTCGATGCGGGAACGCGGCGGCGGCCGAATCGTCAACCTGCTCAACATCGGCTGTAAGACGCCGGGCGCCGGCTCGATGCCGACTGCCGCCTCGCGTGCGGCCGGGCTGGCAATGACCAAGGCGCTGAGCAAGGAGGTCGCGGCCGACCAGATTCTGGTCAATGCGGTTTGCATCGGCTCGGTCGACTCGGCCCAGTGGCACGGGTTCCATCAGAACCAGATGCCCGACGCGACCTACGAGGAGTTCCTTGACCGGGTCGGCGAAGGCATCCCCGTCAAGCGGATCGGCACGTCGGAGGAGGCGGCCAACATGATCGTCTTCCTCGCCTCCGGTCCAGCCAGCTTCATCTCGGGCTGCGCGATCAACATCGATGGTGGCGCCTCTCCGGCTTGGTAGGCACGCTGAGCTACTCCTCCCAATCCGAGGGGGAGCAAAGGAACAACGCCCGCCATTCGTCTTCTGAGCGAACGGACCAAAGCTCCAGACCGGAGTCGGTGAGCGCCGAAACGACCGCCTCCTGGCGATGCTCAACCAAGCCGCTGGCGATTAGCTTGCCATTTGGTTTCAGCGCACTCACGAGATCCTGGGCCAGGTACTGCAACAGGTCGGCTGTCAGGTTCGCGACGACCAGATCGAACTGTTCCTCCGGTGGGATTGATGCCTCTCGAACTTCGATTTGGCCGGACAGCCGGTTCTGACGGACCGTCTGACGCGCGGCGTCGACGGCCAGCGGATCGATGTCTGTTGCGACCACCGACGCGGCGCCGAGCATTGCTGCGGCAACGGCGAGGATTCCGCTTCCCGTTCCCACGTCCAGGACCCGTTCTCCGCCCTGGATTCGTTCTGCCAGGAGCGCGAGGCAGAGCCTCGTCGACTGGTGCTGTCCGGTGCCGAAGGCGAGGCCCGGAACGAGATCGATTACCACTTCGTTGGCGTTCGCTTCGTAGGGGATGTGCGGCGGTCGGACGACGATGGGTTTCGGTCCTGGAATCCTGACGATGTCGAAGTGGTCGTGCCAGGCGCTACGCCAATCTCTGTTGGGCAGCGGTTTTACCTGAAATGCAGGCGCGGCGCCAAGCAGATTGACCGCGGATTCGCGGAGCCTGGTTTCGATCTCGCCCCATTGGTCGTCGGTGAGATAGGCGGCTACCTCGGCTCGATCGGTCCGGTTGTCGTGGCCGGGCCAGGGTTCCTCGGTTGGCTCGTCGATCAGGTACTCGACGCTCGAGTTGTGAATGCCGGCCAGTTCCCAGGCTGCAACGGCGAGTTCTACCTGCGCCGCGTCGACGCTGAGGGCGACTCGGAGCAGTTTCGGCGAGCGACTAATTGGTGAACGCTCCGCGGATGCGCGAGAACACGCCCTCGTCCTCACCGCCACGGTTGGCGGGCTCGTCGAGTATCTCGGCGAGTTGCTCGAACAGTTCGCGCTGTTCGCTGGAGAGCTTGGTCGGCACCTCGACGACGACCTGCACGCGGAGATCGCCGCGCCCACGCCCGCGCAGGTGGGGCACGCCCTCGCCGCGCAGTCGGAACTCGTGCCCGTGCTGCGTCGCCGCCGGGACGTTGAGCGGCTGACCGTGTCCGTTGATACCGGGAATCGTGACGGTCGCGCCAAGAGCGGCCTGGGCGACGTTGAGGTGAAGCGGCAGGATCAAGTCGTTGCCGTCGCGCAGGAACAGCTCGTGGGCGCGAACCGCGATATCGACATAGAGATTGCCCGCCGGCCCGCCGCGCAGACCCGCGTCGCCTTCGCCCGAGAGCCGCATCTGCGCTCCATCGGTGACGCCCGCCGGAATTTTGACCTTGAGCCGACGATTGCGCTGTTCGCGGCCGACTCCGCCGCACGATGTGCACGGGTGCTCGATGACGGTGCCCTCACCCTCGCAGGGCTCGCAAGGCGCGACATTGACGAAACGCCCGAACACGTTGCTTTGCGTACGGCGTACCTCTCCCGAGCCGCCGCAGTACTCACATGCGACGCGCTGGGTGCCAGGCTCGCCGCCCGAGCCACCGCAGATGGTGCAGTGTTCGAGGCGCGAGGCTCGGATCTCTTCCTCGCAGCCGAACACGGCCTCCTCGAAGTCGAGCTCGATCTGGATGCGTAGGTCACCACCGCGAATCGGGCCGGCGGCGCGGCGTCCGCCAAAGAACGCGTCGAAGATGTCGCCGAAGCCCCCGAAGTCGAATCCCTCAAAGCCGGTGCCCTGAGCAAACGCGCCAGCCGAACCGTACTGGTCGTACTTGGCCCGTTTCTCGGGGTCGGAGAGCACCTCGTATGCGGCGGCGATGCGCTTGAACTTGGCCTCCGAGGCCTCTTTCTCGACCGGATCGGTCACGCGGTCGGGATGGTGCTCCATCGCCAGCTTGCGGAACGATCGACGGATGTCGTCCTGCGAAGCCTCCCGCGAGAGGCCGAGAATCTCATAGAAGTCGTCGGATTGAGCCATCAGGCCGTTTCATTGCCAAACGCGCACACGGACGTAGGGTATCGCCAGCCGCATTCGAAGGATGCGCACCGAGCTGCCAATCCTAAACCTCGCGGAATTCGCCTTCGACGGTGTCGTCGTCCGGCGGCGGAGCGGCGCCTCCGGCGTCGGCGGTCGCTCCCGCCGGTTCTTGCTGGCCGTAAATCTTCTCTCCGACCTTCATCAGGGTTGTGTTGAGGTCGTCGAGGGCTGACTGGATGGCGGCTGCGTCCTCGGACTCGAGCGTGCCGCGGAGGGCTTCGATCTTGCCCTGCATCTCGGTCTTGAGTTCCTCGTCGATCTTGTCCTCCTGGTCGTTGAGGACCTTCTCCGCCTCGTAGGCAGTCGTTTCGGCCCTGTTGCGGACCTCGGCCAGTTCGCGCAGTTTCTGATCCTCTTCGGCGTGTTCCTCGGCGTCGCGCTGCATCGCAGCGATTTCTTCCTCGGAGAGACCGGAGGAACCCTGGATCGTGATTCGCTGTTCTTTGCCGGTGCCCTTGTCCTGCGCGCCGACGTTGAGGATTCCGTTCGCGTCGATGTCGAACGTGACCTCGATCTGTGGCATGCCGCGCGGAGCGGGCAGGATGCCGTCGAGGATGAACTTGCCGAGCGACTTGTTGCCACCGGCCATCTCGCGCTCGCCCTGAAGTACGTGAATCTCGACCTGCGACTGGTTGTCGGCGGCGGTCGAGAACACCTGCGACTTCGATGTTGGGATGGTCGTGTTTCGCGGGATCAGCGGAGTCGAGACGCCGCCCAGGGTTTCGATGCCCAGCGTCAGCGGAGTCACGTCGAGCAGCAGCACATCCTTGACCTCGCCGCGCAACACGCCGGCCTGGATTGCTGCGCCCAGCGCGACGACCTCGTCCGGGTTGACGCCGCGGTGCGGCTCCTTGTTGAAAAACTGCTCGACCTTTTGCTGGACCAACGGCATCCGCGTCTGGCCGCCGACGAGGACGACCTCGTCGACCTGGTCGCGCGAGACGCCGGCGTCGTCGAGCGCATTGCGGCAGGGTTCGAGCGTGCTCTCGACGAGGTCGAGTACGAGCTGCTCGAGTTGGGCGCGGGTCAGCGTGTGGGTGAAGTGCTTGGGACCGGAGGCGTCCGCGGTGATGTAGGGCAGGTTGATCTCGGTCGACTGCGTGGTCGACAGTTCGACCTTGGCCCGCTCGGCGGCTTCCTTGAGCCGTTGCAGCGCCATGCGGTCCTGCGAGAGGTCGATGGCCTGTTCTCTGCGGAAGGTATCGACGAGGTAGTCCATCAGCCGCTGGTCGAAGTCGTCGCCGCCGAGGAACGTGTTGCCGTTGGTTGAGCGGACCTGGAAGGTGCCCTCGCCCAGCTCGAGGATGGAGATATCGAACGTCCCGCCGCCGAGGTCGTATACGGCGATGTAGTGGTCTTCGGTCTTTTCCAGGCCGTAGGCCAGCGAGGCGGCGGTCGGCTCATTGATGATTCGCAACACGTTCAGGCCGGCGATCCGGCCTGCGTCCTTGGTCGCATTGCGCTGCGAGTCGTCGAAGTAGGCGGGAACCGTGATCACGGCCTCTTCAACGGTCTCGCCGAGATAGGCCTCCGCGTCGGCCTTGAGCTTCTGTAGGACCATCGCCGCGATCTCGGGCGGCGAGTACGGATTGCCCCCCATCGACACGCGAGCATCATGGTTCTCGGCGGCGTCGACGGTGTAGGGCAAGCGGCCGACCGCGCCCTGCACATCGGGATCCTCGAAGCGGCGGCCCATCAGCCGCTTGACCGAGAACAGCGTGTCCTCGGGGTTGGTCACGGCCTGCCGCTTGGCGGCCGTGCCAACGATGCGCTCGCCGGTCTTGGTCAGTGCCACGACCGACGGGGTGGTGCGGTTGCCTTCGGCGTTGGGGATGACGGTCGGCTCGCCGCCTTCCATCACGGCGACGGCCGAGTTGGTCGTGCCGAGGTCGATGCCAATGACTCGTCCGGGCATGGGAATTCTCCTACTTGGTTACTTCGTCCTCTGGTTCGTCCGCTGTCTCGGGCGGTGCGATAGAGCCGTCACCGACCATCACCTGCGTGGCCCGCAGGATGCGCTTGCCGACGGTGTAACCGGTGCGCAGCACGGCGACGATCTCGTTGTGTTGGCCGGGCAGCTGGCCAACCGCCTCGTGGTACTCGGGGTCAAACGGCTGGTCGATCGTCTCAATCTGCTGGACCTGCTGGCGCAACAGGAGCGCATCGAGCTTCTGCGAGATCAGTTCCACGCCCTGACGCCAGGGATCGTCGGCGCTCGCGTCCTCCGCGGGGGCCTCACGGTTGGCGCGCTCGAAGTCGTCGGCCAACTCGATCAGGTCGAGCAGGATCGCGCGCTGGGATTGCTGGACGCGGTCGCGCACGTCCTGCGCGGAGCGGCGCTTCAGGTTCTCGAAGTCGGCCTGGGCGCGCTGCCAACCCGCGTAGTTGCGCGCCGACTCTTCGCGTAGCGCTTCCAACTCGTCGACTGGCGCTTCGGTTGAAGCGGACTCTGCGTTGGACTCGGTCATTTCGTCGATCTGCTGACTCGGTTCCTGAGTCGACTGGCTGTCCGAGATCATCGGCCAGCCCCATAGACGGCGTCGATCATCTCTTGCAGGAGTTGGGAATAGAAGCGGGCTGCGGCGATGCTGCGTGGGTAGTTCATCCGCGTCGGGCCGATCACCCCCACGTAGCCGGGAATCTCGGGGGGTTCGGCAGCGCCGGTCGAGGAACGATACGGCGCAAGCACCAAGGAGCATTGCTGTAGCAGCGCCGTGGGATGGTCGTCGCCGATCAGGACGTGCATGGCCCCGCGGATATCTCCCTGTTGGGTGACATCCTCGATCACTGCCGCAGGGACGAGATCGTCGGCGGCGTGCTGATCGACCAGTTCGATCAGCTCCAACGAGCGTTCCGGCTCGTGCTGGAACTCGGGCTGGGCCATCATGCCACCGAGTCCGGCGATCGCCGGGTTGCCGGCCCGCAGCGCATCGCGGTCGAGCACCTGGGCCAGCGTATCCAGCACAAAGTGCTCAACCGGATGAGTTTCCCGGGCGTCGATCGCCTGTCGGGCGGCCGTGCGGACATCGCTGGCCGAGCGGCCGCGCAGCATCCAGGACAGGCGCGTAGCCAGTTCGTCCAGCTCGTCCACCTCGACCGGCTGCGGCAACGGCATCAGCTGGCGGATCATCCGCGCTTCCTGGACGACCACGATCATCAGCACCAATAGCTCGTTCAGTGAAATCAGTTCCACCTGTCGCACCCGCAGCTGCTCCGGGTGAGGCGGGGCGACGATCACCAGTAGCCCAAGCGAGCGAGCCAGCACGGTGGCCGCCAGCTCCACCCACTCGTCGACCGATGGCGCTGCCTGAAAGAACTGGTGTCGGACCGAGGCCTGCTCGGCCAAGCCGAGTTCGGCATGGCCCATCAGCGACTGCACGAAATGGCGGTAGCCGCGATTGGAGGGTACGCGCCCGGCAGAGGTGTGCGGGTGAGTCAGGTAGCCCTCCCGCTCGAGGGCATGCATTTCATGACGTATCGTTGCGGGGGACGCGGGCAAGGCGTACTTCTCGACCACGTGTCGCGACGCGACCGGAGTCGCGGTCTCGATGTAATCCTGAATGACGAGCTGCAGAATGCCGGCGCGCCGATCACTGAGACGGTGTGTGAGCCGTTCCGAAGACATCGCTCGCGTCACGTTCGGTGCAGGCCGCCAGGCCTCGTTTCGCCATCGCTGGCACTCTCCGTATGAGAGTGCTAACGCGGTGATCGTAGCAGCGTTTCCAGGAATCGGCAAAGACAATAACGCGGGTCTGGGGTATCGCAGAACACGCGGTAGAACACGTGATTGTGGAGTGCAGACATGGTGAGCGCCGGTGCGTATCGCGGGATGACCGAAGAAGGCCAGGGCGACCCGCGGCGCGTCGTCATCACTGGCCTCGGAGCGGTCACCGCGGCAGGGTCGGCGCTCTCCGATTACTGGTCGGCGGTCTGTGAGGGACGGGTCTGTGTATCACAGCTCAGCGCTTTCGACGCCCACAGACCGGCGGCGGCCGGACAGATCCCGGACGGGTGGCAGGACGTGTTGGGCGCGCCCGACTGGCTTTTGGCGCGGATGGATCGAGCCTCGCAACTGGCACTCGCCGCCGCGATCCAAGCGCAGACCGATGCGCGGATCGTGTTCAACGAGCAGAACGCGTTCGCCGTCGGGGCAGTGACCGGGACCGCACATCCCAACGCTGGCCAAGGGTTCGCCGCGCTCGGGTCGGGCCTCTCTGGCGCGTCGGTGGGACTAAACATCGCCGGCCCCGTCTTCACGGTCTCGATGGGCGGCGCTTCGGGACTGGCTTCGGTCGTCCTGGCGAGCCAAACGATTCGCTCCGGGATCTCCCGTGCGGCGATCGCCATCGGGGCCGAAGCGCCCTTGCGCCAAGACGTCTGGAGTGCCTATGAGTCGGCCGGACTGCTCGATTCCTCGGACGACCCGATGGCGCATAGACCGTTCGACGCGAACCGCCAGGGCATGATCCTCGGCGAAGGCGCCGCGGCGCTGATGCTCGAAGACCGTCAGTTGGCCACGCAACGCGGCGTGCATATCTACGCCGAAATCGCGGGCGAGGCGCTGACCTCGGGACCGATGGGCGACGGACTCGCTCCAACCGACGTGGAGATCGCCCGACGCGCAACCGGGGACGCGCTGCTGAGCGGCGAGATTGCACCGGCGGACATCGATGTGATCGTCACCGCCGGGGTCGGTTCCAAGCTCGGAGACGAGCGGGAGACCGATGTGATCGAGCGCGCCTTCGGGCGTCGCACGCTCGACATGTATGCGACTGCCCTCACGCCGAACGTTGGCTACACCATTGGCGCCTCGGGCGCGCTCTCCGCAGTCTCGGCCGCTCTGATCGTCGACCAACGCAAGATCCCTCCCCACGCGACGTACCGCGAACCCGACATCGCCTGCAAACTGGGCATCGTCAGTCGCCTCTACGAAGACCGAATCGTCGGCGCTGCGACGGCCGCATATGGGGCCCATGGTCAGAACGCGGCGCTGATCCTGATGCCTCACCGAGCCGAAGCCGGGGACGAACTGCCATTGCTGGTCAACTGAGATAACGATCTTGGCCAGCGCATATGTCACCTACTTCGTAGGCTGTGGATATGGACATCGCCTGGTACGGACACGCCGCCTTCCGCTTACGCGGTCGCGAAGCCGCGGTGGTGATGGACCCCTGCTCACCCGACACGGGCTTCCGTATCAATCGCCCCAGCGCGGACATCGTCACGGTCTCCCGCGCGCTCGACCAGGCGCACAACTGGGTCGACGGGGTCGTGCTGGAGGGCTCGGAGACCCACCGCCGGCTCGATGCGCCGGGTGAGTATGAAGTGAAACGGGTTCTCGCGACCGGGGTACGCACGCCGGGACCGGACGGGGCGCGCAACGTCTCGTTCGTGGTCACGATCGACGAGGTGATCGTCGCTCACCTTGGCGACATCCAGACGATGCCGGAACGGGCGGCGCTGGAAGAGCTGCAGCGGGCGGATGTGGTGCTTATGCCCTGCGGCGGCGGAGCTCATCTCTCGCCCGAGGCTGCAGCGAGCATCGCCGGTACGATCGCCGCGCCGCTGGTGATTCCCATGCTCTACCAACCCGAAGGCGCGGATGAGGTCGAGACGAGCCTTGAACCTCTGTCCGCGTTCCTGCGCGAGATGGGCGTGACCGTCGATCCGCCGAGCGACAACCACGTCAACGTGACGCGATCATCGATTCCGGTCGCGCCAACCGTGACGCCGTTGCTGGCCAGAGGAGCTTGAGATGGATGACCAGAGTTCGCAACCTCAATACGAAGTCGTCATCCAGCGCAGTCGCATGGTCGAGATGCGAGACGGGGTTTCGCTGGCGACCGATGTTTACCTGCCGGCGCTGGACGGCGTTGCGCTTGAGGGTCCGTGGCCGACGCTGCTGACTCGTACGCCGTACGACAAACTTGGCTTCGCCGCTGACGGCGAGTGGTGGGCGAAGCGGGGATACGCGCGCGTGATGCAGGACGTGCGCGGCCGATTCGCCTCGCAGGGGGACTTCTACCTGCTCAAGAACGAGGCCGAGGATGGCTACGACACGATTGAGTGGCTGGCCGAGCAACCCTGGTCGACTGGCAAGGTCGGTACGGTCGGCACGTCATACATGGGTTGGGTGCAGTCGGCCGCGGCAACGCAGAATCCTCCGCACCTTTCGGCGATGTGGGTCAACCAGGGTGCGTTCAATGGGCTTACATCTTCCCTGCGGCAGGGCGGCGCGCTGGAGCTGCGCTGGCTCGCCTGGGCCTTCTGGAACGCACCGGTCAGCCCAGAGGCTATGCGCGATCCGGCGCTTTACAACGCGCTCGATCAGGCCGCGGTCGACCTGCGCGGATACCTCGACCGCTTGCCGTGGCGACCCGGCGACACGCCACTTTCGCAGACCGACGACTACGAGCGCTGGGCGATCGACCTGCTCACCCTGGGCCGTGAGGACGACTGGCTGTGGAAGCTGCCGTCGATGAACTTCGAGAGGTTCATCGGACAGACCGCCGATGTGCCGAGCGTCTACTCGGGCGGCTGGTACGACAGCTACACGCGCGCGACGACCGAATCGTTTATGGCCTTCTCCGAAGCGATGTCATCGCCGCAATACCTGCTCATGGGTCCCTGGACGCACGGCGAAGTCACCCTCGACCGCACCTGGTCGGGCGACGTGGACTTCGGCCCCACCGCGCCTACCAGCGGCAATCTGGCGCCGAGCATTTCACATTTGCGGCTGCAGTTCTTCGACCACGCGCTCAAGGGCCTCGACAGCGGGTGGGCGGCCATGCCGCCTGTCAAGATGTTCATCATGGGCGGGGGCAGCGGGCGGCGAATCGCGTCGGGGCGAATGGACCACGGAGGCGAGTGGCGCGACGAGTCGCACTGGCCGCCGCCGAGCGCCGAGCAATTGGACTGGTTCCTGCAGCCGGGCGGCGGTCTCTCGACCGAAGCCGCCGGCGAGGATGGCGGCTCGACCAGCTATCAGTACGACCCGAAGAATCCGGTGCCGTCGATCTCGGCGAACGTGTCGTCGCTGCGCGAGTACGCGCCCGAGGATCCGACGTTGAAATCACAGATCTGGCCGCCGACGCAGCGGTCGCGGGAGCTGATCCTGCCGGGCGGCGCCGATCAGCGCACGCGGCCCGACGTGATGGGTGCCGAGCCACCCTACCTTCCGACAGCGACGCGATCAGACGTGCTCTCGTTCCGCTCTGAACCGCTTGTCGAGGATGTCGAGGTCAGTGGACCCGTCACCGTCCGTCTGTGTGTCTCCTCCAGCGCATCCGACACCGATTTCACGGCGGCGCTGCTCGATTGCTATCCGCCGAACGCCGACTATCCCGAGGGCTACAACCTGCGCATCTCCGACAGCATCAAGCGGCTGCGCTTCCGCAACGGCTACGACGCAGAGGACTTCGTCTCGCCGGGCGACGTGGTTGAGGTCTCGATTGAGCTATACCCCACATCGAACGTGTTCAAGGCCGGCCACCGGATCGGGGTCGAGATATCGTCGTCGAACTACCCCCGGTTCGATGTCAACCCGAACACCGGAGAGCCGCTCGGTCGGCAGACGCACACCAGGATCGCACTGAATACCATTCATCACAACGCGGAACGGGCATCGAGGGTGGAACTCTCTGTGGTGCCGCGTTGAGTTCGAGCTACGCTTCGCCGCGGATCAGGCGCTGTTGGCGCTTGCTGAACGAGCTGAGGATTCGCTCGTAGGAATCCACGATCAGCTCCTCCAGTTCGTCGTCGGGCAGGTCGGACTCGAGGGTGATCGCGACCCAGTGTGACTTGTTCAGGTAGCTGGGGAAGGTGACGGCGTCGTACTGCTGGTGCAGGGCGGGGACGATGGCCGGATCGGCCTTAAGCGAGATGGCGTGCGGCTTGCCCTCGGTGGTGCCGCCACCGACGAAGCAGAAGATCTTGCCGCCTTTGCCATCGGCGTTGCGGTTACCGAGCTTGTAGACCAGATCGTCTTCGCCCCAGGGCGAGTCCGGCCAGGAGCCGGGCAGGGATTCGCAGAGGTCGGCGACATCGTTGCGGTTCATGGCTGCTACTCAACGCGCGTTATGCCTCGGCGGCGGTGAGGTTCTCGAGGAACTCGGTGTTCGACTTGGTCTTGGCGAGGCGGTCGAGCAGGCGTTCGGTCGGTTCGGTGGCGCTGCCGCCCGAGCCGGCAAGCACCGACATCATGCGTCGGAGGAGCCAGACCCGCTGCAGTTCTTCACCGGAGAGCAACAGTTCCTCACGTCGCGTCGAAGAGGCGGCGATGTCAATCGACGGATAGATGCGCCGCTCGGCCAGCTTGCGGTCGAGTCGCACCTCCCAGTTGCCGGTGCCCTTGAACTCCTCGAACACAACATCGTCGAGGCGGGACCCAGTGTCGACCAGGCAGGTCGAGATGATCGTGAGCGAGCCGCCTTCCTCGGCCTTACGGGCGGAGCCGAAGAAGCGCTTGGGCGGATAGAGCGCGACCGGGTCGATGCCGCCGGAGAGGGTGCGGCCGGTCGAGGGCATCTCAAGGTTGTAAGCCCGTGTCAGGCGCGTGATCGAGTCGAGCAGGATGACGACGTCGCGGCCCATCTCCATCAGCCGCTTGGCCCGTTCGAGTCCCAGTTCGGCGACGCGGGTGTGTTCCTCGACCGGCTCGTCGAATGTGGAGGCGATCACTTCGCCGCGTACCGAGCGCTTCATCTCGGTGACCTCTTCGGGACGTTCGCCGATCAGCACGACCATGAGATGGACTTCGGGATGGTTGACGGCGATGCCGTTGGCGATTGACTGAAGCAGCATGGTCTTGCCGGCCTTGGGCGGGCTGACGATCAGTCCGCGTTGTCCGCGGCCCATCGGCGCGACCAGGTCGATGACGCGGCCGGAGAGTTCGGCCGGATCGTCGGTCTCCAGCTCAAAGCGTTGGTGCGGGAAGACGGCGGTCAGGTTCTCGAAGTTTGGCCGCGCGGCCGCATCGTCGGCGGTAGCGCCATTGACGAGGTCGACGCGCGAGAGTCCGTAGTACTTCTCGCCCTGCTTGGGCGGCCGGACGGAGCCGATGACGTAGTCGCCGGTGCGCAGGCCGCTGCGTCGGATGCTGCTCTGCGAGACGTAGACATCGGTGGGGGCTGGTAGCAGGGATTCGCCGCGCAGGAAGCCGTAGGAGTCGTCGACGATCTCCAGCACACCGCCGGAGAGGATGTGTCCTTCAGCCTCGGACTGGGCCTGGAGGATGCGAAGCACGATGTCCTGCTTCTTCATGCCAGAGAGGCCGCTCACATCAAGTTCGCGCGCCTTGGCGAGCAGTTCCTCGCGCGTCATGGTTTCGAGTTCGGGGATGTTCAGGCTCGTCATCGGCTACCTCTGGTATCGGCGCATCGCGTGCTCTTCGGGTGACTCAGGCGTCGTCGCGACAGGGATGAATTGCAGACTCAGTCTGTACGGAACCGGGTTCCTGCGCTCTACGACACCACCGCATTCAACGGGCGCGGCGCGCAGAAACCAATCTCAGGGGGACAATCCCAATCCTAGACCCGCAGATCGCGGATTGGCAAGCCATTCCCCGTGGTAAGCGCGCAATGTCATATGAAAGGTTACGAGACCGGTTGCGCGCGGAGCTGCGCCTCGGCCTTGTGCCAGTCGTCGAGGAACGCCTGGATGCCTTTGTCGGTCAACGGATGCAACTGCATCTGCTCCAGCACGGGAAACGGGATCGTCGCGATGTGCGCGCCGACCCGCGCCGCCTGCGCGGTGTGGTCTGTGTTGCGCAGCGAAGCGGCAATCACCTGGGCGGGCAGGTTGAATCGGTCGAGCAAATCAACGGTGTCGGCGACAAGCTGGATTCCATTCTCGCCGATGTCGTCCAGCCGTCCGACGAATGGGGAAACGTAGGCCGCGCCGGCGCGCGCCGCCAGCAGGGCCTGGTTGAGCGAGAAGATCAAGGTCGTGTTGATCCGGATGCCCTCCTCGGACAGCGCCTTGATGGCGGCCAGTCCTGGCCCATCGATCGGAATCTTGACGACGACGCTCGGATGCCAGCTCGCCAGCTCTCGCGCCTCTGCGATCAGTTCCTCGGTGGTCCTGGTGACGCACTCGGCTGAGATCGGCCCGTCGACGATGTCGGCGATGCGCAGGATGCGCTCGCGATAGCCGATCGCGGCGTCGCCCTCGTGCGCCACGGCGCGCGAATGGAGCGAGGGATTGGTCGTCACGCCGTCGCAGACGCCCCAATCGGCCGCCTGCTGAATCTCGTCGAGTCGGGCGGTGTCGAGGAAGATCTTCATGCTTGCTGGTGTCCTTTACCGAGCGTTATGGCTGCAGAGTAGCGAGGGCAACTTGAACTGGCAGCAGTACCGTCATCAGCACGGCGAAGACGAGCGGGCCGCGGTCGTTCAGTGCGTCGGTGAGTTCTTCGGACATCTGCCCCGTCTTGCGGGCCTGTAGCGAGAGCAGTCGGACGCGTCGGACACCGGCGAACATGCCGGGCACGAGCACGAACAGGGAGATCAGGTAGAGGATCTCGACGGCCAGAAGCCAGCCGGTCTCGATCGGATCCACTGCCTCGGCGCGAATACCCCAGATCGCACCCAAGACGCCCGTGGCGATGATGCCGGGCAGGAGCATTCGCGTGTGGGCGCGATCGGCGGAGCGGAAGAGCACATCGCGCTCGACGGCGTCGTCGGTCTGCCAGGCGCGGGTCAGGGCGAGCGTCAGCGCGGCGACGCCGCCCGCGTAGACGAGCGCGGCGACCGTGGTGAGGAAACGGAAGATGTCGTCCTCACTCATGGGAAGGGCTCACGCGAGCTTTTCATCGGGTGCACCAGATTGTCGGTGGCGAACGGGAAGAGCTTCGCGGTCAGGAGACGGTTTCAGGTTTTCGGAGAGTTTTTTTTCGGGCGCCCTGCTGGCACGAATTCCCAGTGTTTTGCGGGGAATTGGGCTGTTTCGGGTTTCAGGTTCTTTCAGGTTTTTTCGGTCTGGTTCAGGGCGGTTCAAGCGTTGAAGCTGTTCGGTTTTGTTCGGCTGTGTTCGGATCTGTCCGAAACGGTTCGGGCATCGGTAGCGGAGAGTTGAGCGGATTCGGCCGTTTGCCGGCATGGGTCGGAGACAGGTCGGTTTGAGCTTCATCGTCCCAATGGCCTTGAATGTCGCGTGCTTCGTGTCACAATACTGCACTTGTGTTCTATTGCAAAGCCTGAGTGTGTCGTAGCTTCCACTAAGCGGTTGGTTCGTGAGTCTCGGCGGTGGGGCGGGAGCCCCCGTCTGCCTCGGTATCTCATCCCGCTGGCTGGGGCGAGAACGAAAGTGGAGGGAGTCGGAGGCCGATTCTGCCAGATTCTGCCGGGGCGCCATCAGTGGCTGTTGGTGGCGCCGACCGGGTGTCGCAATGCGGTCTCGGACTCGGCCAGGACGGAGTCGATGAAGCCGAGGAAGAGTGGGTGTGAACGCTCAGGTCGGGACTTGAGCTCGGGATGGAACTGCGAGCCGAGCATGAACGGGTGATCGCAAACCTCGGCGATCTCGACCAGCTCCCCATCGCGGGACGTGCCGCTGGCGAGCAGTCCGGCGCGCTCGAAGCGGTCGCGGTATTGAGGGTTGAATTCCCAGCGATGGCGGTGTCGTTCGTAGGCAAACTCCGACTCGTAGAGCGCGTACGCGCGTGTCTCGGGCAGCAGTTGGCAGGGGTACTTGCCCAGCCGCATCGTGCCACCCATTTCCGTGACCTCGCGTTGCTCATCGAGCAGAGCGATCACCGGGTCGGCGGTGTCCTCGTCGGCCTCCGTCGTGTTGGCGTTGGGTAGATCGAGACGCTCGCGAGCGAAGGCAATGACCATGTTCTGCATCCCGCGGCAAAGTCCCAGATAGGGAATGTCCTGCTCGAGCGCGAACCGAGCCACGCCGACCTCGCCCTCAATTCCCCGTTCGCCGAACCCGCCGGGAACGATCACGCCGTCGACCTCGGCCAGCGCCGAGGCGATTTCGGGTTTGTCGGCGTGGTCGAGATCGTCGGACTGAATCCAGGTGATTTCGACGCCGGCGCCGCGTTGCGCGCCGGCATGGATTAGTGCCTCCTTGACCGACAGATAGGCGTCGCGCAGCTCGACGTACTTGCCCACGATTGCGACGCGGCAGATGCGGTCGGTTTGTGAGAGGCGGTCGGTCCATTCGAGCCAGTCGTCGATCGAGCGACCCGGTATCGAAGGTCTGGGCTGCAGGCCCAGACGCTCGAGGGTGAGGTCGGTCAGGCCGGCATCCTCGAGGATGGCGGGGACCTGGTAGATCGATGAGGCGGTCTCGAGGGTCATCACGGCCTCGGCCGGCACGTCGCAGAACAAGGCGAGCTTGTCGGTGATCGACTTGTCGGCCGGGATGTCGGTACGAGAGACGATGATGTCGGGCTGGATGCCCATGCTGCGCAGGGTGCGCACGGAGTGCTGGGTTGGCTTGGTCTTGAGTTCGTTCGTCGCCTTGAGGTGGAAGAGCGGCGTGACGTGGATCGCGAGGGTGCCGTTGCGGGGCTCCTCGTAGCGCATCTGGCGGATCGCCTCGAGGAATGCCTGGCCCTCGATGTCGCCGACCGTCCCGCCGACCTCGACAATCAGCACGTCCACGCCGGCCTTCCTGGCCAGGTTGCGGACCCGTTCCTTGACGAGATCGGTGACGTGCGGAACGGTCTGGATCGTTCCTCCGAGATAGTCCCCGCGGCGCTCGCGCTCGATCACGTCGGCCGAGATCTGGCCCATGGTGACCGACGAGGCGGCGGTCAGGTTCTGGTCGAGGAAGCGCTCGTAGTGGCCGAGATCGAGGTCGGTCTCGGCGCCGTCGTCGGTGACATAGACCTCGCCGTGCTGATAGGGCGACATCGTGCCCGGGTCGACGTTGAGATAGGGGTCGAGCTTCTGAACGGTGACGGAGAGGCCGCGGGATTGGAGCAGTCGTCCGAGTGAGGCGGTGGTGATGCCCTTGCCGACGGAGGAGATCACGCCGCCGGTGATGAAGATGTACTTCGGTGAGGGTTCGTCGCTGCTCACTGGCTCGATGTTGCTCCTCTTGATCCGTGTGTTTTCGATCCACCCTGAAGATTGACCAGCAGGTCGACTTCGTCGCCGTCGTTGAGGGGGTCGTCGACCTGGGCCTGGACGGAGTTGATCACGACCGCGATCGCCTCCTGGTCCTGCTCGGAGAACTCTTCGGCCTCAAGGATGTGCTGGGCAGTGATGCCGTCGAACCAGTCAACCGCGAGGCTGGACTTTTTCGACTTGGAGAGCGGCACGAGGGTCATGAAGAGCTTGACGCTGATCGCCATGGAGATCTCCGTCGCTGGTTGGTTGGGAGTGTATCAATGGCTCGCGGCGAGAACGTCCACGGCTTCGTGCAGAATGTGGACGGCGGCACTACGGACGCCGGGGTTGTTGGGCTGCCCACCCATCGGATAGGGGAACAGGGTGGAGTAGCGGGAGAGCACGACCGCCATTTGCTGGGCGATTGGTCCGAAGTCGTCGTGGGGGAACTCGCGCCAGAACGTGGCGGCTTCTCCCCAGTTGGCGGCGAGCGCCTGGACCTCGTGGGAGTAGCGCTGCGGCTCGATTTCGATGTCGCTGTCGAGGAGCTCAATGCGGTCCAGCAGGTCACGCCCAGCGCGATCCATCGATTGGTCGAAGGCCTGGGCGGCGACCTGTTCGACGCGCTCGGGTGCGATCGCTCCGACTCGGCGTGCGGCAATGAGGATCAGCACCGGCGAGGCGTTGAACTCTGTCTCCAGGAGCCAGGGCGAGACCTGTTCGGTCATCGGTCCGTCTCGACGCCAGGCGCGGCGTTCGTCGTCGCAGCCCACGATCAGTCCCCAGGCTGGGCCGAAGGCGGACACGCCGACGCCGAATGCTGTCACGGGGCGATCGGCGTGCAGTTCACTGCGGATTCGACGACGCCAGCGAAAACGCTGGAGCCGGTTGGGGAACGTCAGATAGACAATCTGTGAACGGACGCCCAGCGCCGAGAGTCCGTCGTCAAGCAGTGCCGGCAGTTGCGCGTCCTGCGGCGGCTGGTAGCTGGTCCCGGTGACTGCGCCGATCACGTGGCTCGGTTGCGCCGCGCCGATGTGATCCAGATGGCCGACCAGGCAGCCGAGCAGCGGCGCCCAGTGATACTCGTAGCGCGCCTCGACGAACGCCTGCAGGCCGAGCTCCTTGTGCGGCGCGGGCTGGGCAGACGCCGCCAGGCCCAAGATAGGGCCAGTCCGGGCGCATTGGCGGACAACTCCGATCGGCGGCCAATATCGATTGTATTTTCAGGTATCTTTGTCCTTAGCGGATCGCTATCGGACCGATGTCTTTCGGGGGCGACCGGGGCGGTGAACATGATGGCCTTTCCGAACGCGTTCGGCAGCGCGCGTGCGCCGGGAGCGGCGAAGAGGTTCGCGGCCTTCGGTCTGCTGCTGCTCGGCCTGTGCCTGTCGTTCGCGATGACGCACGGCGCCAGTCAGCCGGACCTTTCTGCGCCGACCGGCTTCACGGGCACATTGAAGACCAGCGGGATTGAGTTTTCCTGGACGGCCCCGACGGTGGAGTCGTCGGCCGACTACGAGGTCGAACTCGTCGGCTACATGATTCAACGGGCCTATCAGTGGGCAGACGGATCTTCTGGATGGACGGTTGTGTACGAAAGCAGCAGCGACACCGCCACCAGCCAGACCGTGTCGCCGACCCTGTCTGAGGACTCGGACTACAGCTTCCGCGTGATTGGGATATTCAGGATCAACGATAGCTACAACCAACGGGGGCCTGTGTCCGACACGGCGACGATCTCGATTCCTGCCGCGCCCACGGCCTCGAACCTGTCCGCCACCATCGGAGACGACGGGACAGACGTGGAGTGGACCGCGCCATCGCTGTCGTGGTGCTCGGACTTGCCGTCACTGACCTCGATTGTCGTCGAGCGTCTCGAGACCGACGCCGACGGAGTGGCCGTCGCCGGGGCATCGTGGACCGAGCTGTCGACGCTTGGCACCGGCGCGACGTCGTACAGCGACACTTCTGGCAGCAGCGGCTCGTACTACCTCTACGGCGTGCGGGCGGTGTACGACTTCGTCCGCGGCGACCGGGTCGAGACATCGACGCCAGTGGCGGTGCCACTGCCTATCGCGAGCGATTGAGGAGCGGAAGGAGTCGAAAGGCGTAGTCCGTGGGCGTTGGCGGCGAGCCGGCAGGCAGCCGTCCGCTGGCGGAACGTGGATCGAGATTGGCGCATGGACGTGCGCGGCAAACTCGATTCAGATTGTTCACGTTCGAGTGGTACCGGAGTATCAACACGACAAAACTAATCTTATCGCTAGTTAGTAGTCTGACCGCACTAACCTGACTGACTTGTCCAAGGTGAATGGAGAATATGACATGACTATTTCTGCCAGATCTCGAGTGTGGCGATTCCGCGCGCTTGCGCTAGCTGTGGCTGCGCTGCTCGTCGGCTCACTGATTGCATCGGCCGTAGACGCGAGTGATCCTCCGCCTGCGCCGACCGGGCTGACGGCGACGGTGGCGACGGGCGGGATCGAGCTGTCCTGGAGCGCTCCGGCGGTGGATCCAGGTGACGATGCACCGACCGGATACGACGTTGAGATGCGGAAGACCAGTGCAGCGGGAGACGGCGACTGGGCGACGATCGCGGAGGATGTGAGCGACACCGAGTACACGTCGACCGAACTGCTGCTGACGGACCAGAGTTACGAGTTCCGAGTCCGCGCCGTCTATAGCGAGGATTCGAGTAGTGATCCGAGCGACTCCGTGTCGGTCACCGCGCCGGGTGTCTCAAAGCCCGGCAGCCTGACCAAGACTCGAACGACCAGCGGCATTGAGTTGGAGTGGATCGCTCCAACGCTGTCCTGGACGGGCATTGCGTTGACGCTCAGCGGCTACGTCATTGAACGGGACTCGTGGTACACCGTCGAACATCCAGAGTTGGGGCAGGACTACACCAGCGAGGAGCTGGACACTGCCGCGTCCGATGCGACGTCGTACACCGATACCTCCACTGTCAATACGAGGACGTACGGGTATTCGATCTACGCCGTCTACGGCTACGTGAGAAGCAACGACCAGGATGGCGACTTCGTCTTCCTGCAGGGTGTTGGGACCGAGTGAGAACGGCGGCGGATCTCTGAAAGGCGGCGGCGAAGAGCAGTCAAGGCGAGCGCTGCGGAATTCGGCAGGTGGGTATGCTGTGCTGACGTATGCCCAGCTCCAACGCAGCGCCAAACCCGGTCGAGCCGACGATCGATGTCCTGCCCAATGGCCTGCGCGTGGTCGTGACCTCGATCCCGCACTCGCAGGCGGCGGTTCTGGCCGCCTACGTCGGTGTCGGTTCGCGCGATGAGGCGCGCAAAACGCTTGGGCTGTCGCATTATCTCGAGCACATGTTGTTCAAGGGCACGGAATCTCGGCCCGAGCCGACAGCGATTTCGGCTGCAATCGAGGGCGCCGGCGGTTCGCTCAACGCGTTCACCTCTCGAGAACTGACCTGCTACTGGAACCGCGTGCCGTTCGACCGGCTGCCGTTGGCGATGGATGTACTGGCCGACTCGGTCCGCCATTCGTTGCTGGCAGAAGCGGAGATCGAGCGCGAGCGCACGGTGATCTGCTCCGAGATTCGGCGCGCTCACGACCAGCCCGGACAACGCGTGATGCAACTGATCAGCGACGCCGCGTACGGCGAGCAGCCGCTGGGCTGGGAGATCGCCGGCGATCTGGAGTCGGTCGACGCGATCACGCGAGAAGATCTCGCAACCCACATCGAGACCTTCTACCGACCCGCCAACATCGTGCTGTCGGTGGCCGGGAACGTTGAGCGCGAGGAGGTGGTCGAACTGGCCGAGCGGCACTGGGGCAGCGGTTGGCCCAGTGGTTCCACAGCGGCCAAGCCGGCTCGCGAGTCAGCAGCCGAAGAGATGTCCGAGGACCTGGCCCAGATTGAAGTCCGCGAGCTTGAGCAGTGCAACCTCGCGCTGGCGCTGCGCTCGATCCATCGGCTGGATCCCGACCGCTACGCCATGACGCTGCTGAATGAGGTGCTGGGCGGTGGGATGAGTTCGCGGCTGTTCACCGAGATTCGGGAGAAGCGCGGGCTCGCGTATTCGGTCGGCTCGCATCCAACCGCATTCGACGACGCGGGGCACCTGACCATCATGGCCGGCGTGACGGAAGAGCATGTGCTCGAAACGGTCGATGTCGTGTTCGACGAATTGGGCAAGCTCGTCGCCGAGCCGGTCACGAATGAGGAACTTGAGCGCGTCCGAGAGCACGCGGTCGGCTCGTTCCGGCTCGGGCTCGACGCCGCCGCGAGTTGGTGCCACCGGGCGGGCGGGATGCTGCTGGCGAACGCCTTCATCGAACCGGTGGAGGAAACGATCGCCGGCTACCAGGCCGTGACGGCGGCCGATATTCAGCGCGTCGCCCAACGGTTCGTGCGCGAGGACAACCTCGCTGCGGCGGTGGTGGGTCCGTTCAATCAGGCCGATGAGTTGCGGGAGCGGGTCGACCGCTTCAGCCCAAACTGAGGACGGAAGCGTGGTTGCTGGCCATGGATAACGTTCGGGCGATGTTTGTGGTGCTGCCCGACGCGCCAATGCCCGGTCCGGCGGATGTTGAAGCGGCAGATGGGCTCATCCTCGTCTTTCCCCAGGATGAGAACGACTATGGAGCTGCAAACGAGCGCGCGGCGGCAGCGATCGAGCTCGGGCTTCCTGTGTATCTCGTCATCCCGCGACTGGATTCCGGTCTGGCGCGCGGCTATCTGCAACACACGCTGCAGCCCGGAGTCTACGGAGTCGCTGTCCAGACGGCCGCGAGCGTCGATCAACTCCGCTACCTGGAAGGCGTGCTGGAAGAACTCGAAATCCGAGCCGGCATCCGACCCGGGCTGACCGCGATGGCAGTCGGATTCCACGATCCACGCGCAATCGACATCATGTCAGACTGCCTGGCGGCGATGCGCGACTCGTCCGATCGGACGACCTGGATTGCCTACGACCACGCGGAGATGGCGCAGTCGTTGGGCGTCCAAGCGGACAGTCCGACGGTCCAGCAGGCCAGTTCGCAGGTGGTGATGACGGCAGCGGCATATGGCCTGCCGGTCGTGTACGGATCGCCGCCCGACGCCGAATATGCGGCATCGCTTGGTTTCCGCGGCTGCGCAACTGGTGAGCTGACCGACCTGGAGAGTTTGCGGGCGACCTTCACGAGACCGGAACCTGAGAGTGATGAAGACGAGGAGGATTCCTAGTGGCAGCCACTGTGATGCGTTCCATGCTGTCGGTGCCGGGCATCCGCGAGCGCTTTATCGAGAAGGCACGCGACGCCCAGGCGGATGTGCTCTGTTTCGACCTCGAGGACTCGGTCGCGTGGGACGACAAGCCGGCCGCGCGAGACCTGCTCTGCCGCGTGCTACCCGACTTCCCCAAGCGCGGCCGCCAGGTTTTCGTACGCACCAACGGTTACGACACCGGACTGATCGAGCAGGAACTCGACGCGATCGTGCAGCCATGGCTGGACGGCGTCAGCGTGTCGAAGATCGAGACCGCCCGCGACGTGCAGCGGATCGATGACTATCTCACCCTTCTCGAGCGCGCTCGTGGCCTGTCCGATGGACAGGTGAAGATTGCGGCGTGGATCGAGAACGCGCACGCGGTCGCCAATGCGTACGAGATCTGTGCGGCCTCGGAGCGGCTCGTGGGCATCTGCGTCGGCGGCGAGGACTACGCGGTCAGCATCGGCGTACGGCGCACGAAGGGCGGCGCGGAGCTGGAGCTGGCTCGGCGCGCATCGGTCAACGCCGCTCATGCGGCCGGGATCGCGCCGCTCGACACACCCTGGACCGACATCCGCGATCCCGAGGGCTACGAGGACGAGCTGAGGCGGATGAAGGAGATCGGATTTCAGGGCAAGTTCTGCATCCACCCTGACCAGCTCGGCCCGGCCAATCGGATTTTCAGCCCTCCGGCCGACGATGTCGACTGGGCCCGCCGGGTCGTAGACGCCTACCAGGACGGCGTTGAGCAGAACCTGGGCGCGGTCGCGTTGGACGGCCAGATGATTGACAAGCCGGTACTCGAACAGGCGGAAAACGTGCTGGCCTGGTCGGAGCAGATTGCGGCGATGGAGTCGGAGCGCTAGGGCTGGCTGGTAGCCGAGCTCATGGTCGCGGGCGAAGTGCAACCGAGATGACCTCAACGACGTCTAGGTTCATCGGCTCAAAGATTAGGGTGACTACTCCATAGCCGACCGCGAATTCAT
>JAPPJZ010000067.1 GCA_028874365.1 Chloroflexota bacterium | reverse complement strand
GGACTGACGCTGGCGGCCGCCACGATTGTGGCGGTCGGTTTGTTTCTGGCGACCATCATCAACACTCAGGCGGCGAGTCCGGCAGAGGAGGCCAGTCTCGCGCAGGCTTGCGAGGGACTGAGTTCTGGGACGCTTTCCATCACTCAGAGCCGCGTTAGCGGAGTGACCGGCTCGGGTGACAACGGCTGCCAGGTAAGCGTCACCGCTACTCCGCCATCTGAAGGGGTCAGCGGTTGCCAGGTGAGCTTCACCCCGGTCAGGTCAGGATTGGATCTCTCCGTGGAGATCGTGGCGATCGGCACCTGCGCTGGTGTCGAGCTGGAATCGTCAATCGAAGTCGGTCCCACTGGTTCGACAGGCGCGGGCGATGCCGGCGCCACCATGTCACAGTCGCATAAGGCTGTGCGGTCCCAGGTCACCGCATGGCACTACGGATCAGGCGCGGTTCCTGGAATCAAGCTGTTCTGGCACTACGCGAAAGTGGCCTGGTCATATGACCTCAACCGCATCTACAACCCATCACTGACGACCGGCTACTGGGAAGGTGGCTGCGGCTGGGAACTAGTTAGCGAGTCTCGACGCACCTCGAGTACTCCAACCCGATACTTCGGCGAGCACTACACCAACTGGTACGCCGACTGCGGGCCATTGCCCGACGCAAGGGCCGCGTCCAGGGCCAGCGTCACAGCTAAGCCGGGTGGCGCCTATGACTGCTATGGCCGTGCGACCTTCCGAGGTGGGATAGCTGGATTCCGCTACACCCACAATTGCCTCGTCCACTGAGGCTGTGCAAGTAGCCCGCGTCTCCCCGGCGCGGGTTGCTTCCATCAATCGAGTCAACGTGAATGGCAGGGATAAGGATGGGTGCCGTGCGGGAACTCATGGGGACGATGCTGCTCAACGTTGGCCTGCTGGCGATGCTGGCTTCCTACTTGACGGCCTATGGCCTGGGCCTCAAATCAGGATTGATCGCAGCAGTTGCAGCGCCCATGCTCGCGATTGGATTCGTGCTGGAGCACAGCCGAGAACGGATGATGGTGTTTGCCGTGGGAGTGGTGATGGGGTGCGGTTGGCTGTTGTGGATTGCATTCTGGTAGGCGGAGACTCTGACCGTGTCCCGCCTGTCGCTCGCACGCTGTTTCTTCGGCGCTGGGGTAGTAATACTGCTCGCCAGCGTATCGGTGTTGCCGGGAATCGGTGCACCGGCGTGTCTGGGGCGGGGAGCGGGGGAGGGCCCGGCCGGAGCTGCAATCCGAGGCGATGAAGGCCCTTTCCCCGACGGGACGCTGTTCAGGTCCTGTAGATGGGGCGGAGTCCAATCCTGTTCCTGCGTGCGCCGTCGCTCCCGCCAGGGCGCGACGGCTGGGGTGGCAGTAACGTGTCACCACGAGTTTGTTCATGCCGGCGAGTGGTTCGGCCGGGAATAGCCATCCTGCCATGGATTGGATAGCCGATGGATCAGTACGAGGTGGCCCTATCTTTCGCAGGCGCGCAGCGAGATTATGTGGAACAGGTCGCGCGGATCTTGCAAGCCAGGGGAGTCGCCGTCTTCTATGACGAATTCGAGAAAGTCGCTCTCTGGGGCACGGACGGCACAGAGATTCTGCACGAAATCTACAGCGAACGCGCATCGTACGTCGTCATGTTCGTCTCCAAGGACTACGTTGCCGGGGACTGGCCGCAGCATGAGAAGCGCGCTGCCCTCAGTCGAGCCATACGAGAGCGACGCGAGTTCATCCTGCCGGTGCGTTTCGACGACAGCGTTGTGCCCGGCATGCCCAGCACGACAATCTACCAAAGCGCTGTCAAGGCAGGCCCGGCCAAGATTGCGGAGATGGTTTGCGACAAGCTCGGCGTCAAGCCGTACGCACGCAAAGCGGACGCCGTGCCGCCCCCGAGAATGACCTCGCAGACGGGCGAAGCCGCATTCGACTACAGCAGCCACAACGGTCGCTATGCGATCGGATGCGGGTCATGGGAGTTCGAGACGGCGTGGAGCAAGGCGAGCGGCACCAGCATCCACCTGTACAACGATCCGTCCTCGATCAACGGTGTCGCGCTCGCCAAGGGTCGACAGTCAATCGGCGAAGTGACCAACGCCGCGGCGCTGGACTACACGTCCCGGTCGAGGACGACACCGAGCGGCGGTGTCGCAGTTCTGCGCAATACGAATGGCTTCTACGCCGCCCTGCAGGTCCTCGACATCAAGGATGACACGCTGGCGGACGACTACGATGAACTCCGATTCCGATATGCCATCCAGGTTGATGGCTCGGATGATTTCGGTGCCTTTGCGGAGTCAGAACCACGCGACTAGCCACTCCGCCAACCCTGCCGAGAGCGGGTCCCTCCGCCGCCTAGAAGAGGTTGGCGTCGGATGGAGCTCGGGGGCGAGAACGCTCGGCGAATCGCCCCGGGCCCTTCATTGCTCATATCACTGGCTGGGATCAAACCTCGGTCCTGCCCGATGGATGAGTGCGTCGGAAACGACAGTTGAGCACTATCCGGGGAGCGATAGCGATCGTCCGCGGCTGCTCCGATCGACACTTGCCCTCTATGGGCGCGCTCGTCGCGGCGCAGCGTTGGCGGACCTCCGGTCGCGGGTGAAATCGCAGGACGGGTCGGCAGAGAAGCGGGAGCATCCCCAGAAGGCACCATAGGGACCGTTCCGCTTGACGAGCACGCCCCAATGACAGCGGGAACAGTGCTCGGGCGACGCGCCGCAGCCAGCATTGGTGCAGCGCACCCGGAGGTCCTGCCCGACCAGGATGTGCCCCGCACCGCAGGAACAGCGCGGGGCGCGGTAGTCGCAATGCGGCCCGAGGCTGCAGCGCAGAGACCGGCCGCGCCGCGCCTGGATCAGCCGGCCGCCCTCGCAGCGCGGGCAGTGGAGTATCTGCCTGGGCTGCGCTGCGGCTCCGCCGACGAGCCGGATGTCCGACTCTGCATGTTCGAGCAACTCGGTGACAAACGGCGAGGGGCGCAGCGGGTCGGCGAGCAGGTAGACCCCGTGGCGGGCTCGGGTCAGCGCGACGTAGAAGAGGCGGCGTTCCTCGGCATACTCGAACGGCTCCGGCGGTGGCGCGACCAGGTCGAGCAGAGGGTCGTCCTCGATCTGCGAGGGGAACCCGCGGCGCTCGCCCGTGAGGTTGAGCACGACGACGTAGTCCGCCTCGCGGCCCTTGGCGGCATGGACGGTGCTCTGCTCGAGCGTTCGGCCGTTCAACTGAACGCTGGACAGGCGCTGCCGGTAGCGGCTGAGCACGAGGACCGAGGCCTGGCGGTTCACGCCCAGGCGATTGAGGTCGGCCGTGGCCTGGTTGAGTCCGATGTTCGCCTCGCTCGTCCAGATCAGCGCCAAGCCGTGGTCCGGTGACCGCTGGGCCGGGAGCAACCGGCGCGTGGTCTGGGCGGGATTGCGCTGGACGAAGCCGCTCGATGGGGCGAGGATGCCTTCGGCGAAGCGGAAGGTCCGGCTTAGCGTGCATTCTTCCACCGGTCCCAGCCAGCGCTCGCAGTCGCGCAACAGGCCCACATCGCTGCCGGCGAAGCGGTAGATCGACTGCCAGTCGTCTCCGACCAGGAAGTAAGCCGTCTGCGGCCGCTTCAGTGCGGCCAAGAGGTTCATCCGGCCCCGCGAGATGTCCTGGAACTCGTCGACCAGGACGCAGTCGTAGGGCGAGGTCCAAGCGCCCTCGCGGATGGTTTGAGCCGCCTGATTGATGAGGTCGTCGAAGTCGTACGCGCCGGCTAGCGCTCTGCGGTAGGCGGCGTGGACCTTCCCGAACAGGTCGATGAACGTCTGCGCACGCTCCGGATCGGCCGCCTCTGAGGCGCGCCGCCGAAGTTCCGCCTCGGCGTAGTCGCCGGAGGTCACGTGGCGGAGGAAGGCGGCGAGCAGGCGGCTCAGCTGCGAACTGCGCATCAGCCGCCTGAGCCGTTCGACCAGTTCCTGCGCCTGGCGCGGCTGCAGCACGACCCCCCAGGCCTCGAGCTGCTCCCGCAGGTCGTGCTGCCAGCTGCCGGTCCGGTGTTGCCAGCTGTAAGTCTCCAGCAGCAGCGTGCCGTGCTCGGCGTGAATCGCCCGCTTCCATTCGATCCCCCGCCGGTACTCCTCGCGTTCGGCTTCGGGCCAGTGCGGCGGCGGTTCACCGCGTCGATCGACGCCGAAGTGCTCGATGTAGAGGTCATGCTCGGGCAGGTAGAAGTCGGGTTGGTACTGGCGCTGCGCCGTCGTCGCGGTCGGCACCGGGTAGGCGGCCTCGTAGCGGTAGCGGACTTGGTGCAGGGCCAGGAAGTTGGCCAACTTGAGCTCCTCCAGGCTTTTCACCCGCTCGCCCTGGAGCGTGCGAAGCTCGATCCGCTGCAGGTACTCGAAGTAGTCCGATGGCCGCTCGAAGTCGTGCGCGGCGCGGTACTCGCCCAGGTGGTAGAGGATGAACTGGCGCAGCGCAGAGCCCTGCTCGGGGTCGCGCAGCAGCGACTCGAGGGTCTGGTCGATCAATCGGCGCAACTGGAGGTCGTCCTCGGCCAGCGGCGAGATCGAGGACGCCAGCTGGCGTTGGGCGACGACGCGCCGGGCGAAGGAGTGGAAGGTGGCGACATCGACGCCGGCGTGACCCGGCTGGAGGCGCTCGCGCAACTCGGCGGCGGCCTGGCGATTGAAGGCCAGCACCAGGATCCGCTCCGGCGCGACCGCGCGATTCGCGATCAGGTGCGCGACCTTGCCCGTGATCACCGCCGTCTTGCCCGTGCCCGCTCCGGCCAGGACCAGGGTCACGTCCTCGTCCGTCGCCACCGCCTCGGCCTGCTCCGGGATCGGCAGAAATCCGCTCACCCGCGCCATCGCCTCAGCGGCGCGCTGCGATTCCCGCCAGACGTATCTGGCGTTGGTCCTCCGGCGGGCCTGCTCGAACCCATCCTCCACTGTCAGTTCCTGTAATCGAGAGAACGCCTCCTGGCTCTCGGGCGACAGATACCGCCGGGTGAGTTCGCCGGACGTCGGGAACGTCTCGCCCGTCAGCCGATCCAGCTGCTGCTGAACCGCTTGCGCCTGGGAGGCGCGCAGGTAGTCGGCGCCCGCGAACCACTGATCGAGCTGCGCAGCGATAGCCCGGCCTTGTGTCTCCAGGGCGCGGGCCAGAGCCTGAGCCCGCTGCTCGACCGTGGCCGCGACGAGAGCGGCGTCTACGGACGACAGCCCGCCGACCACGAACCGGCGGCCGCCGCCGGTCGTGAGCCAACAGCGGGCGCCGAGCCTCCCGTGCTGCCAGCCAGCGGCGTCGATCGCCGCGATTGGAACACGGTTGCGGCCGCCCGTGGCTGCGCGGACCAGGTCGACGAAGATCTCGTCCACGTCGATCGAGCGGTAGCGCCAGAGGTTCGAGAGCCGGCCCCAGGCGCCCGAAGCCGACGCACTGACGACCTCGGATCCGAGCGGTCCCTGTTCAGGAGCCATGGCTGCAAACTCTAGCCTGAGATCGCCAGACCGGCTCGTGGTCCGAGCAGCCAGTGGCCGCCAACATGGCCCAAGGACTCTGACAACCACTGTCCAAGGTCTTGTCTCATGACAGTCGCCGCGGAGCCCAGCTACGTCCCCGGGCTGGCATAGTCTGCGTAGAGGCACCTTGGCTACAAGTATCGGCTCGCGAAGTCCTGCGCTGCCGAACGAGTCTCAGGCGCCGCGCCGCGACCGAAGGGAGCATCGCCCGTGTCCGCTCAGTTTGCCGAACAACTGCACGCCGAACTGGCCGTCATCCAGGCCGAGCTGGAGCGGCTCGAGGCCAGACGCCGCCTGGTCGAGGAACTGCTGGAGTTGGAATCGAATGCCGCCGCCTCATCAACGCCGGCGCCAACCCGCACGGCCGCCCCGCGACGGGCTGGAACGGCCAAGCGCCGCCGCCTGCCGCGCGGGTTGATCAGCCGGACGGTGCGCGAGTTCCTCGCCCAGCAAGCCGAACCCGCCCACGCGACCGCGATCCTGGCCGAGCTCGAGCGGCGCGACGCCGCGCCGCAGGGCGCCAAGCCGATCGCCAACCTGCAGTCCAACCTGCAGCGCATGCAGGAGGCGGGCGAGATCGTGAATGTGGGGCGCAATCGCTGGCGGCTGCGCGAGGTGCATTCATCGCTTAGAAACTGATCCAGTCATTGTTGTAGAGCAGCGATTTTGTCAGTCCAACTGAGCAGCGATTTTGTCAGTGTCGCGCCGTTCCGGTAAGAATGAAGCAGCGAGGATTCGGCATCCAGGCACGCCGTTGGCGTAGACGTAGGTGCTCACGGTCGTGCGCGAGATGCCGAGCAATCGAGCGGTCGCCCACGCCGACAGGCCTTGCAGTTGGGCCTGCTGGATCGCCTTCCAGCGGGTGAGTTGAAGGGGCGTGATAGAGAGGAAGGCCACAATGCGAGAGTCGAAGGAAGTCAAGGTGCCCCCGACAGGCAAGTCCCCAGAACAGTTTGTCAAGGCGCTGTTCTCGCCAAAGAAGAAGCCGAAGGACGGGTAGGAATTGGTTATGTGAGACGGTGGACGCTTCGGCAGGGTCGATTCCAGAGTCGTAGAGTCGGACGTGGACAGAGGAGGTTCGCAACTCGAAAGGAGGGACGACATGCAGTCCCGATTCGACCACCTCATCCACAAGCACGATGGTCAACGAAGTAGACGCTTCATCCCCGGAGCGTTCATGGCGGCCGCCACAGCAGTGGCGGTCGTTGTGTTTCTGCTGACCTCCAGCACCATCCAGGCACACGAGCCGAGTGTCGGCGATCCCCGAGGGGGTGCCATCTGCGAGGGGTTGGCTGAGGGTGTACTAGACGTAGGCACCCTGCGCAGCGAGAACGCCACCTACACCGACAGCGACTGCCAGTTCTACCTCACGGTGACGCCTCCGACCACTCAAGGTGAGGTTCCGACAGACTGCCAGGTCAACTACACACCGGCGATGACCGGAGACGGCCTGGAGGTCGCCTACGAGTTCGTCGGCGCCTGCGACGGGGTTGAGGTTTCGTCCGAGGTCACCTTTGCTGAGGACCAAGGGATTGCTCTGGCATCTTCGTCGTCGACCAGCAAGTGGGCCATCTCGAGGCTAATCGGACACGACGTTGCCCACATCCCGATGTTCTGGCACTACTCGCGGGTCGACTGGAGCTACGCGAACGGCACGATCTCCACAGCCCGGCAGACCGTCGACCGCTTCACCAACCAGTGGTGGCTCCGGCACATGGCCGTCAAGGGCACCAATATGAACTCCATCAACACGATCTACGACGCCTGGGACGAGGTCGATTGGCACTCTGACGGCTTCCCGACGACGCTCAACCGAGATGTCTACGCGGAGTCGAAGGTGACGACGAGGGTCAGGGGGACCGGATCGTACACCTGTTACTTCAGGTTCAAGTGGGTCTCCGGCGCCGGTTGGTACCCCAACCTGCACAAGCACACCTACTGTCAGACCGGTAGTTAGGACCATAGGCGGGCGCGGTCCTTCGCGGCCGCGCTCCCCCAACTTCATGCGAAATCAACTCTCGACGGCGGCGATGGTCATTGGCGGCCTGGTCGGAGTCTCGGCGATCGCTTGGTATCTCGCGCTCGGCGATGTCGGCACTACCTATCTGGCGCTCGCTGGCGGACTGGTTCTGGTCACGGCCGGCGTGTTCCTCAGACTGTCGTGGCGTCGGCTGCTCATCGCCTTGGTGTTCGTCCTGCTGATGGGATGGCCCATGGTGTTCGGCGATTTCCTGTGGGGGCGGCAATAGATGTGTGAGGCGCGCCGCGGGTGTGAGAACCGGCCCCCGCGAAAAGGCCATCACCCCGCGTGGTCAGGCACAATGCAGCAACCCAAGATGATGCGACGGCGTTGGCCTAGCTAGCGCACCTCCCCCGACCCGAAGGCCGGGCGCAGGCTGCTCGGCTTTCGTCATGCCGTCCCATCGATCCCGGTTTCAATCCTCGCCCAACTGCATTGATCGCTATAAAACTCGTCCAGTGATCGCTCTAAAGCTCGGCCACTTGGAGGCCAAGCCCCAACCCGTGATCGGCGTGAGCCGACGCCGGTTGGGAGAGAGGGATGCTCGGAGTGATGGATATCTACGCGCTGCGGCGCAAGGTGCTGGTCGAGGGCCAGAGTCAACGCCGCGTGGCCCGAGAGATGGGGGTCGCGCGAGACACGGTGCGCCGCTACCTGGAGACGCCGGCGCCCGAGCGACAAGAGCGGCAACGCTCCAGCCCGGTGCTGGACCGGGTCCGGCCGCGGTTGGAGCAGCTGCTGGAGGAGTGGTCGCACCGGACCACGGCGAAGCAGCGGATCACGGGGCGCCGACTGCATCGGCAGTTGCGCGAGGAGGGCTACGAGGTCGGCCTGACCCTGGTCCTGGCCGAGTTGCGCGAGTGGCGCCGGCGGCGGGCCGAGGTCTACGCGCCGCTGGTCCATCGTCCGGCCGAGAGCGCGCAGGTCGACTTCTTCGAGGTCAGAGTCGACCTGGCCGGCGAGCGGCGTCGGGTGTGGCTGCTGGTGTTCCGGCTGATGCACTCGGGCCGCGACTACGTCCGGCTCTATGAGCGCCAGGACCAACTCGCCTTCCTGGACGGGCACGTGCGTGCCTTCGCCCACTTCGGCGGCGTGCCCCGGCGGATGGTCTACGACAACCTCTCGGCGGCGGTCCGGCGGGTGCAGTTCCCGCGCCGCCGGCTGACCGAGCGCTTCGCCGCGCTGGCCAGTCACTACGCCTTCGAGCCCAGCTTCGCCCGTCCCGGTCAGGGACACGACAAGGGCGGCGTCGAGGGCCGCGGCCGGGGCCTGCGCTGGCAGGTGCTGACGCCGCTGCCGCGCGGCGACTCGCTGCAGCAGATCTCGGACGAGATGCAAGCGGAGGTCGACCGGCTCGCGCCCGAGCGGGTCTGGGAGCGTTTCGCCGCAGAAGGGCCGTTGCTGCGTCCGCTGCCGGCGGTCGCGTTCGAGCCGCGGCGGATGCAGCCGGTCTCAGTCAACCGCAGCGCCATGGTCCGCCTGGAAGGGGCCTGGTACTCCGTCCCGGAGCGCTGGGCCGGGCTGAGGGTGACCGCCTGGGTCGGCGTCTCCGAGGTCGCCTTCCAGCGCGGCGCGGAGCAGGTTGGCCATCCCCGCCTGCGCTTCGGCGGCCGGCGGGTGCGTTACCGCCACTACCTCGGCCAGCTCTCGCGCAAGCCGCAGGCCTTGCGTCAGGTGGCGCCGGAGCTGATCGACGAACTGGGCGGGCCCTATGACCGGCTCTGGGACTTGCTGGAGGAGGAACGCGGCGGTCACGAGGCGGCCCGCGCCCTGGCGCGGCTGTTGCAGGCGGCCGCCGAACACGGCGAGGAGCGGGTGCGGGTGGCGCTGGAGGTAGGTCTCGCCGAGGGCGGCTTCGACGAGTTGGCGATCCGGCGTTCGCTGGCCGCGGCCCAGGCTCCGAACGAGGTGACCGTGCCGGAACGCCTGCGCGGCTATCGCGTCGAGCGCGCTTCGGTCGCTGACTACGACCGTCTACTGGAACGAGGGGCATCGTGAGCGACGCCGCGCGGCGAGCCGTGCTCGAGGCCCATTGCCGCGAACTCAAGCTGCCCACCGTGCGCCGCCAGTACCCCGAGCTGGTCCGCCAGGCCGCGCACGACGGCTGGGATTACGAGGCGTTCCTGTTGCAGCTGCTTGAAGCCGAGGTCCTGGTCCGCCGCGACGGCGCCGTCGCCCGCCTGCTGCGCCAGGCCCGCTTCCCCGACCACAAGACCCTGGAGCAGCTCGACTGGGACGTGCTGCGCGGGATCGAGCGGCCGCAGCTCGCCCAGCTCGCCACCTGCGACTACATCGAGCGCGGCGAGGACGTCGTGATCGCCGGTCCGATCGGGACCGGCAAGACCCACCTCGCGATCGCGCTCGGCGTGGAGGCCGTCCAGCGCCGCCAGCGGGTCGCCTTCATCCGCGCCGCCGACCTCGTCCGCGAACTGGTCGAGGCCCGCGATGAACTCACGCTCTCGCGCCTGCATCAGCGCTACCTGCGCGTGGCCCTGCTGGTCGTCGACGAACTCGGCTTCGTGCCCTTCAAGCGAGCCGGCGGCGAACGGCTCTTCAACCTGCTCGCCGACCGCTACGAGCGGCGCTCGACGATCGTCACCACCAACCTCGCCTTCTCCGAATGGGTCCAGGTCTTCGGCGACGAGAAGCTGACCACCGCGCTGCTCGACCGGCTCGGCCACCACGCGCACATCCTCACGACCAAAGGTCAGTCCTACAGGACACGCAACGCGCGTCAAACAACCGCGTCGCCGCAGCCGGCAGGAGGTGAGGCCTAGCAACCACCGTCGGGAGAGACCACGTCCGCCTCCAGGTGGCCTACTCTTAGACCGATCAACTGGCCTAGATCAAGAGCGATCAAAACACGAGCTAGCCGCCATCGAACAGGCGCTCAAGCGGGCCCGTGCCGAACCGCCCGAGCGTGAGCGCGTCGTGGAGCCGTCTGCTCCGTCTCCGGTAGTCGTAGGCGACGAGAAGGATCGCCTAGATGCGCCGCACACTAGCGTCGCTGATATCCCTGCGACGCAAGATTCCTCATCGCAGTTCGAGAGTTATGAGAGGTTCAGCCATTCGGGCCCTGCCCATGATCCGTTCTCCGTGCCGCTCAGCGACCTCGGCTGGCTGGCCCAGCAGATTGTAAAGATCGAACAACCCGTCCACGTTGAGACCGTGTTCGAGCGGCTCAAGACTGGACTTGGCATACCACGGCTCAGTTCGAACGTTCGGATGCGCTTGGCCTCGGCGCTCCGGGAGACGGTTGACAACGGGGGCGTGGTCCGAGTTCCGGACCGATTCCTCAGACTCGCGCTAGGCGGCCTCGATGTGCGGCCGCGCTGCGATGGAAGCAGTGGGATCACCCGAGTCTCGGATGCCGAATTGGACGTTGGGCTGTTGGCAGTCGCGCGGGCGACCTTCGGCGTAGAACGTGCCGACCTGGTGCGCATGACGGCTCGCCAGTTTGGCTACGGCCATACGGGCGCCAATATCGCAGCGCGCCTGGAGCAACGTGTTGATGACCTGCTCGAGGTTGGCCGACCCTCCGAGCAGAGCGGAACGCTGGTCGCTATTCAGTTGGACTGACAGAGTCGCTGCTCTACAACAACCACTGGACGAGCTTTTGGAGCGATCACTACACGAGAGCAAGGCCGCGCTATGAGCCGTCCAGCACGCCACGCCCGGGGATGCTTGGCCGGTGCCCTGCCAACCTGGCCGCCGCTCAAGTCGAAAGCCACACTGCCGGTCGACTCCACGCAGTCAGGTCGAGCCCACTGTGCTACTTGCCGAGACACCTTTCAAGCAAATGCTGTACCGGCGTCTCGAACACCCCCTCAAGCAGGATCGTGCCCTGTAGGTAGCTCGAACCAGACCAGACCGCGAGTGCCAGAGCGTCGCGTCGGGTCGCCTCCAGCGTGAACGCCACAGCGGCTTCATGGTCGCCCGAGCGGATCCGATCCCGCTTGGTGACGAACCCCAGATCGGACCATCGCAGACCGCCGTGCAGCTCGTCATAGAGAATCAGCGACGGTTGGACCCCCTCCTGCATCCCCATCTCGGTCCACGTGCCAGTTGCCTCGTCGCTGGTGCCTACGCTGAGAGCGACTTCGAGCGTGTCGAAGTCATGCCAACAGCTCACAACCATCTGTGCTTCGCCCCAGAAGTAATGATCGACCACTCCATAAGCCGCGACTATGGTCGCCGGCCCATACTCATCGTGAGGGTGGTGCAGCCAGAAGATCTGTCCGCCGCGCCCGCTTCCTTCAACGGTCAGGCCGAACTCGGCGCCTTCGTCGTTCACGTCCTGGGCTGATGGGGATCCGGACCGCAGCGCTTGCAGTTGCGCCACAACTGTCCCCGCTGAGACCCCGTAACCAATGCCCTCAACATCACGACCATCCGCCGTCGAGAACAGCTTGAGCGTGACGACGCCGACCACTTCACCGCAGTCGTTGATCATCGGCCCACCGCTGTTGCCGGGGTTCAGCGCCGCATCAATCTGCACCATCAGGCCGGCTCCGCTGAATCCCGCAAACTCCGAGAACGGCGAGTGCTTCGAGACCACGCCCCGAGTCAGCGCGGGCGTGCCCAACACGCCCGACGGGTACCCGAGCACGGATACGTTTGCGCCCAACGATTGCGGGCTCTCGGCGAAGCTGAGCGGGACCACGTAGTGAGGCACCGGCGCGCGCAGCAGCGCCAGGTCGTAGTCGGGCAGGCGGCCGATCACCGATGCCAGGATCGTGTAGTCGCCGCGTACCAGCCGCACCTCACCTGCCGCCCCGACGACGTGATGATTGGTGATCCACTCGTCTCGGCCGATATAGAACGCGGTACCGGCTCCAGCGTCGGACTGCACCTGGAAGGTCGCCACCGCGACGCGGTCCGTGTGATCGGAGAGCGCACATGTCGCCCTCGCCCGCGTTGCTTCGCGATCGCCCGCCCGCTCCGGCAGTTCAATCGACACTGTGTATGGGGCCGTGTTGAGCCAGCGCCCGTCGCTCCGCGCAGGGAAGAACCGAGCATCGAGCAACTGCCGCTCGCCCCAGCCGGACCCTTCCCGCTGCTGGAGCGCGAGTTCGACCCGTCCGTCATCGAGCTCGCGGGCGCTGATCCGGACCTCGGTGCTTACGCTGGGCTGCGATTGAGCGAGACCGAATGCGAGACCAGAAAGCGCAAGCAGCACCAGCAGACATGCAACAGCTGAACGACCGGCCGGAGTCAGCACTTGAGACCACGCTCCCTCCATAACGAAAGGCTATCTGTTGGAGCGCATAGCCGGCCAAAACCAACCCCACAATCCGCACACCCAGCCCAACAGCAGCAGCCCGCATCAACAAGCTGCCGCGCCGGATACGAACACACGCCAACGACCAAAGCCTCGGACTCTGCACCGCCCCGAAAGCGCCGCCTCAGGACTCCGCGAAGGTGCCTCCTACGCCCCTCCTAACCGATTCAACACAATGCGGCACGCTGGGGCCATGATAAGACCCACCGGATGCCCCAAGGCTGGCCCCAAGTGACCCTACACGCGCTGCGGCCGAGCGCCCTCCCCATCATCGTCGAGTTCTCGCGGCGCCTCGCGCCTTGCAGCAACAAGAGCCGAGACTCGATCTGCATCCAGTGCCGCGTCGAGTTCAATCGCAAGCGTCAGACCCTCCGCGATCGCAACATCCGCGCCTAACACCGGCGCACATCCAGAGCGACCGGCCGAGAAACGCTCCTGAGCCCGACACGAGCGGACCCATCGTGACGCTCGCCGTTCTGACGCGCCTCGCCATCACTGCGAACAGCCCCGGCGCGATTGCCGGCCATTTCGGCCCGGCCCTGACTGCCTCAGTCCAGGAACACTTCGACGAGTTGCCTATAGAGGCCGCGTGCGACGCGCACCGCGAAAAGAAGCGCCGGGCCGAGATCCAGCGCCGCCACGAGGAACGGGTCTGTCTCGGCAGGGCGACCGTTGCGCGCAGTCGCCTCGAGCAGTAGATCCGGTACATCGGCCATGCTCACCGCTTCCACGGCCGCGATTCCAAATCCGACGAAGCTGGAACGGTCGCCTGGGTGCTCTAGTACGAGTGGAAGTCCTAGCGGCCCGACTCTGGCGCCTATGTGATGACCGAGTACGCCTGAGTCTTCGCAGCGGTCAGCCACCGGGAGGCGGCTCGCCTCATTGAATCGACCATCGGCTCCTATGACGAGCAGCTGGGGTGCAGCCTGCTCCATCAGGAGGATGTGCCCCACACTGATGCCTGGCTGCGGTCGTGATGTGCTTGCGGCCATGGAGACGGCAGCGCTGTCGTTTGCCGCGACGCGCCATTATCAAGGAAGCACACCGGTAGCCTGCAGCCATGAAGCAATGCCGAGTTAGACCCTGCTGAATGGCTCAGATGTGCACGCCGCGTTCCGTTCCACAGGAATCGATCTATCAGGCCTTGTCCGCCTTGGATCCGGCGCTCGCGGATCTGTACGAAGGTGCCCGCTGAATCCTGGCCGCAGACCATCCCTTGCCCGGGTGGCCCAGGTTTGTGCCGCATGCGATCCGCGAGATCATCTCACGCCTCCCGGAGAGGCTTGAAGTTGTGGCGGAGCCACGGATCGAGTACGCGAATCGACTCGATGCAATCGCGAGCCGATGGGAGCGAGAAGGCCTGCCCCTAGAAGGGTTTGGATTCGCTCGGCAGGACCAGAGCGTTGCAACGCCATCCGTCGAGCTTCTTGGAGAGATTGGTTCGCTGATCCGAGAGAATCGTCAGCGACCAACGCAGCGACAGAGACTCTTGAGATTGGCTGACGCTCAGGTTCCTGATGCGCACCGCGATGCGGCAGGCCGGTGGGCGGGTCAGCTGCTATTGGTGTACCAATGGGCTCAGGCGCGCGCTCATCAGCCAGCCGCGCCGACCACGGAGCCCGATCTCGGTGCGTACCGCGCGGAGTTAGGTAGATTTGAGACAGCAATCGCCGGCCTGTTAGCCGAGTACGGTCCCAACAAAGGCATCATCGATGACATCCTGGCAGAGACCAACCGCCGAGCAGATTAGCCGAGTTGACCAGCTGACACTGCGCCCACAAGAGGAACGCTATTTCTTTTCCCGTCTGGAGAATCCGCTCTGGCTCGACGCACTGAGCGATCAGGGGAAGTTGGAACCTCCTGCGCCGACTGTTGATGACGACGGTACCGTCAGCCATAAGCAGTGGCCATTCTCGGGATACCTCGCAAGAGTGGCGGGCGCTCACCCAGACCACGCTCGCGTCGCGGCCATCATCGCGGAGCTTGTAGACACGGAAAACGTGGCCGTGCGCGGTGATCTCATACGCGCGATGACCGCACTCGATCCGTGCGGCATCGCCGATCTCTTGCCGAGAGTCGAGAGCTGGGTCACGGCGCGGCCAGCAATGTTCCTGACTTTGGATCTCGTTGGAGAGCTCTGCGTGCAGGCGCTCGCATGTGGAGAGAATGAGAGCGCCGTCAAGGCGCTCCTGCTCGCTCTGTTCGAGCCTCGAGATGTCAGCCGCGATTCTATGTATCCAGATCCGAGCATCCGCTGGTGGGAAGCAACGGAGTTCGCCTCCCGCATCCTCCCAAATCTCATTGAGCGAAACTGGGAGCTGACAGTCACTGCGCTTCTTGATTCGTTGCGCAAACAGATTGCGGTTCAAGGTGGCAGCGACGCATCTCCTACAAGTGGATACGACTTCACGGCATGGTGGCTGCCGGAGTCTTCGGAAGAGGACGATTCTCGCGAAACTGGCGAGTCGTTGGCATATCTCGTCGGACAGAGCCTAGACGCCATCGCCTTGTTGCCGGCGGTGCCGCTTGAAGCGGTGTCGGATCTGCTGGTGCAAGACAACTGGGCTGTGTTCCGTCGCCTCCGCCTCCGCAACATGTCTTGCCGCGCCGCCGCTGGGGTTCTAGAGCCGCCGATGCTCACCGCGCTCGGCGATCCGGCGCAGGCATCCGAGTACCCTCCGTGTCCAGAGTTCGATTCCCTTCTACAGGCCGCATTCGAAAGAGGTTCGCAGGACACCAAAGATGCGATCTTGAAGGCTCTGGCCTCGGCCGCCGCTGGAGGCGGTGAGCAGAGCGACTATTGGCTGTTTGGGCGGTTGGCGGTCATTTCCGACGACTTGCCGGCTGATGAGCGGAGTCTCTTCAGGGACTTCATCGAGAGATTCGGTCCGCCTCCTCAACGAGACTCGCGCCCGTCGGTCAAGTTGGAGTCGCCCGAGAAGCAAAGCCCTCTGGATCCCGGCCAAGCAGGGTCTATGTCGGCCGCGCAACTAGCGGCTTACGCGCGAGAATGGACTCAGCCGGAGAACGACTTCTTTTTCGAGCAACCAACCTGGAAGGGGCTCGCTGCGGAGGTAGAGCGTGAGGCCAAGGCACGCCCCCTCGAGTTTTCGCAGGCCGCTAACTCATTCGCCGGCTTGGAACGAACGATCGTCAACGCTCTGTTTCGCGGTTTGAAGGAAGCGGTTCGAGACGGCGGTTCTCTCGACTGGGGTTCGACTCTCCAGCTGATGCGGCACATCGCGCCGGAGAACGAAGCGATCGAAGATGCCCACGAGAACCGGTTCGGCCGTGACGTCTCATGGTCCGAGGCGAAGCACGCCGCGCTCGATCTCTTGCGGACCGCTCTTGGCCGTGAGCATTTGCTGCCGTCGCATTACGCGACACCGACCTGGAAGACTATCGAGATGCTCGCTGTCAACGGTGAGGCGGTGTTCGACGACCCCCTAGACGACGCGAGAGATTCCGTGTTCGCCGCGCTCAACTCCACGCGATCCCAGGCCGCATATGCAGCCGTGGCGTATCTGCCGTGGCTGCGCAGCGATGAAGCTGACGAGATTCCGAACGATGTGCGCGCCTTCTTCATGCGCATCCTCGACCCGCACCTGGAGCCCTTCATCGGGATGCGCGCCGCCGTCGCTCACAAGCTGCCCCAGCTTGCGTATGTGAACGAGGAGTGGTTGATCGAGCTCCTGCCGGACATCTTCCCCGATCCTTCTGCGAATCCAGAGCACTGGTCGGCCGCTTGGGATGCCTATCTGCGTCACTCGGCGCCAATGCTCTCCCGAGCCATGCTCAGGGAGATGATTCCTCTGTACAAAGTGGCGATTGAGCGAGTCGACGAAGGTCATCGGATCAGCGGTCGCGACGACCGCGTCGTTCTGTTGGGCATCCAGCTGGCGGCGATGTTCCTGCGCCGTGATATCGAACTCGATGACGCAAACCTCGATGCCTTCTTTCGGCGATCATCGGCACCTGTGCGCACGCGCGTCTATGGTTGGATTGGACGGGTCGCTGCTCAGGAAGACCTGCCCGACTACTGGTACGACCGAGCGCGGCATTTCGTGGAGTGGCGGGAACTGCGTGTCAGGGAAGACGCACTAGATCCCGGTGAGCTTCGGATGCTCGGATGGCTTGTGGCTTCCGGCAGATTTGCCGTGGATTGGTGGGCTCCGCGACTCCCGAGTGCGCTGAGGTCGAGCGGCGACAACATCGGCGGCTACATTCCTCTCGAGCCCATGATGCGGGAGGTCGCCGAGGCATCCGAGCACCACTCGCGAATGGCCGTCGAGGTTCTGGAAATCGTGTTGCGGCAAGACGAAGCGAGGCTGCATCTCCGCTATCTGGAGTCTGCTGACAGAATTCTCGCCGACGCCATCGCCAATCCGGACACGACGCACCGTGGTCGCAGAGCAGCGGACTCTCTCGCCAGGGCAGGTCATGAGAGATTTGAGAAGTTCGCCAACCAGACACCCTAAGGTGTGGTCCCTCTAATCGGGAGCTGTCGTAGCGTTGGGGAACGGTCCGCCAGCCGGGCTGACCGTGAGCATGTAACGGACCCACGCGCAATGCACGCGTTGTCGGCTGCCCACGATGTAATGTGAAGAAGCATGCTGAGGGCCGAGCGATGATCGACATATGCGACGCACAGCATCCACGCGAAGGCGCATGGCGAGCATTCCTCGCGTACGACCGCAGTCCGTATTCGGATTCCTGCCGTGCCTGGTGTTGGGCCGTCTATCGCGCAGACGATCAGCATTGCTGGCCCGGCCAGAGCAGGCGCGACCAACAGAAGCAGCCGCTTGACGAGGTTCGGGCTACGCTCGCAAGGGAAGTGCTTCAATATTGCGGCTCGAAGCTGAGCCAAGGCAACATGGTCGATCTCTATGTGGAGACGGACCGAACGCAATTCGCGGACCTCGCGCGAGACTGGGAGTCCCTTGATGCCGTTGTTCGACTAATCGGCAACGCAGAAAACCCCGCGAGGATACTCACATGGACAAACAAGAGCCGGCGTTTGAACTGGTTGTAGATCAGGCTCGTGCAATCCGCTAACGCAGACCTGAATCGGTCGACAACACTCTTCCCAGTTCGAGCTACCGCACCTCGGCGGCGGTTCTCTAGCCAGACTTGGTGAAACACGACGGCCCTGGCTCCGTGATCCAACGAGCGGCATCGCGTTGTCCGACACCAGACGGTAGCCAGGCACAGGCGGAGAGTCGCTGATTCAATGTGGGTTGGGCTGAGGCGTTGCAGGCCGATGCCGCAGATCCCCTCGGCACGACCGAGCCCATGGAGCCGCAGAAGTAGGCAGCTGTGTTCGCGGTTGGAGCTCCCCTGACACCGTGCGGCACCCTGTTTTCGTCGTCATGGGTCGCAGTATCGAGCCATCAGGGAACAAGAGAGAGGACCGCCGCCTCTCCTGAACGGGATCACGTCTGGGAAGTTCGACTTTGGCGCCCGATCAGTTCTGGACCCACGGAAACTAGAAACTAAGCCTTACAGCCGCACTGGGACCAGGTTCCCACGAGCGGACTGCCTCTGACAGACTGAAGAGGCGCGCGCCAACTGCTCCCCCGCGCATTAGGATATCGGTGACTCTCAATGAGCGACGACGGAGTTCCGCCGTGACCACAGTGACCCACCAAGACCGCAAGGCCCGGGGCGCATACTACACACCACCGGAGATCGCCGCCTTCCTGGGTCGCTGGGCCATCAATCGTCGCCCTGCCGTCGTTCTGGATCCCACCTGCGGTGACGGCATCTTTCTCCAAGCAGCGGGCCAGGAGCTTCGCGATGTCGGGGCGGCCGAGCCGGATATCGTTGGAATCGATATTGACAACCAGGCGCTCCAGCAAACAGCTGAGCGGCTCAGGCAGGATGATCTCTCAGCGACGCTTCTCCACTCCAGCGTTTTCGACATCGCCCCAGGAATGCTGGTAGAGGGCGGTCTCCAAGCAGACGCAGTCGTCGGCAACCCCCCATTCATCCGCTACCACGGTCATTCCGGTGAAATGCGCTCCGCAGCCAACGCTGCTGCGCGAGCCCAGGGCGTGGCATTGAACGGATTGGCGTCGGCCTGGGCGGCCTGCCTCGTCCACGCCGCGAGCTTCTTGAAGCCCGGTGGGCGCTTGGCGATGGTCCTCCCAGCAGAGTTGCTGACCGTCAACTACGCCGCCCCCGTGAGGGACTGGCTCCGCTCTCGCTTCGGGCGCATCGGCATTGTCGCCTTCAGGCGCCTGCAGTTTGACGCCCTCGCGAACGTCGTGCTGATCCTCGCCGACGGCCAGGGCGGCACCGACCAGGCCCACATCACCCAAGTAGAGGATTCGTCCGCTCTCGACCGCATCGACCCATTCGGGAGCGGACGGGACGTTGCACTCAACAGCGAGAAGTGGTCGGTGCTCCTTTTGACCGAGCGTCAGGCGTCAGCCTACCGACGTGGGGTGAAGGCCTTCGCAGAGCTGGAAGCGGAGTACGGACGAGTCGAACTGGGCGCCGTGACTGGAGCGAACGAGTACTTCGTCATTGACGAGGAAACCCGGCGGGAGTTCGGCCTCGCTGAAGGCCAAGTCCAGCGGACGAGCCCGCCCGGAACGAGACATCTGGCGGGCCTGGAGTTCACCGAAGAGGATTGGGATCGGCTGCGCGACGAAGGGCGTCCGGTTTGGTTGTTCCGTCCAGACTCCGAAGATCAGGCTCCTGCTGTCGAGGCATACAAGCGGGTCGGCGAGCGGCTCGAGATCCCCGGCCGATACAAGTGCCGGATTCGACCTGAGTGGTGGCGCCCGCCCACAAGCACCCCTCCTGACTTCTTCTTCACCTACATGAGCCACCGCTTCCCGCGGCTCGTTGCAAACGACGCCCGCGTCACCTTCCTGAACTCAATGCACGGCCTCCACCTTGCTTCCGGCGCGCCCAGCTTTGTGCGCCGAGCTCTCCCCCTGGCAATGCTGAACTCCCTCACCGTTCTTGGGGGCGAGCTGGGCGGGCGCTCCTACGGAGGCGGCGTTCTCAAGCTGGAGCCCCGAGAGGCCGCTCTTCTCCCCGTCCCATCACTTGAGGTCCTTGAAACATTTTGGGCCGTCATTAAGGATGAGTGGGGGTACCTGGACCAACAGCTGAGTATCGGCGAGCGCGACCCGGTCGTGAATCGTGTGAACGAGGTGCTGCTGCGCTCGACGATGGGAATGAGTCCGACGCGTGTTCAGCTTCTGCAGTCCGCCTGCGACGCAATGCGGGATGGTCGTCTCGGGATGGCGCGGGGGGCGCGGTGACCGAGAACGATGACATTGCCCTTGAACTCGAGGCCGATGTGGGGCATCCAGGGCGTCTGTGGGAGGCACTGGCGGCTCGGGTCGCAGCGGACTCAAACGTCCAGACCTTTAGCTCGATCTCCGCTGAGTGGTTCAACCTAATGTGGTGTCTGGATCGCTATCGATCCGTTGGGGCGGCCCCGATCGGCATGGGCAACCAAGAGGCGTCGATCGAGAACAGGCTCAGCGGCATCTACCGCGCGAAGGGCAACTGGTTCGCGGCGATACTTGCGCAGCTACTGACCAACGCCACAGGCCAAGAGATCAGACCGCGGCAAGAGGTGCAGGGCTTCTCGCAAACGCACCAGATCGATATCGCATGGCCGGCCCGAGAAGATGACCCATTGGTGTGCGCCGAGTCCAAGGTGACAGGCGGACCTGCCTATGGCTCGACAAGGGCGCGGGGCGCGATGAGCGATTGGTCGAACAGGCGGAAGGAGCTCAAGTTTGCGGCTACCGACCTCAAGCTGGGTCGGCGGAAGCACGACACCCAGATCGATTCTTGGGGAGTCTGGCGACGCGATGCTCCGCCGGCAACCTACATCCTCTGGGGCGCCCGTCTACGTCCTGATGATCGAATCGAACGGGTGACTCGACAGGTGGAGCGCGTAGTCGGTACCTACCTGGATGGCGGGGGGATTGTTGCGTGGCGGACATCGAGTGATGGATCGGGCTACGAAGCTGTGCCGCTGCCGCCGGACGCTCAGTCGCTGTCACTCGACGAGGCGTTGCGAGAGATCAAAACCCGCATCAATCAGCAGGCGGCTCCGGGACAACCGCCCCCGCCGCCTCAGATTGAGCCCTGAGGGCCCAAGGCTTGTTCGCCTCGGTCGCCGTTAGGCGACCTACAGATTGACCGACCAAACGAAAGTTCGCAGTTCGGTAACGTTACGCCCACCAGATGCCAACATGGATCAGACTGCATCCCGATCCCAAGTGGGGTAGTGCGGCCGGCGGTCGTTACGTTTGCATGATCTGGATCAGGTTGCCGCAGGTGTCATCGAAGACCGCAATAGTGACATCGCCCATTTCGGTTGGTTCCACCGAGAACGCTACACCCAGTGACTTCAGTTTTTCATACTCGGCATAGATGTCGGTAACCCCAAAGGACGCCGCTGGAATGCCCTGTTCAAACAGCCCTTGCTGATATGCCTGTGCGACAGGATTTTCATCTGGTTCAAGCAGAAGTTCGGTCCCATCTGGCTCATCAGGAGAGACGACGGTGAGCCACTTGAATTCGCCCACAGGAACGTCATTCTTCTTCACGAAGCCGAGGGTCTCCGTGTAGAACCTCAGAGCTTGGTCCTGGTCACTGACGAAGACGCCGGTAAGCGTAATGCGCATCTCTGGCCTCCATTTCTTTTCGCAGAGTCACTTGAGCCATCGATCCATGACGACTCTAAGGGGTTCGTCGGTGAAGACGAGCATCCGATACTTGCCACGCTTCTCTGAGCGTACGAGCCCTGCCTGTTGCAGGAGATCAATGTGCTTGGCCAGGGCCTGTCGAGAGATGCCGACTTCATGCCGCATGATCAAGCGCGCCGTGAGTTCGTAAAGCGTCTGCTCCTTGCGCTCAGAGAGCTCGTCCAGCATCAACCTTCGTGTTGGGTCAGCGAGTGCCTTGAAGACGAGTTCGTTGTGCATGTCCGCATACCATACGCAACCGTAGGGTTGCATGTCAAAGGGTGACCTGGCGGGATACTGCTCCTGACTGTCTGCGGGTGGGCCGTTCCATCGCGTGTGGTCGGTGGTGGCTGGGGTGTTCTATCTTCGCTGCGAACATGATCGCAGGCCGGAGGATTCATGGACTACGGCATCGCTTTTCCGTCGTACATCGATGCGTGGCGTGAGGCGGCCGCTGCCGAGGCGGCGGGCTTTACCCACGCCTGGTTCTTTGACTCGCAACTGATCTACAGCGACGTCTACGCCACCATGGCGTTGGCGGCGGAGCACACGAGCCACATCACGCTGGGCACGCTGGTCTCGATTCCGAGCAACCGGCTCTCGGCGGTGACCGCTTCCGCGATTGGCACAATCAACTACCTGGCCCCTGGGCGGGTCGTCCTGGGTCTGGGCACGGGCTACACGGGTCGCAACACGATGGGCCTTCCCGCCGTGACGGTGAAGGAGTTCCGTGAGCACACGCAACAGGTGCGCGGGTTGCTCCAGGGCGAAGAGGTTCTGATTCGCGAGGGCGAGCGTGAGCGCTGGATTCGGCTGCTGCATCCGGATCGCGGCGGCTTCATCAACATCGAGGACGAGATCCCAATCTACCTGGCCGCGAACGGTCCGAGAGCGCTTGCTGCCACCGGCGAACTGGCGGACGGCTGGGTCACCGGTGCGCTGACGCCCAACCTCGCCGAAGGGTTCGACGCGATTCGCACTGCTGCTGCCGCTGCGGGTCGGTCAACCGAGAAGCCGTACACGGTCGGGCTGACTGGCGGATGCGTCTTGCGTGAGGGCGAATCGCTGACATCGCCGCGCGTGATCGAGCGGGTCGGACCGAACGCGCTGCCGGGTCTGCATGCGATGTGGGAGTCGCACTATGGGCCGGGGGCCAACCTGGGGGTTCAGGACCCTGATGCTGCGGCTGCGTTCCATCGCTACATCGTGGAATACGGCGACGCTCGCGGGAGCAAACCGGACCGGCGTTACCTGGACGTGCACACGGGTCACATGGTCTATCTCAAGCCCGGCGAGGAGCAGTTCATCAACGAAGACTCGATCGGGGCGACGCTGACCGGAACGCCGGCGCAGATCATCGAGCGGCTGGAGGAGATGGAGGCGGCGGGGATCGACAACGTCGCGATCGCCTGCGTGGATGCTGCGGGGGCTCGTGATCTGATCGCCGACTTCGGCCGCGAGGTGATCGCCAGGAGGTCGCCCAGCTAGACGAGCGCCTGGTAGGTCATCTTCATGAAGCGGCGGGTGAGGTCGGCCATGCCCCCGGGTCGGTTGCCGTAGAGGAAGACGTGGTTGAAGAAGCAACCGACCAGGTCTTCGCGCGGGTCGACAAAGAACCAGGTTCCGGCTGCGCCGCCCCAGCCGAAGGTGCCGGCCGAGCCCTGATAGAACGATCGCTCGATCGACTTGCGAACCGAGTAGCCAAGGCCGAAGCCGTAGTTGGGGATCGGCAACAGATCGATCTCACGATCGCCGAGGTGGTCGGAGGTCATCAGCTCGACCGTCTTGCGGCCCAGGATGCGGACGCCGTCCAGTTCGCCGCCGTTGAGCAGCATCTGGGCGAAACGGGCGTAGTCGGGCGGGCTGCAGAGCATGCCGCCGAAGAGGCCATTGCCTGAGCGCAGATCCCGCGAACGTGAACGGACCTTCTCGGCGGTCTCGGGTCGGTCGCGCGTGATGAGGTTGCCTTCGGCATCCCAGGTGTGATCGGTAACGAGGCGTCCTTCGTCAGCGTCGTCGCAGTAGAAGCCCGAGTCGTCCATGCCGAGCGGATCGAAGACGCGCTCGCGGAAGAGCTCATCGAGGTTCTGGCCGGTCAGCCGGGTGAGGAAGAGCGAGAGCACGTCGAAGTCGGAGCCGTAGTTCCAGCGGTCGCCGGGATGGGCGTAGAGCGGCATGTCGGCGATGGCGAGGACCATCTCCTCATAGCTGCGCGGGGGATCGTTGATTAAGGTGTCGCCGGGCATAAAGCCGGTGCCCTGGGAGGAACGCACGAGCAGCGGATAGTAGGCGGCCGAAAGTTTGCCGATGGCGGGGAGACCCGAAGTCATCGTCATCAGGTCCATGATCATGATGTCGCGCCGGGCGGGTTCGACGTTCATCGGCGGGAAGGCGCCGCGCAGTCGATCGTGGGGCGGCGTCTCGATCGCCACCAGGCGGTTGGCGAACTCGGGAATCCATCGGGAGACCGGGTCGTTGAGTTCGAAGGCGTTTTCCTCGAAGAGGCTCATCAGCACGACGGCCGCCACTGGCTTGGTCTGCGAGTACATGCGGAAGAGGCTGTCCATGCCGAGCGGTGTGTCGCGCTCGACGTCGAGCCGGCCGGCCGCATGGGCGTGGACGACCTGGCCGTGACGCAGGACGATGGTCACCGCGCCGGGGAGGTCGCGCGCGGCGACTGCGTCATCGACCATGCCTTCGATCAACGAGAGACGGTCGGGGTCAAAGCCCAGTGCGGCTGGATCGGCGGTGGGCAGCGTGTCGATTGAACTCACTGTGGACTCCTAGTCAACGCTGACAGCGCCCTCACGCTAACCCTCTCCCTCGGGGAGAGGGGCCAGAAACAGCAAGAGCAGCGCCGAGTTGGGCTGATTTGGCCGGCTCGCTAGGCGTCCTTGAGCTTTTGGACCGCGAAGAGCTGCTCGTTGCCTCTGGGCTGCACCTTGCCGGCGGGCCAGCGCACTCCTGAGCGCACGACGCCCGCAGTCTGGATTTCGACCAAGGGGAGCATGTAGTAGCCGAGGGTATGTTCGATGAACAGCTGGCTGATCAGCTCGCTCCGCTTGTCCGGGTCGAGTTCCAGCCTCTGGGCCCGCGCGAGCTCGGCGACCTCTTCGCTGCTCCCGAGGGTGTAGACGCCCTCCGGCAAGACGGAGATGTTGACGGTTGTCTGGATGTCCGTTCGCTGGCCGTCGATGAACCACCAGATTCCGGGCGCCCCGTCGGTCCTGCCGCTTCCAGCCTGTCGAATGCCGGCGTCGGTGAAGTACTCCGAGGCGGGATACTCCTTGATCGTCAGCCGGATGCCAATCGCCTCGAGGTCCTGCTTGACCGCGAGCGCCATATCGGGGATGCCCGGGGAGAACCCGACGACGATGTGGAACGTGGTGTCGAAGCCATCGGCGTAGCCCGCCTCGGCCATCAACTCCCTGGCCCGGTCGGGATTGTAGTCGTGCATCAGGCCCGCTGCCTCGATCTCCTCCTCGGTGGGATAGCCGAAGGCGCTGCGGCCGGTGAACAACGGCTGCCTCTCAGTGCCGGTCAGCAGGCCGTCAATGATCGCCTGGCGGTTGACCGCAATGTTGGCCGCCTCGCGGACGCGAATGTCCAAGAACGGATTGGGCGAGCCGTCCTCGAACAGGGGGTTGTTCAGGTTAAACCTGGGCAGCATCGTGGTGGCTGCCTGGTAGTGGATGGTAAACGCGGGGTCGTCAATGAACCCCTCTACGTCCTTGGTCGCCAGGCCGTAAACCACGTCCAGCTCTCCGGCCTCAAGTCCCGCGATTTGCGTCAGCACCTCGGGCCGAATCAGGACCTTGAGGTCCTTGTGGAAGGGCACGTGCTTGACGTTGACCGGGTGGTCGAGCGGCTTGAGGTGGTCGTCGAAGCGGGTCATGACGAAGTCGGTGTCGTCGGTGTGGCTGACGAAGCGGTAGGGGCCGGTGCCCATCGGCTCGCGGTCCATCGCCGCGTCGCCCACGCTTTCCACATAGGCCTTGGAGAAGATCGCCCCGACCGTTGAGGCGTTGGGCATCTGGTTGGAGACCCAGGCGGCATCGGGCGCGTTCAACTCGACCTTCCAGGTGCGTTCATCGACCGCTTGGCTGCTGACCCAGTTTTGCGAGCCGAAGGAGACGCGCGCGCTGGTCCAACCGGCCGGGTGATCGGTCGTCTCGCCGCCCTGGTGGTATTCGGCGATGTTGCCCATCCGCTCGTATGTGAAGACCAGGTCTTCCGCCGTGAGGATCGAGCCGTCGTGGAACATCGCGGGCATGACCTGCGCGACCATCGTCACGTCGTCGACGAACTCGGGCGCGATCATGTGCGGGCGAATGGAGTTGTCGTCCGGGTCGAAGACGATCCCGGCGTCGTAGACGTTGCCGTGGGAGATGTAGTTGACGTGGCTGCCGGAGCGGATCGGGTCGAGCCCGCCACCGTCGCGGGCGACCGCGGTCGTGACCGTGGCGTCCAGGTCGACATCGGCAAAGGGCGCCGGAGCGACGGCCTGCTGTTCGGCCTGCTCTTGCTCCTGTTCCTGAACGGTCTGTTGCTGGGCCTCGGCCTGCTGGGCTTGCTGCTCGGCCTGCTGTTGCTGTTGCTCCTGCATGGCCTGCTGCTGAGCGGCCTGCTGCTGGGGCTGGTCCTGTTGCTGCTGCTGAGCGGCGGGTTGGGGCTGGTCCTGCTGTTGTTGCTGGGCCTGCGCTGCGGCCGGCTGGGCGTCGTCATCATCGTCGCCGCAGCCGACCAGGGCGAGTCCGGCGGCGCCGACCCCGGCGCGAGCGCTGGTGCGCAGCAGGGTCCGCCGCGTCAGATGCCTGCGCGACAATCTGGTCCAGTAGTTTCTCTCGCTCATGTCAATCTCCAACCTGTGTTTCACGAGCAGGATGTTTCGCTCCGTTGAAACAGTTCGATTGCCGCAAAGTATCGCTGGTGCGCGATCGGGTTGCAATGCGTAAGGCATTCCGGCGCCCTCCTGCCTTCAGCATCTCTCCCCGCTGACGCTGGGGAACAACGGGGAACGGAGCCAGGGCGAAGAACCGGGCAGGCGTGGTTTGACTAGCATGCGGCGTGTGGCCTCGGCTCTGTTTGGCCCGGGGTCGAGGCGGAGTTCAGCGTGCAGTTCTGGAATTATCTGATTGTTCGGCTACTGCAGGCCGTGGTGGTCGTGTTTGTCGTCGTGAGCATCGTCTTTTTCGTGGCACGCCTGGTGGGCAATCCGGAAGCGTTCCTGCTGCCGTACGAGGCGACGGACGCGGAAATCGAGACGATTCGCGATCGTTTAGGCCTCAACGACACGCTGATCGTGCAGTACGGCGACTTCCTCTGGGACCTCGTGAACCTGGACTTCGGCACGTCGTACCGCGGCGCAGGCACGTCGACGATTGCCGCGATCGGCGAACGCGCCGTGAACACGCTGAAGTTGACGGTGGCGGGGATGGTGTTCGCGGTCGGTCTATCGATCCCGCTGGGCATTGCGGCGGCGTTGCGGCGTGGCAAGGTGACCGACTGGATAGCGCGCTTCCTCGCCGTGTTCGGTCAGGCGACGCCCAGCTTCTGGCTGGGGTTGATGGTGATCTTCTTCTTCGCCGTGGAGCTGAGATGGTTCCCGACCGGCGGGGCTGAGGGGTTCAGGTCGCTGATCCTGCCCGCGCTGTCGCTGGGGCTGCTGGAGATGGCGGCGATCATGCGGCTGACCCGCTCGGGGATGATCGACGTGATGGGCTCTGACTTCATCACCACCGCGCGGGCGAAAGGGCTGCGCGAGTCGACGGTCATCATGCGGCACGCGCTGCGTCACGCGCTGCTGCCGGTCGTGACGATTCTCGGGCTGGGGCTGGGACGCCTGATTGCGGGAGCTGTGATCATCGAGGTCGTCTTCGCCTGGCCGGGGATCGGCCGGCTGATCATCGACTCGATCGTGCAGTCCGACTATCCGATGGTGCAGACGGCGATCATCGTGCTGGCCGCCTCGATCGCGCTGGCCAACGCGCTGGTCGACGTGTCGTACCGCCTGATCGATCCGCGAATCCGCGCGGGAGCGATCTGATGACCGAGCGCAGTCAGGTAGTTGCCGCACCTCTTGATGCCGAGTTCGCCGGGCCGCGCGGCCCAATCCGCTGGCGGCGCTGGCTGGGCCTGTCGGTGCCGTTGGCGATTGCGCTGGTCTTCGTCCTGGCCGGGGCGTTGGCGGATGTGTTGGCTCCGCACGACCCGAATTTCGTCAATCTCGGCGCGCGCCTCGAGCCGCCGGTCTTTGACGGCGGCACCTGGGCGCACCCGCTAGGGACGGACGATGTCGGCCGCGACATCCTCAGCCGGCTGATGCACGGAGCGCGGCTGTCGCTGATCGTGGTGGGGATCGTGGTGCCGGGCTCGGCCCTGTTCGGCACCCTGGTAGGGATGACCTCGGGCTGGAAGGGGGGCGCCACCGGCCAGATCCTGATGCGGATCGTGGATATCCAGCTCGCGCTGCCGGGGATCCTGTTCGCGTTGCTGCTGGGCAGCATTTTCGGGCCGAGCCTGCGCAATGTGATCATCATCCTGCTGGTCTGGACATGGTCGGGCTATGCCCGATTGGTTCGGGCGGAGGTGCTGTCGCTGCGCGAGCGCGACTTCACGACGGCGTCGCGGGCGCTGGGTGCGGGCGGCTGGTGGATCATGCGCAAGCACCTGTTTCCCAACGTCGTGAACACGGTGGTCATCATCATGACCCTGGAGGTCGCGATCGTGATCCAGGTGGAGGCGGCGCTGAGCTTCCTCGGCGTGGGCGTGCCGGCGGGCACGGCCTCGTGGGGCCGGATGATTACCGAGGGACGTGAGGTAATGATCGTGGCCTGGTGGCCGATCTGGCTGCCGGGGCTGGCGCTGTTGATCATCTCGCTGACGGGAAACCTGATGGGTGACTGGCTGCGGGATCGCCTGGATCCGCGACTGCGGCATCTGCATTGAGGTCTGGGATATTCACCAAAGGGGTAGGGTGTGGTGAGGCTGGAGTCGGAGGGCCCTCACCCTAGCCCTCTCCCTCGGGGAGAGGGGATTGGAAAGGGAGGAGGCCGGAAGCAAGGGGACCGGAGGAAACGTGATGGATGAGTTGCCTCTGCCGCTTGATGGTGTGCGGGTGACCGACTTCTCGTGGATCGTTGCGGGGCCTCAGGCGACCCGGATTCTGGCGGACCTCGGAGCGGATGTGGTCAAGGTCGAGAACGAGTCTTACATCGACTCGATGCGGCTTGGGATGCGTCAGGACCCGAAGAATCCGTCACTCAATCGTTCCGGCTTTCACTCGAACCTGAGCCGCAACAAGCGGTCGATCACGGCGAATCTGTTTCACCCCAAGGGGCGCGAGGCGGTCGAGCGGCTGCTGGCTGAATCGGACGTGGTGATCGAGAACTTCAGCGCCGGCGCGTTTGGGCGGATGGGGTTCTCCTGGGAGCGGTTGCAGGAGATCAATCCGTCATTGATCTACGTGTCTGTGTCGGGATTCGGTCATGTGGGTCGTGATGCGTCCTACACGACCTGGGGTCCGAGCGCGCAGGCGATCTCGGGGGCGACGGCGATGTCGGGACTTCCCGATCAGCCTCCGGCCGGTTGGGGGTTCTCCTATCTCGACCACAGCGCGGGCTACTACGCGGCGATCGGGGCGCTGATGGCTCTGCATCATCGGGCTCGGACGGGCGAGGCGCAGCATGTCGACATGTCGCAGATTGAATGCGGCATGGTCGTGAGTGCGGTGCCGATGCTCGACTACCATGTCAACGGTCGGAGCTATGAGCGGGTTGGAAATCGGTCGCGATATCCCGCGACGGCGCCGCACAATACGTACCAGTGCGCGGGCGAGGATCGCTGGATTGCAATCGCGGTTGACGACGAGGCGCAATGGGCTTCGCTCTGCGAGGTGCTTGGGCTCGATGAACTGCTTGAAGACTCCCGATTCGCAGACATGGCTTCACGCAAAACGAGCGAAGATGCGCTCGATGCGTTGATCCGCGGCGCCACCTGCGAGCGGGAGCCGTTCGATCTGATGCTCGAACTGCAGGCTCGCGGCGTTCCGGCGGGCGTGTGTCAGCGGACGGACGACAAGCAGGAGCGCGATCCGCAACTGGCCGAGCGAGGCTTCTATCCGACTGCGCCGCACGAGGAGTTGGGCGAGCACCGCTACGAGGGCGTGCCGATGCAGTTCTCGAAGGCGCGTTGGCGGATGGATCGGGGCGCGCCGCTGCTCGGGGAGCACAATCACGCGGTGCTGACCGAGCTGCTGGGCTACAGCGACGAAGAGTTTGCGTCGATGCTGGCGGAGCTGGCGATCTGATGACGACTCCGAAAAGCGTTCCCAACGATTCGCTTCCCGGTCCGCTTGAGGGTCTGCGGGTGCTGGAGATAGGCAATCTGGGCGAGGTGGCGGGCAAACTGCTGGCCGACGCCGGAGCCGATGTGATCCGGGTCGAACCGCCCGGGGGCGGTCGCAGCCGGCACGTGGGGCCGTTCGTTGATGACGATCCGGGTCAACCGTCGTTGCTGCATGCGTCGCGCAACACGAGTAAGCGGGCGGTGACGCTCGATGTCACGCAGGCGGAGGGACTCGAGATCTGGAAACGGCTGGTTGGCCTGGTCGATGTGGTGATCGACGCGACCACGCCGACCTTCCTCGACGACCTCGGCGCCGGTTGGCAGTGGGCCGAATCCCAGCCGGACTTGGACGCCTGCGTCTGGTGCAGCATCACTCCGTTCGGGCGCACAGGTCCGCGGCGGGACTGGGCGGCGAACGACCTGGTGCAGCTCGCCTTGGGCGGGCCGATGATGAGCAACGGATACGACGACCACAGCTTGCCGCCGATTCGCCCCGAGGGCGAACACAGCATCGCGGTGAGCAACGAGTATGCGGTCTCGGGGATCCTCGCCGCGCTATGGATGAGGAACGCCGGGCATCCAAGCCAACTGGTCGATGTGTCAATCCACGAGGCGGTTTCGGCGACAACCGAAGGGGCGTTTCCGAACTGGGAGTACTTCGGCCGGCTGGTGCAGCGGCAGACCGGTCGTCACGCGGCGCCCGATCCGACGGCTGCCTGGCAGTTCCTGGCGGCCGACGGCCAGTATGTCTGCCTGATCAACGGCGGTCTGCCGCGGGGAAACTCGGCCTGGGATGGCCTGCTCGACTGGATGGACGAGCACGATGCGGCGGGCGACCTCCGCGACGAGCAGTATCAGGAACTTCTGTTCAGCGATCCTCGCGCCAACCCGGAGGGTCGCCGGCATGTCGCCGATACGATCGGGCAGTTCGTCCAGAGTCGGCCTGCTGAAGAGGTGTATCGGCGGAGCCAGTCACTGCACTTCGCCTGGGGGATCGTGCGTCGGCCGGAGGAGAACCTCGACGATCCACATTGGGCCGATCGGGGGTTCTTCTGGGAGGGCGAAGTGCCGGGCGTTGACGGGACCGTGCGTTATCCGGGGGCTCCGTACCGGTTTACGCGGTCTCCGGTACGCCTGCGGCGTCGGCCTCCTCTGGTTGGTGAACACAACCATGAGGTGTACGTCGGGGAGCTTGGGATGACGTCTGAAGAGTTGCGGAGACTGCTTGAGTCGGGAACGATCTAAGGCGCTGGGACCCGGGGAAGTTCGCAGGAGAAGTCGAAGTCGATCGGGGCATGCACCGGGTGGGTTGAGCCGGCGAGGCCGCCGCTGAACACGGCGGAGTACATGCCACCGCCCCCGGCGACGATGAGAACGAGGTCTTCAGGACCTCGCAGTGCCGGTAGGTGGGCGTTGTCGTCGCGGAAGGCTCGCTTTGTGGCCCAGCCCAGCATTGTTGCGTTCGGGGTCACGGCCAGCTCCACGAGGCGCTCGACGACGTCATCGCGGGTGAGTCCGGCTGAAGCGAGAACGCCGGCGTGTACGGGGTTGAGGACGACGATGACCGGACCGTTGCCGATCTGCGTGTTGTTGGCTCCGGGAATCGCGATGGCCCCGGCGACCACGCGGAGGATGCGTTCGTGAGCCTCGGGGTCGTCGTCGTTGGTCTGCATCATGACGGAGTGCGGGGCGTCGACGCCGACGAGGGTGACGGCGGACTGTTCGGAGTCGTAGCCGAAGCTGGTGTGCAGGGGCGGGAAGGGGCTGCCTTCCTCGTCCTCGGCGAGGCAACAGGTGAACTTGCCCGGCTGACCGAGCGCGGCCATGTCTCCGTGGCCGGGCCGCGCGCCGCCGATGTTCATCAGACAGAGTCGGAGTGCGCGGCCAATGCTGGCGTTGGCGCGATGTCCGGGGCCGAGCGCGCCCCAGCCGGAGGCGATCGGGCCGCAGACGTCACGCGCCGGGCCGTTGACGATGATCACGGGTCCCATTCCGTGCGTGGTCGACTGCATGTTGTCGATGTCGAACTCGGGATCGGTGACGGCGCGGACGGCGGCCAGCACAACCGGGAAGTGCTCCGGTCGACAGCCGGCCATGACGGCGTTGATCGCAATCTTCTCGACCGTCGCCTGACCCGGACCGATCTCGCCGATGACGACATCGGGTTCGAGTTCCACCCCGGCCAGCAGATCTCCGACGCGCTCTTCCGTGGGGATGACGACGGGCAGGCCGTCGGTCCACTCGCGCAGATGGAACAGTTCGAGTGCCGTTGCCTCGTCCGGCGCCTGGTGGCGCGTGGAGCGCAGGTTCACCGGGTGCGCCCCTCGAGCAGGTCGATGATGCCGGGCGCGGCCTCGCGAGCGACGCGGGCGAGGTTCTCGTCGCCGGTGCCGGAGCAGGGGTGGGGCAGGACGTAGCGAGGCACGGCGGGCATGCCGACCGCCTCGGCGGTGAAGGCGGCCAACTCGACGAAGGCCTCGGTAACGATCGCGATCGATGGGAGACCGGCCTTGGCGAAGATCGCTCCGTCACGCACGGTGCCGGATGTGCAGCCGCCTCAATGCCCCCAGGCGGCGAGGACCGCGTCGCACTCTTCGCCGATGACGTCGACCAACTCGTCGGCCACGGCGGCGACGTTGGGCTTCTGGTAGTGACGGAACGTGGCCTGCGGCATGACGGCCGCCAGTTCCGATTCGAGTTTGTGCATGAACTCTGTGCCGTCGGGGAAGGCGTTCGAGATCATGCCGACCGTGATCGGGCCGCTGGTGTCGATGAACAGCTCGTACGGCTCAAGCTCGATACCGCGCTCGGCCGTGGGTTCGAGGAACGTAACGGGCATGGTGGGTCTCCTACGCAGGCATCAGGGGATTTGCGTTGGGCACTCGCGATGGATGCCGAGCACGGCAAGCTGGCGGCCGCCGCCTACGAAGCAGGCGACGCAGGTGGAGAGATCGAGGATCTCGTCATCTGAGAACAGCGTTCGCAGGCCAACCCAGTAGTCGTCGTCCATCGACGAGTGGTCGTAGCAGAAGCGCTCGGCGAAGTCGATCGCCGCGCGTTCTCGATCGGTGTACAGCGGGTTCTCGCGATAGTCGGAGACCTGCGCGTATTCCTCTTCAGTCAGGCCGTTCTGCATCGCCGATGCAGAGCGCGTCGCCAGTCAAACCGAGCATTGATTGATCTCGGCGATGCGCATGCGCACGAGCTCCCGCTCGCGCACCGGCAACTGGCTGTGCTCTATAACGGCGCGTGAGAGCGCGCTCATCGCCGCCCCCAACTCGGGTCGCGCCTGGAAGAGACGGCTGCTTTCTTCGCCTTCGCCCGGGGCGATGTCGATGCGGGCCATGAGATTCTCCTCGTGTTGGAGTCGATGCTAGCGGCGGTCGATCGGGGTCACAATGCGGGGTTGGCTCAGCGCGCGCGAGTGCCGCCGTCGACGTTGTAGATGCCTCCGGTGATGTAGGAGGCGTCGTCGCTGGCGAGGAACGCGACCATGGCGGCGATCTCCTCGGCTTCGCCGTAGCGTCCCATCGGGGTCGAGGCGGCGAGGTTCCGGTGGACGGCCTCCGGGTCGTCCGGGTTCACGCCTCGTTCCATGGCGCGCATCATGCGCGTCTCGATCGGACCGGGGCAGATGGCGTTCACGCGGATGCCGTCGTCGACAAAGGCAATGGCGGCTGACTTCGTCAACCCGACGACCGCGCTCTTGCTGGCTCCGTAAGGCGCCGCAGCAGCAGTGGCCTGCAGTCCCGCGACCGACGCCGTGTTGATGATCGCTCCGCCGCCCGCTTGCTGCATGGCTCGTCCCACAGCCTGCAGGCCAAGGAAGACGCCCTTGACGTTCACGGCGAATACCCGGTCGAACTCGTCCTCCGGGTAATCCAGCAGCGACCCGACCCAGCCCTCGATGCCCGCATTATTGAAGAAGACATCGATCCGCCCGAACCGGTCGAGCGCCGCCCGGACGTAGCCCTCGACCTGGCCGGCCACGGTGACATCCGCTTCGTGGGTCGCGATGTCGCCGCCGGCTCGTTGTACCGCGGCGACTGTTTCGTCGAGATCGGAGTTCGGCAAATCGACGGCGAGGATGCGGGCGCCCTCTGAGGCGAAGCGAACGGCCGTCGCCCTGCCGATTCCGCCGGCGGCTCCCGTGATCACGACGACCTTGCCTTCGAATCGGTCTGTCATCGGAAATCCCTGCTAGTCGTGCAACTGAAGATGTATGCCGCGGTCAGTCTAGGAAGCGCTGACAGGAAGATTGATCGCTGGACCGCGCACTAGACTGGGCACTCCGAATGCCCACAGCTGGAGCGATGTCTGCGGATGAGTCTGTCTACGCACCCTCAGTTTCTCCAGACGCATCGACCCGATGAGGGCTGCGGTGGCTGCGTGAGGTCGTTTCCTCGGGCGTGTCGGTGCGGTGGGCAGATCCACGCGGAGCGCGGGGATGAGAGCGAGAGTGGAGATATCTGGTTGAGGCGCTGGTGCTCGGAGTGTGGGATCGACTGGGACGAGCCGATCCGGGCGAAGTCGTAGGCGGCGCGCCGCCGGAGGGGGTCGGGATCAGGGATCTGGGTGGAAATGGGGATGGGCGACGGCCTCGTCGGGCCAGAGGAAGTCGAAACCGGCTTTGAGGGCGTATTGGCGGTCGAGGTCCTCGCGGTCGCCGATGTGCAGGTAGACATCTGCCTCGAACTTCGCCTTGACGTCGGGCAGCATGTGCTTACCGACGACAAAATCGACCTCGATCTCGTGGTCTGCCCAGATCGCTCGTTGGCTGCTGAGCGTGCGGTCTGAACAGCTGCCGATCAGGTAGTTTTTGTCGCGGACCAACCTGACCATGTCCATGGTCAACGGGCCAGGCGGATCGCCGACTTCCAGCGTGCCATCGATGTCGAAGCTGATGAGTATCGTCACAGGCTGCTCCTCGACTGTGGCATATCGGGGGACTAGTCGGGGCTGGCGCTCCAGACGGTGTAGTTGCCTCCGAGCGGCATCGGCCCGCCGGAAACTCCTACCTCCGGCTTGACACCGGTGACCTGCCGCGCGCCGGCGCGGCCCTGCAACTGTTGGATGCAGTCCGTGTGCATCCAGACCCGGCTGCGGCCGCTGCCGACGTTGCCGCCGCTGGGCGACACCGGGTTGGGTCCCTCAATGCTGATGTCAGTCTGGTAGAAGTCCAGCGCTTCGCCGAACTTGATCCCGCGATAGCCAAGACCCTCCAGGTGAAACTGGTGGAAGAGCGAGAAGCCGTCGTACATGTTCTCGAACGAGAGATCGTCGGCCGTGATTCCCGCGCCCTCGTAGATCTTGCGGCCGGTGCGGGCAGTGTCGGCTTCCACCTCGTCGAGCGTGGGCAACAGGCTGCGTGGTCGCGTGTTGCTGGAGGCGTGATTGAGGATGTAGACGGGCTTCTGCTGCATGTCCTGCGCGCGCTCGGCGGTGGAGAAGAGATAGGCGCCCGACATCATGATCGGGATGTCGTTGTCGAACAGGTTGGCCGGCTTGGCGATCCAGCGGGAGGCCAGGTAGTCCTCGGGGATCAGTTCCTCGGGCCGGTGCTGGGCCCAGTAGCCCTCGGGGAACCGGAGCCCGTTGCGACGCGAGTTCTCCATGAAGGGGGCCATCATCTCGTGCGTCTTGCCGTACTTGCGGCAATACTCGGCGAATTGCAGAGCCGTGCTGTAGGAGGCGGGACCGCCCCACAGCTGCGTGATCGCCGGGGTACCGGGCAGGGCGTTGCCGGCGTTGGCGCCGCCCTGGTAGTAGCGACCCTCGAAGTTGTGCCAGCTTTTGACCACGAGGCAGGTGTGGGTCAGGCCGTCGCCCACTGCCTGGGCGGTCACGTTGAGCGCGTTCGACATGCAGCCGGGGCCGTACATCGTGAACTGGACATTGGTCAGCTCGGGCATGTTCGCGAGCAGCCACTCGGCGCTGAGCTTGGCGATGCCGTCGAGCGGGTCGTCGGTCTGGTTGAAGCTCTGGATCACGTCCATCGGCAGCGGTTTGCCCTGCTCCCAGAACGCGCCCGTCGTAGTCACGGGGACGACCACCAGGCCGTCGATCTGATCGGGCGCGACGCCGGCGTCCGCGATCGCCTTGCGCAGCGCGTCGATGGTGATCGCGCCGACGCAGGTCTCGGGTCGGCCGTCCCAGCGCCGGGATGTCGGTGCGTGGCCGACGCCGACGGCGGCGACCTTGCCGCGATGCTCCCAGATCCCGAGCCCCTCGTCGTTGCGGTACATGGAGTCGGGGGCGGTTGGCGTCGTCATTGCGTGCTCCAAGCCAGACAGGTTGTCAGAAGAATTGGGATCAGCCGTCGATCACGCGCCACTCGGGCACGAGCTGACCGTTGTCCGAGGGCTCGAAGATCACCTCGACTGGCGAGCCGACCGGTACCTCGTCGACCGGTACGCCGGGCAGGTGCGAGTACATCTGGATCCCGGGATCTTCGTCGAGCATGATCACGGCGAGGTTGAAGGGTTGATCCTCCTGCAGCAGGCGGACCGGACAGTCATGCACGACGCCATAGTTGTAGATCGTGCCGCGACCGCTGACCTGCTTCCATTCGAGCTCCCCGCCGTCGTCGCACTCGCGGCAGGTGTCAGACGGCGGATGCTGGAGCCGATCGCAGGCGACGCAGTTCTGGATCACCAGGCGTTCTTCGTTCGCGGCGTCCCAGAAGGGCTGACTGAAGCTGTCCGGCTCGACGCCTTGCTTGGTCATCGGTTTCTCCTGCGAACTGACAGCGCCGCCCGGTCGTCGGCGGCGTTGCTGCAGAATACAGTCAGCGGCCGAGCGTTGCGCGCGATGCCGACTCGAGGACAGACCGGCGAGGGCCACGGTCTCCGCGCGTTTGCCGCGCTTAGCCTGTTGGAGCGTCCGCGCGCGAACGCGACGGCATGACCGAGGCAACCGAGGGAGCCAATCATGAGCTGGCAACAGGAGATCGAGGAGCTGGCGCGCCGCCATGCGCTGAAGGAGGCGATGGGCGGTCCGAGCGGGATCGAGCGGCAGCATTCGCAAGGCAAGCTCACGGTGCGCGAACGCATCGAGCTGTTGGCCGATCCCGGAAGCTTCGACGAGATGGGCAAGCTGCAGGGCAGTGCGACCTACGACGAACGCGGCGAGCTGGCGTCGTTCACGCCCGTCAGCCGCGTGCGTGGGCTGGCCAAGGTGAACGGCCGGCGGGTCTATGTCACGGGGCAGGACTTCACGATTCGCGGCGGCTCCGCCCGGACCGACGACGGCGGCGTCGACATCGGGCACGGGCACCCCAGCCCGATGGAGCTGCGGCTGCCGACGGTCAACCTGATCGACGGCGCCGGCGGCAGCGTGACGGAGTTCTCCGATCTGGGCCGGACCTACATCCCGGATGGCGCGTTTTTCGGGGAGTTCTGCAAGATCCTCAATGTCGCGCCCGTCGCCTCGGCGGTGCTCGGCCCGGCGGCCGGCGGGCTCGCGCCGATTCCCTGCCTGAGCCACTTCAGTGTGATCGCCAAGGGCACCGGTCAGGTGTTCCCCGGCGGACCGCCGGTCGTCAAAGCGGCGCTTGGGCTCGACATCGACAAGGAAGACCTCGGCGGACACGCCGTACACACGCGGATCAGCGGCGTCGTCGACAACGTCGCCGAGGATGAAGCGGCGGCGATCGAGCAGGTCAAACAATTCCTCGGCTATCTGCCCGACAACGTTTGGGAAATGCCGCCGCGCGGCGACACGTCGGACGATCCCAGCCGCCGCGACGAACGCCTGCTTTCGCTGATTCCACGCAACAAGCGTCGACCGTACGACGCACGTGTGATCCTCGAGGGCGTGCTGGACAAGGACTCGTTCTTTGAGATCGCGCCCGACTACGGCACCTCACGGATCGTCGGCTTGGGTCGGGCGCACGGCTATCCGGTCGGCGTGATGACCAACAATCCCTATCACCGCGGCGGTTCAATGGACGTCGCCGCGGCCGAGAAGTCGACGCGGCTGGTCCAGCTCTGCGACACCTTCCACATTCCGATGGTGGTGCTGATGGACGATCCCGGCTTCCTCGTCGGCCCGGCGTCGGAGGAGCAGGGGATCGAGCGGGCCGGCTCGCGGCTGGTTCACTCGATCGTGCATAGCACGATGCCCTGGATTTCGTTCATCTGCCGACAGTCGTTCGGGCTGGCCGGCAGTCTGCAGTACCGACCCGGCCCGCATCTATACCGGCGCTACGCCTGGGTCTCGGGTCACTGGGGTTCGATGCACATCGAGGGCGGCACCAGCGCCGCCTTCCGGCGGATCATCGAAGCCGCCCCCGACCCGGAGGCGAAGCGGCAGGAACTGGAAGAGACGTTCCAGCGCATCTCCTCGCCCTTCCGCACGGCGGAGGCGAGTGGACTCGATCTGATCGACCCGCGTGAGACCCGGGCTCGGCTCTGCGATTTCGTCGAGATGGCCCAGGGCGTGATCAGGACGCAACTCGGGCCCGGGTCGGGCCCGACGTTCCGGCCCTAACGGGGGACGGGCCCCCGATCGGGCCGGGAATCGGGTAGCTTCGCAGGACAGACCGTACAGAGGACTGACGCAACGCGTTGGCTAGGAGGCGATCGTGAAGACCTTGATTCTGGAACTGATCACACTGATCGTGTTCTTCCCGCTGCGCATTGTCTCGCGTCTGTTCGGGCGTCGGGCGAACGCCAGGGTGCGGGACTGGCAGGACGGGATGTGGACCTGGGTGCTGGGCGCCGCCGCGGTGGGCTACATGGTCGGCGATCACCACGCCGGTGACGCAGGACAGGCCGCGAGCGGCTACGACCCGGGTCACTTCGATGGCGGCCATCACGGCGGCCACGGGGGCGGTCACGATGTCGGCGGCGGCTTCGACGGTGGCGGCTTCGGCGGCGACGTCGGCAGCTTCTAGAGGGCGATCGCGCAACCGTCGGCGCGTGGGTCCGATCCTCCCCAGAGGACGCCTCGTTCGGGGTCCCGCACGATGATCTGACCCTTGCCCACGACACCGGTGCGCATCGCTCCACTGGCGGGCACGACCGGGTGGCCGAGCAGGGCGAGCGCTGAGAGCACTTCAATGCCAAAGGTGTCTTCGACGTAGATGGGGCCGTTGGGCGGCTCTTCGTACATCGAGACGCGCGGCGCGTCGATCGCGGTCTGGGCGTCCATGCCGCGGTCAATCAGATTGAGCACGACCTGTGTCTGCCCCTGCGGCTGGTTCCAGCCGCCCATCACCCCGTAGCTGGCGAAGAGGCTGCCGTCGTGGCGGGTGATCATCGAGGGCATGATCGTGTGATAGGGCCGCTTGCCGCCGGCGAGCGCGTTGGGATGATTCGGATCGTCGACGACGAACCCCGCGCCTCGGTTTTGCAGGCTGAAGCCGCACTCGCGCGGGACGATGCAACTGCCGAAGCCCTCGTAGTTGGAGTTGATGAACGAGCAGGCGTTGCCGTCGCCGTCGGCGGCCGAGAGATAGACCGTATCGGAACGGCCCGGCAGGAATCCTGAGGAGGCGAGTTCGATCGCCTGGTCCTCGCAGATCAGTTGTCGCCGCTTGGCGGCATACGCCTTGCTCAGCATCGCTTCGACCGGCACCTCCGATTTGGCCGGGTCGGCGACCAGCGAGCGGGCGTCGGCGAAGGCGAGCCGAAGCGCCTCGATGACGATGTGCAGCACCTCGGGTGAGCGGGCGTCGTACTCGCCGATCTCAAAGCCTTCAAGGATGTTGAGCGCCATCAGCGTCGTAATGCCCTGTCCATTGGGCGGGCATTCCCAGACGCGATGACGGCGGTAGGTGGTTGAGATGGCGTCGTCGAAGGTGGAGCAGTGATCGGCGAGGTCGCTGAGCGCCATCACGCCGTTGTGCTCTTCGAGCGCCTCGACAATGCGTTGGGCCGGGCGTCCACGGTAGAAGGCCTCGGGACCCCCGTCCGCGACCTCGCGCATCACCCGCGCGATGTGCTGGTTGCTCCAGACTTCGCCGGCCCGGGGCGCGTTGCCGTTGAGCAGCAGATCGGTTCCGGCCGGTCCTTTCTCCGCCAGCAGCTCGGCCTGGAAGTCCCAGCCACGAGCGATAGCCGGCGTCATGGCAAAGCCCTGCTCGGCGTACTCAATGGCCGGCTGGAGCACGTCGGCGAGCGGCATCCGGCCGAAGCGGGTCACCGTGTCGTGCCAGCCCATGATCGATCCTGGGACCGTCACGGCGTGCGGACCCTGCCGCTCCCAGCCGCCGCAGCGTTCGACCACATCGAGGTCGAGCGCCGCCGGCGATCGGCCGCTGCCGTTGAGGGCGGAGACACTCTGATCGTCGGCGTTGTAGAAGAGTGCGAAGCAATCGCCGCCGATACCGGTCGACGTGGGCTCGACGACCGCGAGCGTCGCAGCGGCCGCGACGGCCGCGTCGGCTGCGTTACCTCCCTCGGCCAGGATGCGCACACCGGCCATCGAGGCGAGCGGCTGGCTCGTGGCGACGATGCCCTTGGTAGAGAGGACGGGGGAGCGTCGGGATTCGAAGCGGAAGGGATGTTCGCGGAGGATCGTCATGGGCGCAGTCTAGGCATCGCACCCGCTTGTCAACCAGGAACACCCTCCGAACTCGCAACACCGAACACCTGTTGCTATTATCGATCCCGACGAAGACGTGCGGACGACGAGGAGGTACCACAATGTCGTTTCCCGTGACCTATCACGACACCATGACCGAGGTCGCCAACCTGGCGATGAACAGACAGGAACCCGGATACGTCCGGGTCCGCGCCCTGGTCACGCTCGTGCGCGAACTCTCGCCGCTCAACGAACGCTGCGCCGAGGTCAAGCGCGAACTCGGCATCGACGAGACCTCGGTCTCTGTCCAGACCGGCATCCTCTCTGAGTCGGAGGCCTACATGAAAGGCGTCCGCGACGGCATCGCCTCCGTCCAGTGCGAATGCCGCGACGAGGACGACGAATTCGCCGACGAGGACGACGACCCCCTATAGTCCCCAGCCCGGTCCCGATTTTTTTCCTGTGCCTGCTCGCAGGCGGGAGACGGGCACGGGGCCGTCTGTGGGATCGAGTGTCTATCCTGATAGGCGCAGTCCCGCCTGGAGTTTGGGAGTTTCTATGACAACCGCCGCCGCACCTTCGATCACCCAGGAGCAGGTTGACTTCTACCACGAAAACGGTTTCCTGCTGATGCCCAAACTGCTGCCCGACGACGTGCTGCAGGCGCTACGCGACGAGACCGACCGCATCGTGGCCGAGGCCGCCGGGCTGACCGACCACAATGCGCAGTACGACCTCGAAGACTCACACACGCCCGAGGAGCCGCGTGTGCGACGGCTGAAGTCGCCGTCAACGCACTGGCCGTTTTTCCGCGAGCTGGCCCAGCACCCGGTGCTGATGGAGGTCGTGACAGCGCTGATCGGCCCCAACGTTCGCCTGCAGAACGACAAGCTGAACATGAAGGCGGCCGAGTACGGCGCGCCCGTCGAGTGGCACCAGGACTGGCCCTTCTATCCGCACACCAACGACGACCTCGTCGCTGCGGGCATCCTGCTCGACGACTGCTACGCGATCAACGGCCCGCTGCTGGTCGTGCCCGGATCGCACAAGCGCAAGATCTACGATCACCACCACCCCGAGGGCCGCTACTTCACGGGCGCCGTGGAGCCGGACGAGTTCGACTGGGACATGGAAAAGGATCTGGTCGCGCTTGAGGGTCCGGCCGGATCCGTCTCGTTCCACCACGTGCGAACGATGCACGGCTCGGCGCTGAACCGCTCGGAGATTCAGCGCCGGCTGTTGCTCTTCGGCTACGCCGCCGCCGACTCCTGGCCGATCATGGGTCTGGGGCCGCAGACACTGGAGCAGTACTGGAGCTTCATGTGCGCCGGCGAACCGGTAGAGCAGCCGCGCCAGACCGAAGTCCCTGCCTACCTGCCCCTCCCAGCCTCACCGAAGCAGGGCTCGATCTACGAAAACCAGAAGACGGTCAAGAACCGCTTCTTCGACACGTATGAGGACCGGCGGAAGGGCTAGGGAGCGGCTCGCGCGCCTTCCGTCGTATCCGGAACGCTTGACAATCCGGTCGATTTGAATTCGCTAGCCTCCCGCCAGATGAGCGGGAGGTACCTCATGTCGAGCTCGAACTACTGGAAGCGAATGCGGAACCGGCGGCTGTCTCGCCGGGCAGTGCTGCGATCGGCGGCCACGGCGGGAGTGGGCGCCGCCGGCCTTGCCCTGGTCGGCTGCGGCGACGACGATGACGACGACGCAGCGCCGGCCGTCGCGCAGCAGCAGCAACAGCAGCAGGACCAGCCCCAGCCGGCAGCTCAGCAGGAGCAGGAGCAACAGCAGCAACAGGCTGCTGCCCAGGCGGCTCAGCAGGCTGAGCAGCAAGAACAGCAGATGCAGCAACAGCAGCAAGAGCAAGCTGCTGTCGCGCAGGCGCAACAGGCCGACGACACGCCGCCGATCGGCGGTGAACTGCGGATCTCGGATACGTCCGACCTGGCCTCGTTCGACGGCTTCCTGACCTTCGGCTACAAGGCGTTCCTGCACGGGCACAACTGCTATCCGATGCTGACCCAGTTCTCGAACAACCCGGGGCAGTCGTCGATCGACTTCCAGCCCGAGCTCTGGCTGGCGGAGTCGTACGAGCAGCCCGACGATGTGACCTGGCTGTTCACAATCAAGGAGAACGCGGTCTGGGAGGACCGCCCGCCGGTCGACGGACGCGCGGTGACCGCCGAGGATGTGGCCTTCTCATTCAAGGAGGAGCGCTACGGCGGCTATCCCAACCGCGGCGCGATCCTGCCGAGTCTGGTCGGTGTAGACGCGACTGACGATCGCACGGTGCGCTTCGACCTGAATGGTCCGTTGGCGCCCTTCCTGCTCTACCTGGGCCACCACGCGGGTCCGTACGTGATGCCGCCCGAGTTGTTGGTCGACGAGATGTCGCGACAGACGATGATCAGCGCCGGACCGTTCCTGTTGGACGAGTACGAGCCCGGTTCGCGTGTCGTCTACAAGCGCAACCCGAACTACTTCGACGCCCCCAAACCGTACGCGGACTCGCTGGTGATCAACTTCATCGGCGACAACTCCGCGATCGCCGCCGCCTTCCTCAGCGGCGAGTTGAACACGACCTGGTTCGGCGTCGCACCGCCAATCGTCGAAGAGCTGGAGAACGGCATTCCCGGCGCGACCTGGGAGTACCAGCCGAGTCTCGTGATCGGCGGCGTATTCCCTGACCTCGCCCTGGAGCCGTTCACCGACCCGCGCGTGCGACAGGCGATGTCCGTCGCGATCGACCGTGACTCGATCCTCACGGTCGGTGGGGCGCTGGAGAAGGGGCAGTGGTCGACGGCGCTGCCGCCGCTGGCCGGCTGGTGGGTCGATCCGAAAGAGGACGATGCGCTGGGCGAGTTCTATCGCTACAACCCGGACAAGGCGAGACAGTTGCTCGACGCGGCCGGGATCGACGAACTGAGCGGCGTGCCGTTCCACACGACGACCGCGTACGGCCCAATCTTCGCGGAGCAGTCGCAGGTCGTGCAGGCCAACCTGCTCCAGGTCGGCATCAGCGTCGACCTGGTCGTCAACGAGCCCACCGTTCACTACTCGACGATCTTCAACGGCAGCAACACCGGCGTGATCGGTCACACCCTGTCGGTGGCGTCGATCGAGCCGGACGAGGCGCTGCGCAACGTCTTCATTCCCGACAGCCCACGCTCGCCGATTCCCAACGGCGAGTTGATGGGCGAGGACCAGGAGATGCTGGATCTGCTCAACGCGCAGCGCACCGAAGGCGATGTCGAGACGCGGCGCAAGCTGCTCTACGACCTGCAGTTGCACATCGCCAACCAGATGTACTCGGTGCCCTGGGTCAACCCGCCGATCTCGCAGGTCGCACGGCCCGAGCTGTCGGGCGTGCAGTTCATCCAGACCTTCGCCCCGTCGCCATCGCTGGAGGACATGTGGTTCAACAACCTGTAGGTCACTTGTCGACAGCAGGCTCCGGACTCTGAACCGGCGGACGAGGAGGCGGCGAGATGCGCGGCTACCTCGTTCGTCGCTTGTTACTCGCGGTTCTGACGCTGTTCGGCATCAGTGTGATCGTGGCCGGGGTGATGCGGACGCTGCCAGGTGACGTCGTGGATGTGCTCGCCGCTGAGGCGTTCTACAACGACACAGAGAAGGAACGGCTGCGCGAGGAGCTCGGACTCGAGGATCCGTTCCTGGTCTACTTCGGCAAGTGGCTTGGGGACGCGGTACAGGGGGACTTCGGCAAGGCGCTGCGCACTCAGCGCGAAGTGCGGGCTGACCTCGTCAACCGGATCGACGTGACCATTGAGCTGGCGGTCCTCGGAATTCTGATCGCGACGTTGATCTCGGTCCCGCTGGGAATCGTCGCAGCGCTCAGGCGTAGCCAATGGCCCGACTACCTCGCTCGCAGCATTGCTGTGTTCGCGTTGGCGATCCCGGGATTCTGGCTCGCCACGTTGGCGATCGTGTTCGGGGCGAAGTGGTTCAGATGGTCGCCGCCGCTGGGTTATCAACCGATCTGGGAGGCGCCGCTGACCAACCTGCAACAGATGTGGTTGCCGGCGCTCCTGTTCGGACTGATCCTCGCCGGCGTGCAGACCCGGATCCTTCGCACCGCGTTGCTCGACGTGCTGCGGCAGGACTACATGCTGACCGCGCGGGCGAAAGGATTGTCCCGAGTCATGCTGTTGCGCCGCCATGCGCTGCGTAACTCGTTGATCCCATTCATCACCGTGATTGGAGTGCAGTTTCCGGTGGTGCTCGGCGGTTCGGTCGTGTTTGAGTTGATCTTCGCCTTGCCGGGTGTCGGCATCTATCTGCTCGACGGGATCGCGAATCGCGACTACATCGTCGTGCAGGCCGTCAACGTCTGGATCGCCGGCGCGGTGATCCTGACGAATCTGATCGTGGACGTGTCATATGGCTTCCTCGACCCACGCATCCGCGTCAGTAGCTGAGCCTCGGGCTCTGGACGCGCGGCGCGTCGGAACGGCGCTGTTCCGGGTCGTCCGGCGCTATCCGTTCCCCTGCCTGATCACGCTGGTGCTCGTGCTGATCGGCGCAGGATCGGGCCTGGCCGACTTCATCGCCCCGTATGACCCCAACGCGATCAATCCCACCGACCGTCTGCAGGGCCCCAACTCCACCTACTGGATGGGCACCGACGCGCTCGGCCGCGACGTCTTCACTCGCGTCCTCTACGGCGGCCGTGCCTCGCTGGGCGTCAGCGTCACCTCGGTCGCGCTCGGCGTGATGGTCGCGACGGCCGTCGGACTGGTCAGCGGGGCGCTGAGCGGCTGGTTCGATGTGCTCGTCCAGCGGATCGTCGACATGCTGATGGCGTTCCCCGGTCTGATCATCGTGATCTCGCTGACCGCCTTCTTCGGCACGAGCGTTTCGCTCCTCGTGGTGGTGATCGCAATCGCGCTGTTGGGCGGAGGGATACGTATCTCGCGCGCGGCGGCGATCCAGGTCAGTTCGCAACCGTACATAGAAGCAGCGCGGACGATTGGCGCGACCACGCCGCGGATCATCGTGCGTCACATCTTGCCCAACGCGCTACCGCCAATCATGGTGATTGCGACCGCGTACCTGGGCGTCGCAATCCTGATCGAGGCCTCCGTATCCTTCCTCGGCTACGGGATCCAACCGCCGGCCGCGTCGTGGGGGTTCATGCTGGGCGCCGAGGCGCGGATCCACATGATCGAGCAGCCCTGGTTGTCGGTGTGGCCGGGCCTGGCGATCTTCCTCACCGTCTTCTCGTTCAACATCATCGGCGACGCCCTCCGCGACGCCTTCGATCCTCGTCTCCGCGGCTCCGGCTAGCCCGCTTCGTTCCGACTCAGGCATCGCGAAATGCCTAGAATTCCAGCACCTGGAGTCTGGAGAGGAGCGCGATCATGGCGACCGGACGAGTTGTCGTTGTCAAGGAGTACCAAGAGCCATTTGTGATTGAGGAGTATCCGGTCCCAGAGCCGGAGCCCGGTGCGATCGTGCTTCGCATCACCCAGGCCGGCGTCTGTGGCTCCGATCTGCACACCTGGCGCGGCGACATGGTCGAGACGCCCCTGCCGGCCAACGGCCGCGTGATGGGACATGAGGGCACAGGCGTCGTCCACGCGATGGGCGACGGCGTATCAACCGACTCGCTGGACCGCGACATCGAGGTCGGCGACCGGCTGATGTACTCGGCGATCACCCCGTGCGGGCGCTGCTACCAGTGTTCCCGCGGCGAGCCGAACTGGTGCTCCGACCGCGGCGCCTGGTCTCGCGAAGCGGGCGTCGAGCCGTACTTCACCGGCACCTACGCCGACTACTACTACCTGAAACCGAATCATCCCGTCTTCAAGGTCCCGGACGAATTGCCGGACGAGGTACTCGGCTTCGTCAACTGCGCCATGGGTACCACGACCGAGGGCCTGATGCGGGCCGGTTGCAAGGAGAACGACTTCGTCGTCATCCAGGGTGCCGGAGGCCTGGGCCTCAACGCGACCGCGATGGCCAAGGATATGGGCGCACACAAGGTGATCGTGCTCGACCGGCTGCCGCAGCGACTGGCGCTGGCCGAGGAGTTTGGCGCTGACCACACGATCAACATCGAAGAGTTCAACACGCCCGAAACGCGCCGCCGTGCCGTCTGGGACCTGACCGAGGGCCGAGGCGCGAACATCGTGATGGAGCTGGTCGGCCGGGCGGAGCTACTGGCCGAGGGTCTGACCTATCTGGCCAACGGCGGCACGTTCGTCGAGATCGGCGACATCGTGCGCGGCCGCACGGTCGAGATTGACCCGAGCACAATCCTCAGCGGCAAGAAGATTATGGGCTCGGTCATGTACCGGCCGCACTTGCTGCCCTTGATGATGGACATGCTGCTCAAGAACCAGCGCGACATCCCCTACGACAAGATCGTCTCGCACACCTACCCACTCGCCGACGTCAACCAAGCCTTCGAGGACAGCGAATGGCACGAGCGCGATACGAGCGTGTCACGCTCGATGCTGGTGCCGTAGCGATCAGTCAATCCACTCGGGTGTCGCGCCCCAGGCGTCCTCCGAGACGATATCCCGCAACGGCTTCCGATTCAGCGGGCCGAAGCGGCCTCTGGGATAGCCGAGCGGGACGCAGTAGACGATCTGGGCCTCGTCGGGAATCCCAAACAGCGATTTGGCCCGTTCGTCGACAACCGGGTGCAGCGTCGTGATCGTCCCTCCGATGCCGAGGCCTCGCGCGGCGAGCAGCATGTTCTGCACCGAAGGAATCACCGACTGCGCGGTCCCAGCGCCCGGCGCCGTGGCGCAGAGCAAGATCATGACCGGGACGTCGCCGATCTCGTCGGCCAGCCGCATGGCTGAACGGCGGACGGGATTCTCGAACGCGGGATGGTCGGGACCTTCGATGCCCTCATCGGCGCGCTTGGCCCACCAGGCTTCGTGGTAGAGCGTCCCCAGTTCCGCCTTCTTCGCCGGGTCGCGCACGACCAGGAAGTGCCAGGGTTGCGCGTTGCCGCCGTTCGGCGCCTGACGGGCGGCGTCGAGGATGATCTCCAGGTCCTCGTCCGAGATTGGATCGGGGCGGATGCGGCGAATGGCGCGCATCGAGTAGATCGCTTCGTAGAGCGGGAGGCCGAGTCGTCCATAGCGAGGCATGATCTGTTCCTCTTCGGCAATCAGGCAGGCGATTTCATTCGACGCTATCGTAAGCGTCCAACAAGTCTGATTGACAGCGAGCACAGCTAGAGGAGTTGCCATGGGTCTGGAACACATCCGCCCGGACGGGCTGGTGAACTACAGCTCTTACACGCAGGTCGTGGCGGCGACAGGCACGAGGACGATCTACATCTCCGGCCAGGTTTCCTGGGACGGCGATGGTGTCATCGTCGGCAAGGGTGACTTCGCCGCCCAGGCGATGAAAGCCTACGAGAACCTCGGGGTGGCGCTCGCGGCGGCCGGCGCGACGCCAGCCGATGTGGCCAAGACGACCGTCTATATCGTCAACTACGAACCGTCGATGGGGCGAGCGCAGTACGCCGCCCATAAGGCACTATTCGGGGGCACGACGTCGCCGGCGAGCACGCTGATCGGCGTTCAGGCGCTGGCAGCGCCGGAGTTCATGATCGAGGTCGAGGCGATCGCGGTTCTGGACTGAGCGCGTCGCCGAACGTAAGCCCTTCTTTGCCTTCGGCATCTCCCGCCGCTGCGCGGGGGGAGAACGAGTAGGCGGAAGGACCATCGCTGAGAAGGAGCAGAAGCATGGGCAAGATTTCGCTTGAGGATCGGTTTGCCATCATCGACTTGTGTTCGGTCTATAACTACACCGTCGACCAGGCCGATGGTGAAGGCTGGGCAGCCACCTTTACCGAGGACGGCATCTTCAACGGTCCGGCCGGCCAGGCCGAGGGGCGCGAGGCGCTGGTCGCCTTCTGCGGTCAGTTGGCCGAGGCGTTCCCCGGTGGGATGCACTTCACCGACAACCACCTGTTCGAGGTCGACGGCGACACCTGTCAGCACAAGTGCTTCCTCGACTTCAAGGTGCCGTCACCGGACGGCTCGGTCGCGTCGGTCCTGCTGGGCTACGAGGACATCGTGGTCAAGGTCAACGGCGAGTGGCTGTTCCAGCGGCGTGACGTCGTCTCGGTGACCGGCTATCAGCAGTCGCTGCCGGACTAGCGAGCCGCGCGCCTAGTTCCCGCCGATGTCGGTAACGCTCGTGTCCCAGAACTGACCCGGCGGCCGGCTCATCACCGCGGCGAGAATCTCGTCCGTGTAGAGCTGTCGGCCCAACGCGTTGAGGTGGGTACCATCCCACGTGATCTCGTCCTCGCGGCCGTTGGTGATTTCGTTCCAGTCCACGAGCGTGACCCAGTCGTACTTCGCCGCCTGTTCGCGCAGCATCTTGTTGGTGTCTCGCTCGTAGCTCAGTAGCGGCTCTCGCGGCGGGAACTGTCGCGTGAGGACAATCAGGTGACGGACGCCCTCCGCGGCGTCGAGCAGGTTCTGGAAGCCCTTGGCGTCGAGGAATCCGGAACCAACGGCGTGGAAGATCACCGTATCGCGAGCGCCGTTGCGTCGAATCTGCTCGCGGAGGATGTCGATGCTGGTGTGGGCCAGTCTGCTGACTTCGGCATCGACCTCGATGCCGACGGCCTCCAGCCTGCTGCGCGCGCCGACCATGACCGAGTCGCCAATCGCCAGGGGCGGCAGCCCGAAGCGCAGCTTGAGCGTTGACGCTTCGCCCTCGGTCTCTTGCAGATGTTCGAGCAGCAGGAGGAAGTCGATTCGTTCCGTCTCGGAGCCGTTCCAGGCCCACGTGGGCAGGTCGTACAGCGGGCCGCCCGGCTCCGCGGTGAAGCGGATCGGAAGGTCGACGAGCATGGTTGCGGGTTCGCAGAGCCGGCCGAAGTCGGCGTGGTTCTCCCAGGTCACGCAGCCGCGGCCGACGTGCTCCAGGCGGACAACCGCGCATGGCGCCGAGCCGGGACAGGGCACCGTCAGGACGTCACCGGGATGAATGATCTTCATGATCCGCTCACCGTTCAGTTCGATGAGCTGCTCCCGGGACATGTTGAAACGACGCATGAGCCCGTAGGGCGAATCACCCGGACGCACGACGTAGCTGACAAAGTAGTCTCCTGGCGGGTACGTGATCAGCGGTTCCGGTTCGGCGACTCTCTCCGCGGGCTTGCCCGCGGGTTGATCACCGGCCGGTGTAGCGCGGACGCCGGTTACCACGCGTCCCTCAGGCGGCGTCCGGCTGATGTCCGTATCAGCTTTCGACGTGTTGCCGGAGTCGCTATCTGTCAACGCCACTGAACTGGTCGCCGTGGGAGAAGTCGCAGTGAGCGAACCCTGCGCCACCACCGACTGCGCGGCCTGCGGTTCCGCAGCCCGTTGCTCAGCCAGGGTGTCGCCATCGCTCGCCTGCTCGGCCGACGCGGAGAACAGCAGTTGCGATGGTGAGCGTCCCGGCATGATGGTGAACCCGATGACGAGCGCCAGCAGGACGGCCACGGAGATCGAGGCGGCAATCGCGGCCAGGCCTCGAGGGTTGGCGATTCGGCTGCGATAGCGTCGTGGATTCCAGAACTCAGGCTTGCGCATCGGCGATTCGACGAGGCGGTAGCTGAGCTCGGAGAGCAGCAGAGTCGCTCCGAGTCCGGCGACGACGATTGCGACCGTGTTGGGCGCGAAGCCGAACTCCCATTGCAACGAGAGCAGCACCGGCCAGTGCCAGAGATAGATGCTGTAGCTGCGCCGTCCGAGCCAGCGAAGCGCAGACAGGTCCAGCGCGCGACCCACAAGCGATCCCGGTCGCACGGAGAACGCGACCAGGGCAATTGCTGCAAACGAGGTCAGCAGCAGGCCCCAGGGGTACATCCAGTCGTGCCAGTGCCGGCCGACCACCATGATCACCCCGATGCCGACCAGGCCGGCGAAGGCGAGCAGGTCCATCAGATGACCGGCGGGGACACTCCAGCGCCGACGCCACGGTTTCCAGTAGAGCCCGACGGCGACACCAATCAGGATCGTGAATGCGCGCGCGTCGCTACCGAAGTAGACGCGTGACGGCTCGTCGCCTGGCGTGAAGAGCATCACCATCCAGGCCACCGACAACACGCCGAGCGCCGCGACGATGCACCACAGCCAGCGCAGATTCAGCAATCGCAGCACCACCGTGAAAACAACGGGCCAGATGATGTAGAACTGCTCTTCAACGGCGAGCGACCAGAGGTGGCGTAGCTGTGACGGCCGCTCAAACATCTCGAAGTAGGAAACCCCGCGGATGATCTGGTCCCAGTTCGTCACATAGAGCGCGGCCATCAACACTTCGTGGAGGTGCTGCGAGAGCGTCTCCTGGAGCACGAGCACGGCATAGACCGTGGTCACGATCAGCACCAACGCCAACACGGGTAGCAGCCGACGCGCCCGTCGCAGCCAGAACTGGGCAAGGTCGGTGTTGCCGCTGCGTTCCCGCTCCGAGATCAGCAGTGACGTAATCAGGAATCCCGAGACAACAAAGAAGACATCAACGCCGAGGAATCCCGCCGGCAGCCACCAGACGCCGGCGTGGAACAGCACCACCGCCAGGGCCGCGAGTCCGCGGATTCCATCCAGGCCGCTGAGATGCGGGAGGCCGCGCTGGCCGGCCACGCGATCGGGTTCGCGGATGTTCCCAGGCGCCCGCATCGGTCGCTACATCCGGAAGACCCCGAAGTTGGACTCCGGAATCGGCGCATTGCGCGCCGCGGCGAGTCCAACCGCGAGAGCCTGTCGCGTGTCGATCGGGTCGAGGATGCCGTCGTCCCAGATCCGCGCCGAGCCGTAGTACGCGGCGCCTTCCTCTTCGTACTTCTCCAGGGTCGGCGCCATAAACTCGCGCTGTTCCTCGGTCGACATCTCTTGCCCCTGCCGAGCCAGCGCATCCTGGCGGATCGTCAGCAGTACGTTGGCCGCCTGCTCGCCGCCCATCACCGACACGCGGGCGTTGGGCCAGGTCCAGAGCAAACGAGGCGAGTAGGCGCGGCCGCACATGGCGTAGTTGCCGGCGCCGAAGGAACCGCCGAGGACGATTGAGAATTTAGGCACCTCCGCGCAGGCGACGGCGGTAACCATCTTGGCGCCGTGCTTGGCGATGCCTTCGTGCTCGTATCGCCGGCCGACCATGAAGCCGCTGATGTTCTGCAGGAACAGCAGCGGCGTACCGCGCTTGGCGCAAAGCTGGATGAAGTGCGCCCCTTTGAGCGCCGACTCCGAGAACAGAATGCCGTTGTTCGCCACGATGCCGATTGGATGACCCATCACCCTCGCAAACCCACAGACGAGCGTACTTCCGTATGACGGCTTGAACTCGTGAAATCTCGAGCCGTCCACAATTCGTGCAATGATCTCGCGGATGTCGTACGACTTACGCGTCGACTGTGGCACGATCCCGTAAATCTCGGCCGGATCGTAGAGCGGCGGTTCGATCTGCTCGGATGGTGTGACGTCCCAGTCGGCCGCCGCTTCGCTGCCCAGATTGGCGACCGCCGCGCGGACCAGTTCCAGCGCGTGCTCGTCGTCTTCGGCGAGGTGGTCGGCCACGCCGGAAATCTGCGTGTGGACGAGTCCGCCGCCGAGCTCTTCGGCCGAAATCTCTTCCCCTGTCGCCGCACGAACCAAAGGCGGGCCGCCCAGGAAAATGGTGCCGACGCCGTCGACGATGATTGCCTCGTCCGACATCGCCGGGACGTACGCGCCGCCGGCGGTGCACGAGCCCATCACGGCGGCGATCTGGGGAATGCCGGCCGCCGACATCGTGGCCTGGTTGTAGAAGATCCGCCCAAAATGCTCGCGGTCGGGGAAGACGTCGGCCTGCATCGGCAGGAAGGCCCCGCCCGAGTCGACCAGGTAGACACAGGGCAGGCGGTTCTGCGCCGCGATCTCCTGTGCGCGCAGATGTTTCTTCACAGTGACCGGGTAGTAGCTGCCGCCCTTCACCGTCGCGTCGTTCGCAACCACCATGATCTCGCGACCCGACACGCGGCCAATCCCGGTGACAATACCCGCCCCGGGCGCTTCGTCGCCGTACATACCGTTGGCGGCCAACGGTGAGAGTTCGAGGAACGGAGAGTCGGGGTCGAGCATCCGCTCGATCCGCTCTCGAGCGAGCAGCTTCCCGCGCGAGTGGTGCCGATCGACGCTGCGCTGGCCTCCGCCGCCCCGGACGACGGCCTCGTGCTCGCGCAGTTCCTCAACCAGTCCGCGCATCCAGGCGGCGTTCTCACCAAACTCAGCCGAGCCGGTATCGACCGTCGACTGAATCGGCGTTGATGCGTCGATTCGATAGGAGAGTTCGTGAGATCCGCCGCTATTGGTCATCGGACGCTCCCGAACAGGCGCCTCTTCCACACCATGTGGGCAGCGTATTCGCGGGCTAGACTCGTCCGCAGGCCATCTCATGGCCGACCTCGTAAACGACCTCAAATCACGGGAGCATAACGATGACTGCGCAACTTTCTGACGGGAACCTCAGCTACACCGCCCTCGACATTTGGGAGCAGCTGCCCGACGGAGTCACGCTGGTCGAGTGTCCGGGCGTGGCCGTCGACGCCAATGACACCGTCTATGTCTTGACCCGCAACACCGACCATCCGGTGATGGTCTTCGCTGCCGACGGCACGTGGCAAGGAAGCTGGGGCCAGGGCAACTTTACGGACCGGTCGCACGGCATCTGGATCGGCCCCGAGGGCGACGTCTGGGGCGCGGACGACGGCACCCACACGATCACCCGCTGGTCGCCCGACGGCGAGTTGCTGCAAACGCTCGGCGACCCATATAACCCGGCTCCGGCATGGGCCGGCAAGCCGTTCAACCGGCCGACGCACGCGGCGGTCAGCCCCAACTCGGGCGACATCTTCGTCACCGACGGCTACGGCAACAGCTGCGTCCACCGCTTCGACGCCGATGGCAACCACAAGCAGACCTGGGGAACGCCGGGCATCGACGCCGGCCAGTTCATCCGTCCGCACAACATTGCCATCGACGAGGACGGGCTGCTCTACATCGCCGACCGCGAGTGCCACCGGGTGCAGATCTTCTCGGAGTCAGGCCAGTTCGTAACGATGTGGAACAACATTCACCGACCCGACGGTCTGACCCTCGCGCCCGACGGCAACATCTACATCGGCGAGTTGAACGAGATGGGCGGCATGCAGGACGCGCCGGGGCTCGGCCATCGGGTCAGCGTCTACGACCGCTCAGGCAACCGCCTCGCCCTCCTCGGTCACCCCGACGAGGGCGACGAGGCCGGCAAGTTCATCGCCCCCCACGGCATCGCCGTCGACTCCAAGGGCGACATCTACGTCGGAGAAGTCTGCAACACGATCCGAGGCAAAGCCCTCGGCGTCGAGCTCCATTCGCTGAGCAAGCTGGTCCGGGAGGGCTAGCCGCTCAGCGGTTCGACGCGATACCGCAGGAAGAGTTCGCCGGTCTGCGCCGCCTTGGCGTGGACCAACGACAGTTGTCTGATGCCCGCCGCAGTCGGCACACCGGGCCATTGGACCGCAGGGTGAGCACTGTCGCCACCCGCGATCCTCGGCGCCAGCGTGAGAAAGTACTCGTCCACAAGGCCGCGCGAAACCAACTCCCCGTTCAGGATCGCGCCGCCTTCGACCAGCACCCGAGACGCTCCCAGTTCGCGCTGCATGTGATCAAGCGCGGCGGCGGCTTCGTCACCTTCCGGCACAACCACGACCGGCCGTCCTCTGGACTCCAGCTCTCGCCGCACGTCGTCCGGCGAGGCGCTGGAGAGGTAGATCACGGCGTCGAATCCGTCGTCGGTGAAGAATCGGCGCCCGGGCGGGAGGTCTCCGCTACGGGTCAATACAGCGGCGATCGGTGACGGCGTCATCCCTCGATCCAGGCGCCACCGCTCCAGGCCGGGATCATTGAGGCGGGCCGAAGTGCCCGAGGCGCGGAAGGTCGCACCACCGTTCAACACCACGTCGAAGTGGACGCGCAGCTCTCGCATCAGACGCTGGTCGAGCTTCGACCCCAGACCCCGCTCGGTGCCGTCAACGACCGTACGACCGTCGGCCGACATGACCATGTTGATTGCGACGAGCGGCCGATCCCGGGGCGGATCGGGAAAGTTCAGTGCGGTGTAATCGATCTCGTCCGGACCGAGTTGTGGCATGAGCTCATGCTAGGTTGCGGGCATGTCGGATCAGGAGCAGGAAGCCCCAGAAGTCGACGAGGCAGAGTCGGAAGAGCCCGACCGGGACTTCCCGATCTCGGAGAACGCTCGATTCACAATCTCAGGGAAGCCGCTGGTGCTCGATGACTTCATCGACATCACCACCGGCGACATCGCCAATCGTCCGAGAGTGGAACCAAAACCACAGCCGGAGCCGCTGCCCAAGGAAGTGATCTGGAACGCGCGCCGTCCGATCGAGGACTAGTTGTCGCCGTAGTCGGCTTCCCAGGTGATGTCGATCGCGTCCTTCACGCTCTCATGCGCCGGACAGCCCGGAGCATGGAACTTGACCGCTCGATCGGCAGCCGCTCGTTGCTCAGCAGCAATGCCGGGGATGTGGAAGACGACATGGATCTTCGTGATCCGAATCGTCTGGTTGTCTTCGCCCTCGATTGTGCCCAGGACGTCGGCTTTGTAGGTGTTGGGGTCGAACTCGACCTTGCGCGCGGACATCGCCCGCGCCAACGTGCCGTACATTCAACCGCCGACCGCGGCGACAATGTGGTCCAGCGTCGCCGTCATCGGCGGCGCGCTCTCGGGCACGCCGTAGTGCTCTTTGAGCTTGCCCTGGACGCCGTAGACCACCTGCTCCGGCACGTCGCCGAGCGTCGCGTGGCGAAAGCCGTTCTTCAGTTCGAGCTGGTTGCGTGAGATGTATTCAAAGCGGGCCATGTGCGGCTCCTTGGTCCCCTAGCTGTTGGCCAACAGGGTACGCATTCTGTCGACGCCTTCGACGATCTCCTCCAGCGAAGCGGCGTAGCTGAAGCGCAGGTAGCCCTCCCCGAGGTGACCAAAGCTGGTCCCCGCGATCACCGCCAGACCGGCGTCCTCAAGCAGCCGCTCCTGCAGTGTGCGAGCGTCGATGCCGGTGCCCGAAATGTTCGGGAAGGCGTAGAACGCCCCAAGCGGAGTAACGCAACTCACGCCCGGCACGTCGTTGAGCTCCTTCACGATTACCTGGCGCCGCTCGTCGAAGGCGGTCGTCATGATATCCACTGCCTCCTGCGGACCGTCCAGCGCCTCGATCGCCGCGTACTGCGTGGCCGCGTTGGGACAGGAGTAGCTGTTGATCGCGAGCCGCTCAGCGAAGGGGAAGAGACCCGGTGGGAAGACGCCGAAGCCCAGCCGCCAGCCAGTCATGGCGTAGGTCTTGCTCCAGCCGTCAAGCACGATCAGACGGTCACGCAACTGCGGATAGTTGAGCCAGGACGTGTGCTCCAGACCCTCGTAGAGGATGCGCGAGTAGATTTCGTCGCTCAGGATCGCGACATCGGGCCACTGCTCCAGCCCCTCAACCAATCGCTCGACCTGCTCGCGCGAATAGACGCCGCCGGTCGGATTGGCCGGGCTGTTGAGAATGATCAGACGAGTGCGCTCGTTGATCTGGCTCAGCACCTGATCCGGATCAAACGTGAACCCATCCGATTCGTGCAGCTCGATCGGCACCGGAGTCGCGCCGGAAAAGCGGATCACCGACTCATAGATCGGAAACCCGGGGTTCGGATACATGATTTCCGCCCCCGCCTCACCCATCAGCAGCGCGGCGAAAAACATGACCGGCTTGGCGCCGGGCGTGATCAGGACCGATTCCGGGTCGACCTCCGCCCCGTGGCGGCGCTGGAGGTCGCGCGCCACCGCTTCGCGCAGCTCGGGGATGCCGGCGCCCGGCGTGTAGCCATGCTTGCCCTCGGCCAGGGCCCGCGAACCGGCATCGACGATGTTCTCGGGCGTGGCGAAATCGGGTTGTCCGATGCCCAGGTTGATGATCGAGCGACCCTCCGCCGCCAGCTTGTTCGCTCGCGCCAGGACTTCAAACGCGGTTTCCGTGCCAAGGTTCTGCGCCGCGGTTGTCGGGAGCACCATCGTCAACCTCCGATCCCATCGTGACGTTCTGCACCGAGGGTACTTGGCATCCAAGCTTCAGCCACTGGATACCATTGCCCCACGGAGACTGTGGTGAGGCGCTGGGCTCAGACCTCTGTCGTGCTGATGGTCCTGGTCGGCTGGGTTGGATTGATCGTCGCCTGCGGGCAGTCGGAGCCGGCCGCCTCACCGGCTGCGGACCAGGCAAGCCAGGTCAGCGGACCTCGAACCGGCCAGCAAATCTTCGCCGCAACCTGCGCCGCCTGTCACGGCGCCGACGGTAAGGGAGCGGAGAACTGGATGGTGCGCGACGAGGACGGCCGCCTGCCGCCGCCGCCGCTCAACGGTGAGGGCCACACCTGGCACCATTCCGACGGCGTGCTCTACGGCATCGTCAGTGAGGGCGGAGCCGGCATCGGCTTCGGCAGCAACATGCCCGGATTCAAGGAAGAGCTGACCCGCGAAGAGATCGTCGCGGTGCTCGAGTACGTCAAGACGTGGTGGGAAGGCAAAGCGATCGACGGCTTTCCAATCGCCGAGTCCCAACGAGAACTCAGCGAAGCCGATCCCTACCCCATCGACGAAGGCTGAGCCGTCTCAGCCGGCTGCGTCCACCCCGACCGCGCCTGACCTGCGCAGAGCCGCGATCTCAGCGTCCTGATAGCCGTGTTCGCGCAGGATGTCGTCGGTATCAGCGTCGAAGACGGGCGATGGTCCGCTTGGAGCGGGCGGCGAGTCGGACATTCGGTAGACCGGTCCGACCAGTTGCTCCGGGCCAGTGAGCGGATGCTCGATCTCGGCAATCGCGCCGATCGCCTGGACCTGCGAATCGTCGATCATATCTTCGGGGAAGTTAACTTGTGACGCCGGCGCGCCGGCAGCGTCCAGCTTGGCAATCCAGTTGGCGGTCGTGTCGCTGAGAAATCTGGCTGAGATGTTCTTCCGCGCATATTCAACCATCTCCGCCGAATCAGGGTCGAGCGGATTGAAATGCTCCGAATCCGTGGGATCGTCAGCCTCGGTGAGACCAAGCGCATTACGCACCTGCTGCCGATTCGACGAGGTCACGCAGCCCAGCATGATTGCGCCGTCGGCCGCTTGATATCCGCCGTAGTAGAGGAAATAAGCCGCGCCAAGCATTGTGCGTGTGCCGTTGCGCGCGTCAAGCATCTCGCGATACGTCCCGCCCCGCGAACGGATCTCATTCACCGCATCGATTGACGGTTGGAGCAGGTCAGCATCGCTGACGGGCACTCTGGCAACGCTGACGTTCTGAAACGTGAGCGCCGCGCCCAGCAACGACGTTTCAATGCGCTGACCGCGGCCGGTGCGTTCACGGTGAAAGAGTGCGGCGCAAACTGACATCGCACTGGTCCATGCGGCGCCGTAGTCGACGGGTACGGTCGCCGAGCTCGCCGCAGGGCCGCCCTGCTCATCCAGCTTCTCGTCCGCCGCCAGAAGTCCCGAGTAGGCCTGGGCAATAATGTCGGCCCCGGCCCGGTTGGCCGATGGTCCTTCGGGACCAAAGGCGCTGTTTTCCAGGTAGATGAGCTGCGGATTCTCCGCACTGAGGCTCTGGTAGTCCACTCCCAACCGCTCGGCGACGCCGGGACGAGCATTTATCACAAACACGTCGAAGTCACGGACCAACCGGCGGACGACCGCGCGGCCTGCTTCGGATTGCAGATTCAGGACAATCCCCCGCTTGCCTCGATTCATGACGTGAAACACCTTGGACTCATGCGGCATGAACTGACCCACGAGACGCACCGCGTCGCCTTGCGGCGACTCGATTTTGACCACGTCGGCACCAAGGTCCGAGAGCATCACCCCGCACATCGGCCCCGCGACGATCTGGGTCAGTTCGAGAACCTTGATCCCGTCGAGCGGTCCCGGCATTCGGTGCCCCTAGCTATCGGCAGGGAGACCGACCGCCCCGGACGAGCGCAGTGCGGCGACTTCCTCAGCGGTGTAGCCATATTCGATCAGCACTTCGTCGGTGTCGCCGTCAAGCGGCGGCGATGCGCCCTGCGCAGCGAGCGGGGACGCCGACATGCGAAACGGTGGCCCGACCATCGTCTCAGGGCCGGTCAGCCGGTGCTCGAGGTCGACCATGATCCCAAGAGCCTGGACCTGCGGATCGTCGATCATCTCCTCGGGGATGTTCACCTGGGAGGCCGGCGCGCCGGCAGCATCGAGTTTGGCGATCCAATTCTCCGTCGTGTCTGAAGCAAAGGCGTCGGAGATCTTTGCGCGAATGCCCGCGACGATCTCTTCAGAGCCGTCGGCAAGCGGATTGAAATCGCCGCCGTCGGTCGGATCGTCGCCCGGCTCCAGCCCCAGCGCATTGCGAACCTGCTGCCGATTCGGAGGCGTGACGCAGCCGAGCATGATCGCGCCGTCCGATGTCTGGTACCCGCCGTAGTAGAGGAAGAACGCCCCGCCGACCAGCGCGCGCAGTCCGCCGCGAGCGCCCAACAGATCGCGATAGCTCCCGCCTCTATCGCGCACGGCAGCCAGGCCGCTCAGAATCGGATCGAGCAGCACTGCGTCGGAAACCGGCATCCTCGACGCAAAGGCATTCTGCAGCACCATCGCTCCGGCAAGCAGCGACGTGTCGATCTTCTGACCCTCCCCGGTCCGCTCGCGATGGAAGAGCGCGGCGCAGACGGCGATCGTGCTCGTAAACGCCGCCACGAAGTCGGCCGGGGTCGTCGCGGTGATCAGGTCCGGACCGCCGTGCTCATCGACCTTCTCGTCGCCGGCCATCAATCCCGAATACGCCTGCGCAATGATGTCCGCCCCGGCCCGGTGCGCGGAGGGCCCGGTCGGTCCGTAGGCGGTGTTCTCGAGATAGATCAGGTCCGGCTTGTGCGCGCGCAGGCCGTCGTAGTCGATACTCAGTCGTTCCGGCACGCCAGGACGCGCATTGATCAGGAAGACATCCATCTCGGCAATCAGCCGCTGCACGACCGCCTGACCATCCGGATCCTGCAGGTTGAGCACCATCCCGCGCTTGCCCCGGTTGAACACGTGAAAACCTTTGCTCTCACCGGGCGAGATCTGACCGAGCAAGCGCATGCCGTCCCCCGCCGCCGACTCAATCTTGATCACGTCGGCGCCGAGATCGGAGAGCATCACACCGCACATTGGGCCGGCGATGATCTGAGTCACCTCCAGAACCTTGATTCCATCCAGCGCACCGGGCATGGGAACCTCCTCACTTCCAACGGTTGACTTGGACGAGGATAGGCAACTAGTCGCCAGCGGATACGCCGATGGTCCCAGATGCCCGGAGCCGGGCGATCTGCTCCGCTGCGAAGCCATGTTCCCGCAGAATGTCGTCCGTCTCCGCGTCGAGCGTCGGTGCCGGGCGGCTCGATCCGGTCTCTGTCTTCGACATTTCGACCAACGCCCCAACCTGCCGCTCGGGCCCTGTCAGCCGATGCTCGATCGAGGGCATTAGGTCCATCGCCACGACCTGCGGATCGTCGGCCATGTCCTCCAGCCAGTTGACCGGCGAAGCGGGCGCACCGGCGGCGTCGAGCCTCGCCATCCAATCGGACATCGTGCCGCCGGCGAGCGTGGATCTGATTTCCGCTTCCACGCGGGCTACGATCACGTCCGCATCCGGACCGATCGCATTGAAGTCTTCGTCGTCCGTCGGATCGTCCGTGATCTCAAGGGCAGCCCGGATCTGGTCGCGATTCTGCGGCGTCAACGCGCCCAGGATGATCGCGCCGTCCTTGACCGGATAACCCGAGTAGTAGATGCGGAAGGCCTTGCCCTGGTTCGGACGACTGCGCCGTGCCTCGATCATCTCGGCATACGTTGCGTTGTTGGCGCGCAAGTCGGACATCATTCGACGCAGCGGGTCGAGCAGGATCGAGTCCGACACGGGCACGTCGCCGGCCCACGGGGCCTGCAAGGCGAGCCCGGCGCCCAGCAGCGTGGTCGAAACGCGTTGGCCCTCACCCGTCCGCTCACGATGAAACAGTGCGGCGCACACGCCCATGGCTCCACCGAGTGCGGCAACGTAGTCCGACGGCGCCGTCGCCGTGATGTGCTCCGGCGCGCCGTTGGCACCGACCTTCAGGTCTCCGGCCAGCAGTCCCGAGTACGCCTGCACGACCAGATCGGAGCCGGCACGCTGCGCGCTCGGGCCGCGATCGCCGTAGCCCGTTACCTCGAAGTAGATCAAGTCCTCGCGGAACTGTCGCAGGGTCTCGTAGTCCACTCCGATTCGCTCCGCCACGCCCGGACGGACATTGGTCACGAAGACATCGAAGTCTCGAATCAGTCGGTGCGTCACCTCTTGTCCCGCCGGCTTGGACAGATCAACCACAAGCCCTCGCTTGCCTCGGTTCAGGCCATGGAACGCCTTGCTCTCGCCCGGCGCGAATTGAGCGATCTTGCGCGATGCGTCACCAGCCGGCGATTCGAGCTTGATGACTTCAGCCCCCAGATCAGCCAGTGCCACACCGCAGTACGGCCCGGCGATGATCTGGGTCAGTTCGAGCACCTTGATCCCGTCGAGCGGTCCCGGCATGGGCGCCTCCTCAATCGAGCAGGTTACGCGAGCCCGGCGCGTAGACTCAGGCTGAACCCAGTGCCAAGAAACGAGCATGCCAATGCCCGACTACGAGAACATCCTCTACGAGCAGGACGGCCCGGTCGTCACGATCACCTGGAACAACCCCGAGACGCTCAACGCAATCACGCCGGCGCTCGAGCGCGAGTTCCACGACGCCCTCGATGTAGCCAACGCCGATCCCTCGGCGCGTTCAATCATCTTCACCGGCGCTGGTCGAGCCTTCTCGTCGGGCTACAACATCGCCGGTGGGATCGACAGCGAGGTCGGAGGACCGACCCAGCCGGTCTCCGAGCACCTCGAGCGTTGGTTCCGATTCTCGACCAAGAATCCCGACATGATGATGCACCTGATGACGCTCGAGAAGCCGATCATCGCCGCCGTCAACGGCTGGTGCATCGGCGGCGGATTCTGGTACTCGCTGGCGGCCGACATCACGCTCGCCTCGGACCGTGCCGTCTTCGCGCAGCCGGAAGTGCGGATGATCTCGAACAGCTCAGTGCTCTTCGCCGCCCTGGCCGGCTGGAAGACTGCACATCGCTACGCATTGACCGGAGATCACTTCGACGCTCAGGAGGCCCTGCGAATCGGCGTGATCAACGAGATCGTGCCGAGTGAGGACTTGATGGAGAAGGCCGACGCGCTGGCCCGACGGCTCGCACAGGTACCATCCCACTCGATTCGCTACAACAAGCTGATCACGGCCCGCGGCCTTGAGGCCATGGGACTGCGCAACGCGCTCAACGTCGGCTCAATGCTCTCAACCATGGTCGAAGCCTCCGCCGATGGCCCGGAGGTCGCCCACCTCGACGCAGCACGAGAAACAGGGGGATTCGGAGCCTTCCTCCGAGCCCGCGACGAACCATTCATCCCCGAGCCCTTCGGTCCAAGGAGCGCGGGTTAGTCGACCGCGACGATGATTGCGACTGCCAGTCCGACAATGACGATGACGGAGAACACGATCCGATTGAACCAACGCGCGAATACCTCGTCCAGCATCAGCTGCAGTTCACGACGACCTGGATAGTCATTCATCGCGTCGGCGAATTCGTCAGCCTGCTCCGGACTCGCGCCGATCGAACGGAGCACCTTGCGGATTCGCAAGATCGGAGTCATCACCGACATCGTCCCACTCCCCTGACTCGTCCAATCTCCGAGGTCTGATAGCTTAGGCCAATCGTATCAGGACCAGGCTCTCGGGCAGGCAACGCACATGGTTCGTGTCGAAGGACCCTACGACCTTGAAGCCATCCGCGGCGAGTGGATCGGTCGCAAGACCGACGTGGTTCCCGGACGCTACCCCGTCGAGTACGACAGCATCCGACGCCATTGCCACATGGTCGAGGACACCAATCCGCTCTTCCTCGATCCCGAGTACGGCAAGTCCTCCGAGTGGGGCGCAGTCATCGCGCCGCCGGTCATGACTCGGTACTTCGCCGGAGCCGGCGTCTGGCCGCCCTCTGCCGACAACCAGGTCAGCATGCTCCTGTCCGTCCCGACACGCGGAGAGCGGAACATCAACCTCAACACCGAGTGGGAGTATCTGCTCCCGGCGAGAGTCGGCGACCACCTCGCCTCGCAGACCGAGGTGACCGACATCTACGAGAAGTCGATCAAGCTCGACCCGCGCTCGGTCTGGGTCGTCACCGAGACGCGAATCACCAACCAGGACGGCGAGTTGGTCGCCGTCGGCACCAACACGCTCTGCACCCACCGGACTCCCGAACAAGTCGAAGCAGAAGAAGGCGAGCGACCGCTATGACGACCAAGAGCACTCCGAACAGCATCTCCACCGATCAGACCTTCTGGGATGATGTCCGCGTCGGTGACCTGATCGAGGGCTACGACCTCACGCTCGACTGGACCAAGATGGTCGAGCAGGTCTCAGGCTCTCAGGACTTCTACCCCGTCCATCACGACCCCGAGTTTGCCGCCGAAGCCGGTCACCCGGCGATCTTCTACAACACTGGCTGGACCCAGGCCGCGCTCTGCCGCGTCGTCACCGACTGGGCCGGACCGGCCGGCTGGATGTCGAAGTTCCGCTTCGAGATGCGGCGGATGAACATCCCCGACGACGAGGTCCACGCCCGCGGCAAGGTCGTCGGCAAGTCGGATCTGGACGACGACCACGGACTGGTCGATCTCGAGGTCTGGCTGGAGAACGACCGCCTTGGCGTCACCACGCCCGGCTGGGCGACCGTTCGCCTCCCGCGTCGCAATTGACGACGATCAAACTCAAGGACACCGACATGACCCGAATCGGCATCATTGGAGCCGGCGCCATTGGCGGTGTCGTCGGCGGATTACTCACTCGCGCCGGCTACGACGTCACCCTGATCGATCACTGGGTTGACCACATCAACGCGATGAAGGCCGACGGTTTGCGCCTCACGGGTCCGTTGATCGGTGACATTCGCGTGCCGGTCAAGGCGCTGCACGTCTACGAAGTGCAGGGCATCGCGGAGCCATTCGACATCGGCATGGTCTCCGTCAAGTCATACGACACGGAGTGGGCCACACACCTCCTCAATCCGTTGGTGCGCGAGGACGGCGTGGTCGTCGACATGCAGAACGGGATCAACGACGAGCGCGTCGCGGCGATCGCCGGTCGCGAGCGCACACTGGGATGCGTGATCACCATCGGGGCCGGGATGTACGACCCCGGCCACTGCATCCGCACCGACTCCCGAACGCTGGGTTTCAAGATCGGTGAACTGGACGGCTCCGACTCCGACCGCGCACGCGACATCGCCGCGATCTTCAATCACGTCGCCGGCTCGGAGTCGACGACCAACCTCTGGGGCGAGCGCTGGGGCAAGCTCGCCGTCAACTGCATGGCAAACCCCATCGCCGGACTCTCCGGCTACGCCTCCGGCGAGCTGCGCAGGCGCGATGACTCGCGCTGGCTGTGCATCCGCCTGGCGGCCGAAGTCGTCGAGGTCGGCCGAGCCTACGGCCACCAGATCGACACGGTCTGGGGCATCCCATCGCAAATGTTCGTCGACGTGGCCAACGGCGGCGATCCGTCAGAACTGGACGCCATCCTGATCTCCGGCGCACAGGAGATGGGCGCCGGCCGTCCCAGCTTCCTCCAGGACGTCATCCGAGGACGCCGCGTCGAAATCGACGCCCTCAACGGCTGGGTCGTCGAGCAAGGCAAAGCCGTCGAAGTCGCCACCCCAAGCAACGCAGCCGTCACAGAGGTAGTGAGGTCATTCCCGGTAGGGGAGCTGCGCTCCGATCCGGCGAACCTCGACCGGATCATGGATCGATTGGGGTAGCCAGCAGATGCAGAGCAGTGTTACGACACTTACCGAAAACGACTCACCTCTTCTCACAAACCCGCTGCTGCAATCAGAGCTGGACGCCTCTCTACAACGACTCACCCGCAGACTTGTCCTCATCATGGTCGGGTTCGCAATCATCAACGTCGCCGCGTTCGCGTTGTTGACGCGGCTCTGAGCAGCGAGCGCTGGCGTGGCGATCGCTCTCAACAAGCTGAGGATTTCCGCTGCGGCGTTTGCGTCAGAGTGGGCCGACGCCGAGTACGAGAAGGCCGAAACCCAGAGCTTTTACAACGACTTCTTCGCCATCTTCGATGTCAAGCGGCGCAGTGTGGCCCGATACGAGGAGCATGTGAAGCGGCTAGACAACAGCAACGGCTACATCGACCTCTTTTGGCCCAAGGTTCTGCTGGTGGAGCAGAAGAGCGCCGGTCGCAGTCTGGCGACCGCGCGAACACAAGCCTTCGAGTACTTCGATGCCCTGAGCGAGTCCGAACGCCCGCGCTACCTCCTCCTCTGCGACTTTCAAAACTGGGAGCTGGTTGACCTCGATTTGGAGGAGGAAGTTCGCTTCAGCCTCGCTCAATTGCCCGATTACATCGACCGCTTCAACTTCGTACAAGGAGTGCACTCACGCCCGTTCCGCGACCAGGATCCGGTCAACATCGAAGCCTCGGAGCTGATTGGCAGGGTGTACGACGGTCTCAACGCATCGGGTTACCGGGGGCACGACCTCGAACGATTCCTGGTGCGAATTGTCTTCTGTCTGTTCGCCGACAACACAGGGATTTTCGAGCGCGACGCATTCCTGCAGCTGTTGGAGGAACGCACATCCGTCGACGGCGCGGACGCCGGGATGTGGATCAACCGTCTGTTCACAGTGCTCGACACGCCGGTGGCAGACCGATCAACGTTGGTCGACGAAGACCTCGCAGCGTTTCCACACGTGAACGGTGACCTATTCAGAGAGAGACTAGATCCGCCGGACTTCGACTCGAGCCTTCGAACCGCACTGATCGATGCGGCACGATTCGATTGGTCGCGGATCTCGCCAGCGATCTTCGGCTCTCTGTTTCAGTCGGTGATGAAACCTGACGAACGCCGTGCAATGGGGGCGCACTACACCACAGAACAGAACATTCTCAAGGTAATCGAGCCACTCTTTCTCGATGACCTCAGGCAGGAGTTCGAGCGCCTCCGGCAACACCGCGGGACGCGACGGCGGGCCGAGTTGGAGCGATTTCAGCAGAAACTCGGCAAGCTGCGGCTGCTCGACCCAGCGTGCGGATGCGGCAACTTCCTGATCATCGCCTACCGTGAGCTGCGCCAGCTTGAAATCGAAGTTTTGAAGGAGCTGTATCCCTCCCCTGAGACGGCTGCACTGGACGTGTCTCAGCTCTCGAACATCAACGTGCACCAGTTCTATGGAATCGAGATAAACGAGTTTCCGGTTCGCATTGCCGAGACAGCGCTCTGGATGATGGACCACATCATGAACGTGCGCCTTTCGGAGCAATTGGGGCAGTACTTTGCGCGCATTCCCCTGGGCGAGTCACCGCACATCCGGTGCGCGGACGCGCTAGAGATTGATTGGAACGAATTACTGCCGGCTGAACAGTGCAGCTACGTCTTCGGTAACCCGCCGTTTGGTGGATTCGTCTTTCGAGACCCCGAGAAACAGACGCAGACGAAGCAAGTACTCCAGGGCTTGGGCGCATCCGGGTCGCGTCTTGACTACGTGGCGGCCTGGTTCCTCAAGGCCGCAATGTACCTGCAAGGCCGAACCGCGCGGATCGGATTTGTCGCAACAAACTCGATCACACAAGGCGAACAGGTGGCGCAACTTTGGCCAGCGCTGTTCGATCGCTACGCACTGGAGATCTCGTTCGCACACACGACGTTCTCCTGGGGTTCCGACGCACGAGGTGTCGCGCATGTTCACGTGGTGATCGTTGGCCTGTCTGATCGTGATTCGGTTCCAGCCACACGACGACTCTTCGCATACGACGCGCTGAGCGGCGATCCCAACGAGCAGTTGGTACATGCGATCAGCCCCTACCTGCTCGATGCCAGTGGACTTGCTGACCCCCACTTGGTCGTACAGCGCCGGCGACAGCCGCACGATCAACGAATGCCATTGATCCGGGTTGGGACAAAGCCGGTCGATGACGGTCACTACCTGTTTGACGAGTCGGAACGCTCTGCTTTTCTGGCCGTTGAACCGGAGGCCAAGCCGCTGATTCGGCCTTTCCCCGGTGCCTACGAGCTGATCAATAATCGCAAGCGTTGGATTCTGCACGTATCCGGCATCTCGCCGGGCGACTTGCAAACGCTGCCTGAGGTTCGTAACCGCATTCATGCGGTAGCTGAGTATCGCGCCGAGGGTGGACAACTCGCCAAATCTCTCGCCGATCGTCCGACCGAGTATCACGTCACCGTCGTCCCTGCCGGTGACTTCATGGCGATTCCGGAAGCCAGTTCAGCTAGACGGACTTACATGCCCGTCGGGTGGTTGGCAGCGCCCACCGTACCGAGCAATCAGTTACTCGTCGCTGAACGGGTTGAACTCTGGCACTTAGGACTCATTTCATCCGCCATGCACATGGCTTGGCTCGCACATATTGGCGGACGTCTGAAGAGTGACTATCGCTACTCAAGCGGACTTGTCTACAACACTTTCCCGCTTCCCGATTCGGACGACGAGCAACTGCAGGCGCTCACGCCCCTTGCTCAAGCCGTGCTCGATGCCAGAGCGGAGTTTCCCGACTCCTCGCTGGCCGATCTCTATGGGGTTGCGATGCCCCCTCCTCTTCGCAAGGCCCACCAACGGCTCGATCGCGCGGTCGATCGCCTATATCGTCGCGCCGCGTTCGAGTCAGATCGAGAACGGGTCGAACATCTGCTGGCACGATATGAGCGAATGGTCGCCCCGCTCGAAGCGACACGTCCTAAACGTCCGCGTAGGAGACGCCGCTCGAGCTAAGAGATTCGCGACCGGGTTCCGGCTAAGAGCCGAAGGAGCTTCGGTGCTCGGCCTCACTTCCCAAACTCCGGCAACACCTTCTCCGAGAAATCCTCGATCGTCCGCAGAATCTGTCCCTGACTCAGCAGACCGTTGTACTGCCACATGAAGATCCACGACACCGGCGTCACGTCGAGCATTGACTGCACCTGACGCTTCACCGAGTCCAACGTCCCCGCGAACAACAGGCCGTTCTCAAGCTGCTGCTCTGGCGTCATGATCTCGCCGTTCGGCGGACGCAGCGCCTCGGCGAAGCCGAAGGGGGCGAACCAGGCGCCGCCCGCAAACGCGGCCGAATGCCGCCAGAGCTCCATCGCCTCCTCGTCCGTGTCGGTGATGATCACGTCCCTGAGTACCCCCAGACCCTCGCCCGGCTTCAGGTCGCGGCCGACTGATGCCGCCTCCTCCTGGTAGACGTCGTACAGCCGATTCTGCAGCTCCGGGTACATCGGCGGCAGAATCGCCGTGATCCCCTCGCGGGCGCACCAGCGGATCGTCCGCTCCGACGACGCGAACGGCTGGAAGAGCGGCGGATGCGGCTTCTGCAGCGGCTTCGGCACGACCCCGATTTGGCGGACGATGTTGTTCTCGTCAACGCCCTTGCCGTACATCCTCGTCGCCTCGATGTCCCACGGCGTGCCCTCCGGCGGGATCTGCCAGGCGTGGCCTTTGTACTCGACCATCTCCTCGGTCCAGCACTTGCGGATGATGTTGAAGTGCTCCTCGAACGCAGCCCGGTTGGCCGCGTCGATCGCGTCGTGATTGCCCGGATGCGCCGCATGCACGCCGTGGATCTGCTGCGCCAGCGTGTCGACCCAGCGCCGCTGATACCCGCGCGCAAACCCGGCCAACGCCCGACCGCCGGTCATGTGGTCGAGCATCGCAATGTCCTCGGCCACGCGAATCGGATTCTGCGCCGGCAGCACCAATCCGAGCTGCCCGACCCGGATCCGCTCCGTCTGCATCGCCAGGTAGAGGTCAAGCATGATCGGATTCGGCGAGACCTCGAAGCCCTCGATGTGGAAGTGGTGCTCGGTGAACCCGATCGAGTCGTAGCCCAGCGCATCGCCCGCCTTGGCGAAGGCCGACAGGTCCTCGAGCATGTCCTGGTACAGCTCAGGCCGATTCCCGGCCATCCCGGCCTCAATGTCCTCGCGCGTGCCGACCGAGGGAAGGAAGAACAGACTGACCTGCATGATGTCTCCAAACGTTTGCTCCCTCTCCGTTGGGGAGAGGATCAGCTCTCACTCCCTCTCCCTCTGGGGGGAGGAAGCGACTCTGACTCCCTCTCCCTCTGGGAGAGGGTTGGGGTGAGGGTCCCCGTGCACCTGCACGGCAAGACACTCACCAATCCCACCTCCCTCAGGGAGTGGGAATGGAAGACAGAAACGACGACACGGCGTCGTTGAAGTCGGCCGGATTGTCGATGTTGGCCGCATGTCCCGCATTCGGCACCACGACCTTTGTGCTGCCCGGAATCTTGTTGGCCATGTAGTCCGTCCCCGCCAGGAACGGCTCGTCGTGCTCTCCGACCAACACCAGCGTCGGCTTGTCGATGCTCGTCAGCGACTGGATGATCCGGTTGTCGAACTGAGCCAGCATCCCGCGAGCGGCCCGCGCCAGACCAGCGGCCGAGCGGTGCGTCGATACCCGGACCTCCTCCGATCCGCCCAGCGCCGCCAGACCGTCGCGCTCCAGCGCCTCCGCCCGAGGAATCGCCATACCGGTGTTCCAGCCCTCACGAGCCTTCGGATTGTTGTAGCCGGGACCCGTGTCGAACAGCATCAGCGCCCGCGTCCGCTCCGGATAGGCGACGTTGAACGCCAGCGACATGTAACCGCCCAGCGACAGTCCGCCAATCACGGCGCTGTCGACGCCCTCCGCGTCGAGAATCGCCGCCATGTCGTCCACCGTCTCGGCCTCGCTGTAGCAGGACGGATCCTCCGGCGAATCCGTCTGCCCGTGTCCGCGCATGTCCCAGGTAATCAGCTTGTGGTCCCGCGACAGCAGCTCAAGCTGTCCCGCCCACATCTGCGAAGTCGCCCCATAGCCGTGCGACAGCAAAATCGTCGGTCCCTCGCCGCTGACCTCATAGAAGACGCTCACCCCATCGCGGGAAATGTTCGGCATGGTCAAGCTCCGATCCGTCGCTAAAGTCTAAGCCAGCCGCGCCCCATCTCCTCACTTGGCTCGCACTCCCTCGCCCGTTCCCTCTCCCTCCCGCTCCCTGTTGCTCCCTCTTGCTCCCTCTCCCTCTGGGAGAGGGTTGGGGTGAGGCTCCCCCCGGCCCAACGTCCGTCTACCACGACACACCTCCGCTACCCCGACAGAACACAAGAGCGATATTGTGTACAACGCCCACGACAACCCGCCGACCGAATCTCGGCCCACACGAACGAACCAACGACCCCGTGAACTCGACCGCTAAACCACAATCGCCATCACGGAGCCCTGCCCTGAATCGAACGTATCCGAACACGGCCGAACACCGCGAACACGTCAACCGACGCCGAATTTCGAATCCAGCCGAACGGAACCGAACAAATCCGAACGAATCCGAACGCCAAATCTTGCCTCAGACCGACAAAACCAGCACGAAACTGACCAAAACTACCCACCCAGATCGCACGATCCCCAGCAAAACACGGCACTTCCTCACGATTTGCCGCCGAAAGAAAAAATCCCGCGCAAATCCACCCACGCGCAAATCCTCTCCAACCCTATCCTCGCCATCGAACCACGCCCGCAATCCAACAGGCAATCCGCTGAGGAAGCATCCATGAAATCCCCAATCGGCCCCGACATCGTCGACCAGCTAGCCGGCGTCGGCTCACCCGCGATCTCTCCCGACGCCTCTACCGTCGCCTACGTCCGCGCCCAAGTCTCGGAGGGCAAGCGGACCTCCTGGATCGAATCCGCGCCCTTCGCAGGCCGCGAATCGCGCCGGCTGACCTCCGGCAAGTCCGACTCGGCGCCCTCATGGTCCCCCGACGGCTCGGCGCTCTCATTCCTCCGCCCAAGCTCCGACGCATCCGACGCCACGCGCCAGATCTGGCTGCTGCCGACCGACGGCGGCGAAGCAACGCGGCTGACCGACCTGCCCCACTCGGTCGCAGGCTTCGACTGGTTGCCGGACGGCTCCGGCATGATCGCCACGGTCGACATCGACCCCCATCGCGGCGAGCGCGACGGATCGAAGACGACCGTGGTCCGCGACACCTACTACCGGGGCGACGCGCTCGGCTATCGGGAAGACGCCTGGCACCAACTCTTCCGCATCGACGCCGCGACCGGCGACGCTGTGCAGTTAACCACCGGCACGTACAACCACGCCCACCCGGTCGTGTCGCCCGATGGACGCTGGGTCGCATTCACGGCCGACCGTAATGTCGACCGCGAGAAGCGCCGTCCATTCGGTTCCGAACTGTGTGTGATGTCCACGCGCGGCGGACACATCGAACGGCTGACGCCCGGAGTCATGTCCGCCGGCAAGCCGTGTTGGTCGCCCGACGGTTCGGCGTTGGCGGTATCGGTGACCGACATGTCTCAGCGTCACCAGGCCTACCTCGAGCGCATCGAGCGCTACAGCGGCGAGCGGACCCGCCTGACCGACGACACCGTCAATCCACAGACCGGCTTCTTCCCCATCGCCGGGCCGCCGACGATGGTCTGGCACGAAGACCAGATCACCTTCGCCGGCGACGCCCGCGGCCGCTCCGGCGTCTACCGCGTCAGGTCGGACGGCTCCGAACCGGTCGAGGCGCTGCGTTCCGAAGCCGAGCTGATCAACGGCTTCGACGTCTCCGCCGACGGCAGCTCGATTGCGATCGTCTCCACGACGCCCGATGCCCCGGGCGAGATCGTCGCCATCGGCGAAGAAACGCAGGCCGTGCTGACCAATGCGTCCGAGGACTTCGTCGAGGCTCACGACATCGGCGACGTCGAGTTCTTCACCGTCGAACGGGACGGGTGGGAGATCCCCTGCGGTCTGATGTATCCGCCCGGCTTCGACTCGGAGCAGTCATACCCGCTGGTGATGGAGATTCACGGCGGACCGAACGGCTTCTTCGGCGAAGGCTTCAACGTCCTCCACCAGGTCATCGCCGGCGCCGGATACCTCGTCCTCTTCATCAATCCGCGCGGATCATCCACGTATGGCGCGAAGTTCACCGACGCCGTCACCGTCGACTGGGGTGGAGAAGATTCCCTCGATCTGCTGCACGCGCTGGACGTGGTCTGCGAGCGGCCGTACGTCGACGCGAATCGGCTCGGCGTTCATGGTTATTCCTATGGCGGCTACATGACTACCTGGCTGATCGGCCACGTCAACCGGTTCAAGGCCGCCATCGCCGGCGCGCCGGTCGTCAACCTCTGGTCGATGTGGGGCGTTTCCGACATCGGACCGTCCTGGGGCTCCTACCAGTGGGGCGACGTGCCCGACGACA
>JAPPJZ010000047.1 GCA_028874365.1 Chloroflexota bacterium | reverse complement strand
CGCCGCTGAGGTCCCAGCCGGTGACGGCGTTGATCCACTGCGGGAAGCGGTCGGTCGGAGCGGCCATCATGATGAACTGGCACATGCCGGTCGAGTTGGTGATGTGCATGTACTCCGAGGCGCCCTTGTGGTGCTCACCGCGGTTCTCGTAGTCCTTGAAGTCGCGAGGGGCGGCCGGGTACTCCGGGCCGCCGAAGCGGGAGTTGCCCTCGTACTGCGTGTGACGGGCCGGTGTCGGGTCGAGCTTGTAGGTCGTCCAGTACTCCGGCTGCAGCTTCGAGTCGTGCATGGGCAGTTCCTGGCCACCGACGTCGGTGCGGAACTCCTGAGCGCGGCTGTCGCCGTTCTTCTCGTCGATCTTGGCGGCCGCGACCTGCATGCCGTCGGCGAGCAGGTCACCGAAGCCCTCGCGCTTGCCGATCAGGTGGAGCATCTCCATGATGCCGTCGTCGTTGCTCCAGGTGAGCTCGACGCCGCCGGTGTCCTCGAGGTCGATGAGGCCGTTCTCGAAGCACTCAATGGCGAACGAGATGGTGGTGCCGGCGCCGATCGTGTCGAGGCCGTACTCGTTGCACCAGTGGTTGGCGGCCTGCAGCATGTCGATGTTGCAGGTCAGGTTCATGGTGCCGAAGGAGGCGACGGTCTCGTACTCGGCGCGGTGGGTGTCGACGGGGTACTTGAAGACGCCCTTCTCGTGCTCGGCTTCGGCGAGGCCGGGAGCGACGGTGCCAAAAGGCGATTCGATTGACTCGGCGCCACAGGCCATGGGGCAGCGCCAGCAGCCGTAGCTCTTGTGTCGGACGGCCTTGCCGTTGACGTCGACCGCGCGGGGCGCGGGCGAGTGGTTGGGGTCGATCGGGGGCATGCCGGTCTCGGGGTCGATTTCGAGTTCGGCGTGGGTCATGCGGTTCGCGTTGAACATCATGCCCGACATTTCCTCGACCTCGGGCAGCACGTCGACGCCGACGCCGCCCCAGTTGCGGACCGGGGAGTCGCCGCTGTGGGCTGAACCGGTGCTGATGCCGGTGGTACCGAAGCCGGCGAAGAAGTCGCGCAGCGGGGCGATGAACTCGTTGCGGGACTGGCGGGCCAGTTCACGCACATCGGTGTCGCGGCCGAGCATGTTCTCGCGCGGGGTGCCGCCGGCGCGCACGACGACGGCCTTGACCTTCTTGGAGCCCATGACCGCGCCGACGCCGGAGCGGGCGGCGAGGCGTCCGTGCTCGTTGCAGATACCGGCGAGGTAGGAGAGCTGCTCGCCGGAGGGGCCGATGCAGGCGACGGAGGTCTTCTTGCCGTACTTCTCTTTGAAGGCGTTCTCGACCTCAATCGCGCCCTGGCCCCAGTACTCGGAGGCGTCCTCGATGGAGACGTCGTCGCCGTCGATGAGGATGTAGACGGGGGTGTCGGCCTGGCCGTAGAAGAGGATGCCGTCCCAGCCGGCGAACTTCAGGTAGGGGCCGAAGTCGCCGCCGCAGTTGGCGTCGCCCCAGCCGCCGGTGGAGGGCGACTTGCAGACGGCCTGGAAGCGGTTGCCGAAGATCGGCGTACCGGTGAGCAGACCGGGCATCAGGCCGAGGACGTTGTCGGGGCCGAGGGGGTCGGCGCCGGCCGGGATGCGGTCGAACAGCAGTCGCGCGCCGATGCCGTAACCACCGAGGTAGTCCTTGTACATCTGCTCGGGAATGTCTTCGCGCTCGACGCTGCCATCGCCGAGGTGGACGTTGACGATCTTGCCGTTGTAGGCGACTTCGTCGGGGCTCCATTCGCGATCGGCGAAGGGGTCAGCGGTTTCCGCTGCGTCGCCGTTTTCCGCGCCAGGAACATTAGCCATGGGTTGTCTCCTTCTTGATGCGTGCTCACTAAGCGCACGAACCGACCCGGTTCGCGCGAAACCGTTGACAGGGTAACGAATCCTCTGTTTGCGCGCTATGGAGGTGGGAGGGTTGCGATTGGGCGTTGGCGTGGGGAGGGTGCCCCCCTCTGCCTGCGGCATCTCCCCCCGCTTCGCGGGGGGAGAAAAAAACAAGGAGGAAGGGTGGATGTGAGGAGGCGGGCGACCGCGAGGGTTAGGCGGCGGGTGCGCGGGCGGCCTGGGCGAGGAGGGCGTCCCTTCTCTTGACCAGGCGGAGGGCTCTCTGGCGCTGGGGGTGGTTGGGGTTGTGCCGGGGGTAGTCGTTGAGCCAGTCTCGGTGGCGGAGGACCTCCTGGAGCTGGCGTTCGATGTCGTCGATGGCCTGTTGTAGGGATGGCGGGAGGGAATTCTGTTCGGGATCGGCTGATTTGCCGTTGTGGGCTGGGTCTGGGGCGGATTCCTGTTCGGCTGTGTTCGGTTTTGTTCGGATGGGTTCGGTTGCCGTGTGGTGGAGGCCCCCCTCTGCCTTCGGCATCTCGCCCCGCGGAGCGGGGGGAGAGGGGACGTGGGGCGCTTCCTCCGCTGAAGGAGTACCGGAACTGTGTTCGTCCGCGCTCGGATCTGTTCGGGCGGGTTCGGGGATGTAGGCGAGGGGGACGTCGGGGTTGGGGCGGCCGGCGACCCGGTTGTCGTCGGGTAGTTGTTGGATCTCGGCTTCCTCCTCGGGGGTGGGTGCGTGGAAGCGTTCGCGTACGGGGTGGCGGTTGCCATATTGGTCAACGGCGACGCCTCCGCGGTTGAGTTGGCGGGTGCGGTGTTCGTCGTCGCTGCGAAACTTGGACAGAGAGGCGAGCAGTAGACGGAGCTCGCGGAGGTCGGCCGGTTTCTGGTCGTTCTGCGGGCCCGCAGGGTGGCCGAGGTGGATGAGGTGGTTGACGATCTGGTCGGCGGCGAGTTCACGGACGAGGTCGAGGCGGAACAGTTCGTAGTCGCGGAGGTAGCCGTGGGCCGTGGAGACGGAGCAGTTCATGCGATGGCCAATCTGGCGGATGGTGAGTCCCTGCGTGCGGAGCTGGAAGGCCTCGAGGATTCGGGCTCGACGGGCAGGGTTGGGGAAGTTGGGGAAGGCCATGGTCTGGTGCTCCTGGGCTGGGACTGACTGATTCGTATCATCGTATATATGTTCTGCTTGGTTGGGGTGAACGTGGGTGTGTTGCTGTTGACGTTTTCCTCCGCGCTGGGATGAGGGTGTGGATGACTATCGGTCTGTGCGTGCCCCCCTCTGCCTTCGGCATCTCCCCCCGCGGAGCGGGGGGAGAAAAGGACTCTTGCGAGAGATCGCAGCCCATACGACCGAGGGCAACGGGGTGTGCGTAGTGGGAGACGGAGGGTGGGGTGGTTGTGTAGATGTTTCGCGTAGCGCTAAGGGTTCTTGGGGCGTAGCCTGTCTGAGGTTGGAGTGAGGGTGCGGTTGCTCGCTACTCGCCTGGTGGTACACGAGGTATGAGACAGCTCCGGCAGACGTTTGCGGCCTTTGTGGTTCGCGATTTCCGCTACATGTGGGGCGGATCGCTGCTGTCGGTGACGGCGTTCATGACGTCGTTCTCGCTGATTCCCTCGGTCGCGTATGAGCTGACGGGGAGCTATGCGGCGGCCGGGATCGCGATGTTGGGGTCGGGGATCTCGCAGACGCTGCTGGGTCCGATCGGTGGGGTGATTGCCGACCGGTATCGGAAGAAACCGCTGGTGATGGCCGGGCAGGTGATGCCTGGGGTGTTGCTGGGTGCGCTGGGCACGCTGATCGTGACCGATTTGATCTCGGTGCCATTGCTGGTCGTGGCGACGCTGGTGATGGGGGCGGGATTCGCGCTGATGGGTCCGTCGCGGCAGGCCTGGACCGGGTACATCGTGCCTCGGCGGTTGCTGCCGAACGCCGTCGCATTGCAGCAGATGTCGATGAACACCGGACAGGTGCTCGGACCGACGCTGATCGCGGTCTTCGCGGTCTTCATCGTGCTCGAGGGACCTAACACGGGGATTCTCTTCCTGATCGTCGCTTCGTTCTTCGCCATCGTGGTGCCATTGACGGCCTCGATCCGCACCGAGGGGCCGGCCAAGCCGGTCGAAGAGCGGCGCGCTCTGCGAGTCGAACTGCTCGAAGGGCTGCGCTATCTGCGGGGCAACCCCCGGCTGCGGCACCTGTGGGTTTACTTCTCGTTGATCGTGGCCTGCGGCTGGGGATTTCAGACACTGCTGCCGGGCGTGCTGGCGCAGGAGTTTGGCCGGGCGCCGACGGATGTCGGACCGACCTTCCTGATCTTCGGGGTGTCGTCGCTGGTGATCAACGTGCTGCTGGCCGGGGCGGTCTCGGGGCGATGGGCGTGGCCGCTGCTGATGATCATGGGTGTGGTGATGGCGGTCGGCTTCTGGGTGGTGGCGATTGCGCCAAGCTATGGCATGTTCCTGATCCTGGGCGCGTTCATCGGGGCTGGGCGGTCGGGGACGATGCTGGTCAACCAGTCGTTGATGATGGCGAATACGAAGCCGGCCTACTTCGGCCGGGTGATGTCGTTTGCGATGATGGCGTTTGGATTCCAGGCGCTGTTTGGTCCGGTGTGGGGCGGGATCGCGGACGCGATCGGCGGTCCGGAGACGATGGCGTTGATTGGGGTGATCGCGGCGGGGGCGACGGTGATCATGCTGTTCGGCTGGCTGCGGACGCGCAACCTGCCACTGGAAGCGGGGACCGCGGCGGCCAGCATGGGACGCCGAGTGGGGACCCTGGTGCAGCGTCCGGGGCCGGCTGAGGCTGGTTCGGCAAACGGGCTCGAGCCGCAGACGACGTTCGCCTCGCAGCTCGCGCCGGTCGCGCTGATGGATCCACAGAAGGTTCGGCGATGAACCGAACGTCGGGCCGCTTCGGCGGCGCCTTCGAGTCCTTCGGACACCGCAACTACCGGCTGCTGTGGGGCGGCTCGCTGCTCTCGACGACGGCGTTCATGACGACGTTCCTGCTGGTGCCGATCGTCGGGTATGAGATCACGGGCTCGTACGCGCTGTCGACGCTGGCGCAGATGGGCAGCGGCCTGTCGATGTTCTTCCTGGGCCCGCTGGGCGGGGTGATCGCGGATCGGTATCCGAAGAAGCCGCTGGTGCTGGCGGGTCAGATATTCCCGGCGCTGCTGATCGTGGCTACGGGGATCATGATCGTGACGGGCGTGATCACGATCCCGCTCTTGTTCCTGGCGACGTTGCTGATGGGCTTCGGGTTTGCGTTGATGGGTCCGGCGCGTCAGGCGTGGTTGGGTGAGTTGATCCCGCGCCGGCTGCTGGGCAACGGGGTGGCGCTGCAGCAGATGTCGCAGAACATCGCGCGGGTGTTGGGGCCGATGCTGGGTTCGATCGCGGTGTTCTTCGGGGTGTCGTCGGGGGCGCTGTACCTGTCGGTGGCGGGGTTCTTCCTGATCGTCGTTCCGCTGACGACGATGCTGCCGCGAACGCGGCCGCCGGGGCAGGAGGGCGATCAGCCGCGGCGCTCGGCGTTCGGGGATCTGATCCACGGGTTTGCGTACCTGCGATCGAACCGACGGCTGCGTCTGCTGTGGCTGTACTGGATGGTGATTGTCGTTTGCGGGTTCTCGGTGAACGCGCTGACGCCGGGGATCATGGATCGGGAGTTTGGGCGGTCGGCTCAGGAGGCGTTCATCGTCTTCCTGCCGTTCGGCATTTCCTCGGTACTGATCAGCATTCCGCTGGCGGGGTTGATGAGCGGTCGGTTTGCCTGGCCGCTGCTGCTGATCTTCGGGCTGGCGTCTTCGGTGACGTTGTGGGCGTTTGCGATCGCGCCGACGTTCGAGACGTTGATCCTGCTGGCTCTGCCGGTGGGCGCGGCGACGTCGGGGGTGATGTTGATCAACATGTCGCTGATGATGACAAACTCGCGGGCCGAGTATTTCGGCCGGGTGATGTCGTTCATCATGCTGGGCTACGGGATGCAGTCGGTGATGGCGCCTGTGTGGGGCGGGCTGGCGGAGTGGCTGGGCGGTCGCGAGGCGCTGATCGCGGTCGGGGTGGTGGCGCTGGTGGCGACGGTGTTTACGACCGTGGGTTGGCTGCGGACGCGGCATCTGCCGCTCGAGGTTGGCACGGCTGCGGCCGATCAGGAGCCGGAACGGGCGCGGGCGTCGAGTCCGCGAGTGACGCGTCAGCCGGTTCCTGCGTTCGCGGCGCAGGTGGCGCCGGTCGTGTTGATGGGGGCGCAGAAGCCGTCGGCGGGGGATGGGGAACTGGGGCGATTCGCGGCCGGCGGCGACTGATGCGGGGGACGTTCGCCGCGTTCGGGTCGCGGAACTACCGATTGCTCTGGGGCGGGACGCTGTTCTCCACCACGGCGTTCATGACCAGCTTCCTGCTGGTGCCGATCGTGGCGTATGAGATCACGGAGTCCTATACGGCGTCCGGCATCGCGCAGATGGGCAGCGGTCTCTCGATGTTGCTGCTGGGACCGATCGGCGGTGTGATCGCGGATCGGTATGCGAAGAAGCCGCTCGTTCTGGTTGGCCAAATCATCCCTGGTTTGTTGATCCTGGGTACCGGGATCCTGGTGGTGAGCGGGCTGATCACGATCTGGATGCTGTTTGTTTCGAGCCTGTTGATGGGCGTTGGCTTCGCGTTGATGGGTCCGGCTCGGCAAGCGTGGATGAGCGAGTTGGTCCCGCGATCGTTGATGGGCGGCGGAGTCGGGCTGCTGCAGGTGGCTCAGAACCTGGCGCTGGTGATTGGTCCGATGTTGGGATCGGTGCTGTTGCTGGTCTTTGCATTCGGGTCGGGCCAGGTGTACTTCCTGGTGGCGGGATTCTTCCTGGTGGCGCTGCCGCTCACGACGTGGCTGCCGAACGCTCGGGCGAGCGACGCCGCAGCACGACGATCGGTGGTCGGCGAACTGACATCCGGCTTCAGGTATCTGATGGGCAGTCCTCGGCTGCGCATTCTGTGGAGCTTCTGGATGGTGGTGTCGATCTGCCGGTTCGCGGCTCAGGTGCTGCTGCCCGGTTACATCGAGCGCAACTTCGGTGTGCCGGCGAGCGACATTTTTCTGCTCTACCTGATCGTGGGCGTGGTCTCGCTGATTGCCAATGTGCCGTTGGCCGGGATGGTCTCGGGACCTCGCGCGTGGCCGCTGCTGATCGCGTTTGGGGGGCTGCTGGCGCTGGTGTTCTTCTTCGCCGGGCTGGCGCCTTCGTTTTTCGCGATGATGCTGCTGGCGATCCTGGTCGGCATCGCGTCGACGGGCGTGTTGCTGGTCAACCAGGCTCTGATCATGACGAACTCTCGACCGGAGTTCTTCGGGCGGGTGATGTCGTTCGTTGTGCTCGGGTTTGCAGCGCAGTCGCTGCTTGGTCCGATCTGGGGGATTAGCGCCGACGCGATCGGCGGGCGCGAAACGATGTTCCTGGTGGGGATGATCGTGCTGGCCGCAACCGGGTTGCTCATTGTCGCCTGGCGGCGGACTCGACGGATGCCGCTCGAGGTCGGCACGCCGGCCGCACTCGCGGCAGCGGGGCCGACTGAGCGGTCGGCTCGATCCGGGCGGAGTCCGGCGTTTGCCGCGCGACTTGCGCCGGTTGCGCGGATGGGCGAGCAGAAACGGCGGGCGACGCCCGTCGCGGGCGGCGACTAGGCTCGAGCGATGAACAGGTTCAGCGTCACCTTCGCGGCGCTCGCGGTGCCCAACTTCCGACGTCAGTGGATCGCTTCGACGCTGGCGACGACGGCGTTCATGACGACGTTCGTGCTGGTTCCGATCGTGGCCTATCAGTTGACCGGTTCGTACGCGGCGTCGGGCTTTGCCGCGATGGGCAACGGCGTGGGGATGCTGTTCCTGACGCCGCTCGGCGGCGTGGTGGCGGATCGGTTCCCGAAGAAGCCGATCGTGCTGATGGGTCAGTACTCGACCCTGTTCGTGATCGCTGGGACTGGTGTGCTGATCGCCACCGACCTGATCACGATTCCATTGCTGTTTGCCTCAACGTTGCTCAGCGGCGCGACGTTTGCGCTCACCGGTCCGGCTCGGCAGTCGTGGGTGGCGGAGCTGGTACCGGGACGGCTGGTGCCCAATGCGGTCGCGCTTCAGCAGATGGGGATCAACATTGCCCAGGTGCTGGGACCGACGCTGGCGTCGGTTGCGGTGGTTGCATTCAACGTGAATGCCGGCGGGGTTTACCTGGGGATCTCGCTGGTCTTCCTAATCGTGGTTCCGCTCAACCACTTGTTGCCTCGCACGATGCCGAAGGTTGTCGAGCGACGATCGCCGCGGCGGGAACTCGCAGACGGGTTCCACTATCTGCGGCGAAACCCTCGGCTGCGCATCCTGTGGGTGTTCTGGCTCGTGATCGTGATCTGCGGTTTCGCGATCCAGACGCTGATGCCGGGGATTCTCGACCAGGAGTTTTCGCGCTCGTCCGACGAAGCGGTGCTGATCAACGCGATCTTCGGGATTTCCGCGCTCGCGATCAACGTTCCGCTCGCGGGCCTGGTCGGCGGACGACTGGCCTGGCCGCTGTTGCTGGGGACGGCGGTCCTGATGGCGGTCGGACTGTGGATGGTGGCGTGGGCGCCGACTTACGGGCTGGTGTTGATCCTGAGCGCGGTGGCCGGTGCGGGCCGCTCCGGGGTGATGCTCGTCAACCAGGCGATCATGATGTCGAACACGAAGCCGGAGTACTTCGGTCGGGTGATGGCGTACGTGCTGATGGCGTTCGGGCTGCAGTCGATCACGGCGCCCGGTTGGGGGATCATCGCGGACATCATCGGGGGTCGCGAGACGCTGTTCCTGGTTGGTGTGATCGTGGTCGGGGCGACGGCGTTGATGTTCCTGGGCTGGATTACGACGCGGCGGCTGCCGCTGGAGGCCGGTACGCCCGCCGCATCGGTGGCTGCTGCGCCGCCGGAATCCGACCCCAGGACTGCTCCGAGCCCGGCGTACAGCCCGCTGTTCGCGGCTCGGGTTGCGCCGATTGTGCTGATGGAGGGACAGAAGCCGAGGCTCGCGATGCCCGGCGGCGATTAGCCTGAGGCTAATGAATCGACTTCGGGTCACCTTTGCCTCGCTTGCGGTGCGGGATTACCGGCTGCTGTGGGTCGGGTCGCTGATGGCCACAACGGCCTTCATGACCACGTTCTACCTGGTGCCGATCGTTGCCTACGAGATCACGGGATCGTATGCCGCCTCCGGCTTCGCCCAGGCCGGGATGGTGGCGCAGCTCGCGCTGGGACCGTTCGGCGGGGTGATCGCGGATCGGTACAAGAAGAAGCCGCTGGTGCTGGGCAGCCAGATCATTCCCTGCTTGATCATCGTCGCGACCGGCATTTTGATTGTCAGCGACAGCATCACAATCCCGCTGCTGTTCGGCTCGACCTTCCTGATGGGCGGGACGTTCTCCTTGATGGGCCCGGCGCGACAGTCGTGGGTGGTGGAGCTGGTGCCTCAGCGACTGCTGCCGAATGCAGTGGCGTTGCAGAACATGTCGATCAACATCGCGGCAGTGATCGGGCCGGCGCTGGCTGCGATCCTGGTCGTCTCGATGGGCCTCAACTCGGGCATTCTGTACATGCTGGTGGCGGTGCCGTTCGTGATCGTGATCCCGCTGACGCTGATGATCAGCGGAAGCGGTCGGGCGACGCCGCCGGAGCAACGCAAGCCGATGGCCAATGAAATGGCGGCCGGCCTGCGCTATCTGACCAGTCGTCCGCAGCTGCGCAGTCTGTGGCTGTTCTGGACGTTGATCGTGGTCACCGGCTTCGCGCTGCAGACGCTGGTTCCCGGCCTTCTGGACCAGGAATTCGGCCGGGCCGAGAGCGAGGCGTTGATCATCGGGACGATCTGGGGGGTGACGGCGCTGCCGATCAACATCATGCTGGCCGGGATGGTCGGCGGACGCTGGGCCTGGCCGCTGCTCTTCCTCTCGGCGCTGGCGCTGGCCGGCGGGATCTGGTTGACTGCCTGGTCACCGGTCTATGCGGTGCTGCTGATCGTGTCGGCGATCGCGGGCGGGGCGCGATCGGCTGTGATGTTGCTGAACCAGGCGATCATGATGACGAACACTCGGCCCGAGTACTTCGGGCGGGTGATCAGCTGGGTGTTCATGGCATTCGGGCTGCAGGGCATCCTGGCGCCGGTGTGGGGGATCGTGGCGGACGCGATCGGCGGTCGGGAGACGCTGTACATCGTGGGTCTGGTGGTGGTGGCCGGGACGATCCTGATGGCGCTGTCGCGGGCGCGGACTCGGCGAATTCCGCCAGAGCCGGGGACGGCGGCCTACTCGATTGCCGGTTTCGGCGGCGAACGACCGCCTGAACCTGAGCCTCGATCAGTCCCGTCCGAGCCGAGAACCGCTCCGAGTCCGGCGATCAGTCCGCTGTTTGCCGCCCGGCTCGCGCCGGTCGTGTTGATGGAGGGTCAGAAACCGCGGGCGACTTAGTCGGCCTGGGCGAGCTCTCCTAGGAAGGCTCGGGTTCGGGTGATGTGGGATTCGGGGTCGTCGACGAGGACGACGATGGCGGCGAGGAGTTCGTCGACACCGTAGTCGTCGTGCATGGCTCGGACTCGGTCTCCGACCTCGGCTTCGGAGCCGGAGATGATCAGTGCGTCGGCCATGCGGTCGGTGAAGTCGGTGCCGGCGGCTTCGTCGTAGCCGGCGTCCTGGAGCATCTGCGAGTAGTAGGGCAGGCGCTGGTAGAAGCCGAACTGCCGCTTGGCGGCGGCGCGGATGGCGTCCCGATCTTCGCTGAGGATGATGGGCGTGTGGACGACCATTTGCGGCCGGTCGCGACCGGCGAGGTCGGCGCCCGCCTGCTGGGCGGGGAGGGCGACATCGCGGATGTACGGCAAGGGCGACATCCAGGAGATGCCGCCGGCGGTGATTTCGCCGCTGAGCGACCAGGCCTTCTCTCGCAGGGCGGAGATCATGGTCTGGACCTGGGTCGGGCCTCCGGGGAGTTGGGCGCGGGCGGTGATCAGTTCGCCCTCGTGGTTGACTTCACCTTCTTCGAGCATCGCGCGGCAGATGGTGACGTATTCGCGCAGGTGGGAGAGCGGCTTGTGGAAGGGCATGCCCCAGGTGCCTTCGATGGCCGGCTTGTGGGACGGACCGAGGCCGAGGATCATGCGGCCCGGCGCCATCTGATCGACGGAGGCGGCGCCCTGGACCATGGAGATTGGGTGGCGTGGGTAGGTGGGCACGATCGAGGTGCCGAAGGTGATCCGCTCCGCGCCTGAGAGGGCGGCGCCGACGAAGACGGCGAACGGGTCGGGTGCGGGTCCGCCGACGGTCAGCCAGGCGGTGTCGAGTCCGTCTCGGTCGGCGGCGACGATCCCGTCGATTAGGGCGGGGGCGTTCATCATCTGGATGTTTTGCAGGGCGATGTGAACGCCGATGCGCATGTTCTTCATCGTGGGGCTCCTCTAGGTGGGTGTGTTGAGCGCAGCGTACTCGTAGGTACGTGGTCGGCATCATCCCGAGTAGCGGGACGAGACGCTACGAGGGGGCAGCGACGGACGTCGTATGCATCGCCAGACGCAGCGGTGGCGGTGTTGTTTGACGTGCCCCCCTCTGCCTTCGGCATCTCCCCCCGCTTGCGCGGGGGGAGAAAGGGAACAAGGGCGGCGTATCCCCCGACAGCGCGGGGGGAGAAAGGAACCGAGTGCGCGGGGCCGGTGCTTTACTCGTAGACGGCGCCTGGGGTGAAGTCGATTCGTTTGGCTTCGACGACGCCTTCGGTGTACTGGGAGCCGACGAGGTCGTGGCCGGGGAGCAGGTAGGCGTCTCGGTCGGCGGCGATCTGGGCGATCTTGGCGATCGAGTTGTTCCAGTCCTCGGGCAGCATGTTGACGACGGAGGTGGCGTTCGGTTCGCCGATGGTGTCGTGGAAGTACATGGCGTCGGAGGTCAGGAAGACCCAGCCGGTCGAGTCGAGCCTGACCAGGAGTCCCATCTGGCCGGGTGTGTGACCGGGCAGCGAGATGGTCCAGACGTCCTCGAAGATCTCCTGGTCTCCGTAGACCAGCATCTGGGGCGCGCGGGAAACGAAGTTCCAGTCGGCTCGGATGAAGAAGGCGTCGGCGTCGGCGATGTTGCTGACGCAGTACCGCCACTCATCCTCGTGGACGACGATTTTGGCTCCGGCCTCTTCGAAGACACGCAGGCCGCCGGCGTGGTCGGCGTGCAGGTGACCCTGGATCACGTGGCCGATGTCTTCCGGGCCCCAGCCCCTGGTCTTGAGCTGTTCCTCGATGCAGACCTCGGGGGTGATCGCGGAGAGGTCGACGAGGTCGGTCCAGTCCGAGAGCCACTCTTCGCTCCAGTTGGTCGAGACGCCGGTCTCGAAGGCGATCAGCCCGGCGTCGGGGTGCTCGAGGATGTAGGACAGCGATGGGCACTGGTAGAGGCCGTCGACGATGTCGCCGTCGTCGAGCCGCTGCGTGGTGCGTGCGCCGCCGGTGTCGAACAGCATCTCGAGGGGGACGGGGAAGCCGCCGAGTCGCATGCCGTGGATCTTGATTCCCATGTCGATTTCCTTTCCAGGATCTGTGTGATGGAGCGCTGTTCAGCCGCGCAGGTCAGTCGCCGGCCGCGGCGGCGGCGATCTCGGGTGCGACCGCGTTGGCCGGTGGGTTGACGACCATGCCGCCACAAGCGTCGGCGAGTTGCGGCATGCAGTCGGCGGCGAACCAGCGCATCTGGTGCTCGACCTCTTCGTGCGAGTAGCCGCCGATCTCGAACCAGGTGGCGAAGAGGAAGTCTTCGTAGCCGACGCCGTCCTTGACCGCCATGATCTGCTCGACGACCTGATCGGGGGTTCCGACGATGGCGACCTGCTTGTCGATCAGCAGGTCGGCGGTGACGCGCATGTCGAGCGGGTAGGGGTCTTCGTCGGCGTCGGCGAGCACGGCGGCGAAGCCGAACGGGCCGTAGTAGTCCCACTGCAGTTCGAGACCGAGTTTGAAGCGTTCCATGTCGGCGTCGGGGTTGTCGGGATCGAGCAGGTGGATGTATCGGCAGCAGCCGTAGCCGCGCTTCTTCTCGGAGTCCCAGCCGAACTTGAAGGGTCCGCGATCGAGTCGGTCGGGCCAGCCGGCGGCCTCGGCATCGGCGTAGTAGCGCTCGACGTTGCCGACCAGCCGCGAGGTGGGTTCGGGCACCGTGAAGCAGTTGACACCGCGCTCGGCCGCCCAGCCGATCGAGCGCGGCGAGGTCACCGGTTGCCAGACCTGCGGATGCGGCTTTTGCGCTGGTTGGGGGATGACCGAGATCTCGCGCAGGGTGGTGGTCGAGGCGAGGACCGGGCTGCCCATCGAGTACATGTCGGGCGGGCCGAGGTTGAGCACGTCGTCGACCGGGTGCTTGGTGCGCTCCTGCTCGAAGTAGGCGATTGTCTGCTTGTGATTCCACTTCGTGTAGGAGGGCGGGACGCGGTAGAACTCGCCGTGGTAGGAGAACGACGGTTCGGTCCAGGCCTTCATGATGATCTCGTAGGCCTCTTCGAAGTAGGAGCGGTTGCGCTCCTGGTCCTGGATCGTGGCGCCCATGGCTCCACCGAGGACCTCCGCTTCGCGGGGTTGGTATCCGCGTCCGACGCCGAACTCGAGGCGTCCGCCGGACATCACGTCGAGCATGGCGGCGGACTCGGCCACGCGGATCGGGTGCCACCAGGGCAGGATGTTGGCCATCTGGCCGAGTCGGATGCGCGATGTCAGCGCGGCGATTGCGGTTTCGGTCTGGAGCGGGGCGGGTGAGAGCTCTGCGCCCTCGGGCTGGAAGTGGTGCTCGGTCATGAACCAGTAGTTGAAGCCGAGCTGATCGGCGAGCACGCCCTGACGGACCTGGTTGGCGATGATTCGGCGGCCGGACTCATGGACCTCTTCGAGGTCTCCGTCGTTGACGACCACGCCTTCGTGGGTCGTGGTCAGCGGGAGGTCCGCTGCGCCGTTGTGAAAGACCGCAAGTTCGAGCATGGTCGACCTCCGTTTCGCCCGCAGAACCGCTCTGCCACGGCGAGGCTAGGAAGATCGTCAGGCGCTCTTTGGTAATGGTGATGACGCAACGGGAGAGACTCAGCCGTTGTCGTAACCCCGGGTGATCGGGTCGTCGGTGCGTTGTCCGGACTCACCGTCGGGCGCGAAGTCGTCGACGGTCTCGGCCAGGCTCTCGCGGGAGCGGAGGTCGGGGATTTCCTGCGCGCCCTCGACGCGGCTCGCGAGGTGCAGGGTCTGCGTCGGGAAGGCGAACTCAACCTGGAGCTCGTTGGCCAGACGGATGATGTCGAGGTTGAAGACGTGCCGGGTGCGCAGCTCTTCGTTCCAGTTCGACGCGCCGATGAAGGTGTAGACCATGATGTTGAGGGCCGAGTCGCCGAAGCTGTGCAGTTCGACGATGTAGTAGTCGTGGCGCATGTTCGGATTCGAGCGGACGGTCGCTCGGATGCCTTCGACGAAGGCCTGGATGCGGTCGGGGTCTGTGTGATAGGCGATGCCGACGGTGGTGTAGTAGCGGCGCCAGGTGCGCTGGCCCATGTTGTTGACGGCGGTGTCGGTCATTCGGGCGTTGGGGACGGTGATCAGGGAGTCGGCAAAGGTGCGGATTCGGGTGGAGCGGAAACCGACCTGTTCGACGGTGCCTTCGATGTCGTCGAGGATCACCCAGTCGCCGACCTGGAACGGTTTGTCGGCGAGGATTGTCGCGCCGCCGAGCAGGTTCTTGAGCGTGTCCTGCGCCGCGAGAGCGACGGCGAGGCCGCCGAGTCCGAGACCGGCGATCAGGGAGGTGATGTTGACGTCGAGGTTCTGCAGGATGAAGACGGCGCCGATCGCGCCGACGAAGATCTTGCCAGACGTTCGCGCCAGCGGGACCAGTTGATCGTCGAGCTTTGAGTCGGTTTCGGCCGCCATCTCCCGCCAGTAATCGGCCGCTGCATCGACCAGGCGGAAGCCGAACAGCACGCCGGCGAAGGTCGATGCGAAGTTGGAGAAGATCTCGACCACGTTCTCGACATCGGGATCGAAGTCGAGGACGGGGAAGCCGATGGCGAGCGTCACCGCGCCGAGCAGCAGCAGGAGCGGGCGCTGCACGCGCTTGAGTTCGAACTGCCAGAACTCGTGCCGCTCAGGCGCGGTGCGCCTGGTGATGGCCTGATTCAGCGCAAAGATGATCGCGAATCGCAGGATGACGATGATCACCGCCATCACGCCGAGGCCGATGAATTGCCAGACCTCGATGCCGATCACCGACTCGTTCAGCCAGTTGAGGACGAGGTTGGGAGACATGGCCGGGTCCACTGAGATGTCTTGGCGACGCCCTCACCCTAACCCTCTCCCAGGGGGAGAGGGGACCGGAAGGTTTCGTCGTGCTCAACTCCCTCTCGCCAGAGAAGAGGGCTAAGGTGAGCGCCTTCCGCAATCGAGCGGGCAGGCCAATTGGACTTAGCTAGGCCGTTGAGGGGTTGTGCTCGAAGCCGCAGGCCTTGTGGGAGCCGTCGCAGAAGGGCTTCATGTCGGACTGACCGCAGCGGCAGAGAGCGACCATCGACCCCTTGGGATTCGGGATCGTCGAGCCATCATTCGCCTTCAGGGTCAGTCCTTCGGTCGAGATCAGGATCGGTCCGTTCGCGTTGATCGTGATTTCCGCCATGGCGTTCTCCGATGCTCTGGAAGGGTGCTCTGGATGACTTGTGGTCACGGTTAGCATAATCGCCGGACGACGGGCTCAACCGTCCCGTCGCCGATGCCTTTTGCATTAGAACCGTGGGAGCTGTTCAGATGAAGCTGACCGTTGACTTCCCCTCCGTCGTTCACCGCAACGGACCGGCCGAGATCTCGCGACTGGCCCGGGCGATCGAAGAGATCGGCTACGACGAGATTGACATGTTCGACCACGTCGTGATGGGTCATCCCCAGGCCGGCCGGGAGTCGGGACCGTATCCGTCGAACATGCCGATTCTCGAGGCGTTGATCACGCTTGGTTACGTCGCCGCCGTGACGGAGCGTGTAGGCCTGGGGACCGAAGTGCTTGTCCTCCCGCAGCGGCAGCCGGTTCTGGTCGCCAAGCAGTTCAGCACGCTCGACACCCTCTCCGGTGGACGTGTCCGAGTCGGTGTCGGCGTTGGCTGGCAGGATTCGGAGTACGAAGCCCTGGGCATGGACTACCACACGCGCGGGGCCGCGATGGACGAAGCGATTGCCTTGATGAAGGCATGCTGGACCGACTCCTCAATCGACTTCGAGGGCGATCACTTCGTCTCCAAGGCGATGGCGATGGAACCGAAGCCGCTGCAGATCGTCGAAGGTCGAGACATCCCCGTCTGGATCGGTGGGGTGTCGAAGGCCGCCCTGCGGCGCACCGGCCGGCTTGGAGACGGCTGGATGGCCACTGGAGTGCTCGGCGACGAAGCGGTCGAAGCAATCGGCGTGGTCAAGAGCGAGGCGGAGAAAGCCGGACGCGATCCTGATGCGCTCGGATTCCAGTGCCAGCTCGCGATGCCACCGCGCGCCGGCGATCCCTCAACCCGCGATTTCTGGGCCCAGCCTGCCGATGTCGCCGCGGTCGCCGCGGGGGCGCAGGAGGCCGGTTTCGGATGGGCCGCGGTCAATGTGACCGGCATCTTTGTTGCGGGAGCCCGTTCGATCGACGCCATGATCGAGCAGCTTGGGATCGTCCACGATGCGATCCGGGCTGAGACCGGCTAACGAAACGGACGGTGGGTTGTGCGCTGGCTATGGGCGGTTGTCCTGCTCGGCGTGCTCGCACTGTCGCTGCCGCATGACTCCGTGGCACAGGAAGACGAGCCGCCACTGGTCCTGGTCATGGATATTGACGGACCGATCGAGCCGATCACCGAGCGCTATCTCTCGCGGGTGATCGGCCAGGCCGAATCACGCGGTGCAGAGGCGCTTGTCATTCGCATCGATACTCCTGGCGGCCTGATCAGTTCGATGCGCAATCTGGCCGAACAGTTATTGAACTCGCCGGTCCCAACTGTCGCGTACGTCTGGCCGTCGGGCGCGCAGGCGGCCTCGGCGGGGACGATCGTGACGATCGCGACGCACATCGCCGCGATGGCGCCAGCGACCAACATCGGGGCCGCGGCGCCGGTCACGGGCACTGGGGAGGATCTGCCGTCCACGCTGCGCAAGAAGGTCGACGAAGACATCACGGCGCTGATTCGCAGCATCGCCGGCCTGCGCGGTCGCAACTATGAGGCGATCGAACGAACGGTGCTCGAGGCCAAGGCATACACCGCCGACGAGGCGCTTGCCCTCGACGTGATCGACCACGTGGTGGTCGACCTGGATTCGCTGCTCAACAAGGTCGACGGGACATCGATTGCGACCACGGCGGGCACGCGCACGCTGCGAACCGCGGGCGCTCAGATCGACGAGCTTGGACGTTCCCTGGTCGAGCGCTTCCTCGACATCCTGACCAATCCGAACGTGACCTATGCGCTGATCCTGCTGGGTACGTACGGGGTGATCTACGAGATCCGAGATCCCGGCAACTTTGGTCCCGGTGTGCTTGGCGTGCTAGGGCTGGTGCTGGGATTTGCCGGGATCGGTCTGCTGCCGGTCAACTTCACGGGCGTCATCTTGCTGGTGGCCGGGATTCTGCTGTTGCTGTTGGAGTCGCAGTTGGACGGCTTCGGCTGGGCGGGGATCGGAGCCGTCATCTGCTGGGTGCTTGCCGGATTCCTGCTGTTCGGCGAGATCTTCCCCGAGCCGACGGCGCTCGACGATCCGCTTGAGATTTCTCGCTGGGTGCTGGCGTTGTTCGGAGCTGTGACGGTGTCCGTGATCGCCGTGTTCTGGATCCTGGGTCGAGGCGGCGGCAAGTCCGAGGCGTTCATCCCGGAGCACGAGCGGCGGCTGATCGCTCAGCAGGGTACGGTCGTCGATATCCTCAATCCGAGCGGTGAGATCCTCGTCGACGGGGAGCAATTCACAGCGATGACCGAAGGCGACAACATCGGCGCCGGCGAGCCGGTCGTCGTGACCGGCGTCTACGCCGGCGGCGTCCTGAAGGTGGTCGACCCGGAAGACGCCCCGTCGGAGTTGGCGGGACGCTCGTGGCGAGATCGCTTGACGCGATTCTCGCTGGCACACTTGATCAGGCAACGAAGGGAAGACTGACATGGGCGTGATTCAAACTGTTGGACCGAACGAGGCGCTGGTGCGCTCGGGAGGGGGCGAGCAGCCGAAAGTTGTGGTCGGCGGGCGGACGATCGTGATGCCGATATTTCACCGATCGCAGCGGCTCCCGTTGAGCGTGATGACGCTACATGTGAAGACCGAGAACGTGTACACGGGCGAAGGCGTGGCGGTGTCGGTGGACGGTGTGGCGCAGGTGAAGGTGGCGCGCTCGGAGGAGGCGATCCGGACGGCGGCACAGCAGTTCCTGGGCAAGACCGAGATCGAGGTCATGGATGTGCCGCTGCAAACGCTGGAGGGCCACCAGCGAGCCATCCTGGGCACGATGACGATGGAGGACATCTACCAGGATCGGGAGAAGTTCGCGTCGCAGGTACGCACCGTCGCCTCGCCGGACCTGGCCGGCATGGGTCTGGAGATTGTGTCGTTCACGATCCGCGACATCAAGGATCCGGGCGGCTATCTCGATGCGCTCGGGGTGCGACGAACGGCTGAGGTCCGTCGTGATGCGACGATCGGTCAGGCTGAGGCAGAACGTGATGCCGGGATCCGTTCGGCGGAAGCCAAGCGCGAACAGGAGGCCGCGACATTCGAGGCGGAGACGCGAATTGCGGAGTCGGAGCGCGGCTACAACGTGCAGAAGGCGGCGTATGACCAGGAGGTCAATGCGCGCCGAGCGGAGGCTGAGCTGGCCGATGAACTACAGCGAGCGAAGACGCAGCAGGAGATCCGTCGCGAAGAGGTCGAGATCGATGTCGTTGAGCGCGCCAAGCAGATCGAGTTGCAGGAACAGGAGATCCAGCGCCGCGAGCGGGAGTTGGAAGCGACGGTGCGCAAACCAGCGGAGGCGGAACGCTACCGAATCGAGACTCTGGCCGAGGGCGAGCGCAACGCAGTCGTGGCGCAAGCGACGGCCGACGCCGAAGCGACGCGCCGTCAGGGCGAGGCGCAGGCCGAGGTGATCCGCCTCACCGGACAGGCCGAGGCCGAAGCGATCGAGGCCAAGGGCGCTGCCGAAGCCGCCGCCATGCAGCTGAAGGCGGAAGCCTGGAAGCAATATGGCGAGGCTGCAGTTGTGCAGCAGGTGCTAGAGACGTTGCCGGCAGTTGCCGAGGCGGTCGCGCAGCCGTTGTCGCGCACGGACCGGATTGTGATGTTCGGCGGTGGCGGTGACGGCGGGACCGGCGCCAGCAACCTGACCCGCGACATCACGCGGACAGTGGCGCAGGTTCCCGAGGTGATCGAGTCGCTGACCGGCATCGACATCGTGGGCAGCATCAAGAACATTCCGGGACTGGAGTCCACGACCCGCAGCAGCGAGTCCGAAGACGAGCCACCGACGCCAACCGAGCAAAACGACCGGCCGCAGGCCTGACCGGGTGTCGGACTCGATGATCACGGAGCACGGCGTTCTGCCGATTGCGCTGGGGGATAACTGGGCCTACGCGCTGCCGACCTCGGACGGCGTGATCATGATCGATGCCGGTCCCGATTACGACGGTGCGTGGGATGCGCTCGCGGCGCAGCTCGACGCGGCCGGTCTGCATATCGGCGACGTCAGATACGTCGCGATCACGCACGCTCATATCGACCACTGCGGGCTCGCGTTTCGCTGGCAGGAGGGGGGCGTATCGGTTGTGGCCTCGGAGTTGGAGGCTCAGTCGTTCCTGCATGGGCGCAACATCATCGGTTACCAGACGCAGTACGTGTTTGAACACATGCGCCGGGTCGGGGTGCCGGAGGAGCGGATCACGGGCTTCATTGAGGCGCGCGAGAAGATGCGCCGGGCTTACCGCTCGGGAGACAACGCGGGCGGCGGCGTCAGACGCGAGCGCTGGCCGGGCTTGATTCGCGGTACGCCCTTCCGCGCCGACGAGGAGTTGTCGGACGGGGCCGAGATCCGGCTGGGCGATCGGAGGATCGTCCTGGTCTCGGCGCCGGGCCACACGCCGGGGAACTGCGTCTTCTTCGAGCCTGAGACCGGGGCGCTGTTTAGCGGGGATCAGGTGATTCCGGGGCTGAACTCCAACCCGGGCTGGCACTGGGACATCTCGGCAGAGCCGCCGGAACGCTTCCGCAGCCTGCCGGCGTTCGCCGACTCGCTCGATCGGATCGAGGCGCTCGATGTGGAGCATCTGTACCCGGGTCATCGTGAGCCGTCGGACGAGGTGGCGGAGGAGATTGAGCGGGTGCGACGCCATCATCGCAAGCGGCAGGGTCAACTGCGCGAGATGCTCGGCGAGGGTCCGCGGACGCCGTATGAGCTATTGATGACGATGTTCAGTCGGCTGCCGGATCGGCGGTTGTGGCAGGCTCTGGCGGAGGTGACGGGTCACATCGATGCGCTCGTGGTGAGCGGTGAGGCGGTTGAGGAGGATGTCGATGGGTTGTTGGCGATTCGGTTACCCTAAGTATCGGAGGACGAGATGAAGGCCTGGTTGAAGAACGCGGTGGAAGTGGTGCTGTGGTACGCCTTCGGTCGAGAGACGAGCAAAATGCGCGCCGAGTACGAGACATTCGTCGCGTCCCTACCGACCCACGGAAAGCCTGGCAAGACCGTTACCTAGCCCCTCACGTCACGCCAACGCTGTGACCGTGGCAGCGGCGGCGATCGTGAGCGATAGGGCGCTCAGGAGCATCAAGGCTCTCAACAACCAGTGTCGTCGTCGGAGATCCTGAGTGAGCTTGTAGCTCGCTGCCTGAATGGTATGGAAGTTCTCAATCCTTTCTCGAGACTCCTGAAGCTCAGAAGGCACACTGTTCATTACCGCTACGGATGTTCGGAACGCCTCAATCGGAGATGGGAACTGTTCCGATTCCGCTGACTAGAGTCGAGCAAAACCCAACAGCACGGCCAGGCCCGAGGCAACGAGACCGAGCCAGAACAGCCAGTTGACCGGATTGGCTGTGACGGTGACACCGATCAACGCGCTCAAGCCAGCGACATTGAGAGCCGTCACGAACATAATCTTGGTGTCGAGATTGGCAAGGGCCGAGAGCAACACCTGCAGGTGCCACGCAGCAACGCTGAGCGTTGTTTCGCTCTGGGCCGGCTGCCGACGATCAGGATCGAGCGCGTTCATGGCCTACAGGCGGCGGTAGACGCCTGAGGAGCCGGTCATCAGCTCGCCGAGGGCGGCGCGGCGGATCAGGGTGAGGGCGGAGGTGACCGCGCGGGCTTTGATGGCGGCGCGAGTCTGGGCGAAGGTGTAGCCGGTCGCGTAGCTCTCATCCTGGGTCTCGATACCGAGGCAGACGGCGCCGACTGGCTGGCCGCCGTGCGGTTCGGGGCCGGCCACGCCGGTGATGCCGACGCCGATGTCGGCGTTGAACTGGCGTCGGACGGCGCCGGCCATGGCGGTGGCGGTCTCGTTGGAGACGACGCCGTGCTCTTCAATCACGGAGGCGTCGACGCCGTACTGAATCTTCGCTTCGGCGGTGTAGGAAACGAGGCCGCCGCGGAAGTAGGAGCTGGCGCCGGGCACGTCGGTGATCGTGCTGGCCAGGAGGCCTCCGGTGCAGGACTCCATCACGGCGATCGACAGGCCACGGTCCTTGAGCAATGAGCCAACCGCTTCCTGGAAGGTGTCGTCATCGGCGCCCCAGATCGCTTCGCCGAGCATGGAGCGGATCTCCTGCTCGACGGGCTTGATCCGGTCTCGGGCGATGTCCTCGTACATCGCCTTGGAGGCGAGGCGCACGTGGACTCCGTCGGCCTTGTGGTAGACGCCGACGGTCGGATCTTCGGCGAAGCGCAGGTCGCCGAGGAGTTCGTCGAGCATCGACTCGCCGAGGCCCGTGGTCTTGAGTGTTCGAGAGATGAGCACCGTGCCGTCGGATCGGGCCTTGAGGCGCGGAGCGACGTCGTTGGTCCACATGCCGGTCATCTCCGCGGGCGGTCCGGGCATGGCGACGATGATCGCGCCGTCCTTCTCGACCCACCAACCGGGGGCGGTACCGCGCGGGTTGGGGATCGATTCGCCGGACGGGATGATCGTCGCCTGTTTGACGTTCTGCTCGGGCATGCGTCCGCCGCGGCGCTCGAAGAAGTTGCGCAGATGCGATTCGAGCTCGGGGACGACGTAGGCCTCTTCGCCGACCGATTCGGCGATGGCGTCGCGGGTGATGTCGTCCTCGGTGGGGCCGAGACCGCCGGTGAGGATGACCACGTCCGAACGTTGCCTGGCCGTCTGGATCAGCTCGACGAGGCGTTCCCTGTTGTCGCCGATCTGGTGCATGAAGTAGAGATCTATGCCCATCGAGGGCAGGCGCTGAGCCATGAAGTTGGCGTTGGTGTCGAGGATTTCGCCCATCAGGATTTCGGTGCCGATGCTGATGATTTCCGCCCGCATTTCGCCCCCATTCCGCTGAGGTTGTTCGCTGTGCCCGCGTCGGTCAGATGGTACTCGCCAGCGGCACGCGGACGGCCAATAGCCTGCTGATACGCTGCTCTGGTGACTACCTCCGGGTTGCCCCCGACCCTTTCCGACGTTGCCGACGTGGCAGCTCGTGTACGCGAGAACGTGGGCCGCGTGATCGTGGGCCGCGAGCAAGTGTTGGACTACACGCTGGCGGCGATCCTCTCCGAAGGACACATCCTGCTCGACGACGTGCCCGGGCTGGGCAAGACGATGCTGGCCAAGTCGTTCGCGCGCTCGATCGGCTGCTCGTTCCGGCGGATCCAGTTCACGCCCGACCTGCTGCCGTCGGATGTGACCGGGGTCAACATTTACAACCAGAAGTCCGGCGAGTTCGAGTTTCGAGCCGGCCCCTTGCTGGCCCAGCTCGTGTTGGCCGACGAGATCAACCGCGCTTCGCCGCGCACGCAGGCGGCGTTGCTGGAGGCGATGGAAGAGCGGCAGCTCACGGTCGAGGGCGAGACGATGGCGATGCCGCGTCCGTTCCTCGTGATCGCGACGCAGAATCCGGTCGAGCTCGAGGGCACGTTCCCGTTGCCTGAGGCGCAGCTCGACCGCTTCCTGCTGCGCCTGCGCATGGGTTATCCGGACGCGGCCGAAGAGGACCAGATTCTGCTTCGCTTCGAGCGGGCTCAGCCGCTTGAGGAGCTCAATCCGGTGGTTGAATCGGAACGGCTCCGACAGATGGTGAAGACGGTCGAGCAGGTTCGGGTCAGTGAAGCGGTGCGGGGCTACATCGTGTCGATCGTGCAGGCATCCAGGGAAGAGAAGGCGTTCGAGCTGGGCGCGTCGCCGCGGGCTTCGCTGGCCCTGTTGCGGACGACGCGTTCGCTGGCCGCGATCCGCGGACGGGACTTCGTTTTGCCCGACGACGTGCAGGAAATGGCGCGTGTCGTGTTGCCGCACCGGTTGATGCTCTCGGCCGACGCGCGTCTGCGCTCGTCGACGCCGGAATCGCTGCTCGAGCAGATGCTCAGCCGCGTGCCGGTGCCGATCGAAGCCGCTGCCGCCGGCAGCTAGTCCCGAACACAACACCGAGGGAGTCCAGCATGTCGATGTTGGGCGGCGCGGGACTTGGCGGCGGTCTGCTTGCCGAGATCGAGGCGGAGACGCGGCGCGACGAACAAGAGCAGAAGATCGCGGCGGGCAAATGGGGCTTCCGCCACGACAACCGGATCCTGCGCGCCATCTGGGCGCCGATCACGGTGGTCGTGGTGCTGCTGGGGATTGCGGTGGGGGAGATCATCGTCTCGTTGGTCGCCGCGACCGTGCTGGTCGCGGGCTGGGCCGCCTGGGTCTGGACCCGCTACGCGCTCGAACGACTGATCTCGAAGGTTGAGATTTCGCAGACCCACGCCTTCGTCGGCGAGACGCTGGGCCTGACGTTGCGCCTGGAGAACCGTAAGATCGTTCCGCTGACGGCGCTGCAGGTTCGGATCAACCTGCCGGAGATCCTCGAACCGTCCAACCAGCCGTTCAGCCGGCTGCACGAGTCGGCGCCGCAGGAAGGGGTCGTGGTTCGCAGCACGTCGATGCGCTGGTACGAGCGTCTGACGTGGTCATTCGACATTCCGCTGATCACCCGCGGTCACTTCCAGCTCGCGCGGATCGACCTCAAGTCGGGCGACCTGTTCGGGATCTATCGTCGCGAGCGCACCGACGAGACCGAGCACACGCTCTGGGTGTACCCGGAGGTAATCGCACTCGAGCGCCTGGGCGTGCCCAGGATGCGCCCGCAGGGAGAGCAGCGCGGTGGTCAGAGGTTGTTTGAGGACCCAACCCGTTTGCAGACCATTCGCGACTACCGCCCCGGCGACCCGCTCAAGCGGGTGGACTGGAAGGCGACGGCGCGACGGCAGGAACTGCAGTCGCGCGTTTACGACCCGTCCAGCGACCTGATTGCGATGGTCGCGCTCAACGTTTCGACGCTGCCGCATGCCTGGCAGGGATTCTTCGGGGATATTTTCGAGCGCGCTGTCTCGGTCGCGGCGTCGCTGGCGAACGACTTTGCCGACGACCGAGTGCCGGTCGGACTACTGGCCAACTGCACGTGGCCCGGGCACGACACGGCGATTCGCGTGCCGGCGTCCAGATCGCCGGGGCAGATGACCAAGATTCTCGAAGCGCTGGCGATGGCGGACGTGTTCACCCTGGTCAGGATCGAGCGGATGCTGAGTGAGGAGCGGCTGACCTACGGCTCGACGCTGGCGCTGGTCACGGCGGTGCTGACGCCGGCTTTGGAGTCATCCTTGCTGCGGCTCAAGCGGCACGGCGCACAGATCGGGCTGATTTACGTCGGGATCGAGGACCCGCCTGCGAGGTTCGCCGATTCGCCCGTCTACGACGTTCGCAGCGCGCTGGAGGGCTTGCACTACGAGCGGGTCGGCGAAGCCGGACCGTGGGCTCGGACGGACCGTTTGTACGCCACCGCGCGACCGCCGGACCCCGTCGAGGACGTCGATTTGCCCTCGTTCGTCGGTGCGGACGATGCGGACGGCGCCCTCGACCGGCTCGACCGGGAACCGGAACTGGCAACCAGCACGCCTTCGTCCGTGCCGTCAACCATGCCGTCGTCCATGCCGTCGGGGGCGGCGCAGCCGGATAGCCCCTGGTCGAGACCGGACCGTCAGTCGTGAGCGCTGCGGCACAGGCCTTGACGCGCGGCGCTTCCCGCGAGCGGATGGAGTGGGCGTACACGATCTCGCTGTTGATCGGCGAGGCCGTCCTGTTGGTCCTTCTGGCCAAGCTAATCCCGCGGCTGATCTCGTACGACGCGGGGGAGACGCTCTCGGTCTGGGCGGTCGGGGGGACGCTGGCGTTGGGCTTCCTCGTCTCGCGCTGGCTCGGCAGCCGCGAGCTGAGCATGAAGCAGCGCTTCTGGTGGGGGCTGGGGATCACCCTGGTCGTGCTGCAGATCATCGGCTCGGTCGACCTGTCGGAAGACGCTCGGATCTGGAACATGTCCTGGGTGCTGGAGTTAGGACGGCCGTCCAGCCTGGTCTGGCGCGAGCAGGTGGTGCTCGAAGACGGGACCGTGATTGCGGGCGAGATCGACCAGCTGTTTGCAGCGCTGATGCTGATCCCGATCTGGTTCCGCGGGGTCGCGCTGGGCAGCAGCGCGTTGATGGATCGATCCTTCTCCAACTACGCGCTGTTCGGCCTGTTCGTGCTGGTTGCCTCGTTTCCTATGGCGGACAACGCGGGGATCGAGGATCACGTTCGCACGCTGGCGATCGTCTGGGTGGTGACGGGACTGATCACGATCGCGCTGAAGAACGCCGCCAACTCGGACCAAGTCCAGGGATTGGGCGTTGCGCAGACGGGTGCATCGGTCGCGGCGACGCTGATTGCTCTCGTGCTCGGCGTGGCGATCTTCCTCTTACTCGTGACCGGCTTGGTCGGACTGATCGCCGGGTCCGGGGCGGTCGAGCCGGTGCTCAATGTCCTGGGGGTCGTACTGCGCGCGATCATTACCGCGATCTCCTACATCCTCTGGCCGCTGTTCTGGCTCGTGGAGCAGGTGAGGGAGTGGATCAATCCAGAGAACATCGTGCCTCCCAATGAAGTTACCGAGGGCGGCATCGGCAGGGAGCTGGAGCCGGAAGAAGCGACCGAAGAGGCGGATCCGACGGCGGGGATCGTGGTCTCGCGGGTGTTCGGTGGCATTGTGGCGGTCGTGGTCTTTGCGCTGCTGGCCTTCTATTTCTTCCGCCGATTCCTCAGGCGGCAGTCGGAGACCGAAGAGCTGCGCGAGTCGCTCTGGTCGGAGGCCGACCTGAAGGGCGATCTCCTGTCGGCCCTGGACGGGCTTCGCTCGCGTTTTCGGCGATCACGAGAGGTTCATGAGGTCGACGCTCCGATTGCGGAGTTGTACTTCGATGTGCTTGAACATGCCGAGACGAAGGGTCAGATCCGTGCGATTCATCGCACGCCGCTGCAGTTCGCCGACGCGCTGGAGCGCGTCTACCAGAGCCCGACGCCGAAGCGGATCTCGCGCGCGTTCAGCAGCTTCCGCTACGGCGGACGGCAGCCGAGCCAGGCTGAGTTGAACTCAATGCAACAGAGCTGGGACGCGCTTAAGGACGGGCCGTCCTGAGTCGTCCGCGCCAAGTTCGATCACGGTCGAATCCGCGTCGATATCACCGGCGTACTTGAAGTCGGCCTGAAATCCCAGCTTCTGCAGGTGGTCGCCGTGCGGAGAATCGGCGAAGGCTCGCGAGGGCGAGCGTCCGTAGGCGTGGTAGAGCTTGAGCGCCAGGCGAGCGCCGCCCTTGAGGACTGACTCGGGCGCCATGCGCTTGATTGCGGTGACATGGGCTCCGGCCGCGAACGTGTCTTCGACCGACGGCGCGGTGCCGCCGTGGTCGCCGCTGCAGACGATTGCCACGCGCTGCGCTTGCTGCGCGAGCACGTGACGAATGCCGGCGGACATGTTGCGCAGACAGCCAGAGAGGACGAAGTCGGCCTGCGACGCGCCGACCAGGGCCCTGGTGCCGTTGCTGGTCACGTGTACGACCGTCCAATCCGTGAGGTCCATCGCGTCGAACTCGGTCGGCGAGTTGCCGAAGTCCGCTTCGGGAGGTGGCAGTGCTCCGACCTCGCCGATCAATCGGCTGCCGGGCACCGCGTCGCGAAGGGCGACGCCAGCAGTGAAATCCTCGACCGGGTAGACGGCGGAGGCGCCGCCCGAGAACAGAGCGGCGTGCACGGTCGTGGCGCGGAAGATGTCGAGCACGATGACTGCCGCGCCGTTCAGGGCGCTGGCAGGTGGAGGCTGGATGTAGACCTCCAGCTCGGGAGGCCGGTCAAGTTGAGGATCTGACACCGTTGCAGCCTACGGTGGGCCCGGGTCGGGGATACCCTTGCAGCATGGCGACTTCAGCATTTGCCGACCGCCTCGTCTCGGCGATGGACGCCGCCGACTCCCTGATCTGCGTTGGACTCGATCCTCAGCCGGCGCGCACGCTGCCGGAAGAGATTCTGCGGTTCAATACACGAGTGATCGAAGCGTGCGCCGACCTCGTCTGCGCGTTCAAGCCGCAATCGGCCTTCTACGAGGTGGCCGGGGATGTGGGCTGGCAGGCGCTGAGGGACACGATCGCGACGGTTCGCAGGCTCGCGCCGGATGCGATGGTCATCCTCGACGCCAAGCGCAACGACATCGGCAATACGGCCGAGGCGTACGCCTCGAGCGCATTCGACTGGTTCGACGCCGACGCGGTGACGATTAATCCATATCTGGGCGGCGATGCGGTCGCGCCATTCCTGCAGCGTCCTGAGCGCGGCGCGTTCGCCCTCTGCCGCACGTCCAATCCCGGCGCGTCCGACCTGCAATCGCTGCCGATGGCCGATGGCGAGCCGCTGTATCTCGGCGTCGCCGAAAGGGCGCGCGAGTGGGGCGAGTCGCATCATCGGAATCTGGGGCTGGTCGTCGGTGCGACGTGGCCGAAGGAGTTGGCCGATGTGAGGGCGCGCTGTCCCGAGATGCCGATTCTGCTACCGGGGATCGGCGCACAGGGCGGCGACCTCGAGGCCTCGGTCGGAGCGGGCGTCGATGCGCGCGGTCGTGGATTGCTGGTGTCGGCCTCGCGTTCGGTCATCTATGCGGGAATGCCCGACCAGATCCGGGCCGCCGCCGCAGAGCTGCGAGACGCGGCGAATGCGGCGAATCCCAAGAGTGCGGCTTCGTGACTGCGGAGCCGGACGCCGACTCAGGGACGACTGCCGAGCCGGCGGTCGGTCCGCTGTTCCGTAACCGGCCGTTTCTGGCGCTCTGGTCGGCGACCGGGATTCAGCTGACGATCAACTCGGCGATCCAGTTCGTGCTGCTGATCTGGGTGCTCGAACAGACCGGTTCGCCGTTCGCCTCGACGCTGCTGGTGATCTGTCTGGCCGCGCCGCCGGTGGTCACGGGTGCGGTTGCCGGGGTGTTGCTGGATCGGCTCGACAAGCGGCGGGTGATGATCGTCGCCGTGATCATTCGCGCCGGCCTCACAGCGCTGCTGTTGCTGGCGGACAATGTCTCGGTCGGCGCGGTCTATGCGGTTGCGTTTGGCACGGCGCTGGCGGGGCAGTTCGCGGTACCGGCGGGCGCGGCGGCGCTGCCGCGGTTTGTCGCGCGGCAACAACTGCTCTCGGCGAACTCGGCGTTTCAGTTCACGACCATGTCGACGCAGCTGATCGGGCTCGTCATTCTGGCGCCGATCATGCTCAAGGTGATCGGCTACGACGCTTCGTACATCGTCAGCGCGGTCGCCTTGATCTGCTCGGCTGTGCTGCTCGGGTTTCTGCCGGCGCTGCTGCCGTTCGACCGCAGTCCGCACCGCGTATCGGAGGACTTTGGGCAGATCCGGGCCGCGTTCGCGACGACGTTGCACGACATCCGCTCGGCGGGCGACCTGGTCTGGCGCGACCGGCTGACCGCGCTGGCGCTGATTCAGCTGATTTCCGGCGTGATGATGCTGTTCATGTTCGCCGTGCTGGTTCCGCAGTTTGTGCATGACGTGCTCGGCCGGGCGGAGGAGGACGCGGTGTACGTCTTCTGGCCGACGGGACTGGGGGCGCTGCTCGCGCTGGTCTTCGTTCCGCGGATCGGGAAACGCATCCCGATGAACATCATGGCGTCGTTCGGGCTGGCGGTGATCACGGTGATCGTCACGGTGTTTGGCGTCCTGGACTTCCTGCGCTCGACCGGCTCGACCCAGGACTGGTTGCTCGCCGCCACGCTGATCATGGCGTTTCCGCTGGGTCTGGCCTACGCGATGGTGAACGCGCCGGCGCAGACGCTGCTGCAGGAGCGCTCGCCACCGGAGATGCGCGGCCGGCTGTTCTCGGCGCAGATGATGCTGGCCAACGCGGTCTCGATGCTGGCGTTGCTGCTGGTTGGCGGCGTGTCGGACGCGGCGGGCGTGCGACAGGGTCTGTTCCTGCTCGGCGGAGGGTTGTTCGTGTTTACGCTGGCCTCGCTCTGGCTCGGCCGCGGCGGGCCGACGAGTCCGCCGCCCGAGTTGTCGACGGACTGAACAGTTTGCCGTGCGCGAACGGTTGGCTCGGCGCGTGCTCGGCCTACGCTAATCTGACACGGCAGGCGGCGCACCGCTTGGAAGCGGCGCAGGTAGAAGGGGGAACGCGACATGAAAGAAGTCACGATCGAAGCGCTTCGCGTCTCCCTGATGAACTACAACCGTGTGGTGGTGCTCAAGGAGAAGGACGCCGACCGCTACCTGACGATCTACATCGGCGCGGCCGAGGCGGATGCGATCGCGATTCGTCTGCAGAACGTCTCGGTGCAGCGTCCGATGACGCACGATCTGATGACGAACGTGATGCAGGAGCTCGGGGCGAGCGTGTCGCGGGTGGTGGTAACCGAGGTGCGCAACGACACGTACTACGCGCGGGTGTTCCTGGACGTGAACAACGAGCAGGTGGAGATCGATTCGCGTCCGTCGGATGCCATTGCGCTCGCCGTGCGCGCGGAGGCGCCGATCTTTGTTGAGGATGAGGTGATTGACCAGGCCGGGGTGTTGCTCGACGACGAAGGGCTGGTCTCGACCGACGAGGAGGGCCGGCCGGAGCCGGTGAAGCCGGAAGAGCTGGAGAAGATGTCAGCCTTCCGCGATTTCATCGAGTCGCTCGACATGGACGACTTCGAGTAATCCGCACTACACAACATCCGCGGGCTTCGGAATCGGTTCAGGCGGTGGCGGCGGTGTCTTGTCGCAAGTGGAGCCTGTGATAGCCTTCACATTGCTTCCGCCAAGGAGGTTTACCTCCAGCAGGGGAGTCCTCCATGAGACAGTGGCCGCCGGCCATGCAACTCATGGGCATCGGCTGGTACGTGGCCACGTGCATCGTGCTGGGCGTTGTCGGCGGAGTCCTGCTGGACGACGAGCTAGGCACGGGATTCGCGCTCACGCTCGTCGGGCTCGCCCTCGGACTGGCGACTGCCGGCTGGGGCGGATACCGGATGTTGCAAGACCTATTCGCCGCTCAAGCGCGGCAACGACAAGCAGAGCGGCGCCCTCCGAACGACGACGCGCCGGCCGACGACGAACAGGATGAGGAGGAGCGCGCGTGAGCCGAAGACGCCTGATCATCTTCGCGGTGCTCGCGTTCGCGGTGTTTGGTTTCTTCGTCGTCCGCGCTCCCGCGCCGGTCATCGCTCTGGCCGCTGAGCCCGTCGTCTCGATCGGCTCCTACGAGATCACCAACACGATCCTCTCGGCCTGGGTCGTGATCGTGCTGCTGGGGATCGCCGCGTTCGTCGTCTGGCGGCGGACCAAGGATGTCGAGCAGGCGCTGGTACCGTCGGGATTCCAGAACCTGGTCGAGGCGATCTACGAGGCCTTCCTCAACATCGCCCAGCAGGTCGGCGGCGAGCGCAACGGGAAGAAGTTCTTCCCCTTCGTCTTCACGATTTTCATCTTCCTGCTGATCGGCAACTGGTTTGCGCTGTTCCCCTGGAACAACGTGATCGGCCCGGTCGAGAACTACCGCTACCACTATCTGCACGAGATGGAAGTCTCGGTGATGGAGGTGGTCGAGGATCTTGAGCACGGCGAGCGCAGCCTGTCGGATCATGAGATCGACGCGATCAACGACGCGTTCGGCAACGCCTTCTTCGAGCCGATTCCGTTCAAGGTCGACAAGCAGGACAAGTCGGACGAGATCATCCACAAGATCCGCAAGCATCACCTGACCGACACCGAGTTCGCTGTCCGCAGCGAGTTCTGGACGAACCCGATTCCCCAGGGCACGAAGGCCGAGGACCTGGTCCACGAGATCGAAACCCGCCTCGAGGCGGCCGGTATCCACGACGAAGGCCACCACGAACTCGAGTACGCGATGGTCTTCAACCTGCCGATCGTGGCCGGGGACGCGGAACTGGTCAAAGCGACGGGACCGATTCTTTCCGGCGACGGGTTCAAGATCATTCCGCCACGTACGCTCTTCGCCGAGAGTCGCGACTTTTCCTACGACGCGTTTGGCGAACCGCTCGTGATTGAGCCAGCCGCGGACGGCAGCGTGGCGCAGCTCTGCCTGATCGAGTGCGAGACGGCGATCGGCGACTTCGAGCCGGCGGTCGTACCGACCACGGTCAACACGGCGCACCTTGGCTTCATCCTGCGGATGGAGGAGAAGGGCTACGTCGACGAGGAGACCGGCGAGACGACCGGGACCGTCGGCCACATCTTCCCCATCTTCCGGGCTCTGGCGTCAGACGTGAACCTGCCGCTGGCGCTCGCGCTCTGGTCGTTCCTCGCGGTGCAGTACTTCGGCATGCGCGGGGTGGGGGTTGGGGCCAACTTCGGCAAGTACATCGGCGTCGGCTCGCACGCAATCGTCAAGGGACCGATGGGGGTGTTCGTCGGAGTGCTGGAGATTGTCTCCGAGGTCGGACGCGTGATCTCGTTCACCTTCCGTCTGTTTGGCAACATCTTCGCCGGCGAGGTGGTGCTGTTTATCTCGATGTTCCTGGTCGCCTTTGTGGTGCCGACGGTGTTCTTCGGTCTCGAAGTATTCGTCGGCTTCATCCAGGCGTTCGTCTTTGCCATGTTGACGCTCGTGTTCGCTTCGACCGCGGTCGGCGATCACGACGAGCACCACGACGAGGCGGCCGAACACTAAGGAACGACGGCGGACCCCCACCCCGGGCGACCGGTTGGGCTTCCGCCTGAATAAAGCAAGCGTGCAGCGCGGTCGCGGAGGACCGCTCGGAGAGGACACGGAATGGAACTGATTGCACAGATCGGCGACGACGGGATGAAGTACATCGGCGCCGCCCTGGCCATGGGCCTCGGCGCCATCGGCCCCGCGCTCGGTATCGGCATGCTCGCCGGCCGCGCACTCGAGGCTCTGGGACGCAACCCCGACGCCGCCCCCGTGATCCAGACCAACATGATCCTCGGTATCGCGTTTACCGAGGCGATCGCGATTTATTCGCTGGTCGTCGCCGTCATGGTCGGTTTCGTCTTCTAGCTTGGACCGACCGGATGGCAACACCGATCCGAGCGGCGCCGCACGCACTCTTGAGCGCGCGGCGCCGGCTGGCAGGACCAGCAGGGTCGGTAGACCGGAAAGACTGATTGGCAGGACGGTATGGACGCACTCGGTCTCAACCTCGCCGGACTGATTACGCATTTCGTCAGTTTCGGCATCCTGTTTGCGCTGCTGTTCATCCTGCTCTACAAGCCGCTCGGCCGCGTGCTCGATGAGCGCCGCAAGCGCATCGAGGAAGGCCTGACGGCCTCCGAGCGTGCGCAGGAAGCCGCCGAGGAATCGCGCGCCGAAGCTCGAGCCGAGATCCAGCAGGGCCGCGAGGAGGCGCAACGCCTCGTCGCCCAGGCCCAGGAGCTGGCGCAGCGGATCGAATCGGAAGCGCGCGAGAACGCGGTCGACCAGGCTGAACAACTGATCGAGCGGGCCCGCTCAGAGATCGAGCAGGAACGCGATCAGGCGGTTCAGCAGCTGCGCAACGAGTTCGCCGGCATGGCAATTGCGGCGGCCGAGCGGGTTATTGAACAATCGCTCGACGCCGATGACCACCAGCGTTTGATTGCGGACGTGCTGGCCGAATCGTCCAACGGCCAACAGAATTAGGCAGAACTAGGAGTCCAGCGTGCCGCAGAGCGATCCCGCCGCGCGACGATACGCCGACGCCGTCTTCGGCATTGCGCACGACACGGCGTCGCATGATCGTTGGCTGGATGATCTGGGTGATATCGCGCAGCTCTTCAGCGAGCCGACGGTCTACGCCTTTCTGATCTCGACCCGCGTTTCGCAGGACGAGAAGGAACAGGTCCTCGACAACGCGTTGCCCGATTTGCAGAGCAACGCGCGCAACTTCGCCAAGCTGCTCGTCCGCAAGCGCCGGGCCAACCTGGCCCCGCAGATCATCGACGCATTCCGGGGACGATTAAACAGCGTCCGCGGCGTCGCTGAGGCCACTGTGACGACCGCGGTGCCGCTGTCCGACGACGGTCGCGCCGCGGTGGAAGCGGCGGTGCGGCGTTACACCGACGCCGAGTCCGTGTCGCTCAGCGAAACGGTCGACAGTCAGATCATTGGCGGCGCCGTCGTCCAGATTGGCGACCGCATCATCGACGGGTCCGTGCGCACGCGATTGTCCAGCATGCGCCGATCACTCGCGCAGGGTTAACCACACCGAAGGAGTCAGCATCATGGCTGTCCGACCAGAAGAAGTCGCCGCCATCATTCGGCAGCAGATCGAAGGCTTCGAGAGCCAGGTCGTCTCGGCCGAGGTCGGCACCGTCGTCGAAGCCGGCGACGGGATCGCTCGCGTGTACGGCCTGGCCGGCGCGCTCTCGGGCGAGCTGCTGGAGTTTCGACCCAAGGACGGCTCCGATCCCGTCATGGGCATGGCGCTGAACCTCGAAGAGGAAATCGTCGGCGCCGTGATCATGGGTGAGTACCGCGTGATCGAAGAAGGCGACGAAGTTCGCTCCACCGGTACGGTCGCCGAGGTCCCCGTCGGCGAGCAGCTCATCGGCCGCGTCGTGAACGCGCTGGGTGAGCCGATCGACGGCAAGGGTCCGATCGCGGCAGCAGAATCCCGCCCGGTCGAGCGGATCGCGCCCAATGTGGTGACCCGCGCCTCGGTTGATACGCCGGTCCAGACCGGCATCCTCGCGATCGATTCGCAGATTCCGATCGGCCGCGGTCAGCGCGAGCTGATCATCGGCGACCGCCAGACCGGCAAGTCCTCGATCGCGATCGACACGATCATCAATCAGAAGGGCGAGGACCTGATCTGCATCTACGTCGCTATTGGCCAGAAGCAGGCCAAGGTGACCAACGTCGTCGCCACGCTGGAGGAGCACGGCGCGATGGACCACACGATCGTGGTCAACGCCGCGTCGGCAGAGTCGGCAGCGCAGCAGTACCTCGCCCCCTACTCGGGTGTCGCGATGGCCGAGTACTTCATGGAGCGCGGCCAGGACGCCCTGATCATCTACGACGACCTGTCGAAGCACGCCTGGGCCTATCGGCAGATTTCGCTGCTGCTGCGCCGGCCTCCGGGCCGCGAAGCATACCCGGGCGACGTCTTCTACCTGCACTCGCGCCTGCTTGAGCGCGCGGCCAAGCTCTCCGACGAGTACGGCGGCGGCTCGATTACGGCGTTGCCAATCATCGAGACCCAGGCGGGTGACGTCTCGGCGTACATCCCGACCAACGTCATCTCGATCACCGACGGCCAGATTTTCCTCGAGTCCGACCTGTTCAACGCCGGTCAGCGACCGGCCGTGAACGCCGGCATCTCGGTCTCGCGCGTGGGCGGATCCGCTCAGAAGCGGGCGATGCGCTCGGTTGCCGGTCAGCTTCGGATTGACATGGCGCAGTTCCGTGAGCTGCAGGCCTTCGCCCAGTTCGGTACGTCCGACCTGGACGCTGCGACGCGCCGTCAGCTCGAGCGTGGACAGCGACTCTCGGCGTTGCTGGTCCAGCCCGAGCAGCAGCCGCTGGCGATGTCGACGCAGGTCGCGCTGCTCTACGCCGCGAACGCGGGCATCCTCGATGATGTGCCAGTCAACAAGATCAATGACTTCGCCAACGGCGCGAACGAGTACCTCAACACGTCGCACCGCGACCTGCTCGGCGGGATCGCCGACTCGGGCCAGCTGTCCGACGACGACCAGGATTCGCTCTCGTCCGCGCTGCAGACGTTCAAGGACACAGTGCCGTTCTAGGTCCGACAGCGAGGACTATGGGCGCAACAGCGAACAACTGAGAGTAGTAAGGGTCGATGGCCAACACCCGCGAAATCCGACGGCGTATCCGCTCGGTCGAGAACACGGCCAAGATCACGAACGCGATCCAGCTGGTGGCGGCATCGAAGATGCGCCGCGCCCAGGACCGCGCGCTACAGGCCCGCCCCTACGCCGAAAAGATGCAGGCCGTGCTTGGACACCTCTCCGGTGTCGCCGGCGACCCGGACACCGCACACCCGCTGCTCGAGCGCCGCGAGATCAACGAGACGACCGTCATCCTGATCACGCCTGACCGCGGACTCTGCGGCGGCCTGATCGCCAACCTTGAGCGGCACACAGGCGAAATCGTGCTCGGCCCCGAGGCCGGCGGTTCCGGCGATATCTCGATGATTCCGGTCGGCCGCAAGGGCGGCGACTACTTCCAGCGCTTCGGGATCAACTTCCGGGCGAGCTTCCAGGAACTCGGCGATTACCCCGGCCTGGCCGAGACGCAGCCGATCTCGCGCATCGCGATTGACGACTACACCGCGGGTCACGTCGACCAGGTGTTACTGGTCTACGCCTCGTTCGTCAACACGGTCACGCAGACTCCGGTGACCGTGCCGATCCTGCCGGTCGAACCGCCGCCCAGTGACGAAGAGTCGTCGGGCGAGACGCAGTACATCTTCGAGCCGTCACCGCAGGAGGTTCTCGCCGACCTGCTGCCGCGCTACGTCGACCTGCTTGTCTACCAGGCCGTGCTTGAGGCGGCCGCATCCGAGCAGTCGGCCCGCATGGTGGCGATGCGCAACGCCACCGACGCGGCGAACGACATGATCGCCGACCTCACGCTCGTCTACAACAAGGCCCGCCAGGAGCAGATTACGTCCGAGCTGCTGGACATCACCGGCGGCGTCGAGGCGCTCAAGGGCTAGCTCATGGCGCAACAGTCGACAGCGGTGATTTTCGACATGGACGGCGTCCTGCTGGACTCCGAGCCGCTGCACTACGAGGCCGTGCGACTGATCCTCGAAGAGCAGGGCGTCGAGTTTCCGCTGGATGACTACTTCCGCTACCTGGGTACGACCCTGACGAGCACCTGGGACGACCTGTGCGAGCGCTATCCGATTACGATGCCGTTCGACCAGTTTGAAGCTCGCTACAACTCCGATGTGCTCGACCAGTACCTGGCCGGGGCGCCGCTGATTCGCGGGGCACGCGAACTGGCCGCGCAGCTACAAGACGCCGGTGTGCCGATCGCCGTGGCGAGTTCGTCGCACCGAGTGTGGGTGGACGCCGCGCTGTCGGGCGCCGGGTTGGCCGAATACTTCGAGCAGACCACCGCCGGCGATGAAGTCGCGATGGGCAAGCCGTCGCCGGAGATCTATCTCAGGGCGGCCGAGAAGTTGGGATTCGACCCCGAAGATTGCATCGCCGTCGAGGACGCGCCCGCAGGCGTGGAGTCCGCCCGCGCCGCGGGGATGAAGGTGGTGCTGGTCCGCAGCGAACTGACCAAACACCTCGACCTGGCCTCCGACTGGCAGGTCGACGATCTGACACAATTCGAACTGACATGGCTGTCAGGGCAGTCCACCAATCTGGTGGGCGCGGTCTAGGGAGCCTGCAGATGGGAGCACAAGATGGCTGATGGCACAGTAGTCCAGGTGATCGGGACCGTCGTCGATGTCGAGTTTCCGCCCGACAGCCTGCCCGCGCTGTTCAGCGGCGTGACCATCACGATGGGCAGCGGTACCGCAGTCGTGACCGAGGTCCAGCAGCACCTCGGCAACAACCGCGCTCGGTGTCTGGCCATGGACTCGACCGACGGAATGAAGCGCGGCGACAACGCCGAGGACCTCGGCCAGCCGATCGCCGTTCCCGTGGGCGAGATTGCGCTGGGACGACTCTTCAACGTGCTCGGTGAGCCGTTGGACGGTCTGGGCGACATGCCCGCCGATGGGGTTCGATCGCCAATCCACCGCACGCCGCCCAGCTTCGAGGAACAGGCCGCCGAGACGACCATCCTCGAGACCGGGATCAAGGTCGTCGACCTGATCTGCCCGTTCACCCGAGGCGGCAAGATTGGCGCCTACGGCGGTGCAGGCGTCGGCAAGACCGTCGTCATCCAGGAACTGATCCGCAACATCGCCACTGAGCACGGCGGCTACTCGGTGTTCGCCGGCGTGGGCGAGCGCTCACGCGAGGGCAACGACCTCTGGCACGAGATGCGCGAATCCGGCGTGCTCGACAAGACCGTGCTGGTCTTCGGTCAGATGAACGAACCGCCCGGCGTGCGCCTGCGGGTCGCGCTGACCGGTCTGACCTTTGCGGAGCACTTCCGCGACGAGCAGGGCCAGGACGTGCTGCTGTTCATCGACAACATCTACCGCTACACGCTGGCAGGCCAGGAAGTCTCCGCGCTGCTCGGCCGGATGCCGTCGGCCGTGGGTTACCAGCCGACCCTTTCGACTGAGATGGGCGAGCTGGAGGAGCGCATTACCTCGACCAACAAGGGATCGATTACTTCGTTCCAGGCGATTTACGTGCCCGCCGACGACTACACCGACCCGGGTGTGGCTACCACGTTCGGCCACCTCGACGCGGTCGTGGCGCTTGAGCGCGCCATCGCGTCGCAGGGCTTCTACCCGGCGGTCGACCCGCTGACCTCGTTCAGCCGTGCGCTCGACCCGAAGATCGTGGGACAGGAACACTACGACGTGGCCCGCGAAGTGCAGCGCGTATTGCAGCGCTTCAAGGACCTGCAGGACATCATCGCCATCCTCGGTGTGGACGAACTCTCCGAGGAAGACAAGCAGACCGTGGCCCGCGCGCGGCGCATTCAGCGCTACCTGACGCAGCCGTTCTTCGTCGCCGAGCAGTTCACGGGTCTGACCGGCGAGTACGTCTCGGTGCGCGACACCGTGCGCGGCTTCAAGGAGATCCTCGACGGCACCCACGACGGACTGCCGGAGCAGGCCTTCTTCAACGTGGGCACGATCGAGCAGGCGGTTGAGAAGGGCGCGCAGATCGCCGCCGAGACCGCCGCCTAGGTTTGAATGACGACGTCTGAGGGGACGCCACCATGCCGCTCACGCTCGAGATCATCACCGGCGAACGCCGACTCCTGCGGCAGGAGGATGTCGACGAGGTCATCGCACCCGGGTCGCTCGGCGAACTCGGCATTCTGCCTCACCACGCCCCGCTGATTACTTCTCTGGTCCCCGGCGAGCTTCGGGTTAAGACGGGCAACGACGTGGAGGAGTTCTACATCGGCGGTGGATTCCTTGAGGTGCACTCGGACGAGGTCACCGTGCTCGCCGATGCGGCCGAACACGGTGGCGAAATCGACGCTGAGCGGGCCGAAGCGGCGCGACAGCGTGCGCTTGAACGCCTGGAACAGGCCACCGATGCCGACCGCGCTCGCGCCCAGGCGGCGCTGGCCCGCTCGTTGCAGCGACTGCGAGTCCTGGAGCATCGCCGGCGTCGAGGCGGCGGCGGTCGCGAGATGAGCCGCCCTACCGGCTAAGGCCCTTGCGCTCCTGAGGGACGGCTACAGTCTCCATATGAGCGCTGTCGTCGAGCCATATCTTCGAATTGCGGGGCATCGACGCCTGACCGGCGAGATCCGCGTCAACGGCGCCAAGAACGCTGCGCTCCCGTGTCTGGCCGCGGCGCTGCTGTCCGACGAGCCCTCTCGGATCACGCGCGTTCCCGACATTGAGGATGTCCACCGGCTGATCGAAATCGTCAAGACGCTGGGCGTCGAAGCGGAGTTCCAGGAAAACGAGGTCGCTGTTCGGCCCCTTGGCGTCTGCGGCGGTTCGCCGCCCGACGACCTGGCGGCTTCGTTGCGAGCGTCGTTCCTGGTCATGGGACCGATGCTTGCAAGGACCGGCGAGGCCAGTTGCGGCGCGCCCGGTGGCGACGTGATCGGCGCACGACCACTCGATGTCCACCTGGCCGGATTCCGCGCCTTCGGCGCGCAGGTCGATTCGGTCGGTGGGCGTACCATCGCGCACGCTCCTGAGGGCTTACGCGGCGCGACGATCGTCCTGGACTACCCGAGCGTGCTCGGCACGGAGAACCTGTTGCTCGCGGCCGTTTTGGCCAACGGTCGAACGCGGATCGTCAATGCGGCGATGGAGCCGGAGATCGGCTGTCTGGCCGACATGCTCAACGCGATGGGCGCGCGTATCTCGGGCGCCGGACACCACACGATCACGGTCGACGGTGTTGAGCGGCTCAGCGGCGTGGTCCATGAGCTGATACCCGATCGGATCGAAACCGGCACGCTGATGATCGCCGCCGCCGCCACGAGGGGAGACGTGCGGCTGACGGGAGTGAGCCCGTCTCACCTCGAAGCCCTGCTCTCGAAGTTCGCCGAGATTGGGGTCGAGGTTCGACGCGGCGATGACGAACTCGAGCTGACCGTCAATGCGGGTGCCACGCTGACCGCGACGAACGTGCAAGCGCTTCCCTATCCCGGCTTCGCGACCGACCTGCAGGCGCCGATCACCGCCCTGCTGACGGGGGCCGCCGGCACGTCGATGGTCCATGAACGAGTATTCGAGAACCGCATGCAGCACCTCAATGAGCTGCGCAAGCTCGGAGCGAACATCGTCGCGGGCGGCTCAGTCTCGGCGATCAACGGGCCGGCAGCCCTGTCGGGAGCCGTCGTCCGCGGGACCGACATTCGCGCGACCGCTGCGCTGATTGTGGCTGCGTTTGCCGCGGAGGGTGAGAGTCGTGTCTACGGGATGCGACATCTCGCACGGGGCTACGCAGACCTGCCGGCGCAGCTCGCCGCACTGGGTGCTGACATTGAGCGTGTCTGACCCGCCGATACACTGACGTTCCGGATACGCTGACTTCGTCGATTGAATCAATCGGAGATCATGCTCTTCACCAAACGACTCGGTATCGATCTCGGCACCTCCAGACTTCGCATCGCGGTCCCAGGACGCGGCGGCCGCATCGTCATCGACGAACCAACCGTCGTGACCCTTTCTGCGCAGGAAAATGCGGTGTTGGCGGCCGGCTCCGATGCCGCCAACATGGTCGGACGGGCGCCCGAAACGCTTTCAGTGATTAATCCAATGCGCGAGGGCGTCATCGACGATTACCGCATCGTCGAGGCGCTGCTGCGTTACTACATGTCGCTCGTCGTGGGGCGCTTCAACCTGGTCCGACCCGAGGTCATGATCGCCACCCCCGCCGGTGTCACCAACGTCGAGCAACGCGCCGTCCGCGACGCGGCCGAACAAGCAGGTGGGAGACGCCCGGCCCACCTGATCGCCAATCCTCTCGCCGCCGCCATCGGCGCGGGTGTTCCGATGGGCGACGCACGCGGCGCGTTGATCGGCAACCTCGGCGCCGGACGTTCGGAAGCGGCCGTGCTGTCCATGTACGGAGTCGTCGTCTGGGAGTCGGCCCGGGTTGGCGGACAGGTCGTCACTGAAGTGATCGCCGAGCACGTCAAACGTCGTCACAGCCTCGTGATCGGTGAGCCGACCGCCGAAGAGCTGAAGTTTTCGACCGCCTCAGCCATCCCGATCGACGACCCGATCCGCGCTGAGGTCAGGGGCCGCGATCAATCCAGCGGGATGCCCCGCAGTGTTGCGATTACGGCGAATGAACTGGTTCCCTCGGTGCAGCAGGTCCTGGAGACCTTTGTCGAGGTCACGCGCAGCACCCTGGAGCGCACGCCACCCGAGCTGACCGCCGACATCATTGATCGAGGCATGCTGCTGACCGGCGCGGCTGCTCGGCTGCAGGGGATCGATGTTTATCTCGCAGAGCAGATCGGCATTCCGGTCACGATCGCCGACAACGCCGAGGACGCGGTCGCGCTCGGCGCCGCCGAAGCGCTCGACAATCTCGACATCGTTGGGCCGAATCTGATTGCCCAGGAGAGCGTGCTCAGCGGAGCCGACGCCCGCTGAATTCTGTGGTCACCGGGATACGTGCTCAGTTCGCGACCGCATCGGCCTGGTGGTCTTCGACGTAGCCGTCGAACGGTTCCTCGAGGTAGTAGGCCATGCTCTCGAGTTCCATCACCGGGTCGATCTGGCGCAATCGCACCCCGTGCGGCACGCTCATTGAGACCGGGGCGTAACTGAGGATCGCGCGCACTCCGCCGTCGACGAGTGTGTTGATCACGGTCGGCGCCGCATCAGCCGGGACGGCGACGATGCCCATCGACACGCGTGTGCGTTTCAGGTAATGCGGGAGGGTTGCTACGTCGTCGACGCGGTGGTTGTCGATCTTTCGACCAATCTGCTGCGGGTCGGAGTCGAACACGCGCACGACCTCGAAGCCACCCCGGGTAAACCCGCCGTAGCCGAGCACCGCGCGTCCCAACTGCCCCACGCCGACGAGCACCATCTCCTTGACTCGTCCGTTCAGGCCCAGGATGCTGCGCAGTCGGTCGCGCAGGCCGAGCACCTCATAGCCGCGGCCGCGCTTGCCGAACCGTCCGAAGTACGACAGATCCTTGCGGATCTGCGCCGGCGTGACACCGAGGCGCGTGCCCAACTCCTGGGAAGAGATGAAGTCGCGGTCCTCACCCGCGAGTAGGCCCAGTTCTCGGGCATAGAGCGGCAGGCGCCGGATGACGATGTCCGGGATTTCGATGTCGTTCACGAATCGCTCTTCCGATGTGTCCAATCAGGCTACAACCGATGCCGACGTTGGCCCGTTTCCCGTGAAACGACGCCCTCGTCGGACCTGCTCTCGTCACAACACGTGGTCAGCCGGTTCTCGGACGCCAAAATCATTCTCACGCAGTCCGTCGATTCGAGCCAATTGCTCGTCTGACGGCGGCGGCAGGTCCACGGCTGCTATCTGGTCGGACAACTCCGCTGCGTTCTTCACTCCCGGCACGACCGTTGAGATCGTCGGCTGCTCGAGCGCATAGCGCGCGGCCCACTGGGACAACGGCGTGCCGTCCTCTTCGAGGAAGCGCAGAGACTCAGCACGGCGGTAGTCCAGCGCGACCAGCGTGTCATCGACGACCGGCCGATCAATGGAATCGGTCAGCGAGCCGGCAGCCAGATTGCGGATGCCGATCACACCGATCCCCAACTCAGCCGCCAGGGACAGCAGCTGACCGTGATCATGCAGCGACGACGCCTGCGGCAGCAGCCGGGCGTTCGAGTCGTTCAGCAGGTTGTAGTAGCACTGGACGGTGTCGAGTTCGCCCGCCCGGACGACTTCGCGCACCGAGCTCGCGACGCCCATGCCGGTGATGCCCACGAATCGCGTGAGGCCGTCCTGCTTGAGACGATGCAGGGTTTCGACCGCGAGCATCGCATCGGCGACCGCGACCGACCGGCGGTACACGCCGCGCTGGGGTGTGATTGTGTTGTGCAACTGGAAGACATCGACCCGCTCTCGGCGCAGTCGCTCGAGCGACTCGTGAATGCCGCGCTCGACAGCGGCCGGGATGTCGGCCAGATCGTCCTCGCTCAGGGACACCTTGGTGGCGACCAGCATGTGCTCGCCGCGGTGTTCCGGGGCTTCGAGCAGCGCCCGTCCCAGGTTTCGCTCGGCCGCGCCGTCGCCGTATGACGGCGCGACGTCGTAGAAGTTGATCCCCTCGCGCATTGCCAGCGCAATCGTTTCACCGATCTCCTCGTCCGTCGTCTCGCCCCAGACATGCCCAATGCCGCCGCCGCCCAGACCGATCTCCGAGACCATCAGTCCCGTCCGCCCCAGCTTTCGATATCTCATCATGGATCCGGCCTCCTCTTCATCCTGATCCTCCTGAGCCTAGTTGCGAATCCGACTAGCGACAGTCGGCGCGGGTACCGTGTCTGCATGACGACGCCTGTCCACGTTCGCACCTGGCCCAGCCTGTCCGACGTGCCGCAGCTCTATCCCGACGCGAGGAATCGCCGGAACCGGTATCCGCTGCTGTATCGGGCAGGCAAATCCTTTGCGTTGACCTCCGCGGTGAACACGCAGGGGCGAACTGCGCTGCTCGCGGTGGGCAGCAACGGTTACCCGCGGCAACTCTCCGACAAGCTGGCCGGCACCGAAGCCGACCTGCACGGCGTGCCCCTGATCCCGGCGCTGCTCAGCGATTTCGATGTCGCGTTTTGCCCGGTGCGGTCCAGCAAGGGCTACATGCCGGTCAGCCTCGCTGCTCGTCCCGGCGCCGTCTGCCTGACCTGGATCCAGTGGCTGACTGCCGAACAGCTCGACATCATCTCGTCGACCGAGGGCTCTCGCTACGCCCTGGTCGGCGGTCGTGACCTGGCATCGAGGGTCAGAATCTCGTCCCGTTGGCGGGCGCCGGCCACGCTCTATGCATGGTGGTTCGACTCGCTGCTGAGTGACGGTGAATCGCCGACATGGCTGGACGTGCACAGCCAGCAGCGCCTACAACAATTTGAGCTGGAGATTGACAACTCAGAGGTGCGTCCGAACCCAATTCCTGCGGGCTGGCAGGTGGTCCCGCGCGACCCCGAACATCGGCGCATTGAGCCCAACAATATGGCCGAATTGTGCTAGAGTGAGGCAATAGACAAAGCCCTCGGAGCCCCGCTTGGTTACTGAGCAAACAGCGCCACAACAGCCCACGCGTACCCTCGTCGAGGAGATGAGTTCGTCTTATCTCGACTACGCGATGAGCGTCATCGTATCCCGAGCGTTGCCCGATGCGCGGGACGGCCTTAAACCTGTACAGCGCCGCATACTCTATGCAATGGACGATCTGGGCATGCGGGCCAATCAACCGCATCGCAAGTCTGCACGGATCGTCGGTGAAGTACTTGGTAAGTATCATCCACACTCTGATCAACCCGTATATGACGCAATGGTACGTATGGCGCAAGACTTTTCCTTGCGTCATCCGTTAGTTGATGGTCAGGGTAACTTTGGTTCGATTGATAATGATCCCCCCGCCGCGATGCGTTATACGGAAGCGCGGCTCTCGCGTATCGCCGAGGAGATGCTTGCCGACCTCGACAAGAACACGGTCGACTTCGTACCCAACTTTGATGAATCGCTGAACGAGCCAACGGTACTGCCCGGCCGCGCCCCCAATCTGCTACTCAATGGGGCCACCGGCATCGCTGTGGCGATGGCCTGCGACATTCCGCCGCACAACCTGGCCGAGCTCGCCGGGGCGGTCAAGGCCATCCTGGAGAACGAGGAGGCCACGCTGGAGGACATCCTTCAGCACGTCAAGGGACCGGATTTCCCCACAGCGGCCAACATCTTCGCCGGCGAGAATCGCGAAGACCTGCGCCGACTCTATGGAACCGGTCGAGGTGGATTCACCGTCCGAGCCCAGCAGCATCTCGAAGAGACCTCGACCGGCAACCGCATGCAGATCGTGTTCACCGAGATTCCGTACCAGACCAACAAGGTGCGCATCATCGAGCAGATTGCCGCACAGGTCCGCGACAAGAAGATCGAAGGCATCCGAGACTTGCGCGACGAGTCGGACCGTCACGGGATGCGGCTGGTGGTGGAGCTGACTCGCGACGGCCACTACCAGACGATTCTGGCGCAGTTGTACAAGTCGACTGCGCTGCAGACCCAGTACAACGGCAACTTCGTGGCCCTGGTCGATAACCAGCCGCGGACACTCACGCTGTATCAACTGCTGCGGGAGTACATTCGGCACCGCCGCAACATCATTACCAAGCGGACCGAGTTCGAACTCGAGAAGGCGAAGGAACGCCATCACATCGTCGAGGGCCTGCTCAAGGCGATTGACGACATCGACGCGATCATTGCCGCGATTCGCGCCGCGGAGTCGGCCGAGGCGGCGCGAGACCGCCTGCAGGAGAACCCGTTCGATCTGTCGCAGCGACAGGCGCAGGCCGTCCTGGAAATGCAACTTCGGCGTCTGGCGCAACTCGAGCGCGCCAAGCTGCAGGAGGAGTATGACGACCTGAGCGAAACGATTGAATACCTCGAAAGTCTGCTCGCCAACCCGAAGCTGATCGACGGCTTGATCGCGGAGGACATGGACGAGCTGGTCGAGACCTACGGCGAGGATCGCAAGTCTCGCGTGATCGAGCGGTCGGTCGACAACTTCAGTCCGGCTGACCTGGTGCCGCACCAGTCGTCGGTCGTCACGCTCACACGTCACGGCTACATCAAGCGACAGCCGGTCGACGCGTTCCGTTCGCAGCGGCGAGGCGGCAAGGGCGTCAAGGGGATCGAGCGCAAGAACGGTACGACCTCGGTCGAGGCGCCGCACCGCCTGATCGCTTGCGATACCCACGACCACCTGCTGATGTTCACCTCGCGCGGTCGCGTCTACGGTCTGCAGGCCCACGAGGTTGAGGCGCGCTCCCGGGAGTGGCGAGGGCTGCCGGTGCGCAACGTCGTGGACCTCCAGCTCAACGAGCACGTGACCACGATCATCCCGGTCGAATCGTTCGAGGACGACTACATCATCCTCGGCACGCGACAGGGCTACGTGAAGAAGACTGAACTGCGGCACTATCTGAACGTCCGACGCAGTGGCTTGATCGCGTTCAACCTGCGCGACGACGACGAACTGGTCGAGGCAACCTTCGCCCACAGAGGCGATGACGTGATCGTTACGGGCTCGGATGGCCGCACCGTCCGGTTTGCGATCGACTCTCTGCGTGAGGCTTCACGCATCAGTGGCGGGGTCCGAGGCATCAACATCCCGGTTCGCGGGGCGCTCATCGGATTGCAGACCATCGACCCCGATACCGAGGTCCTGACCGTGACCGCCGGCGGGTTCGGCAAGCGCACGTCTGAGTCTGAGTACTCGACCAAGGGTCGCGGCGGCAAGGGCATGATCGGTCACAAGGTGTCCGACGACACCGGTCCGGTCGTCGGGATGGCGGTCGTCCGCGGCGACGAAGAGCTGGTCGTGATCTCCGCCGGAGGCAAGATCCTGCGCACCGAGATCCAGCAGATCCGCCAGGTCGGCCGCTCCTCGAAGGGCGTCAAAGTCATGTCGTCCGAAGAGGGAATCGCCGCCATCGCCGTCGTCGACACCAGCCGAGAATTCGGCCAGCGGACCTAGCCGCGAGAGCCGAGGCGTCCGCTGTCACTGGTGTTACCGGTCGCCTGCGCAAGGGGAGTTGCTGTTGGCCGAGGGGTCGCGGCCTGAGGTCGCGCCCGTGTCGCAGGCTTGCCTTCATTCCATCAACGGCATACTCTCGACGTATGGAATGGGAGGTGGAGTACACCGATGAGTTCGAGCATTGGTGGCTCCAACTTTCTGAGCGTCAACAGGGGAGCGTCACAGCCAAGGTTGAGTTGATTGAGGAGCAGGGGCCGAATCTTCCGTATCCGCATTCGTCAAGCGTTCGGTCCTCGCGACACGGCGGCATGCGCGAGTTGCGAGTGCAGAGCGGCGGCAGCCCGATTCGGATCTTCTATGCGTTCGACCCTAGGCGTACATCGATTCTGCTGATTGGCGGAGACAAGACGGGCAACGACCGATTCTACGAGGAGTTTGTGCCGTTGGCCGACAAGCTCTATGACGACTATCTGAGAGAGCTGCGACAGGAAGGACTGATTTGATGGCTGGCCACCGACCATTCAGCGAACTGACCAAGGACTTCTCTCCGGAGAGACGAAAGCGGATCGACGAAGAGAAGAGTCGACTGCTGCGCGAAATGCGTCTGCACGAGTTGCGCCGGGCGCGCGAACTCACCCAGCAGGACTTGGCCGAAAGGCTGCAAGTCAACCAGCCTGCCGTTGCCAAGATGGAACAGCGGGCCGATGTCTACGTGTCCAGCTTGCGCCATTACATCGAGGCCGTCGGGGGTCGATTGAAGGTCGTCGCCGAGTTTCCGGAAGGCGAAGTGGCGATCACCAACTTCTCAGAGGTCGGCCAGGACACTCCGTCATCGCCCTGAACCGTTGCCTGTCTCTCACGACACTCCGTTCCAGGATTCCGCGAACATCGAAGACATGTTCGTATACAATCGGCTGCGCTCGATAACCAGGCACGCATCCGAGGGACCTGATCATGACCGCGCACATCACTTGGACTTCTCCAGAATCACCCGGTCACACCCGGATTAACACTCACCGAATCGAGCGTCATCTAGCCAGATCTGGACAAATCTGGACAGATTCGGACAGAAGTCGCCCGAATTCCCAGCCCACAGCGCCGTTTCCGCCCAATCAAGCCGGAATTTCCACGCTGCCGTGCCCATCCCGGGTCGGCAGCGAGCAGATCGGACACGGCGACCCCGTCCGCTACCATCGCCTTTGAACCAGCGCCTGACAGGATGGACGCCATGAAATTCGGCATCTTCTACGAGATCTCCGTTCCCCGACCGTGGGAGAACGACATTGAGCATGAGGTGTATCACCGTTGCCTTGAGCAGGTGCGAGTGGCGGATGAAATGGGCTTCCATTCGGTCTGGGCCGTCGAGCACCACTTCCTCGAGGAGTACTCGCACTGTTCCGCGCCCGAGCTCTTCCTGACCGCCTGCGCGATGCAGACCAAGCAGATCCGCGTGGGACACGGGATCGTCGTTTGCGTGCCCCAGTTCAACCATCCGATCCGCGCCGCCGAGCGCGCGGCCGTGCTCGACATCCTCTCCGACGGGCGCCTCGAGTTCGGCACCGGACGCTCGGCGACCTGGACCGAACTGGGCGGTATGGACGCCAACCCGGACGAGACCAAGGAAACCTGGGACGAGTACACGCGCACCATCCCGCAGATGTGGACCAACGAGCGCTATGGCTACGAGGGCCGCGCCTTCCGCATGCCGACCCGCGCTGTGCTGCCCAAGCCGTACCAGAAGCCGCACCCGCCGATGTGGGTCGCCGTCTCCTCGCCCGGCACCGAGATCGACGCGGCCGAGCGCGGCATGGGCTCGCTCGGCCTGACCTTCGGCGGCTTCGCCGAGCAGGAGGAAAAGGTTGACCGATACCGCAGCCGGATCCGCGACTGCGAGCCGGCCGGACTGTTCGTCAACGAGCGCGTCGCCACGGTCAACTTCCTCTATTGCCACCCCGACAATGAGACCGGGATCAAGACCGGCAGCCGATTGACCGGGTCGTTCGGCTACCTGGCCGCTCAGCTCCTGCCGGTGCGCGAAGTACACCCGACGCGCAGCTACCCGAACCCCGGTCTGCTCGCGGCGACCCGTCAGCAGGCCGCACAGAATCCGGGCGAGGGCATGTCCGCGCCCGAGGGCGTCTGCATCGGCAACCCCGACCGGCTGGTCGAAGAGATCAAGAAGTGGGAGTCCTGCGGCGTTGACCAGATCAATTTCCTGCTCAACGCGCTGGAGACGATCCCGCAGCAAGAGGTGCTCGACAGCCTGCGCCTCTTCGGCGAGGAGGTCATGCCGCACTTCGTCGACGACAAGCCGGCGACCACCTCCGAGCCGCGCGAACTCGCCGCGTCTGCGGCTGCCGGCGGCGACTAGCCCCGCAGACGCAAGCGCGACTCCAGCGCGACTCCAGCGCGGCGCGACACGTCGCAATGAAAGGCCGCTAATGCCAATCAATGGCAACGCCGACCCAGGTCAACTGACTCGATATGCGCCGACGATGCCGAACCTCGACACCGAGGCGCTGACCCTGCCGAACGTTAAGGTGCTGCAGGTTATCTACGAGATCGACGACTCGGTCATGGCCGAGTTGCTGCCGCCGGCCCTGCATCCGACGATTCCGCCCACGATGCATGTAATCGGACTACGCGCCGATGAAGGCCCTCTGGGCGCGTTCACGTTGGCCTCCGTGCGCGTCGGCTGCCGGGCCGCGGTTCGGCCGCGCGGACTGCCGACCCGCGCCGTATGCACCGAAGGCGCTGCGGCGACCGCTCTGGAAGAGCGTTGGGGCTTCCCGATAACCGTCGGCGAACCGGTCCTGCGCGAGCGCTACGACCGGCAGTCGATTGAGGTCAATGACGGCAACGTCGCCGTGCTCTCGGCGCAGCTCGTCGACCCCGTGCCGATCGGCAACGGCGACCTGCTCTACACGGCCGGGATGCACGTCGCGAACGTCGAACGCGACGGTGAAACGAAGCCCTGGCTTGTGCAGGTTGACCCGGACTTCGAGGTGAGCCGCGCCGACCGAGGCGCCGCCCAGATCGACGCGTTCGACAGCAACTTCTGGGACGCCCCCGATTTGCGGCCCGTGTATCCAATCATTGCCAGCTACACGACTGCCAACATTACGCTGCCCAAGATTCGCTACATCTGCGACCCTCTGCAGCCAGCGATCAGCGGCACCGTCGCGCTGTAACCAGAGTTCCTCTCCCCCCCACGCAGCGGGGGGAGATGCCGAAGGCAGAGGGGGGCCATGCCCGACACCGAGACCCTGTTCCCCGGATTCCGCGAGCACAAGACCGGCCCAATCTTCGCCCGCGTGGGCGGTTCGGGATCGCCGTTGTTGCTGCTTCATGGCTATCCGCAGACGGGCGCGATGTGGCATAAGATCGCGCCCGGTCTGGCAGAAGAGCACACGGTCGTCGTTGCCGATCTGCTCGGCTACGGCGCCAGCGACTCGCCGCCCGGCGATGGCGGAGGCGAAGCGTATTCGAAGCGCGCGATGGCGAGCTACATGGTCGACCTGATGGCCGACCTCGGCTTCGATTCCTTCTCACTCGCGGGTCACGACCGTGGCGGCCGCGTGTCCTATCGACTGGCGCTGGACCATCCCGAACGGGTCGAGCGGCTCTCGTTGCTCGACATCGTTCCAACCGCCGAGCAATTCGAGCAGATGGGCATCGCCGGCGGCCTGGGCGGATTCCACTGGTACTTCCTCGCTCAACCTGCGCCGCTGCCGGAAACCCTGATCAACGGCGCTCCAGACTTCTTCCTCAAACGGATGCTTGGATCGTGGGCCGGCGAGGACGACCAGACCGTCTTCACTGATGCTGCGATGGCCGAGTACCTGGCCGCCGCCAACGATCCGGAAACGGTCCGAAGCTGGTGCGAGGACTACCGTTCTGGCGCTCGCTTCGACCTGCGGCTGGACCGCGCCGACCGTTCGGAAGGCAAGCAGATCACTTGCCCGCTGTTCGTCATCTGGGGCGCGGCGCGCCAGCCGAACCGCCGCGGCCGATTCATGGCGACGTGGCATCGTTGGGCGACCGACGTCACCGGCGTCGGCCTGCCGTGCGGCCATTTCCTGCCTGAGGAACTGCCCGACCGAACAGAAGCCGCGCTCAAAGAATTCTTCGCCTAATCCATTTCTCCCCCGCGCAGGGGGGGAGATGCCGAAGGCAGAGGGGGCATCCCCCAGACCGATTGGAGCAGTCCATGGATCCCGTCACGACCTTCAGCGGTACAGGATTGCCGCTCGACCGCGCCGACGTCGACACCGACCAGATCATTCCAGCCAAGTACCTCAAGCGGATTGAGCGGACGGGCTACGGTCCGTTCGCGTTCGAGGCCTGGGCCAAGGATCCCGACTTCGTCACCAACCAGCCGCAGTACCAGGGCGCCAGCGTGATGCTCGCCGGCCCCAACTTCGGCTGCGGCTCCTCCCGCGAACACGCCGTCTGGGCAATTCAGGGGATGGGCGTCAAAGCGGTGATCGCACCCGGGTTCGCCGACATCTTCCGCAATAACTCGGCCAAGATGGGCCTACTCACGATCCAGCTTCCGCAGCCAGATGTCGAAGAGCTGATGCGCATGGTCGAGTCGGAGTCCAACACGCCGATCACGGTCAGCCTCGAAGACCAGACCGTCAGCGCGCCCGGGGGCTGGGTACGGTCCTTCGACATCGCCCCGTTCGTCAAACACTGCCTGCTCAACGGCCTTGATGACATCTCCTTGACCCTCGAGCACGACGACCTCATTTCGGACTACGAGTCCAAACGACCGTCGACCAAACCGGTAACACTCTAGGATCAACCTATGGTCCAGGCAGCAATCAAGACTGAGCAGACGACAGGATCTCCTGACTCCCAGGCCGCTGCCGGGCCCCTCGTTGTCCGGTTTCCATCGGGCCTCCTCACCGACGAGTTGCTGTTGGCCATTAGTGGTCTCAACGATTTCTGGCGCTTCGAGCGCAACGCGGAAGGAGCGCTCGAAATTTCTGTTCCAACTGGTTCTGTCGGCGGCAGCCGCTCTCTTCACCTATCCGGCCAGTTGTACATTTGGTGGGCCAAAACTCAAGACGGTAAGGTCTTCGACTCAGGTACTGGCTTCCGACTGCCCAACAGCGCAGTGCGCTCTCCCGACGCGGCATGGGCGAGTGGAAGCTTGCTCGAGAACACGAAGCCGGATGATGAAGGCTTTTGGCCAATCTGCCCTGAATTAATCGTGGAGTTGCGTTCGGTATCGCAGAGCGCTCAACAGCAGCAAGAGAAGATGCAGGAGTGGATGGCCTCCGATGCTCGGCTCGGCTGGTTGATCGACGTCTACACCGAGGAAGGTGAAGTCTGGGTGTATCGGCAGGGCGATTCCGAACCAGAGCGACTAGAGCGTCCAGATTCGCTGAGCGGCGAAGACGTGGCCGAGGGCCTGATCGTCGACCTGACGAGAGTCTGGCGCTGAGTTAGTCACTAGCTCCCTATCCTGTTTGCAATCAAGAACCAGGCCCACTGGACAGAAGCATGCCATGCCCCAGCATCCAAGGCCGACCATTGGCGACACCATTACCAACCTGCGCCGATCGATCGGTAGGCGTCATGCCATCTACGGTCTGATCAAGAACAATCTGATCAAGCTGCGGAATGTCGACAACTGCTGCGGCAACTACGGTGACCCGGGTTGTTGAGTGTCCGGTGAGCGCGCTCGGGCCGAGCGCATGGAGACGGAAGACCACGATCACGATCACCGCCGCAACCACCACCACGATCATGGACATTAATGGTTCCGGGAGTGGCGATCTTGCGGCCCGGGTTGAAGATGGGTGGCGATTGACGCCTAACACCGCGGCCTCGGCGGTTCGATAGATGCAACTGAGAGCGTTCAGATGCTAAAGCACCCGAAACCCTCATTCCTCGACGCGATTGCCAACCTGCGCGCCGAAGGCCGCAGCGGTTGGCGACTGGTCACCGGGGTGCTCGCCATTTGGTGGAATAGGCTGACAGAGCGACAGATCTGCTGTGGCAACTACGGCGATCCAGGCTGTTGAGTGTCTCCAGAACGCGCTCCGGGTGAGCGCTCCAGCGACGATTAGGAACTGACAGGTATGGCTCATTTCAGGATTGCCCTGTTGCCCGGTGACGGAATCGGCGGCGAAGTCATCGGGCAGGCGGTTCGCGTGCTCGACGCAGTTGGCGGCCGATTCGATCACTCCTTCGAGTACAGCGAGGACCTGGTCGGCGGCGCGTCGATCGACGCGCACGGCGTCGCCCTGCGCGACGAGACGCTGGCCATGTGCCAGGCACAGGACGCGGTCCTGTTTGGCGCCGTCGGCGGGCCGAAATGGGACGACCCCAAGGCGTCGGTTCGGCCGGAGCAGGCGATCCTCGGCCTGCGCAAGGGCCTCGGCCTGTTCGCCAATATCCGACCGGTGAAGATGCTGCCGATCCTCGCCAACGCCACACCGCTCAAGCGTGAGACCGTCGAAGCCGTTGACATGGTCGTGCTGCGCGAACTGACCGGCGGCATCTACTTCGGCGAGCCGCAGCGTCGTTGGGAGGAAGACGGACAGCGCAAGGCCGTCGATACGCTCGCCTACTCCGAGCACGAGGTCGAGCGCATCGTGCGGCTTGGCTTTGAGACGGCTCGGTCGCGACGCAAGCTGCTGACCTCGGTTGATAAGGCCAACATCCTCGATACCTCTCGCATGTGGCGCGAAATCGCCGACGAAGTCGCGAAGGACTATACGGACGTCACCCTGGAACACCGCCTCGTCGACGCCTGCGCGATGGACCTGATTCGCCATCCGTCCTACTTCGACGTGATCGTCACCGAGAATATGTTCGGCGACATCCTGACCGACGAAGCGTCAATGCTGGCCGGTTCGATGGGCATGCTGCCCTCGGCTTCGCTTGGCGCATCCGAAGACGGCTCGACGCTGGGCCTCTATGAGCCGATCCACGGCACCGCGCCCGACATCGCCGGCCAGGGGATCGCCAATCCGATGGCGATGATCCTCAGCGCTGCTCTGATGCTCCGTTACTCGCTCGGCCTTGAGAACGAAGCGAGCACGATCGAAGAGGCGGTTATCGACACCCTCGCCGCCGGTCATCGTTCAGCTGACCTCGCAGGCGACGGCGAGGATTCCCTCAGTACGGAAGCGCTGGGCAGTCTGATCGCCGACGCCGTTGCCAGCGGTTGATGTCCACGTTTGTCCCGTCCCGGAAATGCACAGTTCGTAGGGTCTGACCATGCCCATTCAACGCCTGCTCGTCGCCAACCGTGGTGAAATTGCCGTCCGCGTCCTGCGGACTGCAACTGAACTCGGAGTTGCCACGGCGGCGATCCACTCGTCCGACGATGGCGCATCTGACCACGTTCGGCACGCTGACACCGTCATCGCACTGGAGGGGATCGGACCGGCGGCCTACCTCGATATCGCCCAAATCATTGAACGTGCGCAAGAGCACGAATGCGACGCCATCCACCCCGGTTACGGCTTCCTCGCCGAGAACGCTGACTTCGCTCGCGCCTGCGAAGAAGCGGGAATCACGTTCGTTGGACCGTCTCCGGCCGCCCTGGCCCTGTTCGGCGACAAGGCCCGCGCTCGCACGCTCGCCGGAGCGCGCAGTGTTCCGGTCCTGACCGGCACGGACCACGCGGTCGACCTGGACGGGGCTCGCGCCTTCTTCGAGCAGCTCGGCGGCCGACCAATGGTGATCAAGGCGATCGGTGGTGGTGGTGGGCGCGGGATGCGCGCGATCAACGAATCGTCCGAGATCGAGGACGCCTTCGAACGCTGCACGCGCGAGGCTCAGGCGGCGTTCGGCAATGGGGCTCTCTTCGTCGAGCGATTCATTCCCCGGGCGCGACACATCGAGGTGCAGATTGTCGGTGACCAGCATGGCGCTGTGACCCATGTCGGGGAGCGTGAATGCACGATCCAGCGCCGTTACCAGAAGCTGATCGAAATCGCGCCGTCACCGACGTTGAGCGACGATCTGCGCGAGCGAATCACCACGGCCGCGGTTGAACTGGCTGCGGCCGGCGGTTATTCCAATCTCGGCACGTTCGAGTTTCTGGTCGACGCCGACACCAACGACGACTTCGCCTTCATCGAGGCCAATGCGCGGCTGCAGGTCGAACACACCGTGACCGAAGAGGTCGCCGGACTGGACCTGGTCGAGTGCCAGATTCGCATCGCCGAAGGCGCGGCCCTGGCCGACCTGGGCATCGACGCTCCGCCAGCGCTACGCGGGTTTGCCATCCAGTCCCGGGTCAACCTCGAGCGGATGCGCGAAGACGGCGACGTACGTCCGGCCGCTGGCGCGCTGCGCACGTTCCGTCCGCCCGCCGGTCCCGGCGTACGTGTCGACACCTATGGCTACGCCGGATATGCGGCCAATCCGAACTTCGATTCCCTGATCGCCAAGGTCGTCACCCGCCATCCGAGCGGTAACTTCAACGACGCCGTTCGTCGAGCTCAGCGGGCGTTGGACGAGTTCCAACTCGAGGGACCGGACTCGAACATCGGGTTCCTGCGCAACATCCTGAGTCATCCGGAGTTCATCGCAGGCAACGTCCACACGCGCTGGATCGACGAGCGTATCGGCGAACTGGCTGCGACATCGGACAACGGCGCGTCCGCCGGAGGACAGTCGGCCTGGGCCGGTGCCCAGGTTGAGAACCAGGTCACGGACCCGTTGGCCGCGCTCGACTTTTTCCGCCAGGGCGCCGGTGCGGCGTCGCTCGATGTCAACCGGGGGCTGGAAGAGGATCGCGCCGGGTTCCCCGCGCCGGAGATCATCGGGCCGCCGGGCACCGAGCCGCTGCGCGCACCGATCCAGGGCACGATCATTGAGATCCTCGTTGGTGAAGGGGACAGCGTGGTCGCCGGCCAGGACGTGATCATCATGAACGCGATGAAGATGGAGCACGTGCTCCAGGCCGATATCGGCGGAATCGTCCAGGAGATCACCGTCTCGATCGGCGACATCATCTGGGAGGGTCACCCGCTCGTGTTCATCGAGCCGGCCGACGTTGGTCCGGCCGTCGACGGCGGCTCGGGTGAGATTGACCTCGATTACATCCGCCCCGACCTGCAGCACAACATCGACCTGCACGAGGCGTTGCTGGACGACGCCCGGCCGGGGCCGGTCGCCAGGCGCCACGCCAAGGGCAAGCGGACCGCGCGCGAGAACATCACCCAGCTCGTCGAGGGCGGGACTTGGAATGAGTACATGCCGCTCGGTGTTGCGGCGCAACGGCGCAAGCGATCATGGGAAGAACTGCGGGTGGTCTCGCCGGCCGACGGCCTGATCTGCGGGATCGGCACGGTCAACGCTGACCTGTTTGAGAACGACGTGGCCAGCACAGCGATCATTTCCTACGACGAAACGGTCTGGGCCGGCACCCAGGGTGGCCGCGGTCACGAGAAAACGGACCGCATGGTCGAGACGGCACATCGCCTGCTGACACCGTTGGTCTTCATCGCCGAAGGCGCAGGCGGCCGCTCGGGAGATTCCGACTGGGCATACACCCGCGTCGCGGCGCGAAACGTTCGCACGTTCGAGCGGCTCGCTGAGCTCTCGGGGAAGGTGCCCATGGTCTCGATCACTGCCGGTCGTTGCTTCGCCGGCAACGCCTCGATGCTCGGCATGTGCGACATCATCGTCGCGACCGAGGGCTCCAACATCGCCATGGGCGGTCCGGCGGTGATCGAGGGCGGCGGGCTGGGGCTGTTCCTGCCCGAGGAACTCGGCCCAATGTCGCAGCAGGTGCCGAACGGCGTCGTAGACATCTTCGTCAAGGACGAAGAGGAAGCGATGGCCGCGGTGAAGAAGTACCTCTCCTACTTCCAGGGACGGCTTGCGGAGTGGACCGCACCGGATCAGCGGCTCTTGCGCCACGTCATTCCCGAGAACCGGTTGCGCACCTACGACGTGCGCAAGGTCATCGATCTGTTGGCCGACCACGACTCGGTGTTGGAACTGCGACCCGAGTTCGGCATCGGCGTCGTGACGTCGTTGATTCGGATTGAAGGTCGGCCGGTTGGCGTGATCGCCAACAACAACATGCATCTCGGAGGCGCGGTCGATAGCGACGGCTCGGACAAGCTGGCTCGCTTCGCGCAGATCTGCGACTGCTGGAACATCCCGCTGCTGACGCTGGTCGACACGCCCGGCATGATGGTCGGTCCAGAGGTCGAGAAGACCGCCCTCGTCCGCCACTGCCACCGAGTCTTCGTCTCGCTGGCCAACCTGACCACGCCGAAGATGACGATCACCCTGCGCAAGTGTTACGGACTCGGCGGGCTGGCGATGCTCGCCGGGAGCACCGAGGCCGGCCTGTTCAACGTTGGCTGGCCGACCTCCGAGTACGGCGGCATGAACCTCGAAGCCGGTGTCAAACTGGGAGCGAGAGCGCAGCTCGAACAGATTGAGGACCTCGAAGAACGAACCCGCGTCTACGAGGAAATGGTCGCCGACGCCTACGAGCGCGGCAACGCCTTCAACGCCGCCACGGTGCTCGAATCGGACGACGTGATCGACCCGGCCGAGACACGCCAGTGGATCCTGCGACTGCTCGACGCCGTGCCCAACTCCGAACCGATCCGCGAAGGCAGACGGCCCTACATCGATAGCTGGTAGGGCTGCACACACAGATATCGTCTGGCTAGAATGCCGCGTACAGCGACGCTCGCCTGATCGTGCGCCGCGGAGTGAGTGATGCAATTCATCAGCCTGCTGCTGATCCGCTTGATTCAGACGATCTTCGTGATCTGGGTCGTGGTCACCATCGTGTTTGTGGTCGCGAGAATCTTCGGCAACCCAGAGGCTGCGTTGCTGCCTCCCTTCGACACGACCGAGGCCGACTACGAGAAGGTCCGCGAGCGCCTGGGCATCGACAAGCCGCTCTATACCCAGTACGGAATTTTCCTGAAGGATGCCGTGCAAGGCGATCTGGGCTATTCCTTTATTCGGGCCGGCTCTGCCATCGATATCGTCGCCGACAAGATTCTGCCGACGGTCAAGCTCACCGCGGCTGGGCTGGTCGTCGCCATCGGCCTGGGCATCCCACTCGGCATCCTGGCTGCGCTGACGCGCGGCTCCCCATATGACTGGCTCGCCCGGCTGATCGCGGTCTTCGGTCAGGCGACGCCAAGCTTCTGGCTGGGATTGATGCTGATCTTTTTCCTCGCGGTGCGTGTGGACTGGTTCCCAACCGCTGGAGCGGAGGGCTTCCGCGCGCTGGTGCTGCCGGCCGTTTCGCTGGGTCTGCTCTCTGCCGCCGGGTTCATGCGGCTGACCCGCTCAGGCATGATCGACGTGATGAACACCGACTTCATCCGCACAGCTCGGGCCAAGGGACTGAACGAGCGAACCGTGATCGTTCGCCACGCGCTGCGTCACGCGATGATCCCGGTCGCGACCATCCTTGGACTGGAGTTGGGCACGTTGATCGCCGGGTCGGTGATCATCGAGGTCGTCTTCTCCTGGCCGGGACTGGGACGGCTGATGATCGAATCGATTCTCAAGGATGACTTCCCCACGGTGCAGGCCGGAGTGGCCGTGATCGCCTTCTCGATCGCCATGGGCAACCTGCTGGTCGATATCTCATACCGATTCATCGACCCGCGCATCCAGGCGGCGGAGCTCTAGTCATGAGCGAGCGGATTGCCGACACCGCGATTGAGACGCGAAGCAGGTGGCGAATACGCCGACCGCGTCGCATCCGACGTTCACTGCTGCTCGTACCTCCGCTGACGATCATGCTGATGTTCTTCGTCTTCGGGATTTTCGCGGACATCATCGCTCCTGGCGACCCGGGCGACACCAACGTGCTCAACAAGCTGGCCCGTCCGGTGTTCGATGGCGGAACCAGCGAGAGCTTGCTGGGGACCGATCACATCGGCCGCGACATCTGGACGCGCATCGTCCACGGCGCGCGCATCTCGCTGATTGTGGTCGCGATCGTCGTTCCCGGTGCAGCGCTCTTCGGCAGCACAGTCGGGGTGATCGCGGGCTGGCGCAGCGGCAAACTGGGTCAGGCTCTGATGCGCTACGTCGATGTCCAGCTTGCGCTACCGGCCATCGTGTTTGCCGTCCTGCTCGGCGCCGCCCTGGGAGCTTCGATCTGGAACGTGGTGCTGATCCTCCTGTTCTGGACCTGGGCCGGATATGCGCGTCTGGTTCGCGCCGAGGTGCTCTCGCTCAAGGAGCGCGAGTTCGTAATCGCCTCCATGGCAGCAGGAGGCAGCGGCTTCTGGATCATGCGCAAGCAGTTGCTGCCCAACGTCTTCAACACGATCGTCGTGATCATGACCCTGCAAGTGCCGGTCGTGATCGTGGCCGAGGCCTCGCTCAGCTTCCTCGGCGTCGGCGCCCCCGTTGAACAGGCGACCTGGGGCCGGATGATCACCGAGGCGCGCAACTACCTGACCCAGGCCTGGTGGGTGATGTGGATGCCCGGTCTCGCCCTCATGCTCGTCGCGCTCAGTGGCAACCTCGTCGGCGACTGGCTGCGCGACCTGCTCGATCCCCGCCTGCGCAACCTCGGTTGACGTAACGGAACGTCATCACGGGTACCAATAGGGCGTCTGGGACTTCTTACGATCGGAGCCAATCTTTGGCGGGACGTACCCGTCAGGTTTGGAGACGAGCGATGTCAACACGAAACTACTGGAAACGATTGGGGCATCGACGGCTGTCGCGACGAACCCTGTTGCGTGCCTCAGCCCGCGCCGGTGTTGGCGCGGCCGGCATTGCGCTGGTCGGTTGCGGCGACGACGATGACGACGCGCAGCAGACTGTCGTACAGGCGCAACCTCAGGAGCAGCAGCAAGCACAACCCCAGCCCGCTGCAGAACAGCCGCAACAACAGCAGCAACAGCAGCAGGCCATGCAACAGGAGCAGGCCGAGCAGCAGGCTGAGCAACAGGCCGAACAGGTCGAGCAGCAGGAACAGCAGGCCCAGCAGGGAACGGTCGAGGCGATCGAGCGCGAAGAGGCGCAGCAAGACGTCGAAGCGGCCGAGCCCGAGATCGACCTCGAAGCGACGCTCAACCTGGCCACCGGACGCTACACCGCCGGACTCGACGGCCAGCGCTCCGGATCGCAGACGAACTACGTCAACTCATCCACGGTGTTCGACTCCGCGATGAACAATCACCCCGAAACGGCAGCTCTCGAGCCCAATCTGGTCGAGACCGTCGAGCTGATCGATCCGACGAATCTGATCTTCCACGTGGCGCAGGGTATCAACTTCCATTCCGGCACGCCCTACACGGCGCACGACCTGCAGTTCAACTGGGAACGTGTCTCGTCGGCGGCTGAGTATCACCAGGGCGGCGAGACCAGCGATCACCCGAACGGCTGGGGCTCGGCCCGACAGACGTTCGGCACGGAGAACTTCTCCAGCTACAACCTGATCGACGACTACTCCATTGCCGTCGAGACGCCGGCGCCGAATGCCTCGCTGGTTGCGTCGATCACGGGCGGCGCCGTCGTACAGCACTCGAAGGAGTTCGTCGAGACCAACGGCGACGAGTACGTCGACACGGTCGAGGCGGTCGGGACCGGGCCGTTCGTGTTCCAGGAGCACTTGCCCGACGTCGGCTTCAACTACACCCGCTACGAGGGGTATCACAAGGATCGCGACGCCCTCGCCGGGCCGCGCCTGGCCTGGTACAAGGACCTGCACGTTCGGCTGCGCCCCGAACCGCTGGCCCAGATCGCCGGTATCGAAGCAGGCGAGATCGACGCCGCCTACAACCTGCCCACCGACGTGGTCGCGCCGTACGACGGCGATCCCCGGTTCAAGGTGCTCTACGGACCGTCGGGCAACCCCACCCACAACATCATGTTCAACACGCATGACGCCGTGGATGAGGTCGACGGCGTACCCAACCCCTTCCTCGACATCCGCGTGCGAGAGGCCGCGAACATCGCGATCAACCGCCAGGCGATCATCGAAGGTCTGTTGACCGGCGTAGAGGAACCGTCCTACGGCGTCTACAAGGGCACGATCGGCTTCCCCGGCGAAGCGTTGCGTGCACGCCAACACCCGTACGATCCGGAGCGAGCCAAGCAATTGCTCGCCGAGGCCGGTTACCCAGACGGGATTGACGTCGATCTGCACATCGTGACCGACTTCCAGGTCATCGTCCCGACCATGGCGCTGATCGTGCAGCAGGATTTGGAAGCGGTCGGCATCCGCACCACGATCATCGAATACCTCAGCTCGGAGTACTTCGCTGAGGTGCGGACATTCTCAAAGCCGGGCATGTTCTACTTCTTCAGCAACGCCTCGGCGGAGCCGGAGTCGGTGATTGGCGCCGAGATCAGCGAGACCGGGTTCTACTCGGTGTCGGTCTACCCCGAGACCGAGATTCACGAGCTCTACCTCGCCCAGAAGCAGGCGATGGTGCCTGCGGAGCGCGCGGATTTGATCGAGCAGCTCTACACCCTGTTCTACGACAACTACTCGTGGCTCTTCCTCACTGAGATCTCAGCGGCATCGATTACGGCGGCGAACATCAACTGGCCGGTCGGACCAGCAGAGTTGCGCGGCGAGGGCACGCTCTCGAAGATCCAGAAGCTGAAGACGGCCTAGCGGGCCGCCGCAGACTAGGCGCACGCGAGCGGGACGAGGGAGATCGCTCCTGAGTTCCGCTCGCAACCCGCCTGCACGAGACATGATCAGCGGGCCCGAGAGCGGTCTCCACCCCCCGGGGGCCGTCGACGCTGCGCTTGCGACATAAGCCGTAGACCGAATAGTTCGTGATCGCCTAAACTTTGCCGAACGTGCGCGGACGGCGAGTCCGTGTGCGTCGCATTGTGAAGGAGCGAAGATGCACAAGCGAAACTACTGGACTCGGATGAGTCGCCGGCGCCTGTCACGCCGGGCCCTGCTGCGAGCAAGCTCGCGCGCCGGTGTCGGTGCGGCCGGTCTCGCGCTCGTCGGCTGTGGCGATGACGATGACGACGACCAGCAGCAGGCGGTCGCCCAGGCGCAACCGCAGCAGCAGCAGGAACAGCCGCAACCGGCGGCCGAGCAGCCGGAGCAGCAACAGCAACAGCAGCAGGCCATGCAGCAGGAGCAGGCCGAGCAGCAGGCTGAGCAGCAAGCCCAACAGGTCGAGCAGCAGGAGCAGGCCCAGGAAGGCACGGTCGAAGCGATCGAGCGCGACCAGGCCCAACAGGACGTGCAGGCGGCCGAGCCGGAGATCGACACCGAAGCGACGCTCTACGTTGCCACGTCGCGCTACACGGCCGGCCTCGACCCGCAGCGCTCCGGGTCACAGACCAACTACATCAACGGCGCCTGCACCTTCGAGGCGGGCATGTCGAACCACCCGGAGACCGCTGCGCTGGAGCCGAACCTCGTGGCGGCGATCGAAATCGTCGACCCGACCAACCTGATCATGCACGTCACCGATGACGCGCTGTTCCACGACGGCTCTCAGTACACGGCGCACGACCTCGAGTTCAACTTCCAACGCGTGGCGTCGGAAGCCGAGTACCACTCAGGCGGCGAGACGAGCGATCATCCGAATGGATGGGGCACCGCACGGGGGACATTCGGCACGGGGAACTTCGCCAGCTACAGCGTCGTTGACGACCTGACCTTCCGCGTCGAGACGCCGGCGCCGAACGCCTCGCTGGCTGGATCGATCATGTCCGGCGCCGTGCGCCACATGTCCAAGGCGTTCGTCGAGGAGCACGGTGACGGCTACGTCGACACCGAGCAGGCCATGGGTACCGGTCCATTCGTCTTCCAGTCGCACACGCCAGATGTCGGCTTCAACTGGACTCGAAACGATCAGTACCGCCGCGGCCGCGACGGCCTGGTCCTGCCGCGACTGCCGTGGTACAAGGACCTCGACGTGAAGATTCGCCCGGAGCCGCTCGCGCAGCTCGCGGGCATCGAGGCCGGCGAAGTCGATGTGGCCTACAACCTGCCGACCGACATCGTCGTCCCCTACGAGGACAACGAGAACTTCAAGATCCTCTACGGGCCGGCCGGTAATCCGACCCACCACATCATGTTTAACACCCATGAGTCGGTGGCCGAGGTCGACGGCGTACCCAACCCGTTCCTCGACATCCGTGTGCGCGAAGCGGCCAACCTGGCCATCAACCGCGAGGCGATCATCGAGGGTCTGCTGACCGGATCTGAGCAACCGTCATACGGTCCCTACAAGGGCACCATCGGTTTCCCCAAGGACGCACTCGAGTCGCGCTATCACGGGTACGACCCGGAGCGCGCCAAGGCTCTGTTGGCTGAAGCCGGCTATCCGGACGGCATCGATGTCGACCTGCACATCGTGACCGACTTCCAGGTCATCGTGCCGACCATGGCCTTGGTCATTCAGGAAGACCTCGAGGCGGTCGGTATCCGCACCAAGATCGTTGAGTACCTCTCCAGCGAGTACTTCGCCGAAGTGCGCACGTTCTCGAAGCCCGGCCTGTTCTGGTTCTTCACCAACAGCATCGCCGAGCCGGAGACCGTGATCGGCTCCGAGATCAACGAGGAAGGCTTCTACGCCGTCTCCGTTTACCCCGAGACCGATATCCAGGAGCTGTACATCGCGCAGAACCAGGCAATGGATCCGGGCGAACGGGCCGCATTGCTCGAAGACTTCTACGTCACCTTCTACGACAACTTCTCGTGGATCTTCCTGACCGAGGTCTCCTCAGCGTCGGCCACGGCGGCCAGCATCAACTGGCCGGTCGGCCCGGCCGAGCTTCGCGGCGAGGGCAGCCTGACCGCGATCCAGAAGCTCAAGACCTAAGCCGTCCACCCGGACGAGACCAACTCCGAGCGGGGCCGGACATCGCGTCCGTCACCCCGCTCGGAGCCGTTAAGCTTCGGGTAAGCCCGAACACCGCCGAACGCCAGCGAACGTCGCGAGAGCGCCCATGCCGACCCTGACCGCCGAACAGCTCGACCACTTCGAAACCTTCGGGTTCCTCGCCGTCGACGAGGTCTTCGATCCCGAGGAAGTGATCGATCCGGTCATGGACGAATACGCCGAGGTGCTCGACACGCTCGCCCATGACCTCCACGCTCAGGGCATCATCGCCGACCCGTACTCAGGCTTGCCGTTTGGAGAGCGAGTCTCAAAGGTCTACGTCGAGTCGCAGAAGGTTCACGCCCAGTACTTCGACTTCTCCCTGCCGCAGAAGGGGATCAAGGCAGACACGCCATTCTGGGCCGGCCCCGCCGTCTTCGACGCGCTGACCAACGCCAGCCTGCTCGACACGGTCGAGTGCTTCATCGGTCCCGAGATCTACTCGAATCCGGTTCAACACGTGCGGGTCAAGGTGCCCGAGTCGATCGCGCCTCGCGACGCCGACGGCAACGTGATCTACGGCGCCACGCCCTGGCACCAGGACTCCGGTGTGGTCAACGCCTCGGCCGACGACACCGACATGCTCACGGTCTGGTTCCCGCTGATGGACACCGACGCCGAGAACGGCTGTCTGCGGGTCATCCCCGGCTCCCACCGGGGCGAAGTGCTGACCCACTGCGGCGGCGTGCAGGGCCTGAACATCCCCTCCACGATCCTGCCCGGCGAAAACACCGAGCGGGCCGTGCCGCTGCCCGCCGGCGGCTGCCTCTTCCTGCACCGCAAGACGATCCACGCAGCACTGCCCAACCTGAGCGAGCGCATCCGCTGGAGCTTTGACCTCCGCTATCACCCGCCCGGTCAGCCGACCGGCCGCGACGCCTTCCCTGGCTTCGTCGCCCGCAGCCAACGCGACCCCGACGCCGTGCTCCACGACGCCTCGAGGTGGCGGCAAATGTGGCTCGACGCCCGAGCCGCCCTCGCCGATCAGCCAGACCCCGAATACAACCGCTGGTCGCTAGACGACGAGGCCTGCGCCTGATCGCGTCCTGTAAACGGGCCACGAGTCCACCGTGAGCGATCAGCCGATCGATCACGCCCTCGTCCGCAGGCTCCTGGCAGCGCAGTTTCCGCAGTGGGCCGAGTTGCCGCTGCGGCCGGTCCCGTCCGACGGCACAGACAACATCATGTTTCGCCTGGGCGATGACATGTGCGTCCGCGTGCCGCAGATCGCTCGCGCGGTGCCGAACATTTCCAAGGAGCAGTACTGGCTGCTTCGGATCGCGCCGCATCTACCGCTGCGCGTCCCGCGCATCCTGGGCGAGGGTCGGCCGGCAGCCGGCTTTCCCTGGGTCTGGTCAGTGGTGGACTGGATCGATGGCGAAGAAGCGTCACTCGACCGTCTCGCCGACCCCTTGGTCGCCGCCGCGACGCTGGGAGAGTTCCTGCTCGCGCTTCGCCGGATCGATGCCTCGGACGCTCCGCGAAGCGGACCGGAGACCGGCGGGCGAGGGCTGCCGCTCTGCGCGCGCGACGGCCTCACGCGCCGTGCGTTGCGCGCGATGGCCGCAATGCCTCAGCTCGACGATCTGCTCGAGCTCCCTCGGCTGGAGCGCATCTGGGACGACGCCCAGAGGCTCCCGGAGTACGAGCAACCACCGCGCTGGTGCCATTTCGATCTCCATGCGGGCAACATGCTCGCCTTGGACGGCCGATTGAGCGCCGTGATCGACTGGGGCATGGCCGGAGCTGGCGATCCGGCCGCCGAGTTGCATGTCGCCTGGGGTTGGGCGACGCCCGACGCTCGAGAAGTACTGCGCGATGCGGCAGAAATCGATCAGCACACCTGGGCACGCGGTCGCGCCTGGGCGCTGTCGATCGCCGTCATCCAGATCGCCTACTACCTGCCGCGCGGCACACACCCGGTGCTAGTCGACAACGCCGTCAAGTCTCTGTCTGAGCTGTCAAGCGATAGCGCCTAACCATCCGGCGCGCATGCGCGCATGACTGCCCGGACCGCGTCCAATCCCGGCTTGGCCGCGACGACACGCACGATTGCCGTGTCAAGACCGTCCGCCAGTGCCTCGAATGCTGCCTTCGCTCCAGAGGCGTTGCCGTAGTAGCCGACCCTCGTCAGCAACTCCTCCGATGCGGCCGCTGCGACCTCGTCCGCGGACGCCCCACTGCGGCGCATGTCGTCGAGCGACGCCAACTCATCGGTGAAGCCCATCCGCTCGAAATGAGCCCGGTAGGCGAACTTGCGCAACCGCTCCGATGGCACCTCTTGACCGAGCGCGTAGCCCAGCATCGACTTCGCATACGACATCCGCGCTGTCTCTACATCGTCGTCGACGCAGATGCGGATGTACTCGACCAACCGCACGTCCTCGGGTCGCTTGCCGGCCCTGGCCGCGCCTTCGTTCAGTCGATCGCGGCTCCAGCTCACCCGCTCGGGATCGCACCAGTTGAGCACCGCGCCATCGCCCACCTCCGCGCCGAGCTGGATCATCTTCGGCCCCAACGCGCCGACCAACACAGGCGTCGGCGGCGGTCTGAATCCGAGTTGCACGCCGTCGTACTGGAACGCCTCGCCTTGGATGCTGACCGACTCACCTGCCAGCAGCCCCCTCACGGCCGCCGTGTACTCACGCATCACGCCGAGCGTTGAACGGCGCGGCAAGCCCAGTTGCCGTCGCGCATCTGCTCGGTAGATGCCGCCCGAACCGATCCCCAGCGAGAACTTGCCGCCGCTCATCGCCGACACCGTCCCCGCAGACATTGCGAACGCGACCGGCGACCGATATGAGATCGGGCAGACGCCGATGCCGGTCGCCAGCCCGCTGGCCTGGTTGCGCAGCGCGCAGAGGTGGAACGAATCAAGACCGGCGCCCTCTGGCGTCCATAGCGACTGATAACCCAGATCGGCGGCCTCGCGTGCCAGCGTCTGTTGGTCCTCGAACGTCATTCCCAGGGAGAAATCCAGACCCAGCCCGACCTGTCCGATTGCCATGTCGCCCCGCCTTATCATGACTGCCAGCCTGCCCGCGCAGGCTATCGCCAATCCAAACAGCGTCGCCAAACGTCGGGAAAGGACCAACCAATGCCTCCCATCGTCAACACCAGGTACGGCCGACTGCAAGGTCAGACCGAAGACGACCTGCACGTATTCAGAGGAATTCCGTTCGCAGCGCCGCCGCTCGGCGACCTGCGCTTCCGCGCTCCGCGCCCGCCCGAGCCATGGGAGGGGATCCGCGAAGCCAACGAGGTTGGTCCCGGATCGATGCAGACCTTCATCCAGGGGCTCGAACTGCTGGGCGCTTGGGAGATGCCGGTCGACGAGGACTGCCTCTCTCTCAACATCTGGACGCCCGGACTGGACGACGCCAAACGCCCCGTCATGTTCTGGATCCACGGAGGCGGTTTCGCCGGCGGCTCCGGCGCGACCCCGATCTACGACGGCCAGCACCTCGCCCGCCGCGGCGACGTCGTCGTCGTCACGATCAACTATCGACTTGGAGCTCTGGGCTACCTCTACAACCAGGCGCTGACCGACGGAGACGACCCGCAGAGCGGTAACTACGGCATGCAGGACCAGGTCGCCGCTCTGCGCTGGGTGCGCGACCATATCAGCGAATTCGGCGGCGACCCCAACAACGTGACCATCTTCGGCGAGTCGGCCGGCGGCATGAGCGTCGGCGTGCTGATGGGCGCCGCCGAAGCTGAGGGCCTATTCCATAGGGCCATCCCGCAGTCTGGAGCCGCACACCACTCGCTGCCGACCGACATCGCCGAGGAAGTCTGCCGACGCTATTGCGCGGTTCTCGAGGTCAGCCCCGATGACGCCGCTTCGCTGCGCAGCATTCCCGCCCAGGACATGCTCGACGCGCAAAATGCACTTGTCGGCGATCCTGAAACGGGCGCGCTGACAGGACGCTACCTGATGGCCTTCTCGCCGGTCGTAGAAGGCGGGTTCCTCGAGACGCTGCCGATCGAGGCCGTCCGCAACGGACGCAGCAAGGATGTCGACCTGCTCTGCGGCACGATCGAGGATGAGTGGACGTTGCTGGCCGCACTGCAGGGCGTCAACGAGATGGACGAAGCGGGAGCTCGAGGAGCATTGGCCGTCACCGCCGGCGATACCGATGTCGCCAACCAGATCTACGACCACTACCGCGACGCCCGAGCCGCCAGAGGCGCCGCCTCGGACCCGCTCACCGTCTATGACTCGGTGATGACCGACTACGTTTTCCGCATCCCGTCCGACCGCCTGCTCGACGCGCACAGCGTCCTCGACGGGTCGGGCAAGACCTACGGGTACATGTTCAACCAGCAGTCTCCAGCCATGGACGGTCGCCTGCGCGCGCCGCACGCGATCGACATCCCGTTCGTCTGGGGCACCGGCGACCACATGCGTCCCTTCATAGGCGACGACCCACAGACCGATCAGCTCTCAGGCTTCGCCATGGACGCCTGGATCAACTTCGCCCGCACCGGGAATCCCACCACGAACGCACTTCCGGGCTGGCCGCAATACCGAGCCGACCAGCGCTACACGATGGTCCTCGGTCCCGATGTCAAGACGATCCGTGAGGACCGCGAGACCGAACGCGAGATCTGGAGCACAGATCTACTTGAGTAGGAGCAAATCATGTCGTCGAGTCTGACGACGACTCATACGCAACGGGGAGCGCTCCGAGGGCAGATCGAAGACGGTATCCACGTCTTCCGCGGCGTGCCGTTCGCTCAGCCGCCCGTCGGCGACCTGCGCTGGCGTCGACCGCAGCCGGTAGAGCCATGGGATGGCGTTCGCGACGCCTTTGAGTTTGGGCCGATCTCGATCCAACCGTCGCGGCCCGCTGCCGGACCGTTCGCCGGAATCATGGGCCACAGCCAGGAGCGGATGTCAGAGGACTGCCTTTACCTCAACGTCTGGACGCCCGGCCTCGATGACGGCCGACGTCCGGTCATGGTCTGGATCCACGGCGGCGGTCTATTCAGCGGGTCGGGATCGTCGCCCGCCTACGACGGCGCACCGCTCGCCGCCCGCGGCGACGTCGTGATTGTCACGATCAACTACCGTCTGGGCGCGCTCGGCTACCTACCCGACCCCGTACTCCCCGACGGCGACGGAGCCGAGGGCAACTTCGGCTTCCACGACATGCTCGCCGCCCTCCGCTGGGTGCAGGACGAAATCGCCGTGTTCGGAGGGGACCCCTCGAATGTGACGATCTTCGGCGAGTCGGCCGGCGGCATCGCGGTCGGCATTCTGCTCGCATCCCCTCTCGCGGAAGGCCTGTTTGATCACGCCATTATCCAGAGCGGCGCGGCCGATCGCCTGCACTCGCGCGAATCGGTTGAAGAGATGCTGCCCTGTTACTACCGCGAGCTGGGCCTCGATCGACCCACAGCCGACGAGTTGCGTCGGCTGCCGGTTGACGACTTGCTGCAAGCTCAGGTTGCGCTCGCTGGAGCAGATCCGGCCGTCAATCCCGCCGCAGGTCTGCACGGGATCTTCAACGCCGTGATCGAGGACGAGTTCCTCGACACCATGCCGATCGACGCCGTTCGCAATGGCCGCAGCGCAAATGTCGACCTGCTCGCCGGCACGATGCGCAACGAGTTCACGCTGCTCGCAGCAATGAGCGGCGTGAACGATCTGAACGAAGAGCGCGCCCTCGAGTTGCTGGCGCCGTTAGTCGGCGGTAGCGAACGAGCCGGCGAGCGCTTCGAGACCTATCGAACGCTCCGGATCCAGCGTGGCGAGCCGACCGACCCGCTCGCCGTCTACAACGCCATCATGACCGACCGCCAGTACCGAGGATCCACCCGCCGCCTGCTCGACGTTCATGCGGGCGCACCGGGTGGTACGTACTCCTACCTGGTCGAGCAGCAATCGCCGATGTTCGAGGGCCGCCTCGGCGCCCCGCACGCGCTCGATGTGCCCCTCATCTGGGGGACGAACGACCTGATGCGCGACTTCGTCGGCGACGATCCGCAGGTCGACCAGCTCAGCCGCTTCATGATGGACGCCTGGACCAACTTCGCCCGGACCGGCAATCCCACCACCAACGCCCTACCCGGCTGGCCGCAATACCGAGCCGATCGCCCCTACACGATGGTCTTCGGCCCCGACGTCCGAACCGTCACCGCCGAGCGAGACGAAGAACTCGCCCTCTGGCGCTAGGAAGCGTTGCTACAGGCTCCGCACGTCGACGAAGTGACCCGCGACCGCCGCCGCCGCCGCCATGGCCGGGCTGACCAGGTGCGTCCGGCCACCGGGACCTTGACGACCTTCGAAGTTTCGGTTGCTGGTCGACGCGCAGCGCTCTTGCGGGCTGAGGATGTCGGGGTTCATACCGAGGCACATCGAGCACCCGGCGTCGCGCCACTCGAACCCGGCGTCGCGGAAGATGTCGGCCAGGCCCTCTTCCTCGGCCTGCACCTTCACCAACCCTGAGCCGGGTACGACCATCGCATTGACGCCTTCGGCGACGTGGCCACCGGAGATCGCAGCGGCGGCCGCGCGCAGGTCCTCGATCCGCCCGTTTGTGCACGAGCCGATGAACACGCGGTCAATCGCGATGTCGGAAATCGCCGTACCGGCGGTCAATCCCTGATAGGCCAACGCCCGCTCCGCCGATTCCTGAGCCGACGCGGTCGCCAGACTCGCCGGGTCGGGGATCGATCCCGTGACCGGCGCGCTCTGCGCGGGATTGGTGCCCCAGGTCACGAACGGCGCGATGTCCGCTCCGTCGATGACAACCTCTTTGTCGAAGACGGCGTCATCGTCGGTGACCAGTTCGCTCCAGCGCTCGACCGCCGCGTCCCAGTCGTCGCCGCTCGGCGCGTGCGGACGTCCGCGTACGTAGTCGATGGTCGTCTCGTCAGGGGCGACCAGGCCGGCGCGGGCGCCGCCTTCGATGGTCATATTGCAGACCGTCATCCGTCCGTCCATCGACAGCTCCCGGATCACGTCGCCTCGATACTCGATCACGTGTCCCACGCCGCCGCCGGTGCCGATCGTGTTGAGAATGGTCAGGATCACGTCTTTCGCCGAGCAGCCCTCGGGCAGTTCGCCCGTGACCTCGACAGACATCTGCTTGAGCGGCGCCTGCGGCAGCGTTTGCGTGGCCAGCACATGCTCGACCTCGGACGTGCCAATGCCGAAGGCCAGCGCTCCCAGTGCCCCGTGCGTCGACGTGTGGCTGTCGCCGCACACGATTGTCAGCCCCGGCTGGGTCAGTCCCTGCTCGGGGCCGATGATGTGGACAATGCCCTGGCGCGGGTCGAGCGTGTCGTAGAGGGGCACGCCGAACTCGTCACAGTTGGCGCGCAGCGATTCAACCTGCTGCTGCGAGAGCGGATCGGCATATGGTTCGATCCGCGTGTCGGTCGGGACATTGTGATCCTGCGTGGCGAGGGTCAAATCGGGGCGACGCACCTTGCGCCCACTCAGACGCAGTCCTTCGAACGCCTGCGGCGACGTCACCTCATGCACGAGGTGCAGGTCGATGTACAGCAGATCAGGCTGGCCCTCAGCGCTGCGGATCAGGTGCTCTTCCCAGATTTTCTGGGCAACGGTACGTCCGGCCATCTCGTTCTCCCCTGCTCTGGAATCCCGGTATCAGTAGCCATCTTACGCGCAGCGATCGCCGAGACCCGCTGGCCGGGATATCCTGTGCCTCCAGGAGCGGAGACGCCCATGGCCACGCCCGCATCAGACATCGACCTCAGCCCGATGATCTTCACCGAGTTCGTCTCGGACGGGAAGCGCTACCGCACTGAGGAGCCGCTCGTCTTCAAAGTTAGCTACATCGAGGAAGATGAGGTGTACCTGCTCGAGGGCGAGTATCACACCATTCTCTGGGGTAAAACCCGTGAGGAGGCATGGGATGTGCTCATTGACGATTTCGATTGGAAATGGCGTCGCATCGCCGAAGCCGATCCTGAAGAGCTGGCTCCCTTCTATGCCGACATGAGAGTGGGGCTCAGACAGCGATTCAGCCTCGCCTCACGTGCCCCGTAAGGCACGGGTGGTTCGTCGTGCACTGCTGCGAAAGGGATTTCGCGAGAGCGATTCTCGGCACCGCTGGTACGAGTACGAACAGCTAAACGGTGAAGCAAGCGGCATCAAGACGCTCATGTCGCACGGTGCAGACCGTGATCTCGGCGACCGTCTTCTTGGGCAAATGGCCCGCCAAATCCACCTCAGTCGCCGACAGTTCGAGCAACTGATCGACTGCGGTCTCTCACAGGACGACTACGAAGCCATGATGCGCCGCGACGGGTTCATTCGCTGACCTCGCCGCGGCGCGATATTGCCCTTACGGAGTCCGTTCTTGCGTCGCTGCGGCCGTCGCGCCGGTCTGGCCGCTGACGTGGCGGTTGATTGCGTTGATGTAAGCCCGAGCCGAAGCCACCAGGATGTCCTGATCGGCAGCCCGACCCGTGTGCGTGGCGCCATCGATGAGGATGCGAATCGTGACGTCACCCTGGGCGTCCAGCCCCTCGGTAATGCTCGAGACGCTGTACTCCTCGAGTTCATCGGCGACGCCGGTCAGTTCGCGGATCGTCTGGTAGATCGCGTCGACCGGACCCGTGCCGGTCTTGGTCCCAGAGCATTCTTCGCCATCAGGCGAACGCAGCGAAACGGTCGCCGACGGAGTCGAGGTCGTGCCGGCGGAGATGTCGATTGAGACAAGCTGCCAACCCTCGGTCGGCTGACCCAGCCGGTCCATCACGATCGCTTCGAGGTCGCGGTCGTCAACCACCGTCTTGCGGTCGGCGAGTTGCTGGAAGCGGTCGAACGCGGCCTTCAACTCGTCGGCGTCCAGTTCGTAGCCGAGGTCTTCCAGCCGCGAGCGGAAGCCCGCGCGGCCGGAGAGCTTGGAGAGCACGAACTGCGAACCCTCGGCCCAGCCGACCTCCTTGGGATCCATGATCTCGTAGGTCTCGCGCATCTTGACCACGCCGTCCTGGTGAATCCCGGACTGGTG
>JAPPJZ010000059.1 GCA_028874365.1 Chloroflexota bacterium | reverse complement strand
GCTCTTGACGTGATGGGGCATCGTCCTACTCCTCCAGCGGAAGTCTATATGGCGGATATGCTGGGGCTCAGCCCAACCAACCAAACACCCAGAGGAACATCACCATGGCCAAGGTCGCATTCATCACCGGAGCCAGCCGGGGCATCGGCAAACAGCTTGCTCAGGATTTCGCCATCGCCGGCTACGACATCGCCGCCGTCGCCCGCTCGACCGCAGATTCGCCCACGAAGCTGCCCGGCACCGTCAACGAGACGGCGCAGCTGGTCGAGGAAGCCGGCCAACAGTGCCTACCGATCGGCGCCAACCTGGCCAAGGTCGATGACCTTGACCGCGCCGTCGCGGAGACCTACGACCGCTTCGGCCAGATCGACGTGTTGATCAACAACGCGGCCATCGCCCCGCCGGGCAAGGCGCTCGAATCGGGCCGCAACCTCTGGGGCCTTGCCGTCGAGATCAACGTCAACGCGCCTTTCTACCTCACCCACGCCGTCGCCCCGAAGATGGCGGACGGCGACGGCGGCGCGGTCATCAACATCGGCTCCGGCGCCGCAGTCAGCCCCGACTTCGGCCGTGCCAGCTACACAACCACCAAGCGCGCGCTCGAGGCGATGTCCGAATCACTCGCCAGCGACCTCAAGGGCACCGGCATCTCGGTCAACTGCCTCCGCCTGGAACTCTCAGTCTGGAGCGAGGGCTACGCCTTCACGCTCGGCGAGCAGGCCAAGCAGATGGACTTCGAAGACCCGATCATCATGTCCGACGCCTGCCTCTGGATCGTCGCACAGGGACCCGAATGGACCGGCCGGATCGTCACCATCGCCGACCTCCGAAAGTACGGAGCCGTCCGCCCGAGAACACGCAAAACCTTCGACGACTAGTCGCCGTCTTCACCTGCCGTGGGAACCAATTCGGGTCGCGTAATCTCCTCGGCTCTGGCCTCAAGAGCATCTGGTTCCTTTAGAGTGACCGAGTCCGGAACCGCCCGGAGCTCCTTCATTCGGCGAGCAGACGGCAACACCGAGCGCTGAATCGAACCCACGCTCGCGTTGTAGTGGTTTACTGCCGAGTTAAGCGACCGGCCCAGCTTCTGAACGTGATCCGCGTACGTGCTTAAACGGTCGTAGAGCTCGCGTCCCGAACTCGCAATCTCCTGGGCGTTTCGATACTCGTCCTCCTGGCGCAGTGCCTCAGCCACGCCATTCAAGATGGCGATAAGCACCGCTGGTGACGCGATCAAGACGCGATAGTCTCTCCACGACCTCTCCCAGAGCCCCGGCTCGACCCGAAGGGCGGCATCCAGAATCGCGTCTGCGCCAACGAACATGATCACAAAATCGAGAGAGCCATCGACTTGGTGGTAGCTCTTGGATTGCAACTCTTGGGCCCGATCTATGACTGCTTGGGCATGGTCGTGCAGGATCACAACTTCTGTCTCTTCATCCTTGGCCTCGCGTGCATCGAGGTAACGAGCCGCGGGCATCTTGCTGTCAATGACTATGCGCTTATCGCCCGGCATTTTCACGATCACATCGGGCCTTACGGTGCCGCCTTCTGTCCGCTCCGATTGCTGAGTCCAAAAGGTCTCACCGCGCCGAAGTCCAGCGAGTTCCAACATGCTCTCAAGAGTCTTCTCGCCCCAGAAGCCACGAACGTTTGGAGTGCGGAGCGACTCCTTTAGTCCACCCGTCTCTGCGCGGAGAGCCTCTATCTGAGCCTGAGCCTGCTGCACTGCGACATCGATTCCCTTGTACGCACCTTCTCTCTTGACCTCTAGTTCCTGTACATGCTTCTGCAGTTCGTCCAGATTCTTGGCGACTGGCTTTACCAGATTGGAAACCGCAAGTTGCCGGGCTTCCATATCTTTGTCTGCCAACTGCCGTTGTCGTTTGAACTCCTCGGCAGCCTGTTTCCGGAACTCCTCGTTGCTCGCGTGCGCAACCTCTGATGCAATCCCTCTAAAGTGCGTATCCAGTTCCTTTTGGCGTTCCTCTAGCGCTGCCTGGCGAGCCTCATCGGCAGAACGAACGCCCTGCAGTTCTTCGCGAGCGACTAACAGTTGACGTTGGAGATCCTCGTGACTGGTCCGAGCAGCGTCCCGTTCTTCGGCTAATTCCGCAACTCGCTGCTCCAGCCGACGTTCTGCCTCCTCCAGTTGCCCCACGCGAATCCGAGCTGCGTTCATTTCCGATAGTGCGTGATCGAACTCGGATCGATCCAGTTTCTCTGGAGCGCGTCTCCGCTCTCTCACCAGCGCAATGGTCACAACTCCAACGATGATTGCCAGAATCACCACAACTGATTCCATCTGAAGCCTCCAAGAGATCCTCTAGATCTGCCCATCCGACCACTTCGATGCTATCTAATGGACGTAACGGAGGAAGTCTGAGTCGGAGAGGCGATGACGCGGTTGTTCGTTCCCGTTATCTGGCTGGCCGCGCTCGCCGTTTCAGTCTGCGTCGCCGCGGCCTGCGGTTCCTCCAACACGATCACCGGCGAGGTCCGATTCCACCGCGACGTTGACCTCCCCGCCGGCGCCACGGTCACGGTCAAACTTCTGGACACCTCGCTCGCCGACGCTTCCGCCATCGAACTGGGCCAGGACGTGATCGAAAACGCCGAGCGACTACCGGTTCGTTTCAGCATCGAGTACGACCCCGGCGAAGTCGACGGCCGAGCCGAGATCACGCTCCAGGCCCGCGTCGAAGTCGACGACCAGCTCCTCTACATCAACGACACCGTCCATCCGGTCCTCACCCGTGGCGCTCCCCGCAACAGCGACGTGCGGGTGATCTCGGTCAGCGAGTTCGACCAGTGCGTCGAACCCCTGCCCGGACAGATCCACTCCAGCTTCTGGGACGGAGACCTGCCCGACGACGCAGTCCTCGAGATTCGGCTCTGGGACGCTTCGGAACCGGAGGAACGGTTCGTCGTGGTCGAAGCGAGCTTCGCAGACCTCGGCGGGTTCCCGATCCACTTCGAATTGCCCTATGAGGGTGTGGAGATCAGCCGTCATCACCGCTACGAGCTTGAGGCCAACATCCACTTCGACGGCGAGCTGCAGTTCCATATCCCCAACCCCGAGTGGCGCCGCACCGTCCTGCCCTACTGTCCCGACGGCGACGACCTCTCAATCGTCAACGACGTCTTCCCGGTCTCAGAGTTCCCCGCCGAGTAGGTCCCGGACCCTGCTGGTCCGAGTGCAATAATGTTCCCGAATCCGCTCCACGACGCGGACGGCTCAACTTGCCTGCCGCGATTGACCGAGGGAGACGACGATGGAAGTCCCACTGCTAGTCAACGATTTTCTGCGCCGCGCATCGAAGCTCTACGGACCCTCCGAAGCCGTCGTCGACGGCGACAAGCGGTTCACCTGGTCCGAGTTCAACAGCCGCGTCAATCAGCAGGCCCACGCCCTGCTCGACGCTGGGATCGGCAAGGGCGACCGCGTCGGCATCATCGCACCAAACTCGCACCAGTTCCTCGAAACGTTCTACGCCACCGCCGCGATCGGCGCGATCATCGTCCCCATGAACTACCGCCTGATCCCTGCCGACTTCGAGTACATGCTCGAACACTCCGGTTCAAAAGTTGTGCTCGTCGACGCCGAGTTCACCCACCTCGTCGACGAGATTCGCGGCAACGTGAACACGGTCGAGCACTTCATCGCCATCCCCTACGGCGACGCCCAAATCAACCCCGGCTGGACCAACTACGAGGACTGGATCGGCGACCAATCGACTGCTCAGCCTCCCGACCCCGGCCTGGAAGAGACCGATTTGCTCTCGATCAACTACACCTCCGGCACCACCGCGCGGCCCAAGGGCGTGATGATCACGCACCGCAACGCCTACATCAACGCCTACAACTTCATTGCCCACTTGCGCATTTCGCAGGACGACGCCGAGATGTGGACGCTGCCCATGTTCCACGCCAACGGCTGGGGCGGGCCCTACGCGATCACCGCAATGGGCGGCAAGCACGTCGTCCTCCGAGCCCCGGAGGCGGCCGACATCTACCAGGTCATCCAGGACGAGAACTGCACCTTCGCCTGCATGGCCCCCGCCGTGCTCGCCCGCATCCTCGAGTTCGAGCGCAAGGACGACTACAACATCACCGTCCGCCCACGATTCACCGTCGCCGGCGCGCCCCCTCCACAGTCGTTCATCGAGCGCCTGGAGAAAGAGATTGGCTGGGAGTTCATCCAGATCTACGGCCTGACAGAAACCTCGCCGATCCTCACCGTCTCAGAGGTCAAGCCCTACCTCGGCGCCGACGAAGACGGCTACTTCGGGACCAAGGTCCGCGCCGGCCACGACGTGATCGGCGTCGATGTCAAGGTTGTCCGCGACTCCGGCAAGGAGGTCGCCTGGGACGACGAAGAGGTCGGCGAAGTCGTCGCCCGCTCCAACGTCGTCCTGCGCGGCTACTGGCAGCAGCAGGAAGAGACCGACAAGGTCATCGTCGATGGCTGGTTCCACACCGGCGACATGGCCACCGTCAACCAGGACGGCTACATCAATATCGTCGACCGGGCCAAAGACGTCATCATCTCCGGCGGAGAGAACATCTCCTCGATTGAGGTGGAAGACGTCCTCTACGACCACCCCGCCGTCCTCGAAGCTGCCGTCATTGGCATCCCCTCGGAGCAATGGGGAGAAACCCCGCTCGCCCTGATCGTCCCCCGAGAAGGCCACGACGTCACCCGAGACGACATCGTCGCCCACTGCCGAGCCACCATGGCCGGCTTCAAAATCCCCCGCCAGGTCGAGTTCGTCGAAACCCTCCCCCGAACCGCAACCGGCAAACTCAAGAAGTTCGAACTCCGAGAGGCCTACTGGGCAGGCGTCGAGAAGCGGGTCAACTAGGCGAACGACCTGTCCGCACTGACCGTCCGCCCCGGGGTCCCCTCAATCGCTTCGCGACAGCTCCCTTGGAAGAGGGAGCAAATGGATCCTTCTAAGAGCCGGATCTCACGGGCCAGGTTGTTGCGGAAACGCATGACCGAGCCTGAGCTGATTCTGTGGTCTCAGCTTCGCAAGGGCCAGCTGGGAGGTCACAAGTTCCGCAGGCAGCATCCAATCGGACCGTACGTGGTTGACTTTGCATGTCTGCAAGCGAAGCTGGTCGTCGAGTTAGACGGTGGGCACCACTCCGCGCAGAGGGGTACCGATCGCGAACGTGATGCGAACATTGAGGAGCTGGGATTCAAAGTCCTGAGAATTTGGAACGACGATGTAAGGCGCAATCTCTCAGGGGTGCTGGACAGAATCGCTTCTGAACTTCAGAACCACCATTGAGGCCCGCAATGAAATTTGCTCCCCCTTCCAGGGGAGCTGTCGCGAAGCGACTGAGGGGCCTCCCTACCCCAGGCACCCCGACAAGAACCTGTTGATCCGATTCGTCGCATCCTGCCCCGCCGGCGTCGGGAACCCGTCAAACCCGTGCGGTGCCTCCGCGAACACGTGCAGCTCCGCCTCATGACCCGCCGCCTGCCAGCGAGCAGCCATGAACAATGAGTCGTCCAGCAGCGGATCCAGCGTCCCCACCGTGAAGATCGCCGGCGGCATGTCCGACAGATCGGCCAGCAGCGGAGTCACGTCCGGCAGATCGCGAAGCTCCGGCTCCTCCGGCGTCACATAGTGGTCGATGAACCACTCCATGATCGGCGACGACAGGATCAAGTTGCGGTCGCCCCACAGCCTCGCCGAGGGCGAGTGACGCAGATCGTAGACACCGTACGTCAGCGCCGCGCCTTTGAAGTCGGTGTATCCGTGGTTGTCGCGCATCCGCAATAGCGTCGTCGCCGACAGATGGCCGCCCGCCGACTCGCCGCCGATCGTGAACACGTCCGTGCCAAACTCCGACTGACCGTTCTCGACCAGCCAGACCGCGGCCGCTTCGCAATCCTCGTTCGGCCCCGGATACGGGTGTTCCGGCGAGAGCCGGTAGCCCACCGAGACCACCGCCTGCTGCGTCGCCTGAGCGCGTGCCCACAGCGCCTCGTCGGCGCCGTCGTGCGAGCCAATCACCCAGCCGCCGCCGTGAATGTGCAGGTAGACCCCGCGCACCACCGGCGGAATGAAGACGCGGATCGGAATCTCGCCGGCCGGACCGGGCACCGTCCGCTCCTGCGCGATGTCGTCCAGCTTCGCCGCCGGCGGTCCCAACGGTCCGCCCTGCGCCAACTGGTCGCGCAGTTCCTGCGGTTCCATCTCGCTCCACGGCTTGCCTTGCGACAGAGCCTCCTCGATCATCACGTTCAATGCCTGCGTCTGCGGGTCTGGCTTCATGGTCTCGCCCTTCTGGTCGTCGGATACGATTCAGGTGTTCGCCGAGTATAAGAATTGGAGCCTGCCGTGCCCTTGTCCGGACCCGCCCAGCCTGCATTCGATACCGCTAGCGAACTGTTGGAGCGCATCCTCGCCGCCACCTACGGACTCTCGGCTGTGCAGCTCGACGCCGCGCCCTGGGACGACTCATCCACCCTGTTCATCCTCGCCACACACGCGATCTCGGCGACCGAGTGGAACTTCGTTGAAGTCCTCGCCGGACAACAGGTCGACCGCAGCCGCCAGGCCGAGTTCGACTCCCGGGCGGCCTCGTTCGACGATCCGCAAGCTCTGCTCAGCGAGCGGCTGGCCGGCGCCAAAGCGGCAATCGAGTCGGCCCTCACCGGACTCTCAAACGACGCCTGGGATGGTCCCCACTACCACATGTTCATGGACAAGAACCTCACAGGTCACGAGCTGGTCGTTCGAGCCCTGGCACACACGGCCGAGCATGTCGGCCACGCCGAGATGACCCGCCAATGGCTTGACGCACAGTGAGCGCCCAGTGAGACGGCTGTTCCTCGCCCTCGCCGTACTGTTGGCGCCCGCCGCCGTTCTCACCGCCTGCGCGTCCGACGACCCCGAATCGCTCTCGCTCGAAGACGCCGTCGGACAGATGCTGCTGATCGGCTTCCGCGGCGAAACCCTCGACGACGAGACCAAGGCGATGTTGAAAGAAATCGCTCCGGGCGCCGTGATCCTCTTCGACTACGACGCCCCCAGCGGCGGCGAACAGGTCCGCAACATCGTCTCGCCCGAGCAGCTCATGGCGTTGACCGCCGCAATGCAACAGGCCTCCGAGCGCCCCTTGCTGATCGCCATCGACGCCGAGGGCGGCTTCGTCAACCGGCTCAAGGCGGATTACGGCTTCGAGGTCCAGTTACCCAGCCACCTCAAACTCGGCGAGGGCACTCCTTCCCAGACCGCCACGCTGGCGGGCGCGTCGGCACGGCAACTGAGCGACCTCGGCATCAACTGGAATCTCGCCCCCGTCGTCGACGTCAACGTCTTCCCCGACAGTCCCGCCATCGGCTACTGGGAGCGCTCCTTCAGCGACGATCCCGACGCAGTCGCCGACCACGCCGGTGCCTTCGCCCGTGCCCACCACGACCATGGCGTCGTCTCCACGCTCAAGCACTTCCCCGGACACGGCAGCGCCGTCGGCGACACCCATCTCGGCGTCACCGACGTCACCGACTCCTTCGTCCGCGACGACGAACTCGCGCCCTACCGACGCATGATCGACGACGGCTACGACGACGTAGTCATGACCGCCCACGTCGTCAACCGCAATCTCGATCCGTCCGCCCGCCCGGCCACCCTCTCACGTCCCATCGTCACCGACCTCCTGCGCGGCGAGTTGGACTTCGCTGGCGTCATCCTCTCCGACGACATGCAGATGGGCGCAATCCTCGAGGAGTACAGCCTCGAAGCCGCCGCAATCGAGGCGATCAAGGCCGGCGTCGACATAATCCTGATCGCCAACCAGAACACCTACGACATCGACCATGTCCACCGAATCAAAGCTGCGATCGTCACCGCCGTCGAGCAGGGCGAAATCTCCAGGCAGCGAATCAACGAGTCCGTCGAGCGAATCCTCGCCCTCAAACGCAAGTACGGCCTCTTCGACTAGTCGCTACGCGGCCCTGTGTTCCGACTCCGGCTCAAGCACGATCGTGAACCAGGACACCCGCACAGTCTCGGCGCAGATCTGACCATCGAACGTCAGGTAGGACTCCAGGATCGTCCAGTAGCGGTCGAGCCGGCCGCGCGCTGCGATCTGGGCCCGCTCCACGTTCGACGCTGGTGCAGGTAAGCAGACCTCGACCGGCTTGGCCAGCCGGTCTCCAGGCCGCCCGCCGAAGACCTCGCCCAGCAACTCAACCGTGTTCATTCCACGTCCGCTGTGGTAGTACACGTGCCAGATTCGCACCTTGAGCAGTGGCGCGCCGCGAGCCAGTTCGTAGCTCCGCCCCTCCCCGTCCAGCACAGAACCGGAGCGGAACAAATGCCGATGACCGCTGATTCGCTCGACCATCACGGTCAGATAGAAGCCTCTCGAATGGCGGTGCAGCTCCTCCGACACAGAGGCGGCAATCGCGCGCAGGTCTAGCGAGCCGGTCGCCCCGGAGGGCTGGTTGGATCGAATCTCACTGATCTGCACGGGGACTTGATGGATCCCGGGTCTGCCGCCCGGAGCTTTCCGGCTGTTCACGGCTCCAAGCAGCCCAACCCGATCGCTGGCGGCAGAGCTGGGTGCGCCTCCAGTCACAACCGGTTGGATGTCACCGCGCGCCAGATTGGGAGGATCGGGCGGTGGCGGCTGCGTCTGAACCGGAGCAGCGGTCGGAGCTGTTTTGGCATAGCCAAGAATCTGGATCTGCAATGCCTCGTCGTTTGTGCTCCAACTGGTGGCGCTTTTCGTTTTCATGAACGCGCTGTTGCCAATTGGCCAGCTGCCCGCGTCCTCGGAGTCAACTGCTGTCGTCTGGAACAGGGCGCTGATGCTCCCCACGGGATCGAATACATCCCAGAGGACCACATAGGTCGTATCGGCCTTGACGTCGTAGCCACCTTCGGGAAAGGTCCAGGTGTTCACCCCATTGGTGATGGCGGACGGATTGGTCAGGGTCTTCAGGCCCTTATGCGGAAGCGAGTTCTTCATCGACCACAGTTCAATCCTGTAGTTCGGTTGATTCCCTTGTGGATTTCCTACTGAGACATCGAGCTTCAGCGCGGTCAGTCTGTATCCGGCTGCGTTGGAGCGGGTCGTGAACGACTGGCCGTACTCGTGTCCAAAGCCGAATGTCTTGCCGTTGGCCTTGCTGAAGTTGCTGGCCAGTGCGGTCGAGGATTGCGCGCCGGCGGGCGCCCCGCCCAGCAGCAGACCGGCTAGGCTGACTACCGCCACCAGAGCAATCAGACCGACAAACCGCAGGGGTCGAACTTCGGAGCCACGGCTCTCCCGCTCACCCCCTTCGCGTAGACGAACCGGCGGGAGCAAGACCGCTCGAAGGCAATCGAGATTGATGCGCATTGGTGACGCGCCCCTTCGCTCGTCGTGAGTGGCAGACCGCGCAATCCTATCCATCGCGAGTTACCGAGTTGTGACCCTTTACAGGAAGAGTGTGATCTACCGTCACCGCAGGCCGCCGCCGCTCGCTTCTTTACACCAGCATGCGTTTCGAGCTTCCAGTCCTCCCTCGCAAATGTCTTCCCGTCTCTCCGCTACGTGACCCAGACATCCGCTGCGCCCGTCCCGAGAAGCGTCCGTTTCCCGCGACACAGAGGCCGCCCCGCCGCTCCGAAGATCGGCTAAACTCAGTTCATATGTGCGTTCGAAACGTCAGGAGGTTCAGTTGATCTCCCTCTCCACCCTTCGCGCGGGCAGAAGCACCCTCGAACGCTTCCGGGCGGACCGAACCCGATTCGCCACAAATCGAACACATCCGAACAAAACCGAACAGACCCGAACAGCCGAACCCATCTGAACCCGTGAAGAAACCTGAAAAAACCTGAAAAATGCTGAATCCCCAGATTTCACGATCCCTAGTGTTTTACGGGACATCGTGGCCGCAGCTGGTCGAAACTCCCCCAGAAAAAAAGTTCACCGAAAACCCGAAACCGGCTTCCTTCGGTCCCCTCTCCCCGAGGGAGCGCCTGCCCCGCACTCGACGCGGGGGCTAGGGTGAGGGTCCCTCTCATCGACGGAGTCGCCGGTCCAATTCCGCTCTCCCCCCGCGCCAGCGGGGGGAGATGCCGCAGGCAGAGGGGGGCACCCCGCCAAAGACAACTCCGCCTATCCTGTGCGCGTTGCACCTTCGGGCGCACCAAGGCTGATCTCAACACACAACGAAAGGTGTGAACCATGCCAGTAACCCCAGAGACCCAGGGACTGCTCGCCATGCTCGAAGAGGCCGCCGGCCCCGATATCTCCGAGCAGACGCCCGAAGAGGCGCGCGCCATGATGGAGGGCTTCGCCCCCATGCAGGCTGGCGCGCCGGAACCCGCACGCGTCGAAGATCGCACGGTTCCGGGACCCGGAGGCGACATCCCCGTCCGCGTCTACGCCTCCGAGGGCGACAACCTGCCGGTCGTGATGTACTACCACGGCGGCGGTTGGGTGCTCGGCGATATCGAGTCGCACGACGGCACCTGTAAGCAACTGCTCGCCGAACTAGGCGAGGCTGCCATCGTTTCTGTCGACTACCGCCTCGCGCCCGAGCACAAGTACCCGGCCGCGGCCGACGACTGCTACGCCGCCGCAGCCTGGGTCGCCGAGAACGGCGCCGAGATCGGCGTGGATGGTTCGCGCATGGCCGTCGCCGGAGACTCGGCCGGCGGCAATCTGTCCGCCGTCGTCTCGCAGATGGCGCGCGACAAGGGCGGCCCGGCCATCGCCGCCCAGATCCTGCACGTGCCCGTCACCGACCACAACTACGACTACCCCTCCTACTCCGAGAACGCCGAGGGCTACCTGCTGACCAGGGCCTCGATGATCTGGTTCTGGGATCACTACCTGCCCAGCGCCGAAGCCGGCCACGACGCCTACGCCTCACCGCTCCAGGCCAACGACCTCTCTGGATTGGCGCCCGCGCTCGTCCAGACCGCCGAGTTCGACCCGCTGCGCGACGAAGGCGAAGCCTACGCCGCCGCGCTCGAAGCGGCCGGCAGCGAGGTCACCGTCCACCGCTACGACGGCGTCATCCACGACCCTTTCATGATGTTTGCGATCATCCCCACCGGCATCGAATGCCTCAAGGAAGCCGCCGCCTTCATCAACGAACGCATCTGAGGGAAATCTTCTTCTCAGATCTCTTTTCTCCCCCCGCGTGAGCGGGGGGAGATGCCGAAGGCAGAGGGGGGCTCCCCCGCCTGCCAAAGCAGCCATGTCAGACAGGAACCTCCCATGCCCGTCACCCCGGAAACCCAGGCCATCCTCGATCTGCGAGCTGGCGCTACGCCCTTCAACGAAATGCCGGTCGAGGATGCCCGCGCGGCCATGGCCGCCCTCCGGCCACAGGGCGATCCCGAGCCCGTCGTCCAGGTCCACGACATGGTCATCCCCGGACCGGCCGGCGATATCCCCGCGCGCGGCTATCTGCCCACCGACGACCCGCGCGACCTGCCCACCGTCGTCTACTTCCACGGCGGCGGCTGGGTGATCGGCGATCTCGATTCGCACGACGCCGTCTGCCGCGCCCTCGCCAACCGCGTTCCGACCAGCGTGCTCTCCGTCGACTATCGGCTCGCCCCCGAAGCGACCTATCCCGCCGCTGCCGACGACTGCTACGCCGCGCTCGAGTGGATCACCGGCATGTACGCCCAGCAGGGCGGCCCCAGCGACCAGATCGCCGTCGCCGGCGATTCGGCCGGCGGCAACCTGGCTGCCGTCGTTTCGCAGATGGCCCGCGACCGCGGAGGTCCGCAGATCGCCGCGCAAATCCTGATCTACCCGGTCACCGACTTCAACTTCGACACCGAGTCCTACAGGCTCAACGGCGGAGGCGAGTACGGACTCTCCGAAGCCGGCATGCGCTGGTTCTGGGACCTCTACCTCAACGACGAGTCGGACGGCGCTCAACCCTACGCCTCACCCCTGCGGGCAGAAGACCTGTCCAACCTGCCCAGAGCCCTGACCATCACCGCCGAGTACGACTCGCTCCGTGACGAAGGTGAGGCCTACGCCGCCGCGCTGGCCGCCGCCGGCAACCAGTCAAGCTGCACCCGCTACGACGGCGTGATCCACGGCTTCGTCGGAGCCTTCCAGGCCGTCCCCGAAGGCAACCAGGCCCTCGATCAGATCGCCGCCGAACTCCGCTCAGCCTTCGGCCGCGACTAGCCGACTCGCGATCTGGGCGGCCGTTAGCCGCC
>JAPPJZ010000077.1 GCA_028874365.1 Chloroflexota bacterium | reverse complement strand
CGCGCAGCGGAGCTATGCGCGACCCGAAGAGCGGAGTCCTAATATCGGGTTTCGCTGCGTGCGGAACGCGGACTAGCCGCATCGGGGCATCATTCGCTCGACAATGGATGCCCCGCCAGCGTAGCCAATCCACGGCGGTCAGAAATGCAGCTTCACGCCGACTTGCAAGATTCGGGGGGGATGCTCGCTAGAAGTCACGCGCCCGGCCCCCGGCCTGCCCACTAGCGTTCCGGGAACCGCCCAGTCTATGTGGTTGAACACGTTGAACGCCTCCAAGCGGATTTCCAACCGCCTGCGATCCGCCAGCGGCACCAGCTTGAACAGCGAAAAGTCCGTGTTGAACACCGGATCGCTCGCCAGCACGTTACGGCCGAAATCACCGTACGAGAGACTTGGCACCTCGAACGCAGCGGGATTGTAGTAACGCTCCGCCGTCGGGCGCCCAAGCTGCGCATCTCCCACCAGGTTCGGCCGGGCGTAGTTCCACCATGCCACCGAATTTCCGATGTTCGCCACGTCACCCGGCACGCTGAGGTTGAAGGGCTGCCCGGACCGCCACTGGAGGATCAGATTCGCCTGCCAGTTCCCTAGCAGCCACGATCCCGGCCCGCGGCTCAAATAACGCTTGCCCTTCCCCAGCGGCAACTCGTACACCGAGTACAAGCTCAGGAAATGCGGGATGTTATAGCTCGACACGCTCCGGTTCGAGTCCGGATCATGATAGTTTTGCGCTGCCGAGCTGCCGCCGGGACCGTTCTCTGCCGCGAACCAGCCGCTCGATCCGTTGTCCATCGACTTCGACCACGTGTACGACAGCAGCATCTGGAAGCCCTCGGCAAAGCGCCTCCGCGCCTTGACCTGGAGCGCGTGGTAGCTCGACTCCCCGATACTTCGGCTGTAGAACGTGCCGCCGCCGGCTTGCGGGAACGGCCGCCGGGCGTCGACCTCCTGCGGCGTCCCCGGGCCTGCCTCTGTCGCGCTGTTGCCCAGCCCTGAATACTCGCCGCGCCGGTTCACGCTTCCCACGTACGCGGCCGAAGCCATCAACTGGTCCGTCACCTGCCGTTGCAGTTCCACGTGCCACTGGTGCGATAGGGCGTTCTTGCGCTCCGGGTCGTTGCTCCATGTGTCAAGCACCCAAGGGCTCGACGCGGGCAAGACGGCGGGGAAGTTCCCCTCGAGATCGGAAATGAACTGTGGGGCGCCTCCCAGGCCGTTGGCCTTGCCGCTGAAGCCGCGCGAGACTGGCCAGGTGTTAACGTTGTGCTGCGTGTACTGGCTATTGCTCGTCAGCGAGTCCCAGTACAGTCCGTACCCGCCTCGCAGGACGGTGCTGTCATCCATCCGGTAGGCGGCGCCGATGCGGGGCCCCCAGTTGTCCTTGACGGGATTGGGCAGGAAGTTCGGGCGGTCTGCTAGAACGATCCGGTCCCGGTGTGGCACGTCCTCGGGAATGCATGGCGAGCGGCCCGTCCGACTGCAGTCCGCAGGCATCGACTGCGCGCCAACCAGCCAGACCTGACGGTCGATGTCAATACCCCCCATCAGCCCCTCGTTCAGAATCGTGGCTGGCTGGCTGTAGTCGAAGCGCACCCCGTAGTTCATAGTCAGACGCGAGCTGGCGCGCCATTCGTCCTGCACGTAGGCGGAATAGGTCGGAACGCGAAAGCGGATCATTCCGTCACGCGGCAGGATTCCGTCGAAGCTCGACGGCAGTCCCAGCAGCGCTGAGGCCAGCGAGGCTCCTGTCAGGCCCGGATTCTGCGGATCCCCGGTCACTTGGTCCGCGAAGCGGAAAACCTGGTGAGTGTTGCCCTGCACTCGCTCGACCCCCATCCATTGGCCGCCGACCTTCAGGGTGTGCGATCCCATCATGAAGGTCAGGTCGCCCGCAACGTTGAAGGTCGGGTTCCGCCTGGGCGCGGCTCCCCGAATCCCCGACGTTCCCCATGGACTGGTCAGGGCCACTTCCAAGCCCTCGAACCGTTCGGTGTCGCGGAAGCCCAGTTGGGCCAGGCCGTCTACGCCCTCGACGTGCTCCTGCACGTCAAATAGGAAGTCCCTGCGCGCGACCCCGCCGCGAAGATTCAGCACAACCGTGGGACTGAAGACGTGAGTCCAGCCTCCCCCGAAGTTCCTCGCGACCATCTCGCTGCCGTCACTGGCTTTCCGGCCGATACGTTCCACCGAATGGCGGGCCATCCGGCTCCAACGGCCGAAGATGCTGTCCTTGTCAGAGAACCGATGGTCAACCTTGACCTGCAGCGAATCCGCGTCGTCGGCAGACGAGGCGCTGTTGATGAAGTTCGACACGGGATCAACAAGATTGGGGCGTTCTTCGTACGCTTCGAAGAACCCCTGCATTCGGCGCGAAAGCAGCGGGCCCGGAATGCGGTTGCCCGGGAATCTGGCCCTGACGTAGTTGCCCGCAGCGTCGAGGCTGGTCGAGAGGGGGTCGAAGATGTCCTGACCGATGACGGAGTTCGAGAAGTCACCAGCGAGTTCCTCCGCGGTCGGGACGCGCCCCAGCGATTGAGTGGGCTTGCGGTATCTCCAAGCCTCGTAGCCGCCGGAAAAGAAGCTCTGGTTGCGGACTATCCTGCCGCTGTAGGTCCCGCCGAACTGGTTCTGGCGGAATGGAGCGGGTCCGTCGCTATTGGCGTCCTTGAACGGATCCCGCGCGTCGAAAGCACTGTTGCGAACGAACGAGAACATCGTTCCGCGAAACTCGTTCGTCCCAGACTTCGATGCGAGGCTGATCACCCCGCCCGTAACCCCGCCCCATTCCACCTTGTCCGAGTGCGCGTGCACCCGCATCGACTCCAACAGATCGATGCTCGGCAGGTAGCCGTAGGTTGTTACTCGGAAATCGGTATTGACGATCCCATCCAGATAGTAGATCACCGATCTGTTCTGCTGCCCGTGGAGCGACGGCTTCAGCACGCGCGAGCCGGGAATCCCCGTCGGATCCGCATCGGTGGTCCCAGGCCCTTCGCCCTGAGCGCTGCTGACGGGCGTGACTCCCGTGGCGGTGGTGAGCAGTTCGGTGAAATTCCTGCCGTTGAGCGGGAGTTCCCGAATGACGTTTCCTGGGACCGTCTCACCCACCTCCGCTGACGCTGTGTCCAGCAATGTCATGTCCGTGACTTGAATCGACTCCGAAACTGCCGCCACCAGCAACGTGACATCAATGCGCAACTGCTGTTCCGCGTCGAGCGCAATGTCCGGTACTGTCGAAATCATGAAGCCCGGGCTTCGAACCGACAGCCGGTACGTTCCTTGCTTCAGGAACGGAATGCTGTAGCGGCCGGTTTCGCCGGACTTGGTGCGATGCTGGATTCCTGTGTCCGTGTTCCAGGCTGTGATCCGGGTGTGGGGCAAGGCGGATCCGGTCGAGTCCCAGACGATGCCGAAGATCTCGGAAGCGCTCAAGAGCTCTGGCCCGGCCGCTAGCCAGAGCGCCAAGAGCAAAGCGTGCTTGCAGACTCGCTTCATGTCCGGATGCCGATCTCTACTTAACGCCGCGTCCCCTGTTCAAGTAGCGCTGTAGGTTCCGGGTGTGTTCCCGCAGCAAACGCATCCGCGATCCGAGCAATTTGCGGTCCGAGCGCCCGGGAGGTTCCCAGAAGCCTCCGAAGCGTGCGATCGATGTCTTCGACATCCGCGGAATCGCCTCGGCCAGCCGCGCTGGCCTGGGCCTCGGTCACATCCAAGCGGACCGTTAGCAACGCCAGAGTATCCCTGTGGATACTGCTCGCAGCCTCGAACAGGGACAGAAAAGCCTCTGGCCAAGGACTCGCGGGCACTGCACTCTGCGCAGTCGGTTCTGGCGCTCGCTCTCTCGCACCCCTCGCCTCCGCGATCGCACCCAAGGCAGGCAGTGTCCAGTCCGCGCCCGCGCGTGCCGAAGCCCCGAGGCCATGGAGGTGGTCCTGGAACATCTCCCGCACCAGGTCCGCCACTTCGGGCGAGACAGTCTCTCTATCGAGGGATCCATAGCGTTCGCCGAGCCTTCTCAGTGCCCAAGCACGTCGCAGCAGATCTTCGGCTCGTTCCACCGCCTCGCCTGCGAAAACGCCGAGATCCTGCTCCACCGAATCTGCCGACTTGAGCGGGTCGGCCGCACGGAAATAGGCGGTCAGGTCGGCGGCGAGCACGAGACCTCGTATCGGGGCGCTTCGGGCGCTTGACCCGCCTGCTTCGACACTGGGCCGGGCGAAAGGAACCTCGTCGAAATCACGTCGGAATCCGTCGTCCCTGGCCGCCTCCTCTCGAGTTCGGATATCCACCGGCACAGAGTCAAGTGCGTGGGAACGTTCCAGCGCCGCTAGGATCGCTTCCTTCATGTCCCTGGTTCCGACGATCCCCCGCAACGCGGGCATGCCGTCGGCACCGCGCACGACCTCTACCGGCTCGCCCAAGCAGGCACCGGCCGCGTGCAGGGCGTGCCGCAGCCGCGCTTCAACCACTTGGGGCTCCAACGGATCGGGTGCCGGCTCCGATCGGGGCCGCGGGACGCGCGCGGACCGGTCTCGCACGGCACCTCGCGAGGGGACGCGGGCTTCGAACACCGACAAGTCAAGATGAGAGGCGGCGATCAAACGCACCTCGTTCTGGACGAGCTTGAAGGTTGACTCGCCCTGAGGGCTCCGGAAATGAATCTGCAGCCAATGAGGTTCGTAGGACTCAGCGTCCAGCGCCAGCGTGACTTCCGCGCGCAGACCGCCCCGCTGCTTTTGCGCCACGACGAAGACCACGCCTCCGGACCGTTCGAGCCGCACCGTCGCATCGTCCGAGGCCAGCAGGGCAAAGTCTAGAGAGACGCGCAACGGATGCCAGCGCCTCGCTTCAAGCCAACGGGCGAATCCGCTTGCCAAGAGGTCGCAGTCAATGCCGTTCCCCATTGATGCAAGCAGGGTGGGCGGACGCTCTGTGACGGTTCGATCAACCCGGGTCAGAGCATCGCCGGCAGCTCGGTTGTAGGCGAGCGCCGGCACATCCGCCCCCCGCCGCCAAACGGCGTGACGAAGCGATCCGTCCGGATCCCGCAGCTGTGAGGTGTAGCCGCCGCTGATGGGATCCGTCCAAATGACGAGCTCGTGCTTGCGCGTTACCGAAACTGGCTCCAGTTGGGCGATCTCGACTGCGTACGTTGCCATCGAGGGCCGCGCAGTGGAGGCCGAGATGGATTCCTGAGCTCGGTCTAGGACTTGCTCGGCGGTAAGCGCGGGCTCGTCCCGCGCGAAGTAAACTGCGGCGGCCCCGCCAATCAGCAGAACGGCAACTGCTGCCACGAAGGCAATCCTGGCCAGTGTTCCACCGGCCGGCCTCGGATACGCCTGTGCGGCGCGGGTCGCTTCGTACGCTTCCAAGTCGCCCCGCAAGCGAGCTAGCGCGGCGGCCTGCCGCAGCGGAGGCAGCGGAAGCTCGACCTCGATCGCCCGCTCGACATCGGCGAAGTCCTGGGAGAGTTCGTCGGCTCGCAAAGCGCAGTCAGTGCATGTTTTCAGATGCCGTTCGACGTCACGCGCAGCCCCTGGACTCAGTTCGCCTGCCAGGTAGTCGAGGAGCGCCTGTTCTTCAGGGCAGCCCCGTGGAAAATTCGAGCTCACGACGACGGGACCCGTTCCCCCGCGGACGTCAGGATGCTCTCCGCCCTAGCCGCGCGCATCTTGCGCATTGCCCGCAATAGCAGCGTGCCGACTGAGTTTCTGCTGATCCCCAGTTGAGACGCGATTTCGCGGTATCTCAGGCCCTGGGCCCGCAGCAGTATGACTTCCCGCTCGCGCGGGCTCAGCCGCGAAAGAAAGCCTTCCAAATGCGGACGCGAGCTGTCCTGGTGGCCACCCAGCGCGTCTGCCGGAAAGGGCAGGGCCTCAAGCTCGGCCTGCGGCATGGATTGCTCCGGCTGCTTCTGGGTCTTGCGCCAGGTCCTGCAGATCTTGTTGTGGACAGTCTTCATGACCCAAGCAAGAGGCTCGCGAATCCGATCTCCCTCCCTCAGGCGGACATACAGTGCCCCGAAGGCCTCTTGCACCAAATCTTCTGCAAGGTCGAAAGACCCGCATCTGTGTGTCGCGTACCGAACAGTGGCTGAGTAGCTCGACGTGAATAGCTCGGTGACTATTCGTTCGGCGTCTTCGCGATCCATTTCGGCCCTGCCGAAACCCCGGAACGGCGTTCCAACGCTTTTTGGACTTCGCCTTCGGCGCTGATTGTGAATCAGCATAGCACGCTCAAGCTCGGGACTAGGACGAACGAGTGCGCGATTTCCCCCCGGTCGCTCGCGACTAGCCAGCACATCCCACCCTGAACAGACCCATGCGACAGGCTGGCATGCCGCCTCGTGCGTCGCGAAGGGCACTACGCCGTGCTCCGCAGTCAAGCCGCGCCTCCGCCTAGATTCCCCGCCCTCGCTCGAATCCGGTTCCTCGCATGGACTGTCCCAGACTGCCGGGCGCCGGTGCGCGCGGGCAGCACGTGAGGACTGTCGACATGGCCGGTGTCCGGGACAAGGAAGTACTGAGCGAGACCTAGCAAGCACGTTCTCCACTGCAGGAGCGGATGTCACTTCTTGGTGCGCACGCACCGGAAACCCACGTGACGGTATGCTGCGTCGGGACTATCCCGAAATCTTGCGGAGGTCCGGATGAACCACATGTACCTGTACCATGACCCCCCTCGCATCACGCGGAATGCTCCTCTAGAAGGCCCCCGTGGGTCAGAGTCCGGGCTCATTCTGTAGTAGTCGGCACCGTACCAGTCGCTGCACCACTCCCAGACGTTTCCGAGCATGTCGTGAAGCCCCCAAGCATTCGGTCGCTTGGTGCCGACTTCATGGGTCCGCTCGGCCGAGTTCGCGCCGTGCCACGCAATGTCATCGAGAGCCCGTAGCGGCGGGCTGGAATCCCCGGCTCGGGCCGCGTACTCCCATTCGGCTTCAGTGGGCAGCCTGTACAGGTAGGGGTCGCCGGCTCGATTCAGCTTCGCAATGAATCGGCGAGCTTCGTTCCAGCTGACACTTTCTACAGGCAACGCCGGGCCGCGGAAATGGCTCGGATTAGTGCCCATGACCGCAGTCCACTGTGCCTGGGTGACTTCGTATTTTCCGATCTCGAATCCCCTGCTGAGCCTTACTGGATGAGCGGGCCTTTCGTCGTCGCCACAGTCGGCATCCGGGGAGCGACAGCCCATGAGGAACTCCCCGGGCTCAACCGCGACAAACTCGATTCGCTGCCCGCCTGCGACGCAGATTCCGCTTCCGGCCAAGATCGCAAGCATCAGGAATTGGGGGTTGCGAGGCCCCGAACTGAACGGATTCCGAATCATGGCGCATTAGTCCCGAAGCCCGAGAATCCAGCTGTTGACGAGAAACGCCCCAGACCCGCTGCGAATCCTGCACGGATATGCAAGCCACCACCAAGAGGCCGGGCTCTCCCTCAGTTCGAGACCTCTCTGCGTGCAGCGATCCCGAAGCTCCCCCACGGGCAGCAATGGCTCAAAGAATCGGCTGTCGGACTCTCGGTACAGGGAAAGGATCCTTTCGAACGCTTTCGCTTCGGTGACCGGGGAGTGCTCGGCCCGGCAGAGTCGGTTCACCGCCGAAGGAACCTCTGCAGCTGATTCGGCGAGTCCGAGCTGAACGAAGTGCGGAGTAGCCCGGGCTTCGACCGTACGTCGGACTGCCCCGTCGTCGGACCGCCGGACCAGCCCACGGGCGACTGTGTCGCTGAAGTAGATCACGCCGTCCGGAGTGACTAGTGAGCGCAGAAGCTGCACGTGGTCATCAACAGCGAGTTCGACGAGTCGGCGATAGAACTCGTCGGACCTCTCCCAGGTCTGGATCGCGACGCCGAAACGACCCTCGAGAGCCTGCGCCGCATAGCTGAACGGGTACCTCGGGATCTCCGACAGCAGCAGCGACGACACCACGAGATCCGATGGCGGCAAATCGGCAGGTTCCCCGGCCTCCAGTCCGTCGAGAATCCGTCCGAGGCGTTGGAACGAGTCAGCCGCCGAAGAGCTGATTTCGACGGCGCGCGCGATGCTCTCGATCAATCCGCTGGCGAACGACGTGACGTCAACGACCTTCAGCTCGACTCTCGAGCGCAGGTTCCGCGGTAATTGGCGGAGGCTGCTTAGCATGCTGTGTCCGTCTAGGTCTACGAGGACCAGTCGGTCGAAGCGTCCGGCAAGTTCAGCCAGAGGGATCTCCATGCCGAGGCCGGCGCCCAAGACAGTGGCGACCTCCCTACGGCCAGCAGAGTCGACAGCACGCAGGATTCGCTCCCGGCTGGTCTCCACGTGCGAGCGCCAGTACAGGCGGGTTTCCGGAGCCGTTCCTCGGACGATCTCGCCGGAAGTTTCGAAGAACTCTTCAATCCCTTGGCCCGAGACAGGTGTTAGCAACACTGGAAGGACCAGCAGCCCCAGGGCCGCGATCCCGGCCGCGGCGGCAGACCGTGGTCTCACGCTCTCAGCCACAACAGATCTCGACTGTCTCGACGGGAATGCTCCCGACGCATCCTGACACGCAGGATCGGGTTTCGCCCGCATTGTGACCGTCAATCGCATGTGAGCTCAGGAAGATTCTCGAGGCACTGAGGGACCCGCGGTGCGCTCGGGGCAGGAGCGACCGGCCCCTGACCCGCCGCACGCCCCGAATCGGCTGTGCGGCATACCAAGAACCGCCCGCCTTGCTTTAGAAATGCAGCTTGATGCCGAACTGGAGAATCCGCGGAGCGTGCGCAGTGGAAGACACCCGGCCGGCCCCCGGTCGGCCCACAAGCGTTCCCGGTGCAGCCCAGTCGATGTGGTTGAACACGTTGAAGGCTTCGAGCCGGATCTCCAGCCGCCTGCGGTCCGCCAGCGGCACGAGCTTGAACAGCGAAAAGTCCGCATTGAACACCGGATCGCTGCTCAGCACGTTCCTGCCGAAGTTACCGTACGACATGCTCGGCACGTCGAACGCTGCCGGATTGAAGAACTGCTCGGTCGTCGGGCTCCCCTGCCGCGGGTCGCCAACCAAGTTCGGCCGTGCGTAGTTCCACCACGCTACCGAGTTCCCGATGTTCGCCACGTCCCCGGGCACCTCCAAGTTGTACGGCTGCCCGGAGCGCCACTGCAGGATCAGGTTCGTTTGCCAATTGCCCAGCACCCACGCCGCCGGCCCCGTGCTCAAGAACCGCTTGCCCTTGCCCAGTGGCAGCTCGTACACAGAGTAGAAGCTCAGGAAATGCGGAATGTTGTAGCTCGACACGCTCCGGTTAGAGCCTGGGTCGTGATAATTCTGTGCCGCCGAGCTGCCACCGGGTCCGTTTTCCGCCGCGAACCAGCCGCTCGATCCGTTGTCCATCGACTTCGACCACGTGTACGACAGCAGCATCTGGAAGCCCTCGGCAAGGCGTCTCCGGGCCTTCAGCTGTAGCGCGTGGTAGCTCGACTCCCCGATGCTCCGGCTGTAGAAGATCCCTCCACCGGCCTGCGGAAACGGTCGTCGCGCGTTCACCTCCTCGGGTGTTCCGGGCCCCGAGGTCGTCGCGCTGTTGCCGAGTCCGGCGTATTCGCCGCGCCGGTTCACACTTCCCACGTAAGCCACCGAAGCCATCATTTGGTCCGTCATCTGCCGCTGCAGCTCCGCGTGCCACTGGTGCGAGAGGGCGTTCTTGCGCGCTGGGTCGTTGCTCCATGTGTCAAGCACCCACGGACTTGCCGCGGGCAAGACGGCGGGAAAGTTTCCCTCGAGGTCCGAAATGAACTGCGCGGAATCTCCCAAGTCGTTGGCCTTTCCGCTAAAGCCGCTTGAGACCGGCCAAGTATTGACGTTGTGCTGCGTGTACTGGCTGTTGCTAGTCAGGGCGTCCCAGTACAGCCCGTACCCGCCGCGCAGGACTGTGTTGTCGTCGACGCGGTAGGCCGCGCCGACGCGCGGACCCCAGTTATCCCGGACCGGGTTCGGCAGGAAGTTCGTGGGGTTCGCCAGCACGATGCGGTCGCGGTGGGGCACGTCGTCGGGAATGCACGGCGCCCGGCCGATCTGGCTACAGTCGCCGGGCATCGACTGCGCCCCGATCAGCCACGCCTGCCGGTCGATGTCAATGCCGCCCATTAGCCCGTTGTTGAGGATCGTGGCGGGCTGGCTGTAGTCGAATCGCACGCCGTAGTTCAATGTCAGCCGCGGGCTGGCGCGCCATTCGTCCTGCACGTAGGCGGAATAGGTCGGGACCCGGAAGTGGATCGTGCCGTCGTTGGGCAAGAAGCCGTCGAAACTCGACGGAAGGCCGAGCAGTGCCGAGGCCAGCGAAGCGCCCGTGACACCAGGATTCTGCGGATCCCCAGTCACCTGGTCGCCGAAGCGGAAGACTTGGAAGGTATTGCCCTGTAAACGTTCGACAGCCATCCACTGACCGCCGAACTTGAGCGTGTGGCCGCCTCGTACGACTGTGAGGTCGCCGGCGACATTGAAGGTCGGGTTCTCCCGCGGGGCAGCGCCCCGAAATCCGGAAGTGCCCCAGGGGTTGGTCAAGGCGATCTGCAGTCCGGCGAACCTCTCAGCATCCTGAAAGCCCAGCTGGGCCAGACCCTCCACGCCCGACACGTGGTCCTGAATCGAAGATATGTCCCGTCGCGCGAGACCTCCCCGAACGCTGAGAATGACCGTTGGAGCGAACGTGTGGATCCATCCGCCGCCCGCGTTATGGGACCGCGTCTGGGCTCCTGTGACGAGCTTCTGCCCCCGTGGCGTCGTCGAATCGCGGCTCAGGTACGTCCAGCGCCCGAACACGCTGTCCTTCGGCGAGAGCAGATGATCGATCTTCACTTGGAACGTGCCGGCGTCGTCAGCTGACGAGACGTTGTTGATGAAGTTGAACACGGGATCAGTCAGATTGGGGCGTTCCTCGAACGTATCGAAGAAGCCCGTCATTTGGCTGGAAAGCAACTGCTGAGGGATCCGATTCCCCGGAAACTGCTCGCGGTGGTAGTTCCCATCCTCGTCGAGACGGGTCGTGAACGGATCGAAGATGGGTTGGCCGATGATCGAGTTGGAGAAGTCGCCCGCGAGTTCGTCCGAGGTGGGCACCCGCCCCTGCGACTGCGTTGGCTTGCGGTAGCGCCAGGCTTCGTAGCCCCCGGAGAAGAACGTCTTGTTGCGGACGACGGGACCGCCGTACGTTATTCCGAACTGGTTCTGCCGGAAAGGCGCCGGCCCGTCGCTGGTGGCGTCGGCGAATGAGTCGCGCGCGTCAAATCGATCGTTGCGGACAAACCAGAACGCGGAGCCGCGAAACTCGTTGGTACCCGACTTCGAGACCAAGTTCACGACGCCGCCCATCACCCCGCCCCACTCGACCTTGTCGTTGTGGGACTGGACCTTGAACTCCTGGATCAGGTCGACGTTGGGCAGCGTCGCGTAGCCGTGGCTCCGGAAATCCATGTTGATGATGCCGTCCTGATAGATGATGAACGAGCGGTTTTGCTGCCCGTTGAACGAGGGCTTGACAAAGGTCGAGCCCGGCACGCCGGTATTGGCGCCATCCCCGGTATCGATACTAGAGCCCTGAGCAGTGCTCACCGGTGTTGCCCCGGGTGTGAGGGTCATCAGTTGAGTGAAGTTCCGGCCGTTGAGCGGAAGGTCTCTGACAGCGGCTTCGCTGATGACTTCGCCGAGCTCCGCGCTCGACTGCTGCACCATCTCGGCCCCGGCAACGACTTCGACGGTCTCCGTCACGACTCCGATCTCGAGCGTGACGGCCCGAGTGACAGTCTGGTTGACTTCGATCGGAAACTCGGGCACCGCAGCGGTCTTAAAGCCGGCAGCGGCCACTTGGATGGTGTAGAGTCCGGGCTGCAGGTTCCTGAAGACAAAGAACCCTCGCTCATCGGACTCGAAAGAGCTCTCGATTCCGGTCCCTAGGTTCTTGAGCATCACGTCCGAGCCGGGTACGGCTGCCCCAACAGGGTCGACCACTGAGCCATGCACTTGGCCAGTGGCAGTCTGCCCCTGCAACTCGGTCGAGCACGGCACCCCAAGCACCGCCGCCACCAATATGATTCGAATCCAATGCGCCTGCGCGCCGCGTGCCATCTTCACCTTTCCGACCTCCTCGACTCCGTCCTTGAATCGCAGGGCCGCTAGAAGACGGCCCTCTACTGGGTTAGTGCCGGTATAGATCCGGTTTAGTGACAAGTGAGGCAAGAAACTCTGCCTGATGGGGCCAGTGACGCACGTCGTCCGCCGGACCGCTTGTGCGCTTGCCCGCTGCCCGCTCTCATGTGCACGGGCTTTGCGCATCGCAGTCGCTCAAAGCTTATTGGTGTCCGGACGGCACATCCTGTGCTCCAGCCGGCCGTTGGCTTGGAACGGATATTGTTGGGGATGCCGATGCCACCAAAGCGCACCACTCCTCTGTGGGAGGTTCCAAGGCGGTATGCAGCTCCTCGAAGAACGGCTTCGGATTGTGCGACATGGCGGGCAACGTCTGGGAGTGGGTGGCG
>JAPPJZ010000037.1 GCA_028874365.1 Chloroflexota bacterium | reverse complement strand
GTCCGGCGGGGGTGCGAGCGCGCGTCGGCTTGAGGCCGAACAGGCCGCAGCAGGAGGCGGGGATGCGGATGCTTCCGCCGCCGTCCGAGGCGTTCGCGACCGGCAGGATGCCTGCCGCTACCGCCGCCGCCGCGCCGCCCGAGGAGCCTCCGGCCGTGTGCTCAAGATTCCAGGGGTTGCGAGTCTTGCCATGGACGATGGACTCGGTCGTGGCGGTGATCCCGAATTCGGGCGATGTGGATCGACCGAAGATTGAGAGACCGGCGGCCTTGTAACGCGTCGTCATCTCGTGGTCATGGTCTGGGACGTAGTCGGCGAAGATGCGCGAGCCGTTACTCATCGGCTGACCGGCGTAGAGCAGGTAGAGGTCTTTGAGCAGGAAGGGCACGCCGGTGAAGGGGCCGTCGGGGAGACCTGCGTAGGCTCGCTTCCGAGCTTCGTCGTAGTAGGGATAGACGACCGCATTGATCTGTGGGTTGACGCGCTCGGCCCGCTCGATCGCTTCATCCAGCAGTTCGATAGCGGACACCTGTTTGTCGGCGACCATCCGCGCCAGCTCTAACCCGTCGAGATCCGAGTAGCCCTGTATTGCCATGTGAACGTCCTCTCATAAGCTCTACGCATGGTACGCATCGACGGCCGACAGCCCAACGAGCTGCGCGCATTGCGCTTCGAGCTCGACGTGCAGAAGCATGCCGATGGCTCGTGCATCGTCTCGCTCGGCGATACGAGAGTTCTCTGCGCGGTCACGGTTGAGGAACAGGTTCCGCGCTGGATGCGGGGCTCGGGCCGCGGCTGGTTGACGGCGGAGTACAACATGCTGCCGGCGGCGACCAATACGCGGTCGAATCGGGAGCGGGTGCTCTCGGCCGGACGGACCAAGGAGATCCAGCGGCTGATTGGCCGCAGCCTGAGAGCTGCGGTCGACCTTGGCGGGCTGGGCGAGCGAACCTTCAACGTCGACTGCGACGTGCTCGACGCGGATGGCGGGACGAGGACGGCTGCAATCACGGGCGCGTTTGTGGCCGTCAGACGGGCGATCGAGAAGCTCGCGTACCAGCGATCGCCGATCATTTCCGCCGTCGCGGCCGTCAGCATGGGCATTGTCGACGGGGAGATCCTCGTCGACCTCAACTACGCCGAAGACTCGAGCGCCGATGTCGACTGCAACATCGTGGGTCTGGCGAGCGGTGGTCTGGTTGAGGTTCAGGGAACCGCTGAGGGTCAGTCGTTCAGCGCGGAACAGCTCGTTCAGATGGTTGACGCGGCTCAGTCGGTGTTGGTGGAGATGTTCGAAGCTCAGCAGGGTGCGATCGATCAGAAGTAGTCGGCGTAGAGACCGAGGTGGCTGCCGCCGACGAGTAGCACGTGGGCGGGGCCGAACTCCTCGTCGGACTGTTGCCCCGGGAAGTTGCTCATCACGCGGAATCCGCCAGGTGACGCCTCGGCTCCATAGGCGACGACGTCCGCCCCCAACTGCCCGACGTTGGCCCACATCGCCCACTGCGAGATCGGCTCTCGTGGCACCGCCAGCAGCGCCATTTTCGGCAAGGCACGATGCGGGGCGGAGAAGCCGACCGAGACGGTTACCTGCCAGAGGTTGGAGCGGCCGGCCTCGAGCGTCGGCAGGGCGTCGTAGAAGATCGTTGACTCGGTCTCGTGCACGATGGTGGAGCCGTTTGCGGTCACGGCTTCGAGCCACGGCTCGCCAGTCGGGGCCCAGCGGGATGCATCGAGTTCGCGGGCTGCGTGAACCTGGAGGTGGGCGTGAGGTTGCGATTGCTCGCCCATCGAGCCGAAGTTGCAGAACACTCTGAACCCGGCGGGGGCGCGGTCGGCGTTGCGATCCCTTAGCCATTCGACGGTCTGCAGGCCGTGGTCGCGCGCGGTCGCTCCGACTTCGCCGAGGTCGGACCACAACTCGCTCTGTTGCGAATAGAAGGGGATTGCTGAATCCGAATGCTCGAGCGGGATGACCAGGGATGTGAGGTCGAAGAACAGGAACTGGTTCTCGAAGACGAACACGTCCGGACGCTCGTCAGACCAAGGCGCTGAGGGATCGCCGCGGCGCGAGTCCGTGAAGCGTCGCTGACCGTCGCGGAAGAACAGGGCGGACTCGCTGCCATCCGCGATTCCGCAGAAGACGCAGAATCGCGATGGGCGCTGTCCCGGCTTGTTCGGCATAGGGTTCAGCGTCGCACCAATCCCCTGACCGCGCAAACGCGTGAGATACGATCCGAAGCGAGCTACCGCCGTCCGGAACGGGGACTCGCTCACCGCCAATCAGCAGAGAATGGCTGCCATGGTCAACGTCCAACCATTTCGAGGCCTGCGTTACGACCCTGAGGTCGTGGGCGACTGGGGCGCGGTGCTCGGACCGCCGTACGACATCGTCGACGCGGCCCAGACGGCCAGCCTCAAGGACTCGAGCCCGTACCAGATCGCGCACGTCGAGACCGCCTCGGGTGACGAGATCCAGGCGGCTGCCCGGACTTTGCAGGACTGGCGATCGTCGGGGGCCGTGGTTCAAGATGATGCGCCTTCCTATTACCTACACGAGCATCATTTCGGCGACGGGCAGGTGCGTCGGGCGATCTTCGGCGCGGTGGAACTGACGCCGTGGGGCGACGGTGTCATGGCTCACGAGCGGACCATGCCGGGTCCGAAGGCGACGCGTACGGCGCTGCGGTCGATTGTCGGGGCGGATGTCTCGCCGCTGATGGCATTTGTGCCTGATGTCGATGGTGTGCTCGCTGAACTGATTGACAATGCGGCGCAGCTTCCGCCGCTGTGCGAGGGCACGGATCCGACCGGGGACTCGCACACGCTGCGGCAGATCGACGGCGCGAACACCGTCCTACGGATCGGCGACGCGTTCGCCAACGACACGATTTACATGGCCGACGGACACCATCGGTACGAGTCGGCGCTGGCCTCGATTGACGATCGGCCCCGCTCGCGCAACGTGTTGATGGGTATCGCCCGCGCCGACGATCCGGCGCTGGTCGTCGGCGCGACTCATCGGGTGGTGTACGTCGATGCGCCGGCCAGCCTGGTGGCGCAGCTTGGCCGCAACTTCAGGATCAGCGAGATCGACGCGGGGAATCTGCCGGCGAGACTCGCGGACGGAAGTTCGTCGTTGGGACTCGTGACTTCGCAGGGCGCCTGGCTGCTCGAGCCGAACGAGGCTGCGGCATCGGCCATGCCTGATGACGTTCCCGATGCGTGGCGCAATCTCGCGCCGGCGGTGCTTCAGCATGTGATCCTGGAGCCGATCCTTCGCATCGACGCGGAGGTCCTCGCGGGTGGGCAAGCCATTGCCTATACACACCATTTGGATGAACTGCTGGACGCGGTCAGCAACGGCTCGGCGAGCTGTGGCTTTGTTCTTCCTGCGCCGACGCTCCAGGACGTGATCGACACGGCCGACGCGGGCAGTTTCATGCCTCAGAAGAGCACCTATTTCGTGCCCAAGCTTCCGACGGGACTCGTGCTGCACGGGCTGGACTGAGCGGGGCCGGCTCCCTGCTTCTGGGGACCCTCACCCTAACCCTCTCCCAGAGGGAGAGGGGACCGGAAGGGATGGGCTCGCTCTCCCTCTAGAGAGAGGGAGATAGAAGGGAATACCGTGCCCTCTCGCTGAAGGTGGGATCTTCCCTACATCTGTGCCTGGGCTACGTCCTCTACGCCGTCGATTGCGTTGATGATTCCCGTTTCTTCGACCGACAACGCTCTTGAGATGGTGAGCGCCATCAGCGACATCTCGGAGGGATCTTCCGCGTTGAATCCGACATCCATGGCGGCGATGTTGACGTTGAGTCCGCCCAGGGCCATGCCGACTTCGCCGATCCGGCCTGGCCGATCCTCGTTGCGCAGCACGAGCAGGTGGAGGTGATCCTGCGCCCGTCCCGGCCGTGACTGCGGTCCAGCGATATGCACGTGGAAGCCGTTGATCTCGACCACTGCCGCCCGGCCGTGCTCGAGCGTTCCCATCAGCGAGGTTGTCCCGGTTGACGTTTGCAACTCGACCGTGATTGTCGAGGTGTAGGGCTCGGCGTCGGACGTCTTGCGTTCGGCGATGCGCCAGCCTCGGTGGGCGATCACGTTGTTGATGTTGACCAGGTTCACGTGCTCATCGGAGATCGGGGCCAGTAGACCTGCCACCACCGACGCTTTGAGCGGGGTGACGTCATGATTGGCGATCTCACCGCGGTAGTGCATTGTGATGTTGTGCCACTGACCTGACGCCAACTGCGTTGCCAGTCGGCCGCACATCTCCGCGACCGCGAGATAGGGTCCGACCGCTTCGAGAGATTCGGGGTCGATCAGGGGCGCGTTCACCGCGGCCTGCGAGGGTTGGCCGCGCAGCACCTTGAGCGTTTCGGTGGCGATGTCGATCGCCACGCGCTCCTGCGCCTCCTGGGTCGAGGCGCCGAGATGCGGCGTGGCCAGCACCCGGGGATGCTGGACCAACGGATTGCCGTTGGCCGGTTCCTCGGCGAACACGTCGAGGGCGGCGCCGCCGAGGCGGCCGGAGTCCAATGCTTCGACCAGCGCCTGTTCATCGAGCAGCCGGCCGCGCGCGGTGTTGACCAGCAGCACGCCCGGCTTCAGCAATCCGAACTCCGAACGGCCCAGCAGCGGCGGTGCGTCCGGGGCGGCGGACGAATGCAGGGTGACCACCTCGGCCTGCCGCAGGAGATCCTGCATCGAGACCAGTTCCGTCCCGACGCTGCGGGCGCGCTCCTCGGAGAGAAACGGGTCGTATGCGATCGTCCGCATCTCCATCGCCTGCAGGCGCCGCGCCACCGCGGCGCCGACCATGCCCAGCCCGACGATCCCGGCGGTCTTGCCGCGGAGCTCGCCGCCGATGAATGCGGAACGGTTCCACTCACCCGAGCGGAGTGAGGCATTGGCCGTGGCCAGATGACGTGAGAGCGAGAGGAGAAGCGCGATGGTCAGCTCCGCCGCCGCGACCGTGTTGCCACCGGCAGCGTTGAGGACGATGATGCCGCGCTCGGAGGCGGCGTCGAGGTCGATGTTGTCGACGCCGGCGCCGGCCCGGCCGATGACACGCAGGTGGGGCGCCGCTTCGATCAAGGCTCGGTCGACCCGGGTACCGCTGCGGACGATGAGTCCGTGGCATCCGGCGATCGCGTTCAGGAGTTCGGATTGATCCAGATCGAGGCGTTGATCGACGGCTGCTTCGGCATTGAGGATCGCCAGACCCTCTTGGGAGAGCGGTTCGCTAACGAGGATGCGATTCATGAGGTTCCCAGTCCCTGCTTCACGCGGGGACTCGCCCGTTCGGCCGCCTACGCGTCGATTCCTGGGATGACCGCGCCCTCAGCCGCGGAGAAGCCTTCGGCGACCAGCGCCTGTTGCAACGCGGCGAAGCAGGCTTCGAACTCGGACTCTTCGAGGTATCCGAGGTGTCCGATCCGCCAGATGAACGGCGCGAGCTTGCCCTGTCCGCCGGCGATCACAACATCGTGTTCTTCGCGCAGCCGCTTTGTCACCGCAGAGCCGCTCATGCCGTCCGGCACCTTAATCGCGGTGACGGTGTCAGATGCGTACTGCTCATCGGCGAGCAACTCCAGGCCGAGCGCCTTCGCGGCTGAGCGGGTCCATGAGGCGAAGCGGTGATGCCGCGCGTAGATCGCCTCCGGACCCTCGTGGATCAGCATCGGCAACGCGGCGTCCATGGCGTACATCGTCGGCAATGCGGGCGTCCACGGCGGTTGGCCACGTTCGGCGTAGTCGTGATGCGTGGTGAGGTCGAAGTAGAAGCTCGGCATGGTCGAGGTCCTGGTCGCTTCCCAACCACGCTCCGACAGCGCGGCCATGGCGATGCCTGGCGGCGAAAGCCAACCTTTCTGCGACGCCGTGACGACGGCGTCCAGACCCCAGTCGTCCATCCGCATCTCCACGGATCCGAGTGACGACACCGCATCGACGATGATCAGCGGGTCTGCGACCTCGCGCACGGCGGCCGCAATCTCGCCGATCGGGTTGGTCACGCCGGTCGAGGTCTCGTTGTGAGTGATGAGCAACGCGTCGTAGTCGTCCTGCCGGATCAACTCGGCTACCAGCTCCGGCGTAGCCGCCTCGCCCCACTCGATGTCGGTGCGCGTCACTTCCGCGCCGTAGCGCTCGGCGATCGTGCCGAAGCGGTCACCGAAAGAACCGACTGTGACGCAGAGCGCCTTGTCGCCGACCGACATGGTGTTGACGATCGCCGCTTCCATCGCTCCGGTGCCGGACGCGGTGATCAAGAGGATCTCCTGGTCGGTGCCGAAGAAGGGCTGGATTCCCGCGGTCAATCGCTCCTGCAACTCAGCGAACTCGGGTCCGCGGTGATTGATCATCTCGCCGGCGGCTGCGGCCAATACGTCGGGCGGACATGGAGTCGGACCGGGAATGCGCAGATTCGTGGACATTGCTCGTTCACACCGTTCTTTACGATGAATGGAGTCACTGGATTGTCCAGTGTGGTCAGCGCGTGAATCGCCGTATCGCATTCGAGCGGCGGGGCGCTGGTCGAATCGTATCAGCGCGACCGACGATGACCATGTCGAACCTAGCCAACGAACGCGCCGATCTGTCAGACAGACTGCGCTCGTTGCCCAGCGTGGATCGTGTGCTCTCGGAATCGGCCCTGCACGAGGCGCATGGGCGATGGCCGCGCCAGCAGGTCGTGGAGGCGGTACGCGCTCAGATCGATCTCGCTCGCTCGCAGATCAGGAACGGCGGCGAGGCTTCGATTGCAGCGGTGGATATCGCCGACTTGGCGTGGCGCGCTCTCGAGGCAGGTCTGAGGCCGTCGTTGCGGCGGGTGATCAACGCGACCGGAGTGGTCATCCATACGAATCTTGGACGGGCGCCGGTCTCCGAGGCTGCAGCGCGAGCGATGTCCGAGGCGGCGGGCGGATACTCGAACCTCGAATACGACCTTGACCGTGGGGAGCGCGGCTCGCGAGCGAACCACCTGGAATCGCTGCTGCAGGCGCTGACCGGCGCAGAGGCTGGTATTGCCGTCAACAACAATGCTGCCGCCCTGTACCTGACCATGGCTGCGTACTGCCACGGACGGGAAGTCATCGTCTCGCGCGGTCAGGCGGTTGAGATCGGCGGCGGATTCCGCATACCGGACGTCCTGCGCGACGCCGGAGCGACCCTGGTGGAGGTCGGCACGACCAACCGCACCCGCGCTTCCGACTACGCGGCAGCCATGAGCCGGGACACGGCGGCAATCCTGCGAGTGCACTCGTCGAACTTCCGCATCGTTGGATTCACAGAGGAACCGTCGCTGGCCGAACTGCGGGAGGTCGCCGAGCAGAACGCGAACTGGGTCCCGACGTTGCTGATCGACGACGTAGGCAGCGGCTGCCTGCTCGACACCCGTGAGTTCGGTCTCGCCTATGAGCCGAGGCCGCAGGACAGCATCGAAGCCGGCGCGGATCTCGTCCTGTTCAGCGGCGACAAGCTTCTCGGCGGACCACAGGCGGGACTGCTCGTCGGCAAGCGCGCGGCGGTCGACCGACTCCGCTCGCATCCGCTCATGCGCGTGCTGCGACCGGACAAGGCGGCAATCGCCGGGCTCAGCGCGACGCTGCAGCACTATCTGCTCGGCGAGGCTGTCGAAGCCGTGCCGGTCTGGCGCATGATCGCGGCGCAGCCCGAGGATTTGCGCAAACGGGCGGAAATGTGGCGCTCGTCGGTTGGCGCGGGTGAGGTTGAGTCTTCCGACTCTGCGATCGGCGGCGGATCTTTGCCGGCCGAGACTCGGCCCACGTTCGCGTGGACGCTGGATCACCCGCGCCCCACAGAGGCGGCGCGAGCACTGCGGGAACGAGAGACTCCCGTCATCGCCCGCGTCGAGCACGATCGACTGATCCTCGATCCGCGGACTGTCCTGCCAGACGAAGATTCGGCGGTGATCGAGGCGCTCAGGCAGCTTGTTGGGGGGCTCGATTGATCGTTCTTGGGGCGCTAGTGCCGCATCCACCGATCCTGCTGCCGGAGATCGCCGAGGGTCGGCAGCGAGATGTCCGCGCTACGTTGGATGCCTACGATCTGATCGCGCGACGTCTGGTTGAGCACGAGGTCCGGCGCGTGCTGATGATCTCGACGCATGGCATTGTCACGTTGCGCCGATTTCACATCCTCGACGCCCGCCTGTCCGGCAATCTGAGCCGATTCCGCGCTCCACAGATCACGTTTGAACGTGATCCTGATTCAGAGCTGGTGGGGTCGATCAGGCGCGTCGCCGAGGAGCACGACTTGCCCTTGGCGGCAACTCAGAGTTGGGAGGAGTCCGACCACTCGATCGGAGTTCCGCTTAGCCTCCTGGGGGATGCTGTTCCCTCGGAGATCGCGATCGTGAGCATCAGCTTCCGATCGCCGGAGGACCACCTTCGGCTTGGCCAGGCGATTGGGGAGGCGCTCTCGGCGATCAAGGAGCCGACCGCGATCCTCGCGTCGGGGGATGCCGTTCACACGTTGACCGAAGCGTCTGCGTACAAGCATCATCCTCGTGCGCAGGAGGTCCAAATCGAGTTCGAGACGGCGTTGACGAGTTGGGAACCGGATCGGCTGTGTGCGATCGATGAGTCGCTGCGCCGCGAGGTGGACGAGTCTGTCATCTCGCCAACGCTGGTGCTGATGGGAGCGCTACAGGGTCTGCGCGCGCATCCGCGTATCCTTGCCACAGAGCACCCGTGGGGTGTCGGTTATGTCACCTCGCTGGTCGAGGTGTCCGAAGAAGGCGGCTGAGCGTGGACGCCAAGAGCATCGCCGTCCTCGAGTTTCCGAAGATCGTTGACCGGCTGGCGGGGCTGTGCGGTTCGCCCGGCGGGCGGGCGTTGGCACAGGAGTTGACGCCCAGCTCGGACTATGACGAGGTGCGGCGCAGGCAAGCTGCGACGGCCGAGGCGAAGGCGCTCTCGCGGATCAAGCCTCATTTCCGGATGGGCCAGGCTCCGGAGATCGATCAGTCGCTGCTTGCGGCTTCTCGTGCCGCCGTGCTGCCGACGGGGGAGATCCTCGAGGTTGCCACGCTACTGCGCAGCGCTCGTCATACGCGAAATCAGATTGCTCCGCTCAGCCGCGAACTGCCGCAGCTGGCACGGATCGCCCAGCGGATCGCCGACTTCACTCCGCTGATCCAAGAGATCGACGCCACGATCGACGAGCGCGGCGAGGTTCCCGACGATGCGAGCCCGGCGCTTGCTGAGGCTCGCGATCGGGTGCGGACCGTTCAGGAGCGGTTGGAACGTCAGCTTGAGCGTACGTTGCGTCATGCGGTCTCCGAGGGGGTTGCCCAGGAGTCGCTGATCACCGAGCGCGACGGTCGCTACGTCATACCGATCAAGGCGGAACTGCGCGGATCGATGCCGAGCGTGGTACACGACGTTTCCGCCAGCGGCGCCACGCTGTTCGTCGAGCCGCTGGCCGTGGTCGAACTCGGCAACCGCCTGCGCGAGTCGCGGCGCGAGGAGCAGCGCGAGGTCGAACGGATCCTGCGCGCGCTCTGCCAGTCAATCGGTGAGGAAGCCGGCGCCATCCGGGCTGCGATTCGCTGCCTGTCGCAGATCGATCTGGCCCAGGCGAAGGCGCGGCTCGCGGCGGAGCTCGACGCACCGTTGCCGGCTGAAGACGATAACCAGAGTTGGCTCAGCGCTGAGCCGACTGATTTGATCCTCCACGCTGCCCGGCACCCTCTGCTGACCGGTGAGGTCGTGCCGATCTCGACTGCGCTGACAGCGGAGGCTCGATGCGTCCTGATCACCGGTCCCAACACCGGCGGCAAGACGGTGGCGTTGAAGACGGTGGGTCTGTTGTGCCTGATGGCCCAGGCGGGACTGCCGGTTCCTGCCGAGACCGGCACTCGGATTCCGGTGTTCGCCGACATCTACGCCGATATCGGTGATGAGCAGTCGATTGAGCAGTCGTTGTCGACCTTCTCGGCCCACATGACGAACATCATTCGGATCGTCGAGGCGGCCGGGCCTCGCACGCTAGTGCTGCTCGACGAGCTCGGCGCGGGTACCGATCCGGGGGAAGGCGCGGCGCTGGCTCGGTCGCTTCTGGCAGAGTTCCTCGACCTCGACACCATGGTGGTCGCTACTACGCACCATGGCGAGCTCAAGGTCTTTGCGCATGCCACGGACGGCGTGGTCAATGCGTCGGCGGAGTTCGATGCGGTCTCGCTGCAGCCGACGTATCGGTTGTTGATGGGCACGCCGGGGCGCTCCAATGCGCTCGCGATTGCCCAGCGACTCGGGATGCCGGAACGCGTGCTCAACCGCGCTCGCGACGGGGCGGAAACGGACGCGGCGTCAATGGAGCAATTGCTCGGGGAACTGCAGAGAGGACGCGACGCGATCGCCGATCAGGTCCGCGCCGAGCGCATTGCACGGCAGGAAGCGGAAGAGATCCGGACCAGCCTGGCGGAACGCCGCGACGCGATTGAAGCGGAGCGCGATGCGCTGCTCGCTCGTACCGAGCGCGCGATGGAGGACGAACTGGCGGCGCTGCGTCGGACCGCGAGCGCGACGCTGAAGCAGCTCGAACGTGAGCGTTCCCGCGAGCAGGCGGAAGAACTCGCCGATCGTCGAGCGGAGGAGGGTCGTGAACGGCTGCAGCGAGTGCGCCGGGAGCGCGCCAACCAGCGCCGCCGGCGGTCAACGGAGCGTGCGGGCCCGACTACGCTCGATCCGGATCGTCTTTCGGCGGGGGACTTCATCTACCTTCGCGGTTTGCCCGAGCCAGGGGAGGTCCTGACGCCGGTGGAAGATGGCGCGCTGGATGTCCAACTGGGCTCGCTGCGCACCCGTGTACGGGTTGAGCAGATCGAGCGGCTCGCACCTGCGGCCGCGACCAGCTCAGATGATTCGCGGCCCCTGCGGGGTATGGGCGCCAGGGTCGCCAGTGCGCTCAAACCGCCGGCTGATCCGGGATCCAAGATTGACCTCAGGGGCAGGATCACCGATGACGCGCTGCCGATGGTCGATTCGTTCCTTGACGTCGCCTACCGCGCTGGTCAGACCAGACTCGAGGTCGTACACGGCAAGGGGACGGGAGCTCTGCGCCGCGCGGTCCGTGAGCTGTTGCGCACACATCCGTTGGTGACGAAGTTCGAGAGCGCCGAGCCCAAGCGGGGCGGCGACGGCGTGACCATCGTCACGCTTATCGGCTGAATGCGACTCGTGAACCGGAGAATCGATGGTCCTTCGACGCATCGCTGAAGCCATTGATCGTCGACCGAACACGTATCGGGTGCGGCGCAGCATTCTCCAACTCGCGTCCGAGGATTTTGTCAAGCAGCTGCCGAAGCGCAAGGGTCGCTCCGGCTCCTGGGGTGTGAGCGGCTGGGATGTGACGAATCTCGCCCATCCGGCATTCTGGAGCATGGCCCTGCTGAGCCAGCGGCGACAGCGGTATGCCATGACACTAATCGGGCAGGTCTACCAGGATCAGGCCGCCGTGCAGCCGTACGTGCAGGAGAAGCGCGCCACGCAGCAGGTGCTGGCCAGCCTGGAAGGTATTGAGCCCGACTCGCTGGTCGGCTTTGTGGACGCGGCCGTGATGCTGTTTCAGCCGCCCGGATCGAGCGGCGCTCCGCTGATCCCGGCGGACCAGGCGTCGGAGATCCTTCGCCTCGCTCTGTTGCGGGGCGCGATGGTGGGAGAACTGCGGCCGGACGAAGTGCGTGACGCCTGGTCCGATGCCCATCCCGACCAGGTCGAACGACATGGGGCGGAGGTCGCCTGGAAGAAGGCGCAGGGACGCGCCGAAATGCTGCTCCAGGGTTGGAACGACGCACGTCGATCACAGGGGCGCCGCCTGATCTGACCCGGCAATTCGCGGTCGTATGCTCGCTGCCTTCCGCAGCTACCCTCAGAGCATGGCCAGACGTCAACCACAGTCCGACCTCGGCATGCGCGGGATGTTCGACGACACTCGGACCGTGGATCGCTCTGCGCCGCTCGCCGCGAGGATGCGGCCTCGCACGCTGGACGAAGTGGTGGGACAGGCTCACCTGGTTGGACCGGGCGCGCCGCTGCGCCGCGCGATCGAGGCTGACTCGCCGCCTTCCTGCATCCTCTGGGGACCGCCGGGCAGCGGCAAAACGTCTATCGCTCGAGTAGTCGCGCGGGTCACGCATGCGCGATTCGCCACGTTGTCCGCGGTGTCCAGCGGGGTTGCCGACTTGCGCAAAGTGATCGCAGCAGCGGAGGCCGGCCGGCGCGACGGTCTGGCCCGAACGATCCTCTTCATTGACGAGATTCACCGCTTCAACAAGGCGCAACAGGACGCCGTGCTTCACGCGGTCGAAGACGGCACGATCACGCTGATCGGCGCGACGACAGAGAATCCGTCCTTTGAAGTCGTCGCTCCGCTGCTAAGCCGCGCCCGGGTGTTCAAGCTGGAGCCGCTCGAACGCGATGAGATTCGCGCTCTGCTGGTCAGAGCGCTCAACGATGCGGATCGCGGTCTGGCGCCCAATCCGCCCTTGATTGACCCAGCGGCAATCGACGCGCTGGCGCAGTACGGCGCCGGCGATGCGCGCGTCGCGCTCAACGCGCTCGAAGCTGCTGTGCGCGACGCCTCCGCGCATGGAGGACGGGTCAGCGTCGAGACTGTGGAGTCCGTGGCCCAGCGTGCGTTGCCGTACGACAAGGGCGGCGACGCGCACTTCGACACGATCTCGGCCTTCATCAAGTCGGTTCGCGGCTCCGATCCCGACGCCGCCGTGTACTGGCTCGCGCGGATGCTCGAGGCCGGGGAAGACCCGATGTTCGTGGCACGCCGTATTGTCATCCTGGCGGCCGAGGACATCGGCCTCGCCGATCCGCAGGCGCTATCGGTCGCGGTCGCGGCGCAGCAGGCCACGCACTTGATTGGGATGCCGGAGTGCACGCTGGTTCTCTCGGAGGCTGCCATCTACCTGGCCCGCGCGCCCAAGAGCAACTCGGCGATGAAGGCGTACGGCGCCGCTGCTCGGGCCGTGCGCGAGCGGGGCGCTCTCACCGTTCCGTTGCACCTGCGCAATGCCGCGACCGGGCTGATGGCGGCTCATGGGTACGGCAAGGGATATCGATACGCCTACGATTACGACGACGCGTTGCCGCCCGATCAGGCGCACCTGCCCGACGCGCTTCGCAACGCGACGTTCTACGAACCGACTGAACGAGACGTGACCCCGTGAAGCCCCGGCAGCAGTTCGCCGGCGTTACGGTCGAAGCGGTCGGCGCGATCGGCGAGTTGTTCGACTGTCCGCCCGAGCGCGAGCCGTACGACCTGCCCAACGACGATCAGGGCGTGTGGTCGGCGCACTACCGGTCCGAGAGCGGCAATATCCGCGTCCTGCTCTGGCCTTCGATCGGTCGGATTGACGTCACGGTCGGTCCGCACATGTGGGTCGTGAAGGATGTTCGCGAAGTCGAGGTGATCGACGAGCTGGAGCTAATCGCTCGATTCGGGGAGGACGGCGTGCTGGCGGTCGCGCTGAACGGTCAGGTAGTGCTCACGACCCCAGGCAACTAGGCCGGTGCCGGAGGCGGCAGTCCGCGGAGTCGTGAGAGATCGTCAAGGAACCGGCCCAGCATCGTCGCGGTGGCGCCGAAGATCCGGTGGCCTTCGTACCAATACTCGCGCATGTGGAAGATCTCGCCGTCGCGCTCGCGTTGCTCAAAGGTGATGTTCGTCGGGTCGAGCAGGTGCGTCAGGGAGGGTGTGATGATCTCGCCCACCTCAACTGCTAGCGGGCGAAACGGATATGGCGCACGATCGATGATGCCGATGTACGGGGTGACATGGAAATCCGACATCGTCCGATAGTGGGACTGCTCGCCGAGCACGTCCACATGCTCGGCCCGTACGCCGACCTCTTCGTCGGCCTCTCTCAGCGCGGCAGCCATGGGATGCTCATCGAGAGAATCGAGGGCTCCGCCGGGGAATGAGATTTCACCCTTGTGATGCTCCACCTGCTGGGAGCGAACGGTGAGCACGACGGCCGGATCGTCGTACGGCAGCAGGGCGATCAGCACTGCGGCCCGCCAGCGACCGATATCCGGGGGCAGCGTTTGCACGTCGTGTGAGGCCGCTGCCTGTCTGACCTCACCCAGTGCAGGCGCCTCGTTGGCGCGATCGACATATTGCGTCACGTCGATTCCTGATCCATATACCAGGTGGCCTGGAGCCCCCAGGGCGTTTCGTTGTTCGTGGCGGGGACACGGGGACAGGCTGCTCAGCGTCCCTCAGACAGGCTAGGGCAGCCTGGAGGCTCAGACGCGGCGCCGCTCGGGGCCTCAAGGGGAGTTCCTTCTCACGACTGCATTCAATCATGGTGGTGACAGTCAGACTGCTGTTAGGCTCGTTACCGTGAGTCTTTTGTGATGATTTCGCATCGCTCCAATACTGGTTGGAACGTGCCAGTCGGATGCCTCTTCGGCTCGACCTGGTGAGGCTCACAACGCGATCCAGGCACCTGCGCTGGTAGGGACGGAGACGAGAGATGACGGACGGAGCGGCATCAGAGCAGGAGATTACGTCCCTGCGAAGCCGGTTCGATCGACTGAGCCGGGCCAATGCTCGAATCAGCGAGAATCTGGACTTCGAAACGACGGTCCAAAGCGTGGTCGACAATGCCGGTTCGCTGACCAACTCTCGCTACGGCATCTTGATTCTGGTTGACCACCAGGGCGAGATCACCGAGTTTCGCGCCTCCGGTGTGCCGGCAGAGGAGACTCAGCGCCTGCGGATCGCGCCAGGCGGGGCGGAGTTTTGGCGCCATTTGCTCCAGAGTTCCGAACCGATCCGTAGGAACGACCTTCACCAATACACAGAGTCGCTCGGATTGCCGCGCGTGCAGTGGCCAATGGAAGTCAGCTCCCCGCTGAGCTTCATTTCGATGCCGATCGCGCTGGGCGGGCTGCGAAATGGCAGCCTCTTCCTCTGTGAGCAACAGGACGGCCGGGCGTACACGGAGGACGACGAAGAGCTACTCGCGATTTTCGGCAAACAGGCCTCTGTCGCGATTGCCAACGCGCGGAGATACCGTGACGCGCAACGCGCTCGTGCCGATCTGGAAGCGTTGATCAACACCTCCCCGGTCGGCGTCCTGGTCCTGGACGCGAAATCCGGCGAGCTCCAGTCGATCAATCGAGAAGCGAAACGAATCGGGGGCGAACTGCTCGCGACAGAGGACAGTTCAGTCGAGCAACTGCTGAAGATCGTCACTTTGCGCCGAGCCGACGGTCGCGAGGTGGCCCTGAGCGAGTTTCCGCTCGAGCAGGCGCTGAGTGAACACGAGAGCGTCCGCGCAGAAGAGATCGTGATTGAGAGCCCGACTGGGCAATCCGTCACCGCGTTGGTCAACTCGACGCCTATCTCGGGTGAGGATGGCGAGGTGGGGTCGGTTGTGGTGACTCTGCAGGACATGACGCCTCTGAAGGACCTGGACCGATTGCGAGCGGAGTTTCTCGCGATGGTGAGTCACGAGCTCCGGTCGCCGCTCACGTCGATCAAGGGTTCCGCGGCGACGCTGTTGGAGTCGGCGGCGGATCTGGATCCGGCCGAGTTGCATCAGTTTCACAGACTGATCAGCGAGCAAGCGGATTCGATGCGCAAGCTGATCGGCGAACTGCTTGATGTCGCCCGAATCGAGTCGGGTTCATTGTCGGTCAGCCTCGAACCAGCGACGGTCGCCAGTGTGATCGACGAGGCACGCACCAGGTTCCTCAGCGGCGGCGGGCGCGATCGGATGCATATCGAGCTCGCTCCCGACCTGCCACCGGTGATGGCGGACAAGCGCCGCGTTGTCCAGGTGTTGATCAATCTCCTGAACAACGCCGCAAAGTACTCAGCGGAGTCGTCGCCGATCGAGATCGCCGCGGTGCGCGACGGCATTCACGTCGCCTTCTCGGTGACAGACGAAGGGCAGGGCATCGCGCCGGAGCGTCTGCCGCGCCTGTTCCGGAAGCTGAGCAGCGCCGAACGCGGTTCCTCCAGGCACGAGCGTGACGGCTCCGGGCTTGGCCTGGTGATCTGCCGGGGAATCGTTGAGGCGCATGGTGGTCGGATCTGGGCGGAGAGCGACGGCGTCGGGCTTGGTTCGCGGTTCACGTTCACGGTGCCGATGATTGAGCAGTCGGTGGCTCCGGTGGAGAGCCGGGTCGAGACGGCGCCGGCGAGGGCGCGCCGACGAGAGGCCGAACAGCCTCGCATACTCGCGGTCGACGACGACCCGCAGGTGCTCCGGTACATTCGCGACGCGCTGACGCGGACCGGATACACAGCCATCGTGACCGCCGATCCCGATGAGGTTCCGAAGCTGATGGAGGCTCACAGCCCGCACCTGGTGTTGATGGATCTGATGTTGCCCGGCACCGACGACATCGAGCTGATGAAGGCCATCCTCGCAACGAACGATGTGCCGATCATCTTTCTCTCGGCCTATAGCCAGGCCGAAGTGGTCACCAGGGCCTATGAGATGGGCGCGTCGGACTACATCGTCAAGCCGTTCACGCCTACCGAGTTGGCGGCGAGAATCAGGAGCGCGTTGGTCCGACGGACGGCCCCGGAGCAGGCCGAGCCAGCGGAACCGTACATCTCCGGGGATCTCACGATCAACTATCTGGACCGCGAAGTGACGGTCGGCTCAGAACCAGTCGACCTGACAGCCACGGAGTACAAGCTGCTCTTCGAACTCTCGATCAACGCGGGTCGGGTGCTGACCCACAACGCGCTGCTGAAGCGAATCTGGGGCTTCGGACACTCGAGGGACCCTCGCCCGCTGAGAACGATCGTCAAGAATCTACGCCGCAAGCTCCGGGACGAAGCCAGCGATCCGAGCTACATCTTCACCGAGCATCGGGTGGGCTACCGGCTGGCCAAACCGACCAGCGTCGAATCGGAGGCTGAGTAGTCCGCGGATCGACGCCAGCGTCGATCGGGCTAAATCGGCCCTCGTTCCTGTCCTCTCCCACACGCCGCCTGGCCCGGCATCTGCGTGCCTGCCGGATCGGTCCGCGCCGATCCAAGAATCGAGGACTCTCTTCTCGAACCATCGCGACGCGGTTGCTTTACCATAATCTCACTATGTCAAGTAGAGGCCAGAGCAAACAACGAACGATTTGCCCTCGCCGTTAGCCGATTAGGTCCACGATCGTGATCGCTTTCGCGGGATCTGCCGCTCTGGCCGGAGTCCTGATGCTATTCAGTTGGCATCTGCCGACGAACTCGCCGGACCGGTACTCGGCGGTGCCGAACCGTCTGGCGCCGCACGCTGCTCTGTCGAATCTTCTTGAGATTGCCGGCTATGACATTGACGAGGCAGGGTTGAGCGAGGCGCGCCCACCGTCACTGACGCGGCGGTTTGAACTTGCGGACGCCGTGGCGACCGTAGGGCAGGACGCGATCCGTGCTCGGCCCTGGACGAGCACCGCCGTGGTTATGTCGCCCATTCGGGCGGACCGGGTCGCGCGCGGGGTCTGCGGGGCATGGCCGGGATGGGCCACGACGGGCGTGTACGCGGACCACGATGGCAGCGAACGCAGTCAGGCCGAGATGCTGAGCCACGAGACTCAGCCGGGTCGAATCGAGACGCGTCAGTCGCTCTGGTCCGGCGCGTTGACGGTTGGCGCGGCATCGGGCGCCGGGGAGAGAACCGGATTTTCGATCTATGAAGGACTCGGCGCGCTGGCGTCCAGCGGATTCAGCATTGATCGGTCGAGCTACTCAGTGCTGAGCGCGTTCCAGAGAGGGGGTGGTTTCGTGCTCGAGCTAGCCGGGCTCGATGCATTGCCGGGAGGATTCACGGTGGACGTGCACACCGCAAGCGGCACTCGCGTCGAGCGGCTTTCGAGTTGCGACAGCGTCCAGTGGAGCGGGATGTTCGGCAATCGCTTCGTCTGGCCTGCTGCCGCAGTTCATTGGACTCCCGGCGAAGCGGCCACGATCGTCATCTATCGGGAGGCGTTCCCGGTCCCTGATGCAAGTAGCGAGCGGCTAGGCCAAGACACGCTTGCGTATGCCCGCTTCGAAGACGTGCCGGTCAATCACGCGGGCGAGGAGTTCGAAGTCACGTTGCAGCTGTTGGATCGCTTCTACACGCGCCCGGCTGCGACAGGGGCTCCGTCTGTGCGGATCACCGCCGGGGTCGTGACGGAGCTGGAGCGACTGCCAGGCGACGGCGATCGATGGCGGCTGACCATTGCTCCGGACGGTCGGCAGGCCGTGAGCGCTCGCTTGATTGGCGGAGAGAGCTGCGGCTCCGCGGCCGCGGCATGCGACCATTCCGCGGGGATCGAGTCTCAGCTCGCCGAGATCGTTGTCCCCGGGCCGCCGATCACCGCGCGCCCACTCGAGGTCCCCGATCATCACAGCGGCCTGGCAAGGGTTCCCATTCAAATCGCATTCAGCGATGCGATCTCGACCAGCCTCCGCAATCTGTCGCGACGGGTGCTCTACACGAATGGAACTCCGCTGGCGGGTGTGCGTCGGATTGACGACCGACCGGACATGATTGAGGTGATCATGGCTCCGGATTCGGCTGGCGACGTCGAGATTGCCATCGATCCTGCGCAGGTCTGCGCGGAATCTCATGGCGGCTGCCGCGACGATCTGCAGCGATTGGACAATCGCCTGGAAGTGACGATCCCCGCTGCGACCATCCATCTGACCTTCGACGATGGGCCGCATCCGGTCTACACGCCGCAGATTCTCGAAATTCTTTCCTATTACGGCGCCAAAGCGACGTTCTTTGTGACGGGTACGAGCGTCAGGAGGTATCCGGAACTGATCCAACGAATCGCCGATGAGGGTCACACCCTGGCCAACCACACCTGGAACCATGAATCTCTGGCGGGACTGTCACAGGCGGAGTTTGAGGGGACCATCAATCGGACGCAGATCATCCTCGGTCAACACGCCACACCGTGCATTCGGCCACCCTACTACAGCGTCGATGAGCACACGGCCCAGCGCGCGGCCAGACTTGGCTTGCGGTTGATCATGGGCACGGTGCGAACCAGCGACTGGATGCTACCGGGCGCGGAGGTGATTGCCCGGCAGATCTACCACGGAGCTGCTCCGGGAGCGGTGATCGTGCTGCACGACGGAGGAGGCGATCGCAGCCAGACGGTGGAAGCGCTGCGCTCGGCGATGTGGAACTTGCGCGGCTTCAATTACTCGTTCGAGCCAGTCTGCCGCCCGTACCGGCCGGTCTCGCTATACCTCACCCCGGCTGGAGCCTGGCCCATTCATACGTCAATTGTCCCGGGTGCGGCTGGGTTCTAGTTTCGAGGCTGCGCCGCGCTGTCGGCATTGAACGTACGCGTGTGCGTCATACTGGCGTTATAGCGGGATCTCCAAGCGTGAAGGGGCGCACACATGTCGTGGGAGGCTGAGGTAGAAGAAATCCGACGACGCCGGGAGTTGGCGAGGCGGATGGGCGGGCCTGAACGCGTGGCCGAGCAACACGAGCTGGGTCGCTTGACCGTCCGTGAACGAATCGACCTGCTTACCGACGAGGGATCCTTTCGCGAGCGAGGGATTCTCGCTGGAGCCGGATTCTACGACGACCAAGAGCTGGTTGGCTTCTTGCCCTCGGGCACCGTCATGGGCACGGCGCGGATCGACGGGCGGCCCGTCGTCGTTCGTGGAGCCGACTACACGGCGCGGCTCAAGGGCGGCTCTGAGATGGAGACGAGCAAGCTCCGAGTCCATGGTGGCGGCGGCGACAAGACCGGCGACGCCGAGCGGATGGCGCTGGAACTCAAGGTCCCGCTGATTCGATTGATCGACGGATTTGGGGCCGATATCCGCGCCACGGCACAGATGGGCCGTACCTACCTGCCCGAACTGTTCTGGCCCGAACGCTGGGGCAAGCTGATGGCGGAAGTGCCGGTCGTTTCGGCGGCGCTGGGATCGGTGGCAGGACTGCCCGCCGCTGAAGTACCGGCCAGCCACTTCGCCGTGATGGTTCGGGGTACCACGCAGGTGTTCGCCGGAGGGCCGCCGCTCGTCGCGCGTTCACTCGGCGAGAACATTTCCAAGGAAGATCTGGGCGGCTACGAGGTGCACGCTCGCAAGAGCGGGGTTGTCGACAACGATGTCGCCGACGAGGATGAACTGTTTGACCAGATCCGGGCCTTTCTCTCGTATCTGCCGACCAATGTCCACCAGCTGCCGCCGGTGAGCGAGAGCGACGATCCTGTCGATCGCCGCGACGAAGATCTGGTCTCCATCGTTCCCCGGCATCGGAATCGTGGCTACGACCCACGTAAGCTCATCCAACTGGTGGTCGACGTGGGTTCCTTCTTCGAGCTCAACCGCTACTACGGCCGCTCGCAGGTCACCGGCTTCGCGCGGATCGGCGGGATGCCGATAGGGGTGCTGGGCAACGACCCGATGCACTACGGCGGCGCGATGGGCGCATCCGAGGCGCGCAAGTTCGAGAAGTTCGTCGACCTCTGCGACGTGTTCCACCTTCCGATCGTCAACTTCGCTGACCAGCCGGGATTCCTGATCGGCCGACCAGGCGAGGGCGCCGGGACGCTGCGCGCCGGCGTCCGTGCGGCGGCGGCAATCGACGACTCGCAGGTGCCGTGGGCGACGGTGGTGGTGCGGCGGCTCTACGGTGTCGCGGGCGGAGCCCATCAAGACTTCAGTCGGTTCTGCTTCCGGGTCGCCTGGCCGTCTGCCGAATGGGGATCGATCCCGATCGAAGGCGGCGTCGCCGCAGCCTACCGCCGCGAGATCGAGAACGCCGCCGATCCCGACGCGCACCGTGCGGAGATCGAGGAGCGTCTGATCGCCTTGCGCAGCGTGTTCAGCGCGGCCGAGGCTTTTGCCGTTGAGGACATCATCGACCCGCGCGACACCCGGCGGCTGCTCGCCGAGTGGCTCGAGACCGCCTACGAAACCCAGCTCCCGGCACAGCTCGGCCTGCGCGTCCGCTACGGGATGAGGCCGTAATCACACGGAACGATGCTTGGCGGGACCGCAGCGCTCGCTGCAATCTGGTTGTTACTCGGCGTCGCCGCGCTGTCCAACTGGCAGTCTCCAGCGCTCACCGCGCAGTTTGAAGCGGCTCCAACCGAGCACGATGAGACCGCATTCTCTGTCCTGCTCCGCTTCAGCGAACCCATCCTCACCGGCGCCGGCACCCTCGACTCTGAGGTGCTCACGGTCACCTCGGGAACCATTGCTGCCGTTCGACGCGTCGGCGATCGCGCCAACCTGTGGGCACTACGGATCGTTCCTGACGGAAGATCCACTGTCGGCATTCGCCTGAATGCCGATTGGGGATGCTCCGGACCGCGCGCGATCTGCACCCAGCATCTCGTTCCGCTATCCAATCGACCCAAAGCAACGGTGCTCGGTCCACATGTCACAGCGGCGTTCCTCGATGCGATTGACCATCACAGCGGCCTGGACCGAGTCGCCGTGCGGATCGGGCTGAGTGAGCCGATTGCGACGAGCGCTCGTGCCTTCTCCGATCTAGCACTTGGTGTGGATGGCGGCCGCGTCGAACGGGTGCGCAGGGTCGATGACAGCGGAGAACTCTGGGAAGCCACCGTCATCCCCGAGTCAAGTGACGACCTCGTGCTCAGCCTGGCTCCGCCCAGCGGCTGCGCCTTCGGCGATCTGGATTGCCTCAACCTGCGCCGGCTTGCCGACGGCGCAAGCCTCACGATCCCGGCCGCCACGATTCACCTGACCTTCGACGACGGCCCGCATCCGGTGAACACGCCGATCATCCTCGACATTCTCAAGCGTCACGATGCTCGAGCCACGTTCTTCGTTGTCGGCCGTGCAGTAGACGCGTATCCCGAGCTGATCCAGCGCATCGTGAGCGAGGGTCACACGTTGGCCAACCACACGTGGGCGCACGACGATCTGGTTGGGCTGAGCGAGGACGAGTTCGATCGGACGCTGCTGCGCACGCAGCTAGCGCTGGGCGAACACGCAACCCCGTGTTTTCGTCCGCCCAACTTGCGGTTCGATGAAGAGACGGTCAGACGAGCCGCCAACCTCGGCCTGAACATGATCTTGAACACCGGCGACACCAGCGACTGGAGACGCCCTGGAGCAGCGGTCATCGCGGCGAACATCGTTGCCGCCGCTGAACCCGGCGCCATCCTGGTCTTGCACGACGGCGGCGGTGACCGCAGTCAGACGACTCTCGCGCTCGACCTGGCCCTGACCTATCTCGGCCTTAAGCGCTACTCGTTCGAGCCAGTTTGCGAATAGTGGTTACTCCCACTGCGAGCCATTGGGCGCGCCCGCCGTTGGCGCTATCGGGAAGTCGGCAGAAATCCAGGGCGTGCGCGAGGTCAAGCCAACCAAGGTGCAGAATCGTGCCGGGTTCCTTTCGATCATTTCGGGCGTCACTGATGCCCAATAGAGCTCCTGGGCCTGTACGTGATCGCGGACGAAGGGCATGACCAGCGTGACCCGCTGTCCCTCCGAGGTCCTCGGCAACGCGCCATGCCAGAGACTTCCGTGCCAAGCAATCACGGAGCCCTTTGGTACCTCGAGCACTTCGAGGTCGGGGTGGTCGTGGGCCTGCTGGAACTCAGGTGGTACGTTTTGGCCCCAGCGATGTGAGCCGGGCCAGACGCAGACCGCGCCGTTTTCGCGGGTGTAATCGCCCGTGATCCAGTTGAGGTTGCAGTACTGCGCGGTGAGCGGCCAGGGCGTGGGGAACTTGTAGCTGTGGTCGGCGTGGATCGTCAGCGGCGGAGTCCGGGTATCTTTGACGAGACCGGTGGTCTGGCTGATCTTTGCTCGCCAACCGAGCATGTAGGTCACCAGGGTCAGTGGCACCGGCGAGGTCAGCACTTCCTCGAACACCGGATCCTGCGGTAGCAGATGTTGCACCGTCTTGCCCAGGCCGGGACGCCACTCGCGCTCGTCCGCCTCGGCGATGCGGAGGATCGCGGAGCGGATGCGATCGAACAGCTCCATTGGAGCGGCCTTCTCTGGTGGGATGACCGCATAGCCCTTGGTCTCGAGGTCGGCGATTTCGCCTTTCAGGTCGTACTTCTCGATGTCGGCCTGTAGCCGAAGTTCGGCCTCCTTACCTGCTGGAATGGGATCGTCGGCAAGCTTCGCCGACGCCAACTCACGCAATGCCATCAACTCTCGTTCGAGCGCCAGTGCATCGATAGCCATCGCATCCCCCTCTCTCGGACGTCCGCAGGCTAGCGATTACCGCATCCCAGGCGCGATCCGTACTAGACTGCGCGCGTTCGCAACGGACGCACAATCGCCGCGCGTCCCCCATCGACTGGAGCAGAGATGAATATTGCGGAACTGGGCAAGTCCCCACACGCCGACCCGCTGGTCAAGACGATCCTGGAGCACGACCTGGCTCGCCATATTGTCGAGCTGGATGCCTACGGGTTCACCGTCATTCCGCCGGAGAAGTTGGGGACCTCACCGGGATTCGCAGAACGCCTGCGTGACGCGATCCTGAATACCTACCAGAAGCGACACGACGTCACCATCGACGATTGGCAAACAGCCGATTTGCCTGCGCCGAACGAAATGGCCTGGCAGCTGGTCGACGAGGACGACGTGATCACCGAGGCGGTGCTCAACCCGGTCGTACTGGCGATGGCTCGCTGGCATTGCGGACAGAGCGCGATTCTCGGCGGCACGTCGTCGATCATCAAGCCCCCGCATGAGAAGAACTACCTGGCGATCCACAACGACACGCATGGCGTGCCGCCGCCCCAGGCTGCGTACACGCACCTGGTCAACACCAGCTGGGTCCTGACCGACTACGCCTCGCGTGAGGATGGTCCGACCGTCTTCGTTCCGGGCTCACATCGCTGGGGTCGGGCGCCGGCTCCGCATGAGACCAACTTCTGGGAGTGGGAGGGCGAAGACCGGCTCTACGAACCCGTCCCGATCGAGGCCAAGGCCGGATCGCTCGCCGTTTGGGGCGGCAACACCTGGCACGGTGCGATGAACCGCATGAGCACCGGGCTGCGCGTGACGATGGTGCTGGTCTGGATTCGTTCCTACATGCAGCGTTTGCAGATGTGGGACGATGGAGCGGTCTCGCCCGAGCGGCTGGAACGCTATCCCGAGCTGCACAAGATCCTCGGCTACGACCATCCGTACCCATTCCGCGAGCACGTCGACAAGGCCGACAAGATCATGGAAATGATCGCGCCGGGCCAGGACCAGTTCGCCTGACGGATCTCGAGGTTCAGGTCAGCAGACTGTCGGCCAGTTCGACGAAGTCGTTGACGATGATGTCGGGCTGGTAGTCGGAGACCTCGGTCGGGAGGCTGTAGCGATCGACGTAGGCCGCCTTGAATCCGCAGGCCTGCGCGCCGAGGATGTCGAACGCGTGGGCGGCGACCATCATGATCTCGCCCGGTTCGCACTCCAACTGCTGGATGGCCTTGCGGTAGATCCCCGGCGACGGCTTGAACGCACCCGCTTGTTCCACAGAGATGATCGCGTCGAACTCGATCGGGACGTTGTTGCGCAGCAGTTCCTCCAGGTACCACTGCTCTCCGTTTGAGAGCGCGACCAGCTGGTAGCGCTCGGCCAAGGAGCGCAGCCCTTCGATGGCGTCTTCGTAGGGCTGCAGGTTGCGGTAGACGTGCATGAAGTCGCGGACTGCATCGTCGGTGTAACTGACGGCGTTCATCCTGAGGCAGTAGACGAAGGCGCGGCGGCAGGTTTCGAGATAGCCGCTGTGCCCGAGCATCAGCAGGTTGTCCTGGTACTGCTCGATTCGCTGGCGGGCTCGCCATTGGGTGTAGAACGCTTCACCGGTCATCTCGGAGCCGAGGGCCGCCAGAAACTCCCCGGCAGGAGGAGCCAGGCTGCCGGTGAGGTTCATCACGGTGCCGAAGATGTCGAACGTCAGGTAGCGGACGCGAGCGACCGACGCGTGAGCCATGGCGTGACCTCCCTGTTCTGATCCGATTGCTTGCACATCGGCTGATGATGTTAGGGGTCGAGCAGGTCGGTTTGCCAGCGGCGCCGCCCGACTCCAGTCAGAGCATCGCAGGTGCCGAAACGTTGGCCTGCCTCCGTCCTGCGCGACATTCAGGCGCAAGAGGTCGAGAGCGAATGATCTCGATGTTGTCTCCCGTAGTTGACCAGGCAGTACTGCACTGACAGCTCCTTCACTCGACGTACTTCGCTGGCGCTGTCCGAGGTGCTGGTCGCCGTGTTTCTGGCCTGCGTGCGCTGGATCTGACGCCAGAGGAGCCTACGGTAGAATCGCCTCCGAAACCGGACAGCAATGCGGAGCCTTCATGTGAGCGTTAGCGACTTCAACCTGCTGGACCCGGAAACTCTGGAGTGTCCGTATCCCCTCTATGAGGCGCTTCACGCGGAGGCTCCGGTGCACACCGCGCCCGAGCTCGGCGTCACCATCGTGAGCAGTTACGAGCTGCTGCAGGAGGTGGTCCACGACCCGGATACGTACTCGTCAGCAGTGCCGACCAGCGGGGGTAATCTGCCGCGCGGCCGGGCCAACGCGGACGACGAAGAGATCGTCCAACTGCGCCGCACCTTCGATCGCGCCAACGTACCAACGCTGCTCGCAGCGGACCCGCCGCACCATGCCCGCTACCGATCGTTGGTCAACAAAGCGCTGGCACCTCGCAGGGTGATGGGGATGGAAGGATACGTCCGCGAGATCGTGACCGGCCTGATCGACGGGTTCATCGACGAGGGCAAGGTCAACTTCACCAAACGGTTCGCGGATGAACTGCCGATGGCAGTGATCGCCGATCAGATCGGCGTTCCTCGATCGGACCTGAAGGAGTTCAAGCGCCGCGCCGACTTCGCGATCGGCGGCATCGAGCGTTCGATTCCGCCGGAGGAGGAACGAGCGATCCTGCAGGCGGGAATCGAACTGCAGGAGTTTTTCCTCGAGCGTGCTGAAGAGCGCCGCCGTGAGCCACAGGACGACATTCTGACCACGCTGGCGACGGCCGAACTTGAGACCGACGAGGGTTCGCGACCGCTCAACGATGCCGAGATCCTGAGCATTCTGCAGCAGCTCCAGGTCGCCGGCAAGGAGACAACCGCGCACCTGATCGGCAGCGCGATGCTCTTGTTCATCGAGCATCCGGAACAACTGCGGGCGGTGCAGGCTGATCCGTCGTTGATCATGAACATGGCCGAGGAGGCGCTGCGGATCGAATCGCCGGTGCGTGCGTTGTTTCGGACGGCGACGCGGCCGGTGACGCTGGGCGGCGTGGACCTGGCCGAGGGGACGCGGATCATGCTGCTGTACGCGGCGGCGAATCGCGACGAATGCACGTTCGAGGACGCCGCTCAGTTCGATGTGCGGCGCGAGAATGCGCCTCGGCATGTCGCGTTCAGTGCGGGACCTCACTACTGCATCGGCGCGGCGCTGGCGCGGCTGGAGCTTCAGGTCGCATTCGAGGAAGTGCTGGGCCGGATGACCAACTTCCGGCTCGATCCGGACTATCCGCGTCCGAGCCACGTGCCCAGCTTCATTCTGCGCGGCCTAAACGACCTACACATCCGCTTCGACCGGGTCTAGCGCCGTCATGCCGGACGATTTCGATCTGCCGGAGATGTTTCGCGAGCATGGCGACGCGTCCTACACGTCGCAACAGCTTGCGCCGACGCTGCGCCGGCTTCGGGCGGCCGTTGACGATGTCTCGGAGTTGCCGGTGACGCCACAGGCCCTCGCGATAGCGTGGACTCGGATCGCGGAGTTGCGGCTGCCTCGCAAGGCGGTGCCGGTCCCGGTTCTGCATGAAATAGAAGCCCTGGTCGTCGCCTGGGGATCGCATGGGATCGGCGGGATCGCGGCCCAGGCCTACTCGCTCGGCGCTGCGGAACGGGAGCGGGAAGCCGATCGCATCCGCGGGATGCTGGCGAACACCGAGACTGCGGCAGCGAACGCTCCGACGGTGCCGCTCTATGAGACCGAGTAGAACCTAGCCTTCGTCGTAGGCCACCCACTGGTCGTAGAGATGGTGGAAGTGGCGGATCTTGCCCTCCTCGTAGGCGGCCAGGTAGATGTACGGGTTGATCTTGGCCTTGAGGCCCTTCTGGATCTTGGGCAGGTTGTAGCTGTCCTGATTGAGGACTCGGGCCAGGCCGCCCATCTCGGGAGCGTCGGTCCAGTGATCGTCGGGGCCGAGCCAGTGGATCGGAGCGGCAGGAGGCTTCGGTTGATCCTCCGGCCAGGGCGCGAGGTACATCACTTCCATGATCGACATCTCGGAGTCGTCGCCGTAAGGACGGAAGCGGTAGACGATGCGGCTGAAGGAGCCCCAGGGGTGGAAGTTGGGGAAGAGGTTGTTGTACTGGCCATCAATCAGCTCGGCGTCGCAGTAGATGTCGACCCTATCGCCGATTACTTCGCGCAGGCTCTCGCGCATCATGTTGGCCATCTTGTTGCGCGACTCCGACAGCTCCTCGCGCGGCGGATGGATGTCCAGGTGCGGACTGGTCCGAACCGCCAGCGTGACCGCGCGCGACCAGTTGTCGAATGAGTCGTACTGGTGATTGGCGCCGTCACCGCCGTAGATCATCAGTTGCGGGTGAGTGGCGATGATGTGGTAGCCCTCCATGAAGGCTTCCTGGTTCACCTTCCAGTTGGCCCGCACGATCTTGGCCACGTGCATCTGCTTGTACTTGCTTTCGTAGTCGTACTTCTCGTAGTGGGCTGGCAAGGAACCGAGGAAGTCCTCGAAGGGCTCGGCCTCAGGATCCGGATTGATGAACACGAAGCCGCCCCAGCTGCCGACCCGCGCCTCGGGGAGTTGGCCGACGTCTTCGCGGACCTCTGGGAAATCCCACTCGGAGGGAATCTCGCGCAGTGAGCCGTCCAGCTCCCAGCACCAGCCGTGGAACGGACAGCGGAACTCGGTCGCCTGTTTGCCGTCGAATTCTCTGAGCTGGCGGCCGCGGTGCTGGCAGGCGTTGTTGTACGCCTTGAACTCGTGCTCACCGGTGCGCACCACGATCCATGAGAGGTGGGCGACGTCATAGACGATGTAGTCGCCGACCTCGGGAATGTCGTCGACGTGGCAAGCCATCTGCCAGACCCGCTTCCACAGCCGCTCGACCTCAAGGTCGTGCCACTTCTGGCTGTGGTAGCGCTCGGTCGGGACCCTGCACACGCCGCCGGGCTGCGAGCGCTCCATGCGCAGCGTCTCGGGGATGCGCTCCGGGTACTGGTCCAACTCCAACAGCTCGAGGAACGAGATGCCGGTCGAGCGCACGCCGTCCGGAGTGTCGCGCCCCGGGTCGCCCCTGTAGCGGGTGTACGAGTCGTCGAGCTCTCCATCCTTGGACATGCCGCCTGCGTAGGACGCCTCCGCGGCCATGGCGTTGTCAAGCGTGCTGCGGGCGCGCTTGCCACCGCGACGGATGATGCCCGGATCGCCCGCCTCGCTTTTGTCTTCCCGTAGTTCCTCCCGGCTTCTGGACGGCCGCGGCGGCAGTTCCGGTCCGCCGACCCACTGCAGCAGGTGCGGGTCGGCGTGCATCAGGTCTCCCTCGAGATGGTGTCCTTCCCAGTCGAAAATGCCGTACTTCTTCGCTTTATCGACCCGTACCTTGCCATCGCCGAGCTCGGTGTAGGTGGCACCGCTGAGCGGGTGGACCTCGGTCTTCATGGACTCCCCCTATCAGATGCTGACGGATTCGCCGAGCGGCGGCTCGACGCGCAGATGCTCGGGATTCGCTGCCGGTAGCTCAGCGGGACTCCGAGCCGACCCGGTGAGCTCAGTGACTTATGCATTCGATTCATGTTGCGCGTGTCTTGCTCCATGATCGTAACCGGTGAGTTGTCGTTCACCTCGCACGCCTGCTCGATCACTGCAGCGTCCTCGCCCCAGTCCGGCCGCAAGGCTGTCCACTCGAACACCCGGTGGTTTTGCTCAATCGGCCACGAGACGACGACGGAGCCTGCTTGACCTGAGGAGTCGCCGGGATGGCGTTGCCCGCACTCAGGGATGCTCCCGGACCGATCACCATCGTCGCAGGCCTCGCCCTCGGGTAGGCCGGTGGTCAGTGGGAAGTCGTTGCTCGACAGCGAGACATTAGTCGGATCCCCTCAACCGAGGGTCGAGCAGGTCGCGCAGAGTGTCGCCGAGCAGATTGAACGCCAAGACGGTGAGCACGATCGCCAGACCGGGGAAGATCGCCAGGCTGCCCTGGCTGGTCAAGAAGCGTTGGGCCCCGCTCAGCATTGAGCCCCAGGACGGGTCGGGCGGCTGTGTTCCGAGACCGAGGAAGCTGAGGCCGGCCTCAGCGATGATTGCGAAGCCGATCGCGAGTGAACCCTGCACGATCACCGGCGCGAGAATGTTCGGAGCGATGTGTTGCAGGATGATGCGCCAGGTGCTGGCACCACTCGACTCGGCCGCGAGGACGTACTCCATCTCTTTGACCGACAGGGTGCTGCCACGGACCAGCCGGGCCAAACCGGGGATGAACACGACCCCAATCGCGATCATCACGTTGAAGATTCCTGTGCCCAGCACGGCGATGATGATCAGAGCCAGCAGCAGCGCCGGAAACGCGTAGATCGCGTCCATCACGCGCATCATCACTTCGTCTTTCCAACCACCCAGGTAGCCGGCCAGCATGCCGTAGGGCATGCCGATGCTGACGCCGATGCCAACGGAGATCACGCCGACGAGCAACGCCGTGCGCGCGCCGTGCACGATTCGCGAGTAGGTGTCCCGGCCGAGGTTGTCGGTGCCCAGCCAGTGCGCGCCCGACGGCCCGGAGAACAATGCATCGAAGTCGGTGAAGATTGGATCGTGCGTCGCGGCCACATTGGTGAAGATCGCGGCGAACAGGACGATCAGGATGATGAACAGGCTGATCACACCGGCCGGACGGCGCGAAAAGCGTCGCACGAACTCGCGTTCGCGGGCGAAGCGTCTGCTGGTGTCCTCCCAGGGAACGGCGCCACTACTCATAGCGAATCCTTGGATCGATGTAGCCGTAGGACACGTCTACCAACAGGTTCGACATCGCCACGGCGAGCGCCAGCATTAGCGCCAATGCCTGAACCGTGACCAGCTCGCGATTGAAGATTGAATCGATCAGCAATTTGCCGATCCCGGGCAGTGAGAAGACGGATTCGATAATGATCGCCCCGCTCACGATGTTGGAAATCTGCAACCCGAGGATCGTAATCACGGGGATCATGGCGTTGCGGAAGCCGTGGCGGAAGATCACGTTTCTTTCACGTAAGCCTTTGCTGCGCGCCGTCCGCACGTAGTCCTGCTGGAGCACCTCGACCATCGAGGCGCGCGTCTGACGCGCCAGCACTGCTGCCTGGGCGATCCCGATGGCGATCGCCGGTAGCACCATGCCACGCATGTTCTCGAGCGGGTCTTCGCGGAAACTTGTGAATCCTAGCGCCGGGAACCAACCGAGGTCGACGGCAAAGACGAGGATCAGCAACAGCGCCAGCCAGAAGTTTGGAATCGCAGCTCCGACCACCGCAAAGAACGTCCCCAGATAGTCGAACGGGGTGTTTGGCTTCGAACCGGCCAACAGGCCGATTGGCAGCGCCAGGATGACCGCCACAATCAGAGAGAGAATCCCCAGCTGGATCGTCACCTCCAGGCGGTCCGACACGAGCGCGGCGACGGTGTCGCCCGAGCGTCGGCTTTCGCCGAACTCCCCCTGGAAGGCGTGGTACATCCAGTCGAGATATTGGACGACGACCGGGCGATTGAGACCAAGCTCTTCGCGTAGCGCCTCGACCAGGTTGTAGTCCGCCTCGGGACCGAGGATCGCCAGCGCCGGGTCGCCGGGCAGCAGACGGATCGTGAAGAACGTGATCGCTGAAATCAGAAAGAGGACGGGAACAGTGGCGATGAGGCGGCGGATAATGTAGGTCGTCATCGGCGCTGGCTCTCACTTGGCGGGAAGTCTAATGAGAATCGAACGCGGCTACAGGGTCGCTTCGAATTCACTAGCCTCGCCAGAACGCCCCAGGACTAGCGCTAGGACCAATCATGACGGAGCGAAACTATTGGACCCGCATGTCGCGCAGGCGACTTTCGCGACGGTCTCTCTTGCGAGCCAGTGCAAGGGCTGGAGTTGGCGCCGCCGGCCTGGCCCTCGTGGGCTGCGGTGACGACGATGACGACCAGCCTGCGGCCGTCCAGGTACAGCAGCAACAACGAGCGGATCAGCCCCAGCCGGCCGCTCAACAACGGGCGCAGCAGCAGCAACAGCAGCAGATGGCCGAGCAGCAAGCCCAACAGGCCATGCAACAGGAGCAGCAGGCCCAGCAGCAGGCTCAACCGGAGCAACAGGCCGAGCAGCAGGCCGCGGCCCAGCAGCAGGCGCAACAGCAGGAGGTCGCGCACGTTCCGTCCGGCGAAGTGACCTGGCCGATGGTGGGCAACATCAGCGGCACCGAGGGCACGACCGGTACCGGCGGCGGCGATCACCAGGTGCTCTGGACGGTCTTCGACAACCTCGTCGGCTACAACGCCGATCTGACGCCGACCGAAAGTCGCAGTTTGGCCGAAACCTGGGAGATTCCCGATCCGCTCAAGCTGATCTTCACGCTGCGACCCAACGTGCCTTTCCACGACGGCGACACGTTGACTTCTGATGCGGTCAGGCTGCACGTCGAGCGCGGCAAGAATCTCGAAGGCTCGAACGTCAAGGCCGACCTGGCCGCGATTGAGACGGTCGTGGCCGTCGACGATCTGACCACGAACTTCGAGATGAACGCCCCGTTCTCACCGCTGCTGCGCGTGCTCGGCGATCGCGCCGGGATGATCACTGCACCCAGTTCGCACGAGCGGATCAACGAGACCAACAGCCGCGAAGTGCCGGTCGGCACCGGCGCCTTCACCTACGTCGACGAAGACCTCGACGGCCCCTACACGCAGGAGTGGTTCCCCGAGTATTGGAAGCCGAACGCACCGCTGGTGGAGAAGTTGACCCTACTCCAAGGCGTCGCCGCGGCGCAGGTGACCAACGGCCTCCTGACCGGCGAGTTCGACCTGGTGGTCGGTCCGCCGACCGAGGACCTGCCTCGAATCGAGGAGGCCGGCAAGGCGCTCAGTATCAAGCCCACCAACGGCAACGCGTTCTTCTACATCAACCCCAACCTGCCGCCGTGGGACAACGAATACCTGCGGCAGGCCGTCAACCACGCCATCGACCGCGAGCAATTGGTCCGCGTGCTCTACGACGACCTGCACACGCCGAACAAGTGGGGTTGGCTCGGCCCGGCCACCGGCGAGTTCCACGCCGAGGACGAAGTGCTGGTCCAGTACGACCCCGACAAGGTGCGTGAGTATCTCGAACTGGCCGGCTATCCGGACGGCCTCGAGTACGACATGAACATCAACGACAGCAGCGTGGCCATTGCCCAGGCGGAGTTCATCCAGGCCAGCCTCGCTCAGTTCGGGATCAACATGAACATTGTCGTCAGGCCCAGCCCCGACTACTACATCGAATGGGTGCAAAAGCAGACCGCCGTGATGATGGCCGGTATGTCAGTCCGCGCCGACGTCTGGCAGCAAATGGCCTTCGTCGCACGGCAGGACGGTCCCTTCGACTTCGCCCTGCCGGAAGCGGACAAGGACGCCGAGCTACAGGCCGCCTTCACCAAGGTGACTGAGGTCTTCGACCCCGCGGAACGCGTCGAGGCGATGCGCGACCTGAACCGAATCCTCGAGTCCCGCGCCTACCACATCAAGCTGTACTTCAGCTCCTCCGTGATGGCGCACGACCCGAACCTGGAGTTCGAGCACTTCGGCGACGGCAAGCCGCACTTCGGCCAAGCCGATGTCAGGTGGCTGGCCTAGAAGGTCTAGTAGGGCGGTTCGAGGCCGAGTGCCTCGAACCGTTCGCGCATGGCGGTGCGGGACGCTTCAGTGATCTGAGTAATCTCGTCCCAGTCGTAGCCGAGTTCGCGAAGAATCTCCTCGGCCTGCTGGTCGAGTTCGGGCGGCGGACCCTTGACCGAGGGCGGGGTCTCGCTGAAATGGATCAGCGGGCCGACGAAGGGAATCGTGCCGATTGGTGGAAGCTCGACGTCGGTGATGTAGCCGTTGGCTCGCGCCTGTGGATCGTACAGTACGTCCGCGTGACTGAAGACCCTGTTGGCGATGATTTCCGGCTGTGAGTCAAAGAAGGCTTCCCATTCGGATGTCGTGCGCGAGCGGAAGGCGTCGGCGAGGACCGGACGAATGGACCTTGCGATCTCCGGATCGGTGGACATCCCGACCCGCTTCTGGACGCTGTTCCAGCGCTCATCGGTGGCAGCGTCGGGGATGCCGCCGAACTCGCAGAGCGCCTGCCAGGCCGGCTCGGTCTTGGCGAATGAGATCGCCATCCAGCCGCCGTCCCTGGTCTCATAGATCGCCTCCATGCCCGGCACATTCGGGTGGTGGGCGCCGTCCCGTTCGAGCGTCTGGCCGGTGAGGCCGGCATGATTCAGTTCCCAAGACTGCAGCCAGATCTGCGCGCCGTAGGCGGAGATGTTGACCTTTTGGCCGACACCGTGACGTTCGCGCGCGAGCAGGGCGGTCACAGTCGCCAGGGCGAGTTGCATCGCACCGGCCAGATCGGCGACGGTCACGCCGGCCCGCATCGGCGGTCCGCCGGCCTCGCCGATCATGCTCATCAGTCCGCCTCGCGCCTGGGCGGCGATGTCGGTCATCGGACGTGTCGCCTTCGGACCGTGCGGTCCGAAGCCGTTGGCAAGCGCATAGACGAGGCCGGGATTGCGCTCACGACAGGCTTCGTAGCCCAGCCCCAGACGTTCTAGTGCGCTCTCGCGGTAGTTGCTGATGAACGCGTCGGCGGTTTCCAGCAGTCGCTGTATCACCTCCAAGCCAGCCTCGGACTTGGCGTCGAGGCTGATCGAGCGCTTGCCTCTACTGGTCGACGCAAACTGCGTGCCGGCCGTGCCGGGCGGGTTGTTGTTGTTGACGCCGCGTCCGTAGCGGCTGCCGTCGCCGCCGGGCGTCTCGACCCGGATCACGTCGGCGCCCATCTCGGCCAGGTAACCGCCGGCGGCGGGCCCTTGTAGGGCAGTGGCCATCTCGACCACGCGCATGCCGCTGAGAGGCTCGGTCATCGGAGTTCCGATCTGCTCGGCGCTGCCATGGTCGGAGGATAGGGGATGATCGCAGGGGCGATTCGTCCTAGCACAGTGACGTTTTAGAAACAATATCCTTCTTCGTACGGTTGAATGTTTGCCGCTTCACCCGGAACGGCAACGACGGTTGGAGATTGAGATGACTGAACGGAACTACTGGCGTCAACTGAAACGCCGCAAGCTGTCGCGGAGAGCGCTGCTGAACGTGAGCGCTCGGGCCGGGATTGGCGCCGCCGGCCTGGCCCTCGTGGGCTGCGGCGACGATGACGACGACGGTCAGCCCGCCGCCGTCCAGGTCGAGCAGCAAGAGCAGCAAGAGCAACCTCAGGCGGCGCAGCCCCAGCAACAACAGGTCCAACAGCAGCAAGCTCAACAAGCGAGCGAGCAAGACGCCGAGCAACAGGCCCAACAGGCCGAGCAGCAGGAACAACCCGCTGCGGAGCAGCAAGAACAGCAACAGGCGGCGCAGGCTCAGGCCACGGTCGCCGACCACACGCCAACCGGTGAAGTGCGCTGGCCCATCTCGGGCAACGTCAGCGGTCTGGAAGGGACGACGGGTACCGGTGGCGGCGACCACCAGGTGCTCTGGCCGATCTTCGACAATCTCGTCAGCTATGACGCCAGTCTGACGCCGACAGAGTCGCGCAGTCTGGCCGAAAGCTGGGAGATTCCCGATCCGCTTCAGGTCATATTCAACATTCGCCCGGGCGTGCTCTACCACGACCTGACCGAGTTGAGCGCTGATACCACGCGGTTGCACATCGAACGCGGCCAGACGCTGGACGGTTCGAATGTAAAAGCCGATCTCGCCGCGATCGCACGCGTCGATCCGGTAGACGAGACGACCGCCATCTTCGAGATGAATGCGCCCTTCTCGCCGCTGCTGCGCGTGCTCGGCGACCGGGCCGGGATGCTGCTGGCACCCAGCGCGTTCGATCAGTTCAACACGCCGAACAGCCGCGAAGTACCCGTTGGAACCGGCGCGTTCGTGTACGTCGACGAAGATCTTGACGGTCCCTACCGCCAGGAGTACTTCCCCCAATACTGGCAGCCGGACGCGCCGCGCGTCGCAAAGCTGACGATGTCACAATCGATCGAAGGTACGCAGGGCGTCAATGGACTGCTGACCGGCGAGTTCGATTTCCTCCCCGGAGTCCCGCCCGAGGACCTATCCCGGGTGGAGGACGCCGGCAAGTCGATCAGTGTTCGCGAAACAAACGCGCTGGGCTTCATCTACGTGAATCCCAACCTGGGTGAGCCCTGGGACAACGTCCACTTGCGCCGGGCGATGAACCACGCAATCGACCGTGACAAGTTCGTTGAGGTGGTGTACGAGAACCTCAACACCGCAAACCACTGGGGCTACCTGGGTCCGGCACTCGTCGGCATCCACGATCCGGACGAAATCCTGATTCGGTATGACCCCGATCGGGTACGCGAGGAGCTGGAACTCGCCGGCCACCCGGACGGTTTTGACTTCGACATGAACATTCCTGCGACCGCGATCACGGCCGCAGAGTTTATCCAGGCCAGCGTGGCCCCATTCGGAATCAACCTCAACATCGTGGTCAAACCGACGCCGGACTACTACCTGGAGTTCTTCGAGAAGAAGGTGAACACCTTCATGTCGGGCATGAGCGTGCGCGCCGATCCCTGGCAGCAGCTGGCCTTCCTCGGCCGCGCGGATGGTCCCTACGACTTCATGCTGCCTCCCCAAGACAAAGACGCCGATGTGCAGGCCGCGTTCCAAAAGGTGACGGAAATCTTCGAACCGGAGGCGCGCGCGGAAGCCTTCCGCGAGCTCAACCGGGTCATGGTCTCGCGAGCCTGGCACATCCACACGCACTACTGGTCGTCGGTCTATGCCCACGATCCGGCGTTGGAGTTCGAGCACTTCGGCGACGGCAAGCCGCACTTTGGTCAGAAGGACGTGCGCTGGGTGACCTAGCAGTCCCCGCCTCCGTTCCGCTCTGATCTGCGCTCCCATCGATAGCCTGCGGAGCATCCGTCAGCCTGTAAGGGGGCCACCGTGAGTTGGGAAGCTGAAGTCCGGGAATTGCAGCGTCGTCGCGAGCTCAGTCTGCTCATGGGCGGCGAGGAGCGCGTCGAACGTCAACGCCAGGCCGGCAAATTGAACGTGCGGGAGCGAATTGACGCGCTCGTCGATCCAGGCACGTTCGACGAGCTGGGCCAGCTCACCGGGTACTCGGAATACGACGGCGACGAGCTGAGCAGCTACATGCCCTATCCGCTGGTCACCGGACTGGCACGCATCGACGGACGACGCGTCGTCGTCTGGGGCAATGACTTCACCGTGCGCGGCGGCTCCGGCCGGGCGGGCGCGTCGGGTTCGACCAAAGGCAAGACCGGTTTCCTCGAGGAGATTGCGTCTGAGTACAACCTTCCAGTCTTCCAGTTGCTCGACGGGGCCGGCGCCAACGTCGAGGCGATCAACTGGGGTGGTTTCACCTATCTGCCCAACGGCGCGGCGCAGTTCATTCGCCTGGCCCATCTGCTCAACGAAGTTCCGGTGATGACCGCCTTGCTCGGCAGCGTGGCGGGCGGCGTCGCGGGCCAGGCGATGTTGAGCCACTTCACCGTGATGCCGAAGGACACGGCCGTGCTCTTCGCGGCCGGCCCGCCGGTCGTCAGGCGTGCGCTGGGCGAGGAGATCACCAAGGAGGAGCTGGGCGGCTCGCAGGTCCACGTGCACGAATCGGGCGCGGTTCACAACGAGGCTCAAGATGAGGCCGACGCGATGCGGCAGTTGAGAACGGTGTTCTCGTACCTGCCCGACCGCGCCTCGCAGGTGCCTCCAGTTCGATCATCGGACGACCCGGTCGGCCGTGCCGAGGAAGAGCTGCTCTCGATCGTGCCGCGCAGTCGGACACGCCCGTACTCCATGCATCGTCTGATCGAGCTGGTCGTCGACGAGGGCGAGTACTTCGAGATTCAACCCGACTTCGGACGCTGCGTGATCACCTCGCTGGCGCGGATCAACGGGATGCCCATGGGGATCGTCGCGAACAACCCGCGGCAGATCGGCGGCGCGCTCGATCGCGATGGCGCGCAGAAGGTCGAGCACTTTCTGGAGTTCTGCGATCTGTTCCTGCTGCCGGTGGTGTTCTTCGTTGATGTGCCCGGCTTCATGGTCGGCAGCCGTGCCGAGGCGGCGGGCACGATCAAGCAGGGCATGCGGGCACTCTGGGTGGCGAACAACCTGCGCGTGCCGTCCATGTGCGTGCACATTCGCAAGTGCTACGGGATGGCCGGCAACATGACCGGCAATCCACGCCGCTCGAACTATCGCATCGCCTGGCCAAGCGGCGAGTGGGGTTCGATTCCGATCGAGGGCGGGGTTGACGCGGCCTTCCGCCGCGAGATCGCCAACGCCGAAGACCCGGTCGCCAAACGAGCCGAAATCGAGGCCCGATTCCGTGCGATCGCCAGTCCCTTCCGGACCGCAGAAGCATTTGGCGTCGAGGACATCATCGACCCACGCCACACCCGCCGCTACGTGGCCGACTTCCTGGATCTCGCCTACAGAGCCCTTTCTGCCATGGCCGGCCAGCCTCGCGGGATGGGTGTGCGCCCGTAACGACGAACCCCAGGTCCGATGCTGACTGCTGCTACAGATCGCCGTGTTCTCTGGGGCCGCATGCTCGAGAATCCCTAAGTGGGCCCGCCCTGACGTGGATCCGATTGAACCGCTCAGATTGGTCCGCGGCGAAACGCGATCCAGAAGCTGAGCGCTGCCAGGAGCAGCACCACCGCTGCTCCGCTGTAGAGTCCCTGCAACGCGGCCAGGCTGGCGAACGAGAGGCCAATCAGTGGACCGAGAGCGCTGCCCAAGTCGAGGAAGGTGGCGTAGGCGCTGAGCACGGCATTGCGACGTTCGGGCGGCGCGAGGTCGCCGGCGGTCGCGTGCAGGGTCACAGTGACAGCAGTGGATGCGACGAAGGCCGAGAGGACGGCGGGCAGCATCAGCCAGATCGAATCGGTGACGGCCAGGACTATCAGACCGGCCGCGCCCGTCGCAAATCCTACGCTGATGACAAGGACGCGACCGAAGCGATCAGAGAGGTAGCCAAACAGCGGCGAGAGCGGCAACCACTGCGACCCGAGCAGGATGCCGGTGGCAGTGGTGACGCCGAGGGCGACCCCGAGGACGGCGATCTGTTGGCCGAAGTGCGCGCTCAGGTAGTAGCCGAGCGACGCGGTGACCAGGCCGGAGAAGACAAGCCCGGTGACCAGGATGGCGCCGCAGGTGACCAGCAAGCGCCGATCTGCGAGCACGACGCGGAGGTCGGCGCGTTCGGACGGCGGCGGGGCGGGCTGGCCAGCCAGCGCCGGTCGCCGGCTGGTGAGGATCCAGGAGACCGCCGTCGCGGCCATCACGCCGGCAAAGAGGGTCAATGTCAGGCGATGCCCGAAGAGATCCGTAAGCGCCGCGCCGAGCAGCACGCCGCCGACCGATCCCATACGCACGATCGCCGAGTAGGCGCCCATCAGGAGCCCGCGGTTGTGGTCGCCGGCCTCGGTCAACACGGTCCAGAACCCGCCCAGGCGGAGCGTCGACCAGCAGAATCCCCAGCCCATCCTCGCCGCCAACAGCAGCGCGAAGGCGGTGGACCAGCCGTAGCTGAGCGTCACCACGACGGACAGCAACAGGGCCGCGATGAATGGGCCGCGATGGCCGACCCACTGGAAGACCACCGCCGCCACGGAGTTGGTGACGAGCCGAACCAGACGGTTGGCGGAGAGCAGGATGCCGACCGCGGGCAGTGAGAGCGCCCAGGCCTCGGGCTGCGAGGGCATCACGGCGTAGAGCATCGAGTCGCCGAGCAGGGTCGCTGCGACCGCCAGCGCGACGGCGACCACCGGGAGCGGCACGCCGCGCAAGGCTCGCTTCCCGGCGGCGAGGTCGCTCATCGCCGCAACGTATCAGGCAATGCGGAACCATTTGACTGGTTTTCTCTGATACCGTCGTCGAGCCCTATTTCTCAGCGCGGGGCATCGCAGTGCTTGAAGACAGCCTGCACTTGAATGCCGGCGCGATTCGCTCAGTCTCCACCGGAAGCGACGCCATATTGGAACTCGGGGGACTCGACCACGATGCTGCGCACAAGGTCAGCTGGCGCCTGTCACCGACGCGGTCGACGCCCGTAGTCAGCCAGGCAATCGTTGATGCCGCGGTACTCACACTCACCTTCGAAACGATCCCCGACACAAGGTTGACTGGCGAGACCAACGGCGCAGATAGTCGAACACTCTCACGATGAGCCTCATGCAGACCCCACAGATCTACGTAGCGGGCTCTCAACGCCTGATCGGAACTGAGTCCAGGCTCGGCGGGATATTGGTCCCAGCTTCTCAAGCGGTGTGCCTGGGCGAAATGCGGTTCGGGTGGCCACAAGGCGATGATTCACCGGAAGTGGAGCTGCGCCCGACGGTTCGTCCAGCTTGTCTTGGTTCCCGGCGCTAACTGAAGAGAGGCTGCTCGATCCCGACCGGGTCAATTGCCCTCCTGTTAAAGCTGGCGTCGCTGCTGTCATCGGATGGTTGTCACTCCAGTACACCAAACATCTCCCTAGTCGTTCCGCCGCCAACAATTCTTCCTGACGACTCAGTTCGTCGACGACCGTGGCGAGTAGCTCAGCAAATGTGCGGCTAGGGACGGGCGTCCGAGGTGGTCCCGGTCGGCACAGTTCTCTGAGAGTCTGACACTGGCATCACACCGCACCTGAGCGAGGACGACACATCCAACTTGAACCGCAACTCGAAGGTTCTCGATTTTGTCCAGTTTGGTGGGCCGATGTATACCGCACTGCGAACTTTCGAGTGGGAGATCGCGCTGTGATCGCCGGTTCGACACCTCGTGAGTTCCCTAGTCTCTGCAGGGCTTGAGACCCTTACCCAGTTCGGGCTGGCCGCGTCCGCCAACTTGTTGTCGTCCAGCTTTGCTTCCGGTCTCGCCACCGGCCGCGACTTAGCGAGACAGTACCTATGCAGCGTTCCCGTCACAAGCATCGAGATTCGGCTGGACCGGCGTGTCCCAGAAGTTGTGCTTCGCCAGCTCGTAGGTCTTGCTGATCGGCGGATCGGATTCGATCCGGATCGTCAGCATGCGCGCGCCCTTGAGCGCCTCGTAGAAGGATCGGTCGTCTACAGGGGAGATGCCGTGATTGAGTGATTGTCTCCATGCGTTCCAGATCTCAGACCGAAAGCGCCCATCAATGGTCCAGGCGACAGCCACCGAGTCGCCGTAGATGAACATTGGTTCCGCCAGGTCAAGATCTGACAACCAGAGGTCGAGACCTGCTGTTCCGCATCCGATGTTCAGCGATGAACGGGTGTCCTGCTGGTCAGGCTGCTCGGGTGCTTCCCCGCTGTCACGAAGGCGGAGGTGGCTGATCAGCCATGATGCTCCGCCGAGGTAGTCCGCCGCAAACGTGAGGTCGCCGCTGATCGTCGATGGAATGCCCGTGACGGGCGGAGCCTGTCTCGGAATCGGCGTGACCAGGCACGCGTCGAACGTATCGATGACCGGGATATCGAACATCGCTTCGAGATCGAAGCGGTGGGTGTCCGAATTGGCGCCAACCAGTCGAAGCTCAAGTTCGGAGGCCTGGCGCCACATCGGGATGATCGCTCGCGCCCGCGATGGACTGATTGTGACGGAAGCGCCGCTTCGTTCCACGTTCCAAATCTCCCGCCGTGTGGTCTCTCCGTCTGCACTCCACTCCACCTCCACGTGATCCCCCAGCAACACGTTGGGGCCAGCCCCGTAGATCGACAGCCTGGCGCCGTAGCTCCCGCAGAACATCGCGAGTCCAATCGACAAGACATCGTCACGAAGGTGTTGTTCGAGCGTGCTCGTCCCAGGGATGGTGCTACCTGGGATTCTCTCCCAGAATCTGACCACCTTCAGATCGCGCTCTGCGTCGTACGCGAGCAGTGCCTGGTACGCATTCAACGGGAGCGGTAGCGTCCGAGTCTCGTCGGGCTTGTAATAGCCACATTCGTCGAGGTTGCCCTGCACCGGCGTGTCGAACATGCCGCTCACATGAAAGGTGAGTGGAGCAGTGAACAGCTCGGGAGCTTCCACAGTCAACACCGACGCTCCGCGCAGTTGGGCCATCAGCTGCGCGTTCGACGGCGGATGCAGGAACCCGCCCGCGCTCCATGGCTCCTTCACCCAGGTGTTTGTCTCGGCAGGCCTGTCATCAATGGTCAGAGTGACTTCGACTTCGCCCGCCTCCACCTTCATTGGTAAGACGATGTCCAACTGCAGGCCAGCGCTAGCCAAGCAGTGGGCTCGCAGCAACGTTGCACGTTCATCCTCTTGCACTTCTAACGCCTCCAGCCGCACGGTGGTGGAGACCTTGCCGTCTTCGTTCTGAAGCGCCCAATACTGCAGATGCCGAGAACTCTGCTCCTGCCGAACAACCACGGGCACGTAGGTGCGTGCCGGCGGCCAGTAGGCGCGACCGCAGTTGTCGAAGTTTGCCTGGATCGGCGTGCCGAGCAGATTGGTGAGGTCGAACGCTCCCTGCGCCGGGTCGTCATGGCCGTAAACGAACTTCAGCGAGCGGCCCTCGCGGAGTCGGGCAAGGTCCGTGTTGAACTCGATGGATGTGGTGCCGTCCGGTTTGACAAAGACCTTAACCGGTTGCTCGAACCACTCGCCGCTGTCCACACGAAGCCTGACCGAATCCGGTTGGCCTACATTTGGCAGTCCCCAGATTTTGAACGCCACAGAACCTGAGACGCAGTTCATGACCAGGTCCAGGCGGTCGGCCCCCGCCGCCGGCGCCCCCTCGACCGCCGCGACGCGCACCTGACTGGCTCGCTGAGGATCACTTCCCTCCGGGTAGACGACCCGGTAGTACTCACCGAGACCGTTCTCCACGTGCAAGCTGGTAGTGACAGGCTGCCACTGCGGCGCCGCATCGTTCCCACACCGGTCGATGTTCGCCTGGACCGGTGTCTTGAACAGCTCCGCCAGGTCGAACGAGATAGGAGCCCCTTGTCCGCCAGGGAGTGACACGGAGAGCGAGTGCGCCTGCCGAAGCCGTCGGATGACTCGGTCGGCATCGATCGCCTCCAGCCAGGCGGCGCCTTGCCCGAGGATGACACGCCACCTGGCGACCAGTTCCGTGTCGTCGAATGACAGGGTCAGGTCGCCGGAGGAGTCGGACGGCGCGCCCCATAACAGCACCCGGCGCTCGTCGCCGAAGCATCCAATTTGCAGTACCAGGCCCTGTTCGCCAGCGGCGGCGACCGCGGAGTTCAGCTTGGTCGGGTAGTAGCCCTGGATGTCTTGCGTGAACACACCGTAGGAAACCGACGCGGTGCGATGTCCGCCGCGAAACACGGGCGTGATCGGCTCCGGGGCCCGGCGTATAACGATGTCGGGCAGGATGATCTCCCGCGCAGGATCCACCTCGACCTGCACCGAGACCGGGGTCGAGGACAGCCAGTCGGTAGCCGCTTCGAAGGCCGCGATGACACGCGCCCGGGGAAGGATGTTCTCGCTCCAGCCGCCGTCGATTCGTTGCTGGACGGCGAACTCAATGCGATCGTCGGCGCGGACCCGGGCGCGGATGCGCAGTTCAGTACGTCCTGTCTGGACTGCCTCTCCGGCGCAGTGGCGTAGGTTGTCGTAGACGGGCACAGTGCGCAACTCGTCTAGGTCGATGTTGGTGTTCAACTCAGGCGTCGTGCCGACCGAGAGTGCGAGCCGGGAGCCGTGACCGAGCAGAGCCCGGGCCAGCCCACTCTCTGTACTCTCGACGAGTTCGGGTCCGCTCGCAGCCGATGCGACCATGAGCCGCTCGGAGTAGGCGTTCCCGCCGTCAACGCGCCAGGCCACGCGGATCTGCTGATCGACGTCAGCGCTGTCGGTAGCGATCGGTAAGCCGCCGATCCTGACCGATGTCTCGCCGCCCGCGCAGGTAATCGTGGTGCGAAGCTCGCCGTCCGGCGTGCCGACCGAAGCGCTGTACATCGAGACGCTGGTGACGAGGTCGCCATCCTCGCTGTGATAGGCGGAGTAACGGGCGTCGTCGGCCCAGCCTTCCACTCCGCTGACGAGCTCCACTTCGTCGCCCGGCGAGGGCTCGAACCGGTCGCTGCGTACGAGCCGGCCGCGTCCGGCTCCGTCGACCTCGAGCATCAACGGAGAGCTGACCAGCCAACGCCCAATGGAGACCGTGGCTGGATCAAGTCGATGTGCGCGAGGCGTCACCGGCTCCACCCATTCGCCGCTGCTGTCGCGCACTCGCAGGCCGAATCGAACTTCGCCATCTTCCAGACGTTGCGCTGCAACGCGCACGTCGGCAGCGACGTCACCGCGTGGCTCCTGGCTGCGGGCGTCCTGGCCGCTCAGGACCTGCGCCACCACGGTGATCACCGCCGTAATCAGGACAACAGCAGAGATGGCAGTTCGACTCTGAAGGAGCCGAGCCTTGTGGAAGTGAATACGCATTCTGATCCTCCCGAGGACGCCTGCGTCGAATTCTCACTTCGAGCATTGGCGCGGCAACAGATCAGAAGTGCAAGCTTGGACTTTCGCTTAGTACCGGCACGGTGTAGCGCTTGGTCTCTTCGTCGAGCATCTGCTGTTCGCCACCAGGGCTTCCGGGCTGAGTCAGACTGTTCAGACGAAGCTCCGCAGACGAATGAGTTGAATCACTGCTCGTCAATGCCGACCACGATGTCGTCGACCAGACCGTTGCGGACGGCCCAGATGACGAGTTCCGGCTTGGTCTCGATGCCCAACTTGTCCTGGATGCGATAGAGCGTGTTGCGCACCGTTACCACGCTGACGCCCCGGACTCTGGCGATCTCGCCATATGGCGTGCCGCTGGCAAAGAGCGTCAGCGTCTCCCGCTCGATCGCCGTCAATCGTTCCAGGGGGCCAGCGGATTCCAGTGGCCGCTGGCCTCGCAGCATCGCGAAGACGCGCTTGACGGCCTCGTCGGGCACTCTGAGGCGTCCTGCGGCCACGTCCAGCACGGCGGTGACAAACTCCTCCGGCGGCGCATACTTCTCGAGGAAGCCGCTGGCGCCCGCGGCGATGGAGTCGACTACCGCATCCTCCTGCGCCGCGGCGGTCAACATCACGACGCGCGTATCGGGTAGCAGCGCCATCAGTTCGCGGCAGGCGTCGATTCCGTCCATGCGAGGCATGATCACGTCCATGACTACAACCTCAGGCTTGAGTTCCGCGGCAGCGCGCAGCGCCTCCTCTCCGTCTTCGGCCTCGCCGACGACGACGAACCGCCCTGAGCCCTCCAACACGTCGCGCAGCCCCTTCCTCATGAGCGGGTGGTCATCGACAATCAAGACTGTGATCGACTCACTGGGTGACATGTCAGTCTCTGCCTCTGTCTGTCCCGCGAGGTACAACGCATGTGATTGAGGTTCCGCCCTCCGGTCGCGCGCCTTCCACCTTCAACCGACCGCCCATGCTCAAGGCATGTTCCATCATCCCGCTGAGCCCCCGTCGGCGCTTGGCGTAGTCGTCCGGAAGCCCGGCGCCGTCGTCGGCGATGCGCAGACAGATCACCTCCTCAGTAAAGCTCAAGCCGACGTCGACCCTGCTCGGATCGGCGTGGAGGAAGGCGTTGGTGAGCGCGTTGTGCGCGATGGCAAAGAGTTGGGAGCGAACCTCTGTCGGCAAGGCAGGCTCGGCGCCCGACTGGGAGAGTGAGGTGGGGATGCCGGTGATCCGCTCAAACGTCGCGCAGTGCGACCACAGGACTCGTCCCAGTTGCCGACCTTCAACAATGTGCCCGGCGTCAATCGGACCGCGCACTTCCCACATCGCCGACCTGGTCAGTTCGGCGGTCGCGTCGAGCGTGGACTGCAGATCAGGTTGGGAATCAGCGGCCAGCGCCTTGGCGCGGTGGATGCCGAGGTTGATCATCGACGCCGTCTGAGCGGTCGTGTCGTGGATCCTCTGGGAGAGTTCGATCCGTTCCTTGAGTGACCGCTGCTCTCGTGAGAGCGCCGACTGCCAGCGGAGGCGTTCGAAGCGCACAATCATGCCGATACCAACTGCAACGACGTACATCATTGCAACACGCCCGACCAGGACCATCTCCTGACCCCGATCGAGGCTCAGACCGGCGCCACTCCAGAGGCAGGTCGCGATGTACAGCAACGTGGCCAACGATGTCCAACAGAGCGTGGCCGAGAGCGATGGGAACAGCACTGCGAACACTCCGAGCGCCGGGTAGAAGGCGACGAAGGCGAAGCTCGAGTATCCGCCGAGGATGAGGACCGCAAACGTGATCTGGGCCACGTCGCTGGCGCTCAGCAACAACAACAGGCGCTGGGTAATCGGTCGCCGCTGGCGCAACCGATGGTGGACCAGGCAGTTGACCAACAGTTGCAGGATCGGCAGGACGAGCGTTTCGGCCATGTCCGGATACCAGAAGCTCGGCCGATACGCGGTCAGGAAGACGACCACCAGCCAGATGAACCAGCGGCCCCAGAGCGAGATCCGGGTCGCATACAGGACAACGTCTGGCTCGCTCAGGCTGCCAGGTGTCAGGCTGTCCCTTAACGAGTCCGCGGCGGTGCGTAGCACGTGCGGCCGTCGTTCCGGCGCAGCGTGGTTTGCCTGGGTCGGACTCAACGGATAAGCATCGTGTCGCATTGCCCTGAGTTGTTCGTCCTTCATTACCACGAATGTAGGTCGGTTGGCCATCGCCGACGAGAGCACTCCGTACCGACCTCACATGTGCAAATCGCTGTAGGTAACGCAAGCAAAAGTGAAAGCACATTCCTGTCGAGTTTTTCTATCTCGATTGAGGTGCGCAGTGGAATGATCTATCTCAACTGCTGAGTAGAAGGGTGCCGCGTCGCCGTCGCGGAACGCGCGACTCCGCGACCTTCCCTCTCGCTGTTGCACTCGTTGTTTGTTGTGCAACCGATGTTGACAGTCACAGTGCACGGAACCCTCTAGGTTGGCGAAGGTCAAGGAGCGCCCGTTGCTCAATCCTGAAACCTTTGCCGCGTTCAGGTACCGCGACTTCCGTGTCCTCTGGGCAGCCACCTTCGTCCGCTCGGCTGCGCTGGCGCTGGAGCTGGTCGCCCGGGCCGTCCTGATCGTCGAGTTGTCCGGCTCAGCCGTACTCCTGGGCGCTGTTCTCGCGGCCTGGATGGCGCCCAATCTGCTGCTCTCACCGTTCGCCGGAGTGATCGTCGATCGCTACTCATATCGGCGGGTATTGATCGGCTCGTTTCTGGCCAACGCGGTTGCATCCGGCGTGCTCTTCGTTTTGCTGATCGTCGAGCAGGCCCACAGCTGGCAAGTCATCGCGCTCTCGGCACTGTCCGGCATCGGTTTTGTCTTCTTCAACCTGGCCCGTCGAGCATTGCTGCCGGTCATCGTCGAGTCAGCCCACCTGCGTTCGGCCACGGCACTGTCGCAGACGGGACAGACATCGGTCAAAATCGGTGGCGCGCTTCTCGCCGGCCTGCTGCTCAGCATCGCCGACTTCACCTGGATGTTCGGTCTCATGACGGCGTTCAGCTTGTTGGCCGCGATGTTTGGAGGGATGATTCATGCTCGGCAGCAGCCGAGGCCAGATGGCGAGGAGGAGGTGCGCTCCATCGTTGGCCAGATCACGGCGGGAGCGCGTTGGGCCGTCGACACGCGCTGGCCGCTGGCGGTGCTTGCCATCTCGGCGATGTCGTACATGTTCCTCCAGCCCTACGAGGCGGTGTTGATGCCGCTAGTCGTGATCGACGAGTTGGGCCAGCATCGGTCCTGGGTCGGCTACCTGGCGGCTGTGGGCGGTCTGGGAGCGACCGTCGGAGCGGTCTGGCTGGCTTCGCTGAAGGAAATCCGTTCGCCCAACCTGCTGATGGTCGGCCTGATCGCGACTGGCGGCGCTTCCCTGATCGGAATCGCGTTGGCGCCCCACCTCGCAGTGGTCGCTGTGTGCGTCTTCTTCGCCACCGCCTGCGTCTACAACATGGCCACTGTCGCCAACCTCGCCCTCCTCGCCCATGCTCCCGAAGAAATGCGTGGACAGGCGCTGACCCTGATGAACCTGGTTCAGGGCACGATCCTGATCGGCGCCCTGATTGCCGGCGCGTTGGTCGACTCACTCGGGCCGCAGGGAGGTCTGTTGACGATGGCCGCTTGTCTGCTCGGCGCCTCCTTGCTCGCCCTTTCGATGCCGCGCGTCCGCTGGTGGCTTTGGAGGCGGCGCATGTACACAGATCTCACCGCCGCGGACTGGATGCGCGCGAGCGAAGGGGATCGCTAGCTACGGCCGGTGTACCAACAGACCGAAAGTCGTCCCGCCAACGCTTCTTCTATCGGTGCGCTTTCGGTTTTACCATCGGCCCGCGCCTATCCTCCATCAGGTTCGGTCCATAGGGTTCAAACAGCCGACTGACAGTTGAAAGGAACCCAAATGGCCTCCCCGACGCCTGCAGAACTGCGCCGACGTATGGCTCTACAGCTATCCCAGGAGATTCGCGATCAGAGCGGCGCCAGCGAGGGCGAAGCGCTCCAGGCCGCCGCGACCATCAGTTCAGGTATGTCACTCAACGAAATCAGAATCTCACTCGGCGTCTGGCCCAACACCGTAGACGCGGCCGCGTCCTGAGTGACGCCTCCGAACACCGTCGCGTGCGTTGAGGCACCGTCGATACGACACTGATGCGCGGAGTCGACCTTTGTCTCCAGTGATGCCGGTTCCCGCTTCGGCGCCCGTTTAGTCAGCAACCGCGTTGGCATCATCTGCTCGCTGCTAGAGCAGGTGCCGCATGATCTCTGAGGCGCGCTTCGGGTGCTGCGGACCCCAAGAGCGATTCCGAGCCTGAGAAGCCGCCCGGAAGGCGCAAGGAGAGGATTCCTGCTTGCCGAAAACAGGGAGCGGCGGCTCCACTCCGCGGTGCTGTTCGGCGAAGTTGCCCATGGCGACTTCGTCACCGACATGTGCGAGGGCAGACAGCATCTTGCTCGGATACTTCCCAGCTTCGATTGGCGGTCAGTCTAGGTGGGCGCCTCTGCAATCGCATCACAGGTTCAGCGAAAACCGCAACTCGAAGGTTCTCGATTCTGTCCAGTTTGGTGGACGAAACGCTACCGAACTGCGAACTTTCGAGTGGGATGTGGCTCTTTGAGACGGCGAGTCGGAAGGCAAAGCTCAATGGTAGGTGTGGCTATCCAAGGTCAGCGCCTAACGGTTGACAGGGCAGTGAACCCACGTGAGACCGCGGGGTTGGCGGCGCAGAACCACGTGACTCGGGAGAAAGGGCTCTGGCTGTAGGCCAAGTCGGTCTTGGGTCATCCACTTCGCGCGTCCAACGTCTTCCAGCGCCCGCCTCACTCCGTCCCTGCGAATTCGTCCTTCGCCTGCTTACTCTGGCCACGGAAGGACGGTCGCCTAGTTACTGCTCGACCTATCCCGACGAGAACGGAACTCGCCTTTGGCGACCCGCTCGTGCAAGAGGGGTAGGTTTACTCGTTCCCCGGGAACGAGGGATCTGGACCATCAGTTACCTCACTGACCTGACCATCGAGCCCAATATTCAGCTGCCGTTCCTCGAAGATCTCCTTCACAATCAGTCGGATGGCCTCGGCGCCATCGACCACCAACTCCGTCTCATCGAAGCGGAGCTTCACTTTGAAGCGCAGCGCCTCAATCGTGGCCTGTTTGTCTACTCCCGATATCCGCATCGTGGTTCCAGTGCGGAACCTAACCTCAACCTCTTGACCTGATGAAGTCACCGAGCTGGCCGCGTCATTCGCAACCTCAACGAGCGTCCTGGGTTCGTTGTTTGGCTCGATGATCAATATCTCCTGGCCTGAGGCCGCAACCTGGCGGCGTTCCGCGCCCGGCTGTTGTGGCTGGACGAACTCAAAGTCGTAAAACTCCGGCCACATGCGGTGCACTATCAGGCGGATCGTCTTGATCTTCCCTTCCCAGTCGGCGTCATTGGGCTCTCTCATCTCAACCAGGCTGATGTTTCTTTCCTTCGCCAAGGAGACGGCGCCAGAAGTGAATCCCTCCTTCGAGACCACCACGCCCTTCTCAATGTCAGTGTCTTCCAGCAAAGTGATCAAGTTGCTCACCACATTCCTTGTGACTCGCTTACCCCAGTGTTTGCACTCTATGGCTGTCCTGACCGTTTGCAGTCCATTGGACTGCCTCAACAGGACGTCAATCTGATACCAGCTTCCAGACTTCCCCTGCAGACGGCACCTTGACCCAAAACAGTCGACTGTGACCCCCGAGACCTCTCCCAGCGCTTGGTAGAGCGCCGCGGTTGTCGCCTCGTACTCTTTGTCATCCATCTCAATCTCCTCGCCAATCCTCGCATGTCAGGATGGTCCCAGGCTCGAGTCGGACCGGTGCGGCCGGTCGCGCAATCGAACCAGGCAACGCGCGGCGCGCGCGTGCCGTCACTCTGCGACTCGATAGTCGAACACATCTTGCAGGCCGTTGAGCTTCGTAGTTTGCGCTACTTCTTCATCATTGACGATGCGAGCGATCACTTCGAGTGCAAACACAGAGGCTTGATCCTTGTCGCCTTCCGTTACTTCAATGCGGCCATCATGCACGACCTTGGATCTCAGATCGTAGAGTCGCACGACATCCTTAGCCAACTGGAAGCGAGTGTCCTGATCCTTGCCTAAAACCCGGGCTACGAGTCGTGAGAGGCGAAAGGAGAGCTCGCCTGATCCGCTGGGAAGGAGAAGCGACTCCAGGGCAATGATTGAGTACAGGAGAGTATCCTCCGGGGTTTCAGCGGCAGCGGCGCGGCCGCTCCACCGGACGGCTCTGAGCAGCAACTCTTCAACATTGGTACGGCGTTTCTTGGTCAGGAGCGACTCAACTCGTACTAGTGCCTTCGCTGCCGACGGAGTCAGCTCAGCGTGCCTATCGAACGAGTAGGTCCAGGGCAGCTTGGCCTTCGGCTCGGTTGCGAACGACCCCTCGCTAGCTAACGTCAGGCTAGTGACGGTGCCTGAGGGTGGACCATTTCTGGCCATGGACAGAGTGCCTCTGTTGTAGGGCATCATTTCAGCGAAGAAGTTCAGGCATTCGATGGACTCGAGCACCGCACGTTCAGCGAGCATCAAGCCGGCGTCCTGGTCGCGGGCGGGCACCCGATGAATCGCCACGATCGTGCCGAGTAGCTCCGGAGCAAGATATCGCTCGATGTGGTCCAGCTTCCCTTGGACGTCCGCTGTGTGCTTGGTACGAACGATGTTCTTCAACCGATCGATGTCCGTATCGTCAATCGCGCGGAAGTCGGTCAAGGCGAAGGTCGCAGGAAGACTCTTCGGATCTGCGCCCGCAATCGGAATCCAGCACTCGAACTCTTCCGGCTCGGCTTGTAGACGGTTGCGAAACTCCACTAACGCCTCGTCAATCCGGCACTTGAGTTCTTCTGCGTCGGGCGCCCTGTCGCCGACAACCGAGAAGATCGCATCCTTGAGTGCCGTATCCAGGGCCTTTTCAGACATGTCCTCGTTGGAGGCGAGTCTCTTCATCGAGTGCTTGAGGAGCCGTCGATACTCGAGAGTCTCCTGGTGTGACAGATGAAGCGAGTTCCCCTTTCGGCTCCAGAAGGTCGCGTAGTCGTCTTGGTCGGAGTCCTGCTCTCGATTGACGTTGGCGGCGAACTCCTCGAGGTAGGTTCGAAGGAACGACAGGTCCATCTGACTTCTTCGAGGCTTTGGCACTTCCGACTCCTCACGACACCGGGGCTGAGATGTTACACCCGACTGCGCGACTACAGGGTCGCAGCCTGAACCTGCCAGCTTCAGGCCAAGGCAGGGTGTGGCCCGGCATGCAGAACTCTCAGTCAGAGTGTGTACGTCGCCATCGACCTCGCTCTAAGTTGTGTCGCCGGAGGTCACGAGAGAGAGACGGAGAAACCAACCCAATCAGCAATGAGGCGTCTCCGCATGTGGCCAGGTCCTGTTCGACGTTCAGGCTTCAGTTGCTGTTGGCTTCGTTGCCGCAGCAGGCAGCGCGACCGCACTGCTGAACCGATACGTCGGCACATGGAGGTGGTCGGCGCCTCCGGCAACCTCAGCACTGGCATCGCGCCGGCCAGGATCGAGCAACAGCAGATGACGTTCAATCGTGTTGCTGCCGATCTCCAGCTCACTAGCTACTTGACGCCGACTGAGGCCCTCCACTTCCACTTAGTGGCCGAGCACGCGTACATCCTGCATCCGCAACATCATCTCCCCAGCAGGTCCAGCGCCGGGCGCCACGGGCGCTCAGACCTGAACGAGTCGCGGTCCGCCAGACCCCGACTGAAGTCCTGCTTGGCGCGCTACCAGTGTCAACACATGCGGCAGTTGAAAGCGGCCCCATCATCGAATTGACTCACTGGGCTGCTCCCTTCTGTCATCTAGGGATGATTGTCATTTCGTCGGATTCAAGGACATTAGTCGCCCAGTACCCAATTCCGTTACGCCCGTCAAGAGCGGCGGGGCCTCAGAGTCCCAGCGGGTCGCGTTCAAGTCGTTCTGAGTCAATCCGACGGCCGGTTTGCTGCCTCCGTCTGAGAACGAGGCACCGGAAATCCAGCAGTCAGTAATGTCAGCCTGGTGGAATTTCGCCCCGCTGAGGATTGCTCCCTTGAGAGAGGCCCCGACCAACTGGGCTCTAAGAAAGTCAGCACCCCTTAGAACAGCATCGTTGAGCACGGTTTGGAGTAGGGCCGTTTCGATCAATCTGGCTCCAGTTAAGTTCGCCGATAAGAGTTGGGCTGAGGAGACCTTGGCCCTGGTAAGGTCGGCTCCTGACAGATCAACATGCATCATCGTCGCGCCTTCCAAGTCCGCTCCGCGGAACTCGGCTCGGGACAAGCGAGCTGTATGACCCTCGCCTCTTACGGCCCTGCTCCACGGTCCGTCTGAACGAGCTAGCGAGAGCGGGTTAGAGGGAGGCAATAGGAACCCTGCGAAATCCGCCTCCCTTAAGTCAGCGAGCATCAAGTTCGCTCCTTCGAGGTTGGTCCCCGTCAGTTGAGCATGACTGAGTTTCGCTCCCCTTAGATCTATGTTGTAGCCGTCGTCTTGCTCGATCTTGATACTTGATTCCTTCCTACGGCCTATTGCATCCATGGCCGATTGCACGTCTTCCCTCAGGGTGTCTTGGTACTGCTCTTCGCCTCCGTTAAGGCTAGGGGGATTGCGGACGAATGCGCAAAATAATCTCATCACCATCAAGTGGAACCGGCCGGGGTGTTCCTCTGCTAGGGCTTGGAGGATTTGCACTCCACCTAGTCGAGTTGACAACCCACCACTACTCAGCATCTCTAGGCCCTGTCGATAGCGCTCCTCTAACAGTCCCTCTTGAGCCGCCTGAGTCTGCCTAGAAGCTACTAAGCTGCGCCAGATTGCAAACAGAACTGCGATTGCTCCTCCAATGATGAGTCCGAGATTACGGATGACCTCGCTGAGGGACCCCTCGTCGGCGACCAGATCATCCCAGAACAGCCAGGACAGGAGCACTCCGGCAACTAGGACTAGAGCAACTCCTAAGACCCATCTATTGTCGTGGTTCATCCCAAGCTCTCAATCTTCTTGAGCACCGCCACACAGCTTGGGACAACCTCAATGACGGTCGGTAGTTGGACCGTTCGTTCTCCGTCAGCCCAGAGCCACAACGGCTCGGTTGCGTCAATCTCCAGCCGACGGACCTGGCGCATCGATGCCGAGGAATGGCTGCGATGATCTCCCTTGAAAACGCGGGCCAGCATCAGGACTACCTCGACACGTCGCAACAGCTTGCCAAGCACAGGTCCAGCCACCCGTCCGCCATGTCGGCCTCGGGAAGGACTTTCATCCTGCCTCCGCAAATGGGCGCATTGCCGGTTGCGGCTTGGAAGAATGGGCCTTGGTTATCCCCGAATTCCCCACTCAGGCTCAGCGTGACATCACGGTATCGGAACAGGTTGACCAATACACCGTACAGGTATGCGATGGTGCCCATGAGGCACCCAAGGTGCCTACCCCCATCCACATCGCTGCTCGACCGCCTCGGCCACCACGCACACATCCTCACCACCAAAGGACAGTCCTATCGGACTCGTCGTCGGACCACAGCCTGAACGGAGGTGAAGCCACCCCTAACCCAACCACTTCCACCACCCCAACGGATCACTTCTTCATCGATGAGGTGGATCACTTTCCGAGCGATGTTGACAGATGCAGCGATCGTCCTCTTGCCGGCAGCGGACCTAGTCACAGGTCTGCCGATCTGGTCATGACCCTGGAGAACTGGTCACGACCCTGGTGGAGTGGTCAATGGTTCATGGCGATTCATAGACGAGTCCGACATTGCATCTAGCCCAGCGCTAACGACAGCATCCACGCTCCCCAGCCGACCCCAAGAGCCGCAAGGAACGCCCGTCGCCACGTGCAGCGCCCCAGCAGAGCAACGACGAACAGCGGGATCGCGAATGGGCCGATGAGGTAGCCCACGTGGAACATCGTGGCGAGCGAAGCCAGCCAGACCAGTACGGCGAGCGCGAAACAGACATCGACCAACACCGCTCGAGGCAGGTGGGTGCGCATCACGTTGCCCCCCGTCGACGAAGGGTTGCGTCAGCAGGCGAATGCCCGCGTTGGCACGACCGCGATCACCAACGATCACCGCGTTCGCTTCACAGTAGACCTGCTCCGTTTCTCGGCTCGCTCCGCGTGGTTTCGTTCGTCGATCGGGTGCAGGCGGCCCTGAGCCAGCGGGTCCGCGCGATCACGGCCCTGAGGGCGACCGGGTGCAACGTCCCTGCAACACGCCCCGAGCTCTCGCAGGTCTGGACCATCACGACATGGTTGATCCACAGCAGTCTCCTCGTGAGGACTGGTGGAGGGCGACCGCTTCGTCACCGCCCTCCCTGCCAACCCGCAGACGAGATCAAGAGTGTCGTTGCTGGGTCATAGCAGTAACCCTTGAGAGGTCGGGCGGGGCGTGTCTGGTACGCAGCCGCGCCAACCCGCCCGCCCGAATGGGCTGCACCGGGAGGGCAATCGCTCAGCTCTGGACGGGAGATCGTGGCCGATCAGGCCCAAGAGCGGACCTCGCCTCTGAGCGCGGTGATGTCGGACATGATGGCGTGCTAACTTGACATTTAGTCAAGTACACTTGATGTTTGACTCAGTCACATCGAGCTGGCAGGAGGTCGCACCCATGGACCACGCCCGAAGACGGTTCTCGAAGCGAATGACTCTCGCCTTCCTAGCCTACGCAGTGCTCGTTGCTCTCTCCGTCTCCCTCACCGAGGTATTCCCCGACGCCATCTGGCGCTACCCCCTGGCCGTCATCCCGATGGCGCCGTTCATCTACGGTGTTGCCGCTTATGTCCGCTACCTGCGGAACGTCGACGAACTTGAGCGCCGCATGGCGCTGGAAGCGCTCGCGATCGCCTTCGGCGCGACCGCCGCGATCACCTTCGGCTACGGATTCCTGGAGCGCGTCGGTCTGCCCCACATCAACTGGTGGTGGGTCTGGGCGGTCATGGGAGTGTCCTGGGTGCTCGCCGGCCTGCACACGAAGCGCCGCTACCGATGAAGAACCGGCTCAAGGTGCTGCGCGCTGAGCGTGACTGGTCGCAGTCGGGCCTGGCGCGTCGGCTCGGCGTCTCACGCCAAACCGTGAACTCGATCGAGCGCGGCAAGTACGACCCCAGCCTGCCGTTGGCCTTCAAGATCGCCGCCGTCTTCGGCCAGCGGATCGAGAACATCTTCACCCCGGATGCCGATCAACCTCCCAACAGCAGCGCTGAACCGTCGCCGTCACGAGTGGGGCGCACTCCCCGACCCCCAGACTGATTCCGCCACGTCAAGAGCCGTCGCTGACCATCCGCGGGTTCCGCGCCCGAACCCGCCAATCTTGCGGTCGACGCCGAGGCGCAGACGTTCAGGCGCTTTGGTGTTGCCCTGCCTCTAATCCATCCGCCGGAGGATTTGAATCAGGGGTGCTCATGCTCAGTCCCAGCCCCGTCCGAGCGGTCGGGTGAAGCGGACCTCGAGTCGGCGTCGTTCACCCGCGGGCCTCGATCTTTACCACCAGGTTCATCCGCAGCAACCTCCTGCAGTGATGTGAGCGAGACCGGGGAGTGGAAGGGCAGATGTGGCGAAGGGTTCGTCCTGGCGGCCGAAGCCCGTCGGGCCCCAGCACCACCACCGCATTGATGCGGTCTGGTTGACAGAGGACCTCAGGGACATGGCGGTAGGTGTCCGGTAGGAAGCCGTCCCATCCTGCCCACCGGTGCTCCCACTGCACCATCTCTCCGGAAGCAACTCTTCGATCCAACTCGTGCAGAGTGCCTAACGGCCATTCGTCGCTTGGAAATCTTGGACATCTAGATGGCCGGTTGCCGAATCCATCTAAGCTTTGCTGTCGGAGGCGCGATGACGATCACGGCGGCCCCAGTCGAGGTGGCCTCGAACCAAGCCGAGCCGCAGGTCGGCACAAGATGAACGGTCTGGCGATCGTTGCGGGGCGGGGCAACGAGGAGCCCAGGGCCTGGCGACACGCGGGCCACAAGGTGATGCTTGAGCGGGTGGCCCCGTTCTTCGGCGACCCTCGCGTGCGGCGTTGGGCCTTCTGGTCAGAGCCCCGCCACACCTCGTTGCCGGCCCTACTCTCGCGGCCGGACGACTGATGGGCCCTATAGAAGAGGAGCAGTCGCCGAACGTTCAACCCCTTGACGATCGTGTATCGACTGCCAGTGGAAGAGAGATCGCGATGAGCGTGCCCCTGCAATATGCATCGGAAGCCGACCTGGAAGAGGACCTCGTTCGCCGGCCGGAAGCGTTGTTGTCCGATCCACCAAGGTGGATTGCGCGTCAGCTCCACACGTCGGCGAAGGGCGTCATCGACCTGCTCGGCATTGCCCAAGACGGCCGACTAGAAATCTACGAACTGAAAGTGAACCGGACTGGTCGCCAGACGATGGCGCAGATCATCGACTACGCCTCGTGGCTCGACAACGAACAGCTCTCCGAGCTAGCGGCGCGCATCGTGACAGCGTCCAACAAGAATGGGATCCCCCTGTTCGAAGGCTTCGATGCCTTCGAAGAACGAAGGCTGCGTCCAGCGAGGTTGGTGATCGTGGCCGGGGAGGCGAACGCGGCGCTCCAGCGCATGGTGGAGTACGTGCGGCAGCTCGGACTCGAAATCGCTGTGGAGACCGTGCGTCACGAGGTGCTGCCGTTGCCGAACCTTGACATCCTCGCCCACGAGCACGGTGTCGGTCGCCAGTGGCAGGCCGCGCGTGAAGCTCTGGACGAATGCTTCGACGGCCGCGGGTACCGGCTGCAACACAGGCGTCGAGGCCTCAACTACTGCCTGCCCAATCAATCAGGAACGTTTCGAGCATTCGCGGGCGTGTACGTCAATGCGCGCCGTTCGAAGCGGGAACTCGGCGACATCTTCTTGGCCGTGCACGATTCGTGCATTGAGTTGTCGGGGCGCGAGTTCGAACGGTTGCGAAACACTCTTGAGGACATCGGGCTGACCCCGGATCGCGGTCGAGTGCGAATGAAGTTCTATGCAGACAGCGACGACGACCTGGAGCCGGCCTTGCGCGAACTGGCCGGATACCTGGACGGCGTGCTGGAGGAATACCGTCCGCGACAGTTGGCTGACGACTGAGCCATCGACGAACCGTGGCCTGAGCAGCACCTTCGGCTTGGCGCCGAGGCAGGCGTGCGCTGTCGTCGTTCCGCGACTCGCGTTAGCGGTGTCAAACCCAACCTGTGAGGCGTTGGCAGCTCCAGCCGGTGGTGTCCGGACCTCGGATTCAGCGCTCGCTCAATGCCCGTCGCAGTGCTCCCTCGCACTGGAGCGCATCACGACCGAATGGCATGGGTGAGCAACTCCACGAACTGTGAGATCTGCAACAGTGACCGTAGGTCGTGTTCGGACAGGCCGTCCGGATCGAAGTGCATCACATCGTTTCTGATCTCTCTCGCGAGCTCCAGGTGAGCAATGAACTCTTTGCGGCTCGCCTTGATGTCCGCCTTCTGCCAACGCTGTTCGTTTTCCAGCAGCCGACAGTACTCGCCGAATGTGAGGTCCGCTGACCCAGTGATTGTGCCATCGCCTTGGCGGTGGTCGGCAACCTCCTGCATTTCGTTCACCCTGAACTTGCCATGGATCAGGAGACGAAGATTGCCTTCGATTTGGCCGAGCAGGAAGAAGGGACCGGCTAGGTCGAAGAAGTGCTCGGATAGGTCGCTCACCGTGACGATGCCGGTGATCTCGTTGTTGCCCTTGCCTTTCTGAACGAGCGCGTATCCGCGCCGCGCGATTCGACCGATTGCCTCAAACAGAGGCATATCGATGGGCACAATCTCAGCCGCTCGGTCCATGCAGTCACGTACATATTCGCTAGGAAGTTCTAGCGCCCTCCGCACCCCGATCGTCTGCCAACTGATGACGCCCTTGACATCGCGCTTGCTGCCACCCGGCATCACGGGTAGCTGAGAAAAATCGTGTAGCTGCATGAGCGTCGTAGCGACCAGCAACGGCTGGTCTGGCGCGACACTCACCAATCCGTCATTGGGCGGTTCGTTGACATGGGCGGCCGGCAGGGAGCCGACCACAAGGGTGGGGTCCGGCATTGTGTCGACCGACGGCTGATCCGTTCCCTCCGCAAGCAAGCTGATGCTGATCGCCCCGTCTAACCATGCAGCGGTGAAGTCCGGCTCCGTTTGAAGGTCCAGCTTTTCCAGCAGATTTTGGATGCGGCGATTGATGATGCGGCCGCGGCGCTCGTATCCGAATTGTCGCAACAGGTCCCGGACGCTCAGGCGCTCTGGCATGACAGCCGCTCCGGCAACGGCCTCCCCGCGCATCCGATCGGCCACGCCTCTCAGCCATCGCTCGCCTCGACCCATTGCGTTGCCTCTCATCGTTCCCGGCTGCTGAACCGACCTCGGGTTTTCGGTACCTGGGTAGCAGGCCAGCAACTTGCAGATTGACTTTGCGCCCTGCCTACTCCTAAGCCTGCGCAGAATAGAGTTCGTTCGCGCTCCGGCCCAGTGGGTCTACCGGTACGGTGCGTTCAGGAGTCCAGCCCCCGTCGGCCCCGCCGCGGCTCAGCGTCGGTGTAGTCCTCGCATTCAGAGGCTCCAAAGGTCCACGGTGAGGACGCGTGCCGTCGGTCGCCGCCACCGTGCCTTTCGCAGATTCGACCGCGCCGTCCCCAGTCACTGCGCCCACCGCCGAAGCTCCCTGCGCCATTGGCCCCGCTCTCAAAGCAGCTGGCCGGGCGGCAGGGTCAGCTCACGCTCCCCATTCATCTCGACCTCAGGTTCACGCGCCCGCACGTCGGTCTCATAGCACTTGTGAGAAACGGCCTCCGACCCCGTCTCCGGACCTCATAACCCGCTGGTTCAGGCCGCCTTCGACCGCCCCCTCCCGCTGTTCCGCCGTCGCACTGACCCGCGCGCCACAGCTGGCGGGAGCAACTCGGCCCGGCGCACCTCGAACTCATGCTGCAGCTGACGCTCCAGGCTCAAGCCTCGGCCCCAACGGCCGAGGGTCACGAGCCGACCGACCCAGTGCAGGGGCTCGGCCCAGAGTCGCTCGCGACGCAGCTCCCGCAGTCGTTGCTGGCGCAGCTCGACCTCGGTCTCCCGACGCACCCGGTCCCAGCGGTTATCGGCCGGGGGCAGGGTCAGCGAGTGGTCGTCGACCAGCTGGATCTCCAAGCGCAGCAGGCGTTCCTCCAGCTGCAAGCAGGTCACGGTGTTGGGCGGCTCCTCCAGGGTGCGCCGGGTCCGTCGCCACTCGGCCACGACGGGCAGCGCCGCGCCGTAAACCTCGGCGTCGTCCGGGGCCGGCTCGATCGCCACCAGACCGATGTCGCCCAGATGGCCCTTCGCACCTGTCACCCGTGGCGCCACCGCCATTCGAATCTGCTCCAGGTCGTCGCCCGCCTCCCAGAGTTCCTCCAGCAGCCCGCCGGCTTTGCGCTGCAGGTCCGCCAACCGCCGCTCCACGCGCCGCAGCTGCTTATGCAGACTGGCCGGTGTCCTACGCTCCGACGCCGCCCGCGCCTCGGAGGCCTCCAGCTCCCGCTCAAGCGCCTGGGTCATGTGCGGGGTCAGTTGGGGGGAGGCCAGAGCCCGCCTCAGGGTGCGCTCACTCACGCCCAGCCGATCCGCCGCCTGCACCCGTCCCTGCTCCTCCACCAGGTCCTGTAGGAAGTCCCGCAGCCGCCCCGCCTCCGCCTGAGCCGTCGCCCCACCACCCCTTGCATCGTCCTCCCCACCCGTCCGTCCGCTGTCCGGACTATCCCCGGAGTGCCCCACTTCCGTGCAGCCTGCCCGCGCAGAATCTCCCCCGGACTCCCCACCCCGGGAGTTGTCCTCACCCCGTAGATCACTGGGTTTGCGCTCATCCCGCCCCATTTGCCACAACTCCTATCTCCTGTACACGGGTGCTTTCCCTTGTGTGGGGCAACCGCCGTCCGGACAGCCGGACAATGTAAAGAACATAGCATACGTGTTCGCATAGGATAGGACAGTGTCTCGAACCGCCATTCGGGAGTGAAACAAGGACGACAGAGCTGGGAACGGGCCGAATGCGTGAGATCGAGCGCGACTTGCTCAGGCTCGTGGCCGAGCTGCCACTGGCCGACCGGATCGAACTAGCCCGGCTCTCGCGCTGGTCGGAGCGCGCCGTCTACCAGCGCCTGGGGGGTCTTGAGCGGGCAGGGTTGGTCGAGAGTGTCGCCCACGCCTCCGAGTCGATCAGTCCGACTCGCCGGTACCTGCTCAGCGAGGCCGGGGTCAAGCGACTGGCGCTGAGCAACGGCTGCAGAGCCAAAGAGATCCTGGCAGAGCATCCAGTCTCGCAGCCCTGGCAGCGGACGCTGCTGGGGCGCCTCGACTCGGTCGCTGTGATCTATCGGTTGGCCTGCGCCCTGGCCGAGCTGGAGGGGCCGCCGCGGCTTCGCTGGTTCCGCTCGCAGCCGGCCGATGCGGCCCTGGGGCTCGGGGACGGCCGCACCCTGGCCGTCGTGCGCTGGGGCCGCACGGCCGACCGGACCGCGTTCGGCGTGCGCCTGAGCCGGCTGCGCGAAGGGCCGTCCTACTCGGGCGCGCTCGTGCTCGCGCCGGATGAGGTGCGGCTCAGGTACGCGCGGCGGCGGCTGCGGCAGGCGCCGTTCATCTGCTTCTTCTCCCTCGAGCGCGAGGCGGCCTGGGCGAACAGCGAGCAGCATGTCTGGCACGAACCGAACGCTGGGGTCAGCCTCAGTCTCAAGGAGGCCTTGAGCTACGTCCGTTCCCGGGGTTGGTGGGCGATCGAGCCATCGCCGCGGGGCACGCAGTCTCCAGACTCGCTGGACATCGCGCGAGACGCTCGGGCGCCGGACTGGCTGCTGCCCGCTCGGCTCAAGCCGGCTCAGAAGCGCACGCTCGACCTGGTCGGCGACTGGCCCTGGATCCGGCCCGACCATCTGTCCGCTCTGCTCGGCGTCGCCCGCCGTCGCGTCTCGAAGCTCACCGCCAAGCTGGAACGGTTGGACCTGCTCACCGCTCCTCGGATCGACGGCAAGCGGCGGCTCGTATTGACCGACCGCGGACTGGCCCTGCTCGCCCGCCGCGATCGCGCCTCGGTCGGCGCGGCGCGCAAGCGCTGGAGCGCCGGCCTCATCGAACCGGAAGGGCCGCTCGAGTGGCGCAACCTGCGCGGCCGCCGAGCCCGCCAGCTGCTGCGCAACCTCACCCACACCGAGGCGGTGCACGGGTTCCTGGCAGCGCTGGCCGACCAGGGTCATGCGAACGGGTGGCGGGTCACCCAACTCGATCCGCCGCAACGGGCCTCGCGCTACTTTCGCTTCGAGGATCGGCTGCACTCGATCCAGCCCGACGCGTTCGGCATGCTGCGCCGCGACGGGCGTGAGCATCCGTTCTTCCTCGAATGGGAGCGGCGCGCGATCCGGCCCTCGACCATGGCCGCCAAACTGGCACCCTACCTGCGCTACTACGGGGCCAAGCGGCCGGTCGAGGATCACGGCGCAATCCCGCTCGTGCTGGTCGTGTTCGACGATGAGTTGGCCGCCGATCACTTCCTGCGGGTCGCGCGGGAGCGCCAAGAACGGACTGACATTCGTCTGCCACTCTGGGTCAGCGATCGTGACGCCATAGCAAGATGCGGACCACTTGATTGCGTCTGGCGCTCAACCGATCAGGTGGCGCCGGTTTCGGCCATCGCCTGATGCCAGCCAGATCCATGCCATGCCGACAACTGCGGAACCAACCACATCGATGACTCTGCCCGCTTGCGCGAGCAGCCCTGCCGGAGCAATGCTCAAGCGCCAGAGTTCGAAGATACCCGGCGCACATGTCCTGCGCTCTGACCACTTCTTCTGCTCGAGCCAGTTTCATCGGCCTAACGAGGATTCCTGGGACAATGACACATTGCGATGCAACTGCCTCACTCTTCCTCTTCATTGCCTAGCAGTGGTTGGATCTCCCGCTCCCGCACGTCGAGGAAGGCGTGCTCCTTGAGCAAATCCACATCCGGCACTAGCACCTCGCCGGTGAAACGGGCACCTGGCTCGTCACCCCAGTGAATCGCGCTCGCCTCAGCCAACTCGGCGAATCCCGCCGCGACCGCGGAACGCGACATCGTCGTAAGGCGGCCGATGTCCTTCTGTAGCACCTCGATCACGCGATCGACGCCGAAATCCCGGTCCTCCAGAGCTAGTCGGGAAACCAGCGCAGCCGCTACACGAGAGCGCGGTGTACCGCTGGTCGCCAACGAGATCCAGTAGAACCGGGACTGTCTTCGCATAACCAACTCGTGCATTCGCCCTCGAACGCCCGGAATGTCCTTCAGGACCTGGGCCATCAATCGCTTTGGAATTCGCACCACCACGGAGGGAGATACGGCCGAGTAACTCGCCACCCAGCGCTCGGCGTCCATCAGCAGTTCGTGTTCGCCGATCAGAAAAGGAGCCCCTAGCTCGGAGTGAGGAAACTGCCAGGGCACAACGGTGCCATGTTGAACGAAGACGAGATGCGAGAACTCGGATCCAGATCGTATGAGGGGTAGCTCAGCCGACGGTTCGGCGTACTGCATCTGGAGCGGCTCGCCGGATTTGGCAAGTGCAGATTCGAGAGTCTGTGCCTCCACCCCGCGAAAGTCGGGACAGCGAACCAAGGCTTCTGCGAACCCAGCGACCTGTACTGGCATCTGAGGAATCCCTATCCTGATGTGATTGTAGGCCTTTCGGCGGCCTTTGTCACCCAGACAACACAGCGTTGTACAAGTAATTCTCCAGGCATAGGGAATGGATGTCCCAAGACTTCTGAAAGAGATTATGCTAGTCTCACGGCATGGCCTCAAGTGGACGTCCATTGATTCATCAGAGCGCAGGTCAACACAGGCGTGCTGACCCGCGAGCAGCGGGGGTTGACCCGCGTGGGCCGGTTTTCATTTCGTACCGGCAGAGTGATGGTACGCGGCTGGCCAATGAAATTGCTTGGTCGCTGAGAGCAGTTGGGGTACCGGTCTGGCATGACAAGTCTGATCTGCTTCCTGGCGACACCGAACACCGTCTAGAACAAGCGCTGCACTCAGGACTGTCCGGCGCTGCGCTACTTGTGACGCCAGAGATTGAGTCATCGCACGCCGTTCAAGCGGTTGAGCTTCCGCTTCTGCTCGAACTGGAGCGCAACCCGGCATTCACCTTCTCACTGCTCTCTGCGCTTGAGCGCGAACCTGGCAAGCTCGACTATGACGCGCCGGACCGACTGCTCGCTCAGCCCGAGGGAACGCTAAAGCGCCTCAAGCAGCAGTCGGTACGGACGGCACAAGACCGAGCCGCCGCGGCGCGTGAACAGTGCGAGCGCCGGACTCGCGCGATCAGCGGCGACATACGGGCCGCAGGCGGGATCATCACGATCGACGTGCAGACGCGATTCGCCCCCGCGTCCGCGCCCATCGATGCCGACCTGGTCCTCCGGTTGCGCCCGCCGCTAGCCAACGAGCGCAGGCCCAATCGCTTGGCACTTGAAGACCTCGCGCTCTCCCTCGAGGCGCTCCCTAATCTGCTCGCGCTCAGTGGAGCAAGAAGCGCTCGATTCTTGGGCGGTGCGCACCTATCCGTCGCCTACGCACTGGGCGCCTCGTTGCCGACCACCGCCATCGGTGCAGTGGACGTGATCGACACCGCGGGACAGAGTTGGACGCTCAGCGGCAACGCGCCCGTTCCGGAAGCACCACCGCGCTTACTGGGCGTCGATTCTATCTCGTCTGCGACAGCGGGGACAGGCCCGGTCTTGGTGTATCTCGACCTCCTGCCTGCTCCAAGCAGTTCAGCCGCTCAGGCCTTACTCAGCCGCAACGGCAACAGTTTCGCTGCCGCCTATCAGATTCGCCCCAGCCGCCAAGGAAACCTGAACCCCGGCGAGGCAGGGACGCTCGCCGGGGAGGTCTCGCAGATCATTCGCACACTAGCTGCCACGCACAGAACTCGCGAGGTCCACCTGCTGCTGCGATGCCCATGGGCCATCGCGCTATTGGTGGGCCGCACGCTCAACACACTGCGTATCCAACTCTACGAGTGGGAGGATGGACCGGACGACGAAGGCAATGCCACCGAACCCAGATATCTACCCAGTCTCGCGGTCCGCTCAGGCACCGGAGGTAGCGCGATTGAGCAGGTGTTGCTTCCTGCTCATCCGACGAAGTAGTCATTTGGCAGGAGGAACTTCATGACCACTCTGCGCCCGCAGTTCGAGGAAGCACTGAGCAACATTCAGATCAACGGTCAGAAGGCGAAGCGTGCGGCCGAGGCGCACACCGAGGTTCGTGGTGTGCTAGAGGAGGACCCGCTGCTTCTGTCTTGGGGGGTCGATACCAAGCTGATCGGCTCCTATGCACGCCAGACCGGCATATACCCGGGCAAGGATGTCGATGTGTTCGTCAAGCTCACGAACCTCGACACAACAGCCTCGCCGAAGGATGTCTTCGACGCGGTATGGCAGGTCTTGGGCACCAAGTACGGCTCACGCGCCAGGCCGCAAGATCGAAGTATCAAGATCGACTTCCCGCATGAGCCAGGGTCCGATCCGATCTGGACTCCATTCGCAGTGGACGCGGTCCCCGCTGTGCGGGACCGCCAGCGATGGGCGATCCCGATTAGGGATCGCGACCTTTGGTCCGGCGAATCGGGACAATGGGTGACGACCGATCCCGAGCACTTTAGCAAGCTTTCCAGCGAGCTCAATACTTCTCGGTCCAGCCCCACGGTCGGCGGCCGCAACGCCTACGTACCGGTCGTCAAACTGATGCGTCAGACACGGCGCGTGCATCTGGGAGACCGACGTCCGGGTGGATTGCTGATCGAGTTCGCTACCTACGAAGCCTGGACGAGAGGATCCGTCAATGGGAGCGAATGGGAGACGCTGTTCGCCCAGACCCTCCGACGCGTCGCAGAACGGCTCGCCGTCGCTCCGAACGAACCAATCGTCGATCCGGCACTCGGGACGCCTGTCGATCCGGCCGTCGACGCGGTCTCCCTGTTGCATGCAGCCGACCAGTTCCGCAGACTCGCGGATCTCGCCGACAACGCGAATCGGCCCCAGTCCAACATCTGCCGAGCTGCAACCAACTGGCGACAGATCCTTGGCAGCAACGAGCGAACGCCGAATGTGTTTCCGCTCCCGCCTGGGTGCGGGCCGTCAGGAGACCCGATCCACCCCGCCACCCCTACTCGGAGGCCTCAAGAAGCGCAGGGATTCGGGTAAGCCACCGTGTTCGACGACTGTTTCGACGTTGCTTCCCTCGAGTCTTTCGCGACGGAACTGGTGGACTCGGGCTTTGAACCCGTGCCAGGTTCAGACCGTCAGCTATGGCGAGGTCCGATTCATTCAGCCTTCGAGGCTCTAACCGACGCCACAACCATGGAGATCGGCATTGCGCCCGGATGGCCCTATCAGCCGCCGGCTGTGTTTGTTCAAGGTCTCGCAACGAACCATTCGACCTTAGGCGGGCTCGTCTGCATGTGGCGGGATGGCGACGACAGCCTCCGTTGGATCACGCTCCGCGGACTGTTCGCGCGGATCGAAGAGTGGTGTCGACAGGCGAAACAGGGCTGGCAGGACGACGATCTCGGCCGCGACGCCCTGCTCAACTTCCAGGACAAATCCTCGGTATTGGCAACATTCGATCTTGCGAACATCGGTGTCTCCCAGGGCAGTTGGGGCGATTTCCACGGTGTCGTTGCTACCGCCGGGACTCCCGTCGCGCTCGATCCCGGCGTGGCGCGATCAGAACAGTTACGCGGACTCTGGTTTCAGCTCGGCGAGCTAGAGAGTCCTCCGCCACGCCGGCTCTCAGAGGTTCTGGAGCATCTCAATCGGGGACAACGTCGACATCTAGAGGCCCAGATTGCGAAGCGGCGCAAGCCCGATGCGCTGGTCACCAGTGGCGGCATCGATCTCGTGATGCTCTGTTGGGCGCGAGGCGGGCGACCTGACCTACTTGTGTTGGCGCTCGAGGGAATAGGAGAGGGCATACAAGCCAAGGCGCTTCTCTTGGGTCCGAGCGATGAGAACACGCTCATGCTGAGGGCGGGTCCCGATGCGCCAACACTCAGTGGGCGCAGGGCCGTGATCTTCGGGGCTGGCGCACTGGGCGGGTTTGTGGCCCTCACGCTCGCCGAGAGCGGTTTGGGTGTTCTTGACATCGTTGACGCTGACATCCTCACGCCCGGAAACATCGTGCGTCACGTCGCCGGGCATTGGGCAGTAGGGCACCAGAAAGTGGCTGCGGTCGCGGCAATGGTCGGTCATCATGCCAAGTGGACGAAGACCAACACATTCCTCGAGTGGCCCAGGACACCCGCCGAGATTCGAACGCGGATTGAACATGCGGACATCGTTGTCGACGCAACAGGTGATGGGGCGTTTACGGCCAGTGTCGCGATTGTTTCACAGCAAGAGGGAAGGCCGCTCGTAACCGGCGCGCTATATCGTGGCGGATTCCTTGGCCGAGTGCGGCGACAGGCGCACGTTGACGACACACCGCTAGGGCGGCGATCGGTTTCCGACCGCTACCCGCTGATTCCTCCGGGCGACGATGCGGTTGACTTCGCTACCCCTGAAGTTGGCTGCTCTGCCCCGGTCAACAACGCACCGCCGTCAGCCGTACTTGCGCTTTCCTCCCTCATTGTGCAATCAGTGATCGACGTTCTGACTAGCCGCTTTGAGCTGCCTGATGAAATCGTTGAAGTGTATCGACCTCTACCGGACGAGCCGCCATTCAATCGCATCGGACGGCTTTAGAGCCTCTGACTGCACGGTGATTGAACTGGAGATTGATCGGATAATGACTGAGGTGCTCGGAGAGGAGGCCTGATGCCGCTTGCGACATCCGAACTGGAGTCGAAACTCTGGGGCGCCGCCGACATCTTGCGCGGCCAGATCGATTCCTCTGACTACAAGAACTACATCTTCTCGATGCTTTTCCTCAAGCGGCTCTCCGACCGCTTCGGCGAGGAGGTCGAGCGAGCCGTTGCCGACAACGTGCCGCGAGAGGTAGCCGAAACAGACTTCGACGAGCACGAGTTCTTCGTTCCGCCCGACGCGCGTTGGCCAGAAGTCGTCAAGAACGCGATGAACCTCGGCGAGGTCCTCAACGTGGCCAGCGCCGCGATCGAGGAGGCCAACACCCCCAAGCTCGACAACATTCTGCGCAACACCAACTGGAACGACGAATCGAAGCTCGGCGGTCCCCAGAACCGCGATCGGATCATTGGACGGCTGTTACAGCACTTCGGCGAACTCGACCTGACGGACGACAATCTGACACCTGCGGACGGCGGCGGAGCGGTCAATGTGCTGGGCAACGCCTACGAGTATCTGATCCGCGAGTTCGCCGACGACGCGGGCAAGAAGGGCGGCGAGTTCTACACGCCCCGCTCGGTTGTCCAACTGATTGTCGAGCTTCTGCGACCGACCGAAGGTATGCGCATCTGCGATCCCACCGCCGGTTCTGCCGGCATGCTCATCTACGCGGCCCAGCACGTAGAGCGGCAGGGTGGCGACGTCCGCAACCTCGTTCTGCACGGACAGGAACGCAACCTCGGGACGCTCGCGATTGGCAAGCTGAACCTGCTGCTGCATGGCCTGCGCTCGGCGCGGATCGAGGGCGGCGACACGATTGCCGACCCGCTCCTGCTCGACGACCGCGGCCGCTTGCTCTCTTACAACCGCGTGATCGCCAATCCGCCCTTCAGTCTCAAGGAATGGGGCCACGATTTCGCGCCCAACGACCCGCATCACCGCTTCGACCGATACGGCGCGATTCCGCCCAAAACCAGGGGCGACCTCGCCTTCCTCCAGCACATGCTGGCCACGACCAACGCTGAGGGCATGGTCGGCGTTGTGATGCCGCACGGGATTCTCTTCCGCGGCGGGGCGGAGGGCAAGATTCGCCGGGGCATTGTCGAGGCCGACCTGTTCGAGGCGATCATCGGGCTCGCGCCCAACCTCTTCTACGGTGCCAGCATCCCGGTCGCGATCTGCATCCTCAACAAGCGCAAGCCGTCCGAGCGGCGCGGCAAGATCCTCTTTATCGACGCCGACCAGGACGACTACTATCGCTCCGGCAAGGCTCAGAACCATCTCGATCCCGAGCACGCCAAGAGGATCGTTGACGCCTTCGAGGCCTACGAGGAGGTCGACCGATTCGCTCACATCGCCGACCTCGACGAGATCGAAGAGAACGACTTCAACCTCAACATCAGCCGCTACGTCGACACGACCGAGCCGATCGAGGTGCTCAGCGTCGAGGAGGCGCTGGCCCAGCTTCGGGAGGCGGAGCGCCGGCGCGACGAAGCGGCCGCGCGGATGGACGAGCTGCTCGCGGAGCTTGGCTATGCCAAAAGTTAGGGAGGCGATTCGCATTGTCGAACGCGATGGCTGGCGTCATGTTGCCACGCGCGGCAGTCACCGCCATTTCCGCCATCCGGTCAAACGCGGCAAGGTGACCATCCCCGGCCACCCGCGCGACGACCTGCCGACCGGTACCTGGCTGAGTATTCTGAGACAAGCAGGGATTCGGGGGAGAGATCGATGAACTTGACCTACGCGATCGTCGTCGAACAGACGCCCAACAACTATGCCGCCTACGCCCCCGACGTACCCGGCTGCGTAACTACCGCCGACAGCCTGGACGCGATTGAGTCGATGATGTGTGAGGCGCTTGGCCTGCACATCGAGTCCATGCTCAAAGACGGAGACCCGCTACCGGAGCCAAAGCTGTCTATTGAAGAGGCCATCGCCTTCCACAGCAACGCGCTCGCCGAGTACGGCGATCCGGTGCCCACGATCTCAACCACGTTCCGTCTGCTGGATGTCGACATCGCCGTCCGCCAGACGGCGCGAGCGAGTTGACGGGAAGTCACTTGACCATCTCTGTGACTGAACTTCAGACCTCTCGAGCGACCGATGTGTCTGTGACTGAGGACTCCTTGACCATGGACCTCGCCGATGGCCGAAGCATCTCTGTTCCACTGCTCTGGTACCCACGCCTTGCTCACGGCACCGCCGAGGAACGAAATCACTGGGAGTTGCTCGGCGAAGGAGTGGGCATCCACTGGCCCGACCTCGACGAAGACCTCAGCGTTGAGGGACTGCTCGCAGGCCGACCGTCGGGCGAGAGCCAGCGATCTTTACAGCGCTGGCTCGAAGCCAAGCGAGAGGGTCGCCCGCTGACGCTCGACGCACTGCGCGAGCATGAGCGTCGGGAGCGTGGCGATTGATGCCTTCAAAGCCCGAAATCCCGGAGGGATGGCGCCGCGTTCGGCTGGGGGATATCTGCGATGCACCGCGATATGGAGCAAATGCCCCAGCTCTCAACTACGATCCAGCGCAGCCGCGCTATGTTCGAATCACCGACATTACTGACAATGGTCGCCTGAGGACGGACGAGGTTCGCTCTGCGGATCCAGAGATAGTCCGAGGACACGAGCTTCGAGAGGGAGATCTGCTCTTTGCTCGCAGTGGGAGTGTCGGCAGAACCTATCTCTATCGACCGAGCGATGGGCGATGCGTCTACGCCGGCTATCTCATCCGCTTCCGTCCCGACGCGGCAGTCGCGTTGCCGCGTTTCTTGGACATCTACACGCACTCGCCGACGTATCTGCGTTGGCTCCAGTCTGTACTCCACGTCGGCGCTCAGCCGAACATAAATGCGGCCGAGTACAGCGCTCTCCCTGTTCTCCTTCCTCCGATCGCCGAGCAGCAGGCGATTGCGGCGGTGCTCGACTCCATCGACGAGGCGATTGAGCGGACCGAGGAAGTCATCGCCGCCACCGAGCGTCTGCGCGACGCCCTGCTCCACGACCTCCTCACCCGAGGCCTCCCCGGTCGCCACACCGAGTGGAAAGAAGTCCGAGGCCTCGGAACCATCCCCGCCTCCTGGGACGTCGTGCGCCTGGGGGATGTGCCAACGCTCAATCAGCCTGGTGCTTGGGGAGATGAGCCGACAGACGATGATCCTGGAGTTCGAGTGCTCCGCGCTGCGGACCTCACACGGGACGGCAGAGTACACACCGAAAAGGCTGCGTGGCGTCGGCTCGGTGACAAAGACCGAGAACGACGCCTTATGCAGGATGGCGATCTCATTCTGGAGCGAAGCGGCGGCGGCCCTGCCGCGCCGGTTGGCCGCATCGCGCTTATCGAGGAGTCAGCTCCCATCTACTGCAGCAACTTCTGCCAGCACTTGCGCCTTGACGCGACCAGATGCAGCGCTAGATTCGCAGCCCGTGCACTATGGCATCGGTACATGCGGGGAGTGACGGAGCGCCTGGAGCAGCGCACAACCGGCATACGCAACCTCGACTACGAGGGCTATCTGATGTACCCCATTCCACTTCCATCAATGAGGGAACAGGAGGCCATCGCAGATGCACTCGACAGCGCAGAATCCGCCATCGAGAGCGAACGAGACAGACTCAGTGCATTGGAGCTAATGAAGTCGTCAACCGCCGACGCTCTGCTCAGCGGACAACTGAACGCCACACAACAGAAAGAGTGAACGCCATGTCCCCACAGGTTGTCATCAACCTCTGGCACGACTTCGCCGAGTTGTGCCGACTCGACCTCGCAGCGCGTGGCCACCACATTGCTGGGTATGAGGACGAGAAGGTAGTGTGGCTCTTCTTGAATGCCAATCGGAACTCGATTGAGCCTATTCCTAGGAGTGTCCAGCGCTCGAGTGTGTTCTCATGTCCGAAAGAACACGAGGATGCGCTATCCGTCATTGAGCAGAAGATCGAGAGAGGCGAAGACATCAACCCACACCGAAGCAAGCTAAACAAAGATCCGGGCAATATCAACGATGAACTGTTGAATCACTGGGGAATCTACCACCTGCACCTTGGACTAGATATAGGCGACGACGGATTCGCTGACAGAACAGGTCCTCTCATCTACTGTCGATTCGATTCGGAGAATGCCTTTCTGATCGGCATCTACTCCCATGGTGTCTGGACGCACCAAGACCTACTACAGATTGTTCATGACAACTGGCCTGAATCTATATCTCACTGGAAGGGGCGTGCCTTGAGTGGGGACACCTTGACAGACGGCCAAGTCAAGAATCTCAGGAAAAACAGGGTGAATCATGCAGTGACAATGACAGATGACACCGTCTATCTTCCGCCTGGGGGAGGCGTCACTGCAGCCGGAAGCAACACCCTCGATGTGCTTCACGCGGATTGCCTAAAGCAGTGGGCGCAGAGTGAGGAGGAGAAGATCCTCGAAAAATGGGATGCGATTACGGAGAGGGCAGCAGACCGTGATTTGGCCTTCGGTGATCCCGCCGAACTCAGGCTTGAGATTCACGGCGAGACCTTCTTCGCAGTCGAAACGCTCACCAACTACGAGCTGGCCTTGTTGGATCCGGAAAGCTACTGCAGATGATCGGCTAAGGAGTTGAGTGCCTCGACCGGCGACATTGCTTCCCGGTTTCGCCTGGTGGGCCATACCCGCGCAAGCGATTCCTTTTCTACAGCAGTCCTAGTTCCTTGGCGGTTCCGGTCAGAGTCAATGGCTCAGACACTTGAGCCGAAAGTCGAAGATCGACGTACACTGGAGGCATCGACGAGTGCAACGGCTGACGCGCTGCTAACGGGGTTTCGGTGGAACGGGAACGGAGATTGGTTGCCGTGTTTGACTTTGAGGAGCTGACCGACGAAGTCCGCTCAGCCATGCTTCAGGAGTTCGAGGCCGAAGAGAACGGAGGAGAGCCGTACCGCAGCACTCTGCTCACGGAGGAAGGGATTGAAGCGTTTCCCGTAGCGATGAGAAAAGCGATCGCCTCCGGCAATGAGGAGGCCCTCAAGGATGAGCTTTCCCAACCAGAGTACTGGGAGCGGTTCAACTTCGAATCGGATGCCAGGCGATTGGCTGTCACTGAGTTCAACACGTGGTACGTCCGCGGACTGTCAAGGCGCCTCTTGGATGAGGGGCTCGAGACTTGCGAAATCTACCGCGCTGCAGACGCCCAGGGGCCCTCCTCCGGAGAGTGCCCTCTCTACGAAGGTGCGCTTCTCAGCCTTCAAGAGGTCTACGACGGCCATCGGGCCCGCTACTGGCCTTGGCCTGGTGACCCTGACGCCCTTTCTGTTCCTGCCCATCCCAACTGCCTGTACACGATCCGCCGTTGTCAAGACTCGAACTAGAGTCGGGCGATGTGGGCTGCTCCGAATGAATTCGAACTGGGGCGAGTGCCAAGTCCCATCGGAGCAGGAAGTCCCAAGCTCATGTACCTGAACAATTCGCTGAGAATCGTTCCTCACAGGCGCATGGGCCCTCCCAGACGATCTAGAGTCCCCGCCGACTAGAAGGGAGGAGCGATGACCGAAGACGAACTAGGCTTTGAGACCCTGGCCTGGGATCCCATTCTCCGATGGCAGGGCCACCAACGCGATGCCGAGCTTGCGCTCACTGAGCTACGCGCCGCGCCGCCAGACAGCGAAGTGGATGCGCTGCTGGAACGCTTGCGATTCGCCTCTGCCCGCGCTCGCGACGCCGAGTCGCACGCGATTGACATGATGAAGACTTACGGCCACTCAGATGGCGTCGACGTTCCGGGGATAGGGGCGTTTCGCGCAGCCTGGCATGACGACGGACTCAAGACGCTCGAACCGCTACCGCCATGAGCCCCTCATACCAGCCCGACGAACTGACCCACGCCGAGCTTCCCGCTCGCGACCTCCTGGTCGCCCTGGGATGGACCTATGTCTCTCGCGAGGACCTGGCAGAGGAACGCTCCAATGAGCGCGAGGTCATGCTCAAGGACCGGCTGATCGCGGCGCTGATGCGGCTCAACGAGTGGATGACCGTCGAGCAGGCACAGCGGGTCATCTTCAATCTGGAGCACGTCGACGAGATAGGGATGCTGCGCAACCAGCGAATTCACGAGTACCTGTCCTACGGCATGCCGCTGAACATCACCCTGAACGGCAAGCCCGACACGCCGACGGTCCGATTCTTCGACTTCGATCATCCGCAGCCGGGCGTAGGCCTGAACGAGTACGTCGTCACCACCCAGTACCGCGTCCGCCGCGCGAACGAGCGTTCGTCGACCGAGGACGACCAGAAGGTGATCAAGCCGGACCTGGTGCTCTTCGTCAACGGCATCCCGCTGGTCGTGATCGAGGCTAAGTCGCCGTCGCTGCTGGAGGTCTGGAAGACCAAGGCGGTGCAGCAGTTGCGCCGCTACCAGGAGGCCGAGCCCAGGTGGCACGGCGCCGGCGCGCCTGAGCTGTTCGACACCAATCTCATGTGCATCGCCTGCAGCGGTTCTGACGCGGCTTTCGCAACGCTCCACGCGCCCGAAAACGCCTATGTGGGCTGGAAGTCGATCCGGCCGTTCAGCGAGTCGGAGTTCGAGCATCGCTTCGGAGTCCCGCCGGAAGGCCAGGCACGACTGATCGCCGGCCTGCTGCATCCGCCGACGCTGCTGGACATCCTCCGCGACTTCGTCGTCTACGAGCACGAGCAGGGCAAGTTGATCAAGAAGCTGCCCCGTTACCAGCAGTACCGAGCCGTCAAGCAGGCGATGGAGCGTATCCTCGACGGCAGCAAGCCCCAGGAGCGCGGCGGGGTGGTCTGGCACACGCAGGGCTCGGGCAAGTCGCTGACCATGCTCTGGCTGGCAACCAAGCTGCGCCGCTCGCTCGAACTACAGAATCCAACGATCGTCGTCGTCACTGACCGAAAGCAGCTCGATAAGCAGATCTCTGACACGTTCAAGCGCGCCTCGGGGATCGAGCCGGACCAGGCGACGAGCAGGGCGCACCTGCGTCAGTTGCTGTCCACGAATGCCGGCCGCACGATCATGACGACGATCCAGAAGTTCGAAGACGAGATGACCGAGGCGCGCGACGGCTCGCCCGTCAATGACGCTGCCAACCTCTACGTGATGATCGACGAGGCCCACCGCACACAGTACGGCGTGATCGCGGCCGGCATGCGGAAGGCGCTGCCCAACGCAACGTTCATTGGCTTCACCGGAACGCCGATCGACAAGGGCTTCAAGCGGTCAACCATGGCAACTTTCGGCGACCTGATCGACTCCTACACCATCCCCCAGTCCGTCGCTGACGGCGCCACAGTCGAGATTCGATACGAAGCGCGGCTTCCCGAACTCCACATCGAGGGCTCGGAGACCCTGGACGAGTTGTTCGACGCCATGTTCGGCGACCAACCAGAGGAAACGCGCGCGGAGATTCGGCGTCGCTACGCGAATCGCGAGACCGTGGCAGAGGCGGACCGGCGTATCGAGATGGTTGCCCTGGACATCAGTAAGCACTTCAAGGACCGAATCAAACCAAACGGATTCAAGGCCCAGGTTGTGGCGCCTAGTCGAGCCGTCGCACTGCGATACGCGGAGCACCTAAAGAAGTTCAACCTTTCGGCGTATCCAATCATCACCATTCAGCACAATGACGGTCCAGAGTTCAATGTTGCGAAAGATCTGAACGAAGACCAGGTGGTCGAGGACTTCAAGGACTCTGAGGGCGAGCCCGAGGTGCTAGTCGTCGTCGACAAGCTCATCACCGGCTTCGACGCGCCGGTTGAGCAGGTCCTCTATCTGGACAAGTCAATCCGCGAGCACACATTGCTCCAGGCCATCGCAAGGGTCAACCGGCGCTGCTCGCTGACCAAAGATGGGATAACCACTGAGAAGACACACGGGTTGGTGGTCGATTACTGCGGTGTGTCCCGAGAGCTCGAAAGCGCATTGTCCAGCTTCGAGTCGAGCGACGTTCAAGGGGCGCTCACTGAGCTTGAAAGGGACCCTGGCCCGTCACTTGACGCCGCAGCCGATCGGGCCGAGTCTCACTTCCCAGGACTTGATTTGGACAAGACGTGGGATTGCGTCCATCGATTCGATGCCGACGCCCACACGGAAGGTGAATTCAAGGCTGACGCGTACCAGCGGTTCGATAGCGACTACCGAGACTTCGCACGGCTCATGGACCAGTATCTGCCGGAACCGTCGGCCCTCGCTTACCTGGAGCGTCTCAAGCGGCTGACCCTGATCCGAGCGTTTGCCCGCGCCACATTCCTCCGCCAGGACACGAACGTCGATTGGGAGGCGGTCGGCGCTAAGGTCAAGCAGTTGTTGGACACACGCGTCGCGGCGGATGTGCGGGAGCTGATGACACCTGTTTCCATCCTGGATGCGGACTTTGAACAGAAGATTGAAGGTTTGCCGCACGACGAAGCCCGGGCTTCGGTAATGGAGCACGCGCTCAGGGCCCAGATCAACGAACGGGTCGGAGAGAACCCAGCCTTCTATGAACGGCTCTCCGAAGCCCTCGAACGAATCATCCGGCAGCTACACGATCAAGTCATCGATGCCGCCGAGTTCTGCAAGCAGATTGCCACTCTCCTGGACAATGCCAAGCAAGAGGAGTCGCGCGCCGCTCAGCACGGACTTGCGCCCGTGGCCTTCGCCGTTTACCTACTGCTCGCTGCTGCGGCCGAAGGATCCCGCACGGCTGAAGCAGAACAGGGTGAAACAGCGGTGGCCGAGGACGCGCCGAGCTTCGTTGGCGAACTGGATGAGAGACTCAAGGATGCAGCGGAAAGAGTCGAGGTGGTGCTCCAGACTCACCAATCGGTCATCGACTGGCGCGAGAACTCCGATGTGCTCAGGGAAATGCGTCGTGACATCAAGAGACTGTTACGCCGTGATCGTCGGTTCGAGGAGAACGAACTTGATGAGTTGGCGAGCCAGATCATCGATGTATCGAGGCAGCGCGCGTCATGACCGAACAAGGCGTCGTTCACTTCGGAGATTCCGCGATCCAATACCAGATTATTCGCAGACCGAGGCGGAAGAAGACGGTGGAAATCACGGTCGATTCGCCAGGCGTCGTAACCGTGGCGGCGCCAATCGAGACCACTAGCGAACACATCGAAACCACGGTCCGCAAGCGGGCCAAGTGGATCATGCGTCACAACGGCACAACTGAGCACGCCCCGCCTCGCCGCCGCTTCGTTAGTGGAGAGTCGCTTCCGTACCTTGGTAGATCGGTTCGGCTCACGGTTCGCACCACCGACAGGGAAGCAGTCGAGATTCGGTTCCACCACTGGCAGTTTGACGTGGAGGTTCCGAACTCGCTCACTGGAGACGAGCGCTGCGAGGCTACGCGGGCGGCATTCGAGCGATGGTATCGAGAACGTGCAGCGTTGAAACTCCCCGATAGGGTCGACCGGATAGCAGGCTTGCTTGGTGTTCGGGCGAAGGAGATTCTCATCCGAGATCAACGCAAGCGCTGGGCCAGCTGCGCCCCTGACGGAACGTTGCGCTTCAACTGGCGCGTGATCATGGCTACTCCAGCGCTGATTGACTACCTGGTTGCGCATGAACTCGCCCATCTCAAGGTCCGCGGCCACAACACTGAGTACTGGGATGTCGTAGCCAAGGCGATTCCGGACTATCGGAGGCGCCGAGAGCGGCTTCGCGAGCTGGGACCGTTAGCGACCCTCTAGAGCGAACAGGGCACATCAGAGACTCCCGTGGCGGTCGCCTGAGCAAGACGAACCATGTTCTTCCGTGTACCCAGTCAACGCGAGGTTCAGTTCGACGGGCAAGCAGCGCTGAACGTAGGCGCGCTCGCTATTGGACTCTCCTCTTGTACGACTGAGGTGCAATGTCGGAGACAGATGTTCTCTTCTCCGCGACCTTCATTCGGATATGGTGTTTCGAACAAGGAATAAGCAACTCTTGGAGCGAAGCTGGTGTCCATCCGAAGGAGCCGGCGAAGTCCAGGATGAGGAGGGGCCAGCGTGAAAGAGTCAACGAGTCAAACCGCCGCCGCCCTCTACGCCCGCGTCTCCTCGGACCGACAGGACATTGACCTCTCCGTCG
>JAPPJZ010000016.1 GCA_028874365.1 Chloroflexota bacterium | reverse complement strand
TCTCGTAGGTCTCGCGCATCTTGACCACGCCGTCCTGGTGAATCCCGGACTGGTGACGGAACGCGTTGAGCCCGACGATCGCCTTGTTCGGTTGCACGTGCATGCCCGCGAACTCCTGCACCATGCGCGAGGCAGGGACCAGGTACTGCGGGTCAACGCCGATCTCCACACCGAGATGGTCGGCACGCGTGCGAATCGCCATCACGGTCTCCTCGAGCGAGGTGTTGCCGGCGCGCTCGCCGAGGCCGTTGATCGTGCACTCGACCTGTCGCGCGCCCGCGCCGACGGCGGCCAGGGAGTTCGCCGTCGAGAGGCCGAGGTCGTTGTGGCAGTGCACCGAGACAACGACATTGTCGGCGCCGGGAACGTCCTCGAGGATGCCGCGAATGAAGCGCGCAAACTCGTCCGGGATGGCGTATCCGACGGTGTCGGGGATGTTGATCGTGGTCGCTCCGGCTTCGATCACCTCACGAAGCATGCGGCGGACGAAGTCAACGTCCGACCGCGTTGCGTCCATCGGCGAGAACTCGACGTCGCTTGTGTACTGCTTGGCGCGGGCGACCATCTCCCGCGCCTGCTGCAGGACCGTCTCTCGGTCCTTGCGCAACTGGTGGGCGATGTGGATGTCGGACGAGGAGAGGAAGACGTGAATGCGCGGATTCTCCGCGTCGCGGATCGCTTCCCAGCCCTGATCGACATCGTTGGGTACCGCGCGGCAGAGCGACGCGATCTGAGTCCCGCGCACCTCGCGCGCAATGCGGTTGACGGCATCGAAGTCGGCCGGCGAGGCGGCGGCGAAGCCAGCCTCGATGCAGTCGACGCCCATGCGCTCGAGCAGCTTGGCGATCTGCAGCTTCTCCTCGGCGGAGAAGGAGACGCCGGCGGCCTGTTCGCCGTCGCGCAGGGTGGTATCAAAGATTCGGACTCGGTCAGCCATAGCGGGAACTCCTGTAGTGGGAACAAGGAACGGAAGAAAACGGAGACGTGGCCACCGAGCGGCGGCCCCGCATCAGGCCCCGAGCACTCCGCGGGCAACAGCCCGCGGTTCAACTCCCCCAAGCACACATCGCTTCATGCTGAACACTATAGGCCATTCGTTCCGACTCCGAAATCTAATCTGCAGTCCGCCATCGGCTTCCAGCCGTTCTCAAATGGGAACGATCCAACGCGAAATCGTTCTCGTATGACACGAAAGGACGTTTCTGGCACGATTGCCTGGCGGAAGAGGACGAAGAAGTGGCATCCAATCTGACCGACCTGATCGCGCGAGCGCCCTGGCGAGAGGCCGTGACCTACAGGGACACATGGCCGCACGAGTACGTGATGAGCAAGACCCACCATCAGCGGGAGCTGCTGGCGGCGATCTGCGACCGCTTCCGCCGCGGAGAAGGCGTGCCCGGCCGTTTCTTCACCATGGAGAACACCTACCTCTTCATCGGTGATTTCAAGTACTGGCTGATGACGCCGTTCGAGAAGATCGACCCCTACTTCGACGACGTCAACTACGCGATCAATCGAGCCCCGCTCTACCGAGACCGCCGAGACTTCGTCATCCAGGAAGGGGACACCGGCCGTCCGGAGGATTACCCGTCAGAACGGGCGCGCATACGGTAGGCGTCTAGGGAGTACCACAATGCCTGAGAGCCGATCTGTCTTGGCCCACCTAGCGCCTTGGTTTTACCAACCGGTGGAAGATCGCGGCACGGACGCCCTCGCCTACATCTTGAATAAGTCGGCTGCTTGCCGCAGTGCATTGGACAGTCTCCTACATGACGGCGACTTCCGGCCAATGCACACCCTCAAGGTTGAGACGCAAGTCATGGATGATCCCGAGTCGCGGCCTGACATGGTCGGCCACGACGAAAGTGGCGACAGGAGGTTGATGGTCGAGGTGAAATTCTGGGCTGTCTTGCAGCCCCGTCAGGCTTGGCGCTACTACCAGAAGCTTGAGAAGTCCGGTCCTGCGGTCCTGCTATTCATCTGTCCCGAGAGCGCTATCAAGAGCTACTGGCCGCAAGTCTGTGCCCAACTCGAGGAGGACGAGGAGGAGCCAGTACCGCTCGAACGACACGAAATCTTCGACAGGATGAGACGAGCCAAGGTCGCGCGCGAGAACAGGCGCGTTGTCATGGTCAGTTGGGAGCTGCTGCTTGATCGAATGGCCGCGGCGGCTCTCGATTTTGAAGCAAGGTCTGACATCCACCAACTTCAAGGACTCGTGCAAATGCAGAATGACGCCGCATTCCCACCGCTCACGGACATGACGGTACCTGGATTTGCGGCGCGAGACGAGCATCTGCGCAAGATGGTTGGTGATGCCGTCGAGCGGGGCCGAAAGGACGGCTTCCTCAGTGTGAAGGGTCTTCTTTGGACAAATCCGACTCGAACGGATTGCTTCGGACGATACTTCAGTGTGATAGGCGCGAATGCACCTTGGGCTCGTCTGAGCGTGGAGTATCGACAGGACCGGTACAGCCATACTCCGCTATGGATCATGACCCGCACTGAGGATTGGGAGGGCTTGCCGCGCCCATCGAACCTAGTCGAGGGCGACGGCGGCAAGCACTCTTGGATTCCTGTCTCTCTCAAAGGCAATGCGGTGTACGGAGAAGAGCTGGCACACGTAGTTGATCAGCTACGCAACCTGTCGGCTGCACTCTGTACTGACACTGTCGCCTAGCCCGAGCGCGTACCCCGACGCCCCGTTTGCGATTTCCCTATCCTCCGAGCAACCGCAGGTTGCGCGTATGCGCGAGGTCTGGATCGGTTGGAGACACCCATGGCAAAATTCGATGTTCTCATTCGCGGCGGCACCGTCGTCGATGGCACCAGCGTGCCGCGATTCGTCGCCGATGTCGGAATCACGGATGGCGTGGTCGCGCAGATCGGCGGCAAGATGGAACCCGCCGACGCCGAGCAGGTACTCGACGCCGATGGGCTGATCGTGGCGCCGGGCTTCGTCGACCTGCACACCCACTACGACGCCCAGATCCAGTGGGACCCCTACTGCACAATCTCGGGCTGGCACGGCGTAACGTCGGTCGTCCTCGGTAACTGCGGCTTCGGTTTTGCGCCGGTGCGCGTTGAAGAACGCGACCGCGCGATGTTGACCATGTCTCGCACCGAGGCGATCCCATTCGACTCGATGAAGGAAGGCATGATCTGGGATTGGGTCACCTTCCCCGAGTTCCTCGACACGCTTGACCGCATCCCGAAGGGCGTCAACTGCCTGTCCTACATGCCGCTGGCTCCGTTGATGACGTGGGTCATGGGGCTTGAGGCGGCGAAATCGCGGCGCGCCAACGACGACGAGATCGACGAGATGAAGCGCCTGCTCAATGAGGCGATGGATGCGGGCGCCTGTGGCTGGTCGACGCAGCGATTGGGCGAGAACTCGGTGCAGGCCGACTATGACGGCACGCCCATGGTGACTGACATCATGTCGGACAACGAATGCCTCGCCCTGGCCGAAGTGCTGGCCGAGCGCGACGAGGGATTCATTCAGATCACCCAGTTCACTGGCGACCTGGACAAGGATCTCGAGTTCCAGTCCGAGCTGGCGGCTGCGGCCAAGCGGCCGATTCTGCACAACCTGATCGCGGTCAATCCGAAGAACCCGGACCTGCATCGCAACCGGATGAAGTGGCTGGAAGAGTGCAACGCACGAGGCGAGCGCATCTTCGGCCAGGCCGCGACGATCCGCGCTGCCTTCACCTTCACCCTCGAGGACTGGAACCTCTACGACTCGTCGCCGGCCTGGAACTACGCCACCACCGGCACGCGCGAGGAGCGCAAGGCCAAGATGGCCGATCCCGAAGTGCGGGAGCGAATCATCGACGAGATCGACGAGGCGGTCAAGAAGCTCGGCCAGACCCAGGCGCTCGGCGGACCGATCGAGGAACTGCTCATCCAGGACCTCGCCCACCAGGACGACCTGGAAGAGTTCGTCGGTATGACCGTCGGCCAGGTCGCTGAGATTCGCGGCTACCACCCCATTCACGCAATGCTGGACCTAGCGCTCGAGACGGACCTCCAGGCCGAGTTCCTCACGCCCATGCGCGAGCAGAACGATGAGTGGACGGCCGAGATGATCACCTCGCCCTACTGCATCCCCGGCGTCTCGGACGGCGGCGCACACACCAAGTTCCTGACCGCCGGCTCGTACCCGACCGACTTCCTCATGTGGCTGGTGCGCGACACCGGCCAGCTCTCCTTGGAGGAAGCGCACTACCGACTGAGCTACCTGCCCGCTCGCGCGGCCGGCTTCCGCGACCGCGGCACGCTGGTTGAGGGCGCGCCGGCCGATGTCGTCGTCTACGACCTCGACGCGCTCAACATCACCCCGGAGTGGACCGGCGAGATCGTCTACGACTTCCCCGGAGGCGAATGGCGCCGCGTGCAGCGACCGGACGGCTACCGCTGGATCCTGGTCAATGGCGAGGTCACCTTCGAGGACGGCGAAGCGACCGGCAGCACGCCGGGCAAGCTGCTGCGACACGGTCGCGGCTGATCGCTCATAATCACCTGAAACGGAAACCAACAGCACACTGACAGCAGAAGGAGACTGAGATGGCGAAGTTTGATGTACTGATTCGCGGCGGCACGGTCGTGGACGGGACTCGCGTCCCCCGATTTGTCGCCGACGTCGGGATCAAGGATGGCGTCGTTGCCCAGGTCGGCGGCAAGATGGATCCGGCCGACGCCGACCAGCTGCTTGACGCAGAAGGCATGATCGTCGCGCCCGGTTTCGTCGACCTGCACACGCACTACGACGCGCAGATCCAGTGGGACCCCTACTGCACCATCTCCGGTTGGCACGGTGTCACCTCGGTGGTGCTGGGCAACTGTGGCTTTGGATTCGCCCCCGTTCGAGCCGAGGAGCGCGACCGCGCGATGCTGACCATGTCGCGAACCGAAGCGATCCCGTTCGACTCGATGAAGGAGGGCATGCTCTGGGACTGGATCTCCTTCCCCGAGTGGCTCGACACGCTCGATCGCATCCCCAAAGGCGTGAACTGCCTGTCCTACATGCCGATCGCCCCGCTGATGATCTGGGTGATGGGCCTCGAGGCGGCCAAGAGCCGGCGCGCGACCGATGACGAGATCGCAGAGATGCAGCGTCTGCTGCACGAGGCGATGGACGCCGGCGCCTGCGGTTGGTCGACCCAGCGGCTCGGCGAGAACTCGGTCCAGGCCGACTACGACGGCACGCCGATGGTCACCGACATCATGTCGGACAACGAGTGCCTGGCGCTGGCCGAGGTCCTCCGCGACCGCGACGAAGGCTTCATTCAAATCACCCAGGCGACCGGCGACATCAAGTCGGACCTCGCCTTCGAGGCCAAACTGGCCGAGGTCTCGGGACGGCCGATCCTGCACAACGTGATCGCGCCGAGCGCCCAGCGCCCCGACGCGCACGCGAAGTCGCTCAAGTGGCTGCACGAGTGCAACGACCGCGGCGAGCGCATCTTCGGCCAGGCCTTCACGATCCGCTCGGCCTTCGCCTACACGCTCGAGGACTGGAACCTCTACGACTCCTCGCCGGCCTGGAACTACGCCACGACCGGCACGATCGAGGAGAAGATGCAGAAGTTCGCTGACCCGGACGTGCGCCAGCGCCTCAAGGACGAGATGGACGACGCAATCGAGAAGCTCGGCCAGACTCAGGCGATCGGCGGCTCAATCGAAAGGGTCATGATCCAGCACCTCGAAGCGAAGCCCGAGCTGGAAGAGTATGTCGGACTGACGCTCGCCCAGGTCGGCGAGAAGATGGGTAAGCACCCGATCGACGCGATGCTCGACCTGGCGCTGGCCACCGATCTCAAGGCTGAATTCCTGACCGAGGTTACGAACGCCAACGAGGATCACATGGCCGAGATCATGGAGTCGCCCTACACGATTCCGGGCGTCTCGGATGGCGGAGCTCACACGAAGTTCCTGACGGCGGGCTCGTACCCGACCGACTTCCTCATGTGGATGGTGCGCGACACCGGCAAGGTGACGCTCGAGGAAGCGCACTACCGGCTGTCCTACCTGCCGGCCCGCGCGGGCGGCTTCACCAACCGCGGATCGCTGGTCGAGGGCGCGCCGGCCGACGTGGTCGTCTACAACCTCGATGAGCTGAAGCTCGATCCGGAGTTCCAGGGCGAGATCGTCTTCGACTTCCCCGGAGGCGAATGGCGCCGAGTCCAGAAGCCGCACGGCTACAAGTGGATCCTCGTCAACGGCGAGGTCACCATGCAAGACGGCCAGGAAACCGGAGCCACCCCGGGCAAGCTCCTCAGGCACGGCCGGGGGTAACCGCGACAACTCCCGAACTTCAAGCCGTCCATGCAACCACATAGAGTGGCTGCATGGACGGCTTGTCGAAGAGCGCAGTGAATCGTCTCGGAGCAAGACTTCGAAGTGCAGACGTGCCGTCTGCCGAAGATGTTGAGATATACATCGGCTGGAGCGCGGGATACAGCGGAGCGCTTGAGGATGTTGAGGCGGAAGTTGTCGGCCAAGCCAAGCAGGTTGGCGACTTTGAGATTGCGTCCCGGACCAAGCAGATTTCATCCGTCATCGCCAAGCTCAAACGGATGAATCGTTCAAATCTGGCCAGAATCGAGGACATTGTAGGTTGTCGAGTCATCGTGCCAACGCTCCTTGATCAAGATCGGCTGGCGATCCGCTGCGCTCGACTGAATGTCACGCGGAACCCTCGAGACTATCGCCGCGATTCCCAGCATGGCTATCGCGCCGTCCATTTCACCATTCGATCATCGACTGGACTTCTTGTCGAAGTGCAGGTGCGGACCGAGTTGCAACACACGTGGGCGCGGCTCACGGAACGAATGCCGGCCATCGTCGATCCGGCCTTGAAGTACGGAGGTGGTCCGAATCGCGAGCGCCGATTCCTCGATTTGCTCTCATTCTTGGGATACCACCTCGACCTTGAGCGTGCACATCACACGGCTCAGCTGGACTTCGTTGTTCGCTTTGGAGATTATGTCGGTACCCATATTCCAACATCTGTGGATAAAGGGAGACAAGCGGATCTGTTCGAACAGCTGGATTCCAGGGGGGCTGAGCTGGCAAGCAAGCTTGAGGAGTTCGCTGCGCTCTGCGATACTCTTGCCTCGGAAGGGAGGACCGAACGGTGAAGAACTATGTGCTCGTGTACGACCCCCACGCTGATGACGATCCGGTCGTCTATCCCTTCGGAAGCGATGAAGACGCGGCATTCGAGAAGCTGGCTGCCGAGACAATTGCCCACCTGGGTGAAGCCGGGATCGAGGTTGTCTTGTTCCGTGCCGAGTCCTTCGATGCTCTCAAGAGATTGAACCTCCGGTACTTCAATCCAGACGCCTCCCGCCGACTGCGAGAGGACGTGGAGGCTCTGCATCGACGAGCCGAACAGCTCACGCGTAACCTGGGCGAGATGGTCTCAAGCGCCGGTCGCTAACCCGACTCCGACGCCTCCTCCGCCGACATTGCCCTCGGCAACGTCACCTTCGGTTCAATCTTCACGTCGACCATGTGGATCGTTCCCAAGAACCTGAACGGCGCCTCGTAGCTGCCCGTCACTGGTGAGTAGTGATCCGCGCCGACATCGGCGCCGCCCCGCACGGCGATGCCGCTGGTGTCCGGGATCTCGATCCTGCCCACTTCCGCCCCGTCAACCGACAGCGTCACCACTCCCGTCTTGCCTGAACCGGAGGACAACGCCGCCGCCAGCGTCGAGCGTCCTAACGGAATCTCCGAGTCGCTGCGGCCGGTCGTGAGGTCGTCTCGCGAGTTGTAATCGAGGCAGAGCCGCTTGTTCTGGATATAGAACGACACTCCGCCGGCCATGCTGCCGTGCGCGAAGAGCACGCCGTCGTCGTCGGCGCTGGCTCGCTCGACTTCGGCCGTGATCGTCCTGTCGCCGAGTTGGAGCATCGGCGAGACACGACCGTGCAGGTGAGCGGTCGGTGGATAGTAGCGATAGTGTAGTCCGTCGTGCGGATTGCCCGGGCGTTGGCTGGGTCCGCCGGCCGGGATCCGGTCGTCCAACGGCAGCACGTTGTAGCGCCCCGCTTCGACCCACCAACGGTCGATCATCCGCTGCAGCCGCTCCGGCTCCCGCTCCGCAAGGTCGTAAACCTCGGAGAAGTCCTCCTCGAGATTGAACAGCTCCCATCGGTCCTCGTCATAAGGAGTGCCGCGGAAGTGTCGGGTGACCGCCTTCCAGCCATCCATCCAGATCGCGCGGTGACCCCGCATCTCGAAGTACTGCACGCCCTTGTTGGACCCTGTATCGGGTTGGTCGAAGGTGTAGGCCATGCTCTTGCCGTGGACCGGCATCTGCGCGAGCCCGTTGTAGGTCTCAGGCGCTGACTCACCCAGGACATCGAGGACGGTCGGCACGATGTCCGTGACGTAGTGGAATTGGTCGCGAATCTGTCCCTTCGGGACCCGTTCGGGCCAACGAACGATCAGCGGCACGCGAACACCCCCGCCATACGCGTCGCTCTTGTACCAGCGCAGCGGAGTGTTCGCGACCTGCGCCCAGCCCCACGGCACGTCGGTCCAGCTTCGCGGTCCGCCGATGTCGTTCAGCCGCGACTGCCACGCCTCGAGGCGCTCGGCCTCGGCCGCCGAGTGCGGTTCCCCCGCGCCGCGCACCAGCAGCTCACCCTCGTTAGTCGCGACTCCGTTGCCGCCGGCGACGATGCTGAGCATGCCCGCCGGCCCGCCCATGCCCGATGCGCCGTTGTCCGACGTCAGGATCACGATCGTGTTGTCTAGCTGCCCCGAGTCTTCCAGGTGCTGAAACAGCCGCCCGAGTTGCGCATCGGTGTGATCGAGGAAGCCCGCGAACGCCTCAAACAGCCGCGCCGCGAAGCGCCGGCCGTTGTCCGACAGGTCCTCCCAGCGTTTGACCCCGGGGTTGCGCGCCGCCAACTCGGTATCGGGCGGGATAATGCCGCTGGCGAGCTGCCGTTCGAACCACTGTTGGCGCACCTCATCCCAGCCCGCGTCAAAGCGGCCGCGGTACTTCTCGACATACTCCGGCGGCGACTGGTGCGGCTCATGGACAGCGCCGAGCGCGAAGTACATGAAGAACGGCTGATCGGGCCGATGCGACCGCTTGTCCCTGAGGAAGGAGATGCCCTGATCGACCAGGTCCTCGGTGACGTGATACCCCTCCTCCGGCGACTTCGGCGGCAGGATGTGGTGGTTGTCGTGCGTCAGTTCCGGGTAGAACTGATCCGTCGCACCGGAGAGGAAGCCGTAGTAGCGATCGAATCCGCGCTGTAGCGGCCAGTTGTCGTATGGACCGGCCGGACCGTTCTCCTCGGCCGGGCTGAGGTGCCACTTGCCGACCATGTACGTCGCGTAGCCCCGCGCCTGCAGCATCTCAGCCAGCGTCGCCGAGTGCTTCGACACCGAGGCCCGCATGTTCGTGAACCCCGTGTCGTGGTAGTTGGCAATCGTCCGCATCCCGACCGCATGGTGGTTGCGACCGGTCATCAGCGACGCGCGGGTCGGGGAACACAACGGCGTCACGTGAAAGTTGGAATAGCGCAGACCCTCCGCCGCCAGCCGGTTGATGTTGGGCGTGTCAATCGTGGAGCCATAGCAGTTGAGGTGGGCGAAGCCCATGTCGTCGAACAGGACGATCAACACGTTCGGTCGCGGCCCGTGCTCATGCTCCGGCAGCAGCGGCCACCACGGTTCGGAGTCGTCAACGGTCAGGCCGACCGTGCCCCGGAAGTCTTCGAACTGCTCTGACATGTGAAGTGTCCCGCTGCCTCGGCCTGCGTGCCCCGACGAGTGAACCTTAGGGCCGGATGATGCGCTTCGGCCGCTGCGCCAGGCGCTTGAGCATCGGTTGGGCGGCATCGATGAAGCGGAAGGCGATTCGCCGCGTGTCCCTCGGATCGATCAGGTCGATCACGTCGAAGTTGTGCGCCGCCTTCATCGGACTGCGCAGGCGCAGGAGCCGATTCTCGATCATCTCGCGGTGAGCCTCCGGATTCTCAGCCGACTCGATCTCGCGCCGGTAGGCCGCCGCGACGCCGCCCTCGATCGGGATCCCGCCCCATTCGCCGGCTGGCCAGCCGAAGCGCATGTTGACGCCGGCGGGCTCGCCCATACTGTTCGGTGCGTCGGCGGCGACGCCGTAGCTCTTGCGGATGTTGAACTCGACCTTGGGCACGTCGGCCTCGTAGGCCGCGATCAAGGCGCGCGTCCCCCGACGCATGGTCTGGTTGAGCTCGGCCTGCGATCCGAGCATGAATCCGGGCATGTCGAGGAAGATCAGCATCGGCAGATTGAAACCGTCGCACAGATCGACGAAGTGCGTGAACTTGTCGGCCGCGTCGCCGTTCATCGCGCCGGCCATCACGTACGGGTCGCTGGCGACGACGCCGACGGCGTACCCGCCGACCCGAGCGAAACCGGTGATGATCGCGCCGCCCCAGTGAGGTCGCATTTCGAAGAACTCGCCGTTGTCGACGACCAGTTTGACCAGCTTGCGCGGGTTGTAGCCACGCTTGCGATTCTCGGGAATGATCCGCAGCAGCTCTTCCACGCGCCGGTTCGGATCGTCGCCGTTGTGCACACGCTCGGTCACGTCGCTGGTCGTATCCGGCAGGTAGGAGAGGAACTTCTTGATCTGGTCGAAGGCGTCCTCTTCGTCCTCGGCTTCGTTGTCGACCTGTCCGCTCTTGTAGACGTGCACCGCCGAGCCGCCCAGTTCCTCCTTGTTGAACGTCTCACCAATCGCGCGCCGCACGACAGGCGGGCCGGAAGGGAAGATCTGCGACTGGCCCTTGATCATCACGGTGAAGTGCGAGAGCAGGGCGAACGCGGCCGGCGCGCCGGCGACCGAGCCCATGATCCCCGACGCGACCGGCACCTTGTTCAGCAGGTTGATGTGCCGCCACCAGGTCTGGCCGCCGGGCAAGGCCATGCGGCCCTCTTCCTCGTCCCGCTTGGCGCTGTGTCCGACGCCTTCGATCAGTTGCACATACGGCAGGCCGTACTGCGAGGCCAGCGGGGTGGCGAACTGCGACGCGCCCTTGGACACGTTGTGCGGCGAGCCGCCGGAGATGGTGAAATCGTCGCCGCCGATCACGATGTTGCGCCCGTCGATCTGGCCCATGCCCATGACGAATGCGCCGGGCGTGAAGTCGCGCAAGTCGCCGTTCTCGTCGTACTCGTAGCCGCCCACCAGCGGCCCGGCCTCGAAGAATGAGTCGGCGTCAAGGAACTTGTCGATCCGCTCGCGGATCGTGTAACGGCCGCCGCGGTGCTGGCGGGCGACGCCGTACTCGCCGCCCATCTCGCGGCCGAGCTCCTTGATGTAGTTGATTTCCTCGATCGCGCCCAGCCAGTCCTGCCCCGGCTTCCACGATTCGCGCGTCTGGTCTACGGGCATGCTCAGCCTCTCCCTCGGACAAGGTTCGCTGGCAGTTTATCGCCAGGCTCGAAGCGCCCACCGAATGCAGGGCCAACGATGGTCTGGCTGCGCTCGCGACTAGTTGCCAGCGAAGGCGGGGATGACCTCGTTTGCGAAGGCGCGCAGGGCTTCCCAGTCCCACGGAGGACGGAGCGTGATATTGACCCGATCGACGCCCGCCTCGGCGTACGGCCCAAGGATGTCGAGCGCTTCCGAAGGCGTGCCAACGATCGCACCGCGCTGTCGAAACGCGTCGCCTGCCGGACCGAACACTTCCTCAAAGTGCGCCTGCGCCATGCCCCGATCCGCTTCCGCGGCTGCCATGTGGAACGACAGGTTGACATCCCGTTGAATCTCGCCGGGGTCGCGTCCAACCCGCTCGCACCACTCATCGAGTACGCCCGACAACCGTTGCCAGTCTTCCACCGTCAGGTAGGGCGCATTCCAACCGTAGGCGTAGCGCGCCACGAGTTGCAGCGTTCGCTTCTCACCCACGCCGCCGATCCAGATCGGAACGCGGTCCTGCAACGGCTTCGGTTCGCAGAGCGCGTCGGTCAACTGGTAGTGGTCTCCCGCGAAGTTGGCCTCCGGTTCCTCCCAAAGGGCCCGCAAGACCTGGATGCCCTCCTCCAGCCGATCGAGCCGCTTCCCGATCCGCTCGAACGGAATCCCGTACGCCGAGTACTCCTGCACATTCCAGCCCGCTCCGAGTCCCACATCAAGCCGACCGTCAGCCAGGTGGTCGATCGTCGCCAGCGCATTGGCGAGCACCGCCGGATGCCGATAGTCCATCGCCAGGACGCACGTGCCGACGCGGACCCGTTCGGTGTCGGTGGCGAGCGCAGCTAGCGAAGCGAGGCACTCGAGGTACGGGCCCCGTTTCTCGGTCATCGGCGACTCATAGAAGTGGTCGGACACGTCGACCCAGGTGAATCCCGCCGTGTCGGCCCAGCGCCAGAGCTCACGGCACTCGCCGATCGTGACGTTCTGCTGCACCAGGTGGATGCCGAACTCCATGACAGCACCTCTTTCGAGAGATGGCGACGCTGGTCAACGACCGATGCGCTACTCCGCCAGGCCCAGCTTCTCGGCCAACCCGATGCGCTGGATCTTGCCCGTCGCCCCCTTCGGTATCTCGTCCAGGATCACGACCCGCCGCGGCGTCTTGAAGTCGGCGACTCGCTCGCCGACGAACCGGCGGATCGCCCGCTCATCCGACTCTTCGCCGTCGCGCAGCACGACGGCAGCCGCGACTTCCTCGCCCAGTCGATCATGTGGCATCGCGAACGTCACGGCCTGTGCCACCGCCGGATGCTGAAGCAGCGCCTCGTCGACCTCACGCGGCGAGATCTTCTCACCGCCCCGATTGATGATCTCCTTCAGCCGTCCCGTGATCGTCAGGTAGCCATCGTCGTCGAGCACGCCCTGGTCGCCGGTGCGGAACCAGCCTCGGGTGTACGCGGTGGCGTTGGCCTCGGGGTTGTTGCGATAGCCGTCCGTGACATTCGCGCCGCGAATCACGACCTCCCCACGCTGGCCCATCGCCAGCAGCGCGCCGTCCTCGTCCATGATCGCAATCTCGGGCCCAGCCGGCAGCCCGACACTGCCCGGCTTGCGCTCCAGCGGCGGCAGCGGATTGGAGCTCATCTGGTGCGCCGCCTCGGTCATGCCGTAGGACTCGATCACCGG
>JAPPJZ010000061.1 GCA_028874365.1 Chloroflexota bacterium | reverse complement strand
CGCCGAACTCGATGCGCTCGACAAAATCGTCAAACTCTACGCAAAGTGACGCCCAAGCTTGGTCCCCCCGGAAGGATTCGAACCTCCGCGCGCGGTTTAGGAAACCGGTGCTCTATCCCCTGAGCTACGGGGGGTGAGTCCGAGTGTATGCCTCGTGGACCGTTGACCTTCGATGCCTGTTTCGTATCCTGCACACAGAGGTTTGATTGCGTCTCGGAGTCTGTTTCATGCCCCTCTACGAGTATTACTGCCGTTCCTGCAATGAGAAGTTCACCAAGCTGCGACCGATGAGCGCCGCTTCGGAGCCGTACGAGTGCGAATGCGGCCATGTTGCGCAGAAGGTTCTGACGACGGCCATGGTGACGGTGGCCGGTCAGTTCTCGGACATCGAGGCGGCGGAAGCGATGCCGACGGGCGGCGGTTGCGCCTGCGGACGCGGCTCCTGTGGTTGCGGCGGCGGGACGGGCGCACTGAACTAGCACCGTTCCTCGTTGATCTTTTCGAGTTCTTCTCAGTCTGCAGCGATTGGCTGATACATGAGACTATCCCCCCGACAGCTCGCGGCAGGAGTTCTGGTTGCGGCTGGCGTGGTCGCTGCGATCATTGTGAGCGGCGCCGTGCCGCTCGACTTCGCCGTTTCCGAGAATCAGGGCGAGGGCGAGATCGACGTCCGCATCCAGGCGCGGCAGACGCAAAGCGGCCGCGTCGAGGTGCGCGCGCAGTCCAGTGTCACGGGCAGCGAATGGATGACGCACACTCCGCAGGTTCGGCTCCTGCCGTCTGATGCTGAGCCCGGACGCTGGTACTCGAGCAGCTCGTTCGCCATCAGCGTCCCTGCCCAGGATCCCGACATCTCCGATCCGGCCGGCTACACGCAATGGTTCGTCGAGCAGGCGATCGCCCGCTACGACCGGGTCGGACGCGAAGCGACGCTCGCCTACTACAACAGCCCGGAGAGCATCAACGGCCAGTGGTACATGTTCATCATGGACGAGGACGACGTCGTCGTCGCTCACGAGAATCCCGACCTGCTCGGCCTGTCGGCCGCCCAGGTCAACGGACCCGATGAATACCCGGCCGGCCTGATGGTGGTCGCCGCAGCCACCGTTGACGGCGCCTGGGTCGATTACCAGTTCAACAATCCATCTGACGGTGAGGCCGAAATCAAGCACTCGTGGGTTGTCCGATATGACGGCATGATCTTCGGCTCCGGCTGGTATGAAGCTGCGCCGTCTAGGGTCCACGCGCCCGGCGCGTTCACCCAGTCCTACGTCAAGCGCGCGCTGGAGGTGTACCGCGTACTGGGCCGCGAAGCCACGTTCGAGCACTACAACTCTCCGCAGAGCATCGACGGCCAGTGGTACCTCTTCATCCACCATGTGGACGGCACCCGCCTGGTCAATGGCGCTCGAGCCGACCGACCAGGTTGGCTGGGCAGCAATCTCCACGGCACCGGCGTTGACGTGACGGGCTACGACTATACCGCCGACACGCTGTCGATCGAGACAGACGGCTGGATCTCCTACGTCTTCCCCAATCCCGACGCCGAACTGCAGTACCAGCGCAAACACAGTTGGATCGTGCGTCAGGGAGACCTGCTCTTCGGCTCGGGCTGGTACGACCGTAACTACGACCTCGCCGAGGAGGATCCGGCCAGCTACGTCAGAGCCCTCGTGCAGGACGCGATCGATCGCTACGACGCTGATGGCCGCGAAGCGGTCATCGAGTATCACAACTCCCCAGAGAGCGTGGATGGCGAGTGGTATGTGAGCATCTACGAACTCGACGGCACGCGCCTCGCGCATCCGTACTTGCCGCTTGGAGAGAACGTGCTCGATGGCGGCCCAGATGTCACAGGCCGACACTTCCGCGAGGAGTTCATTGCGATCGAGGATCGCGGTTGGGTGAGCTACGTGTTCCTCAATCCTGACAGCGGCGAGCAGGAACAGAAGCACACCTGGGTCGTGCGGCACGGGGACTTGTTCTTCGCTGCAGGCTGGTACGAGGCAGGCGCTTACGAGGCTCCGGATTCGTGACGTGACGACATCGGCCTCTTCCGCCTGATTTGCCGCAGGTAAATCGCCGAACTGGCGCCCACTGCGACAACGAATGCCAGCGTCACGCCGCCGATCAGCAGGGTTGTGTCGAAAAAGAAGCGCTGCGGGAAGAGCTGGATCAGGCCGTCGCGCGAGCTGAGCTGCCAGAGATCGTTGGTGAAGAACAGCAGGTGAAACTGCCGAAATGCGGAGTCGAACCCGCTGATCCCGATGATCCCCAGCACCACCACCAGCAGCGCCACCACGCCGCAGGCTGACAATGTCGAACGCGCCAACGTCGATATCGCCTCCCCCCGAGTACGCCAGACCGTCAGCGCGACGAAGGCAATGATGAACCCAAGCGCCGCCCAACCAGCGTCGAACGTCCGAGCCATCAGCCGCTTCACGTCGATCATGTGCAGGATCTCGCGCTCGCTGTAGAACGGCGCTCCGCGGATATCGACATCCAACCGCTCGTCGTCGTTAGTCAGGTAGTCCCGAGTCTCCTGCGCGACCGTCAGCACTTCGTCCTGCGTCAGGCCAGTCCGACCGGTGGCGCCGTAGCGCTCGAAGCCGCGCTCCCACCACGAGGCCGACGTCGTCGCATAGCGAACCGAAAATGCAACCGGAAGCGTGAACAGCGCGATAGCCAACGCGACCTCAGCCAGCGCGCGGCCGATCCTGAGCGCAGCCTGTCGAGCGATAGGATTCATATGTCGAGTAGAGCGTATCGAGCCTCGGAGTCTCCGATGATGAATCAACTATCCAGGATCATCGAGGTCGCCGGCCTGGAACACGAGACGAACCTGGTCGTCGCTCGAACCACGACCGAGCCGCCGGTCACGACGGGTGTGTTGCTGCTACTGGCGAACGACCGGTCCGGCCTGTCCAATGCACTACGGCACTATCCGGGCGCGCATCGGCTGCGCCTCGTGGATGAGCATCACGCGATCCACGTGTCAACCGTCGCCGAGTTATCGGACGACGGCTGCTCCGGCATCACCGCAGTGATCGTCGATCCGATCGATCTGTCGGATGTCAGGGACGCACCGGACGGGGTGCGCGGCGTCATGGACCGCCTGCGCGATCCGGTTGACGGCTGTCCCTGGGACAACGCGCAGACGCACGAGAGCCTGCGGCCTCACCTGCTCGAGGAGACCTACGAGGTGCTGGAAGCCATCGCGTCGGGCGACTCCGCCGAACTCTGCGAGGAGCTGGGCGACCTGATGATGCAGGTCGTGCTGCACGCCAAGCTGGCCGAGCAGGAAGGTGCCTTCACTCTTGATGACGTGTCCGAGAGCATTCGCGCCAAACTGGTGCGGCGTCACCCGCACGTGTTCGGTGACGGCACAGCCAACACGCCGAAGCTAGTCGAAGGCGCCTGGGAGCGGCTCAAAGCGCGCGAACGCCCCAATCGGGAATCCGTCCTCGACGGCGTACCGAAGACCTTGCCGGCCCTGGCCCGAGCCCAATCCATCCTCGGACGCGCCGAGCGAAACGGTTTCGCCCGCGCGCCGAGCAACTCGGATGAGTTCGGCGAGCGCTTACTCAATCTCGTGCAGGAAGCACGTGACGGGGATCTGTCTGCGGAAGACGCACTGCGGGACGCCCTGGGAGCGTTCGAGTCGGGCATCCGGCAGCGGGAAGCGCGGGAGCGCGCGGAGTCCTAGGCCCGCGTGAGATTCGCCATCGAGGCGAGGAGACGCTTCACGCCGGTTTCGGCGAACCGCACGGTGACCTCCGCGTCGCGGCCGATCGTCCGCAGCGAGATCACGACGCCATGACCAAAGATCTCGTGTGACACCTCGTCGCCCTCGTTGAGACCGACCGACGGCGCGGCTTCCGGTTCGGGCTCGAAGCTGTCGAAGTCGTCCCAGCGCACGGTGCGGTTGCGGGCCGGCCGCACGTCGGCGCCGACCTGAGCCTGCTGACGCTGATGGCGCTGCACCAGCTCCTCGGGAATGTCGGCGAGGAATCGTGAAGGTGGATTGTGTCCAGAGCGTCCCTGGTACGCGCGACGGAACGCATGCAACAGGTGCAGCTCGCGCATTGCACGGGTCATGCCGACATAACAGAGCCGGCGTTCTTCCTGGAGCTGGGCCGGGTCGTCCATCGCCAGTTGATGCGGCAACAGGTACTCCTCCATCCCGACCACGAACACGACTGGAAACTCCAGCCCTTTAGCCTGGTGCAGGGTGATCAGCGTGACGGCGTCCGGAGGGCCATCTGGCAAGTCGTCGACGTCAGCGACGAGTGCGACATCCTCAAGAAATGCGTCGAGGGCTGCCCCAGGCGCGATCTCGGAGTAGTTCTCGGTGACGGTGATCAGCTCCTGGACGTTCTCCCAGCGGGTTTCTGCTTCCGTCTCGCTGTCCGCCTGCCGCACGAGCCACTCCCGGTAGTGGGTTTTGACCAGGATCTCGCGAAGCGCATCCGAAAGCGGCTCCCGCGAGGCGTGCAAGCGGGCATCCTCGATCAGCGTGACGAATTCGCGGAGCGAACCTGCCGCGCGCCGCGAGACCTTTGGTGGCGTCAGGTATCCGCCGAGCGCGTCGTTGTCGAGCCCGGCGGCCGCCTGCGCCGCCTGGTAGGCCGATCGGGCATGGGTCGAAGCCCAGTCCGTCAGCGACTCAATCGTTCTGGCGCCGACACCGCGCGTCGGGACGTTGACAACCCGCTCAAACGCCACCGCGTCCGCCGGATTACGCACCAGTCGCAGATAGGCCAGCAGATCGCGCACCTCGCGGCGGTCGTAGAACCGGGTTGCCCCGACGAGGCGGTAGGGGATCCCATGTTGGACCAACGACTCCTCGATAGCCCGCGATTGCGCGTTGGTGCGGTACAGCACGGCGGCATCGCCGGGTCGCACCGAACCGTCTCGCAATCCCTGCTCGACATACGCGGAGATGTACTCAGCCTCGTCCGATTCGCTGTACGCCTCGTGCAGTCTCGGCAACGGGCCGTCGTCGTTTGCGGTGACCAGGCGCCGCTTGATCCGGTCAGCGGCGCGGTCGATGACCGCGTTGGCCGCGTCGAGGATCTGCTGCGTCGAGCGGTAGTTGTCGTTGAGCTGTACCTCTGCGGCGTCCTGGTGGTCGCGGACGAAGTAGTTGAGATTGCGAATGTCGGCCGAGCGCCAGGAGTAGATCGACTGGTCGGGGTCGCCAACCACGGTCAGATTACCGCTGCCGGCCGACCAGGCCCGGGCCAATTGGTATTGGATCGTTGATGTGTCCTGGAACTCGTCGACCAGCACGTGATCGAACCGATCTTCGTACAACCGCCGCACGTTGTCCTGCTCAAACATCTCGAGCGTTTTGAGTAGCAGGTCATCGAAGTCGAGCGCCACAGCGTCGGCCAGAGCGGCCGCGTAGCGTTCCCAGACTCGCGCCGCGATTTCGTCGAAGTAAGACCCGGTCGAGCTGGCAAATTCGGCCAGCGTGTCGCCCTCCGATTTGGCCCTTGAGATGCGACTCAGCACCGCTCGAGGCGGGTACTGCTTTGGGTCGATTTGCAGATCCTTGAGCGCTCCTCGCACTACCTGCACCTGGTCGTCGCTGTCGAATATGACGAAGTTGCGCGGAACACCGATCTCCTGCCCGTGAGACCTGAGCATGCGCACGCAGATGCGATGGAAGGTGCCCAACCACACGCGGTCGGCGTCATCCGTTCCGATCAGCGCGTCGAGCCTGGAGCGCATCTCTCTCGCGGCGCGGTTCGTAAACGTGACCGCCAGGATTCGCCACGGAGGCGTTCCCTGCTCGATCAGCCACCCGATTCGATGCGTGATCACGCGTGTTTTGCCCGAACCCGGACCGGCGATCACCAACAACGGGCCGTGCGGATGAGTGACGGCGCTTCGTTGCGCATCGTTGAGGTGATCGAGGTCGAGCGTTTCGCGCAGACGGTCGGTCTCGGCCGCGGCAGAATCAGTCATCGAAGCGAGCATACCCGTGGGATCGACGTATAGTGGCGGCAGCGGGGTGTAGCAGAGGCGTTCCATGCTCGATGGAGTGGGCATTTCCTGGCCCGGCGGTTCTCCCGAAAACACCGGTCTGATTCTCGCGCTGATCGTCGGCGCGTACTTTGTTGTGCTCTGGTTTTCGGCGGTCGTCTGGACCGCGCGCGACATTCATCAGCGCACGCCAGAGCCGATGGCCCAGCTGGTCTTCACGTTGATCGTGCTGGTGTTCAACTTCCCCGGTCTCGTGGTCTATCGCGTGTTGCGTCCGCCGTTGACCTTGCAAGAGGCCGAGGAGCACAGGCTGGAATCGAGCGCGTTGCTGCGCGAACTCGAACAGACGCTGCCCTGTCCTCGCTGCGGCGGCGAGATTGCCGAGGACTACCTCGCCTGCCCACGCTGCGCGCTTCCGCTCCGGCTCTCGTGCGAGTCTTGCGCGCGAGTTCTCGATCCTGAGTGGCAGATCTGTCCCTGGTGCACGACAGAGATTCCGAGGCTCAGCAACGAACCGGCGCCACCGCCTCCGGGCGCGCCGGTTGCCTCGTCGCCCCGTGATATTGTCGCCGAAGCCGAGAGCCAGCACGCTCCACACGCCTCACCGGGACCGACAAATGTCCAGTCTTCGAGAATCCCGACTCTCGATTAACGGCGTCGCAGGAATCGTCACGTCGGCCGGCGAATCCGACGGCGAGGAGGCCGTCGTCTGCCTGCACAGCGTTCCCGGTTCAGGACGCGACTTCCAGTGGTTGCTGCCCGAGACCGAGACGATTGTGCGCTCCGTTGCCTTCGACCTGCCCGGATTCGGCCGCGCAGACAAGCCCGAGAGTTTTCCCTACTCGATCGAGGGCTATCAGACGTGGTTGGCTCCGGCGATCGACGCGCTTGGGATCAAGCAGGTTCATCTCGTACTGCATAGTTTCCACAGCCAGACAGGGTTGATGTGGGCGGCGATGAACCCCGACAGGTGCCGGTCGATCACGTTGCTCGACGGCGGTGTGTTGGAGGATTACCCGGGCAACCTGGTGGCGAACATCTGGCGCAAGAAGTACGCCGGTGAGGTACTGCAGTTCATCACGACGCGCCCACTCTTCAAACTATTCATGCGGCTGGGCAATCCTCGCGGATTGAACCCGCAGTGGCTCGATGAGCTGATCACCGAAGACGATCGCGCCACGCGGCGCGTGACCCTCGAGCTCTACCGCAACACCAACTTCGACGACGCGAAGATCCTGCGTCAAGCGCTGTCGCCGCGCGATATCCCGACCCTGGTCATCTTCGGCCGCAACGATCCCTTCATCAGCTGGCGCTACGCCGAGCGTCAACGGGAGACGTTCGCGAATGCCGAGATTCACGTCTGGGACGACTGCGGCCACTTCCCCCACGTCCAACACCCAGAGCGGACGGCGGAGAAAGTGACCGCGTTTCTGAAGACTGTGGTCGAAGAAAAGCGCTAGTCGGTCGCACCCAGTTCGACAGCGAGGTTGGCAGTCTTCTTCATCTGTTCGAAGCGCTCCATCTGCTCGCGAGCGCGCTCTTCGGCGCCCTCGTGGTGGAAGTCGGACTCGCTCTGCGTTTCGCTGGCGACAACGTCAAAGCCGTACGGTCCGTACGTCGGGATCTCGTCGTCGGCGAGTTCCGCCATCATCTCGTTGCGCTCGGCCTTTCGCTTGAACGCTTCCTCGATGTACGGCGCGAGTTCTTCCTGCTTCTTCGCTTCTCGTTCCGCCTCGAACTCCTTGAACTCGGGCATGACATCGCGGGCGAAGGTCTCAAGCGACTCGCAGATGTGTTCGTGACGGTTGTTGCCGGCCTGCTGGATGAAGACCGACTGATCCACACCGCACTCGGAAAAGATCCGCAGGTGCTCACGCAGCTCGTCGGGTGTTCCGATGCCGCCCTCGCCGCCCTGCGGCGGCCAGGTGTCTCGCACCTGCTCCCAGGCCTTCCAGATGTTGGTCCGGCCGGGTTTGTGCATGCCGGCGGCGTAGTGGTGACCGAGCGCGTACTGGAAGAATCGGAACCCGTCGCCGCCGCGAGCCTCGGCCTCGGCTGCGTCCGGGTGTACCGAGAACGACGAAACCATCGCGATGTTCGCATTAACCGAGTGGCCGATCGGCACGCACTCGGTCTTGATCGTCTCGTAGTAGTCGTTGACCCAGTGCTCGGCCTCGGCCGGGTCGATGAAGGCGAAGGTCAGCGCGCCGATGCCGAGCTTGGCGGCCAGGTGGATCGTGTCGCGGTTGGAGCAAGCGACCCAGAGCGGCGGGTGCGGTTTCTGTACCGGCTTGGGCACGACGTTGCGCGTTGGCATCGAGAAGTACTGACCCTCGTACCCCGGATACGGGTTCATGGCGAGCATGTTGGCGACCTGCTCAACGGTCTCGAGCCACATCGAGCGTCGCTCCTCCGGATTGATCCGGTAGCCCTCTAGCTCGGCCCGAGAGGCCGACTCGCCGGTACCGAAGTCGACGCGGCCGTTGGAGACCAGGTCGAGCGTGGCGATCCGCTCGGCCACGCGGGCTGGGTGGTTGTAGCCCGGCGGCATCAGGACGATGCCGTGGCCTAGGCGGATGTTCTTGGTGCGCTGCGACGCAGCCGCGAGGAAGACCTCGGGCGCTGAGGAGTGTGAGTACTCCTCAAGGAAGTGATGCTCGACCTCCCAGGCATGGTCGATGCCCAGGTTGTCGGCCAGTTCAACCTGCTCCAGGGCGTCCTGGAAGAGTTGTAGTTCCTGTCCCTCGCCCCAGGGCTTGGGTAGTTGGTGTTCGTAGAAGATTCCGAATTTCATCCGCGGCTCCGTTCCTGTCGAGTTCTCCTGAAGTCTACGAGACGACGACGACTTCTCGGCCTTGCAGAATCACCGTGGCCTCGGGATCGATCAGCGGAGGGAACGGATCGCCCGGCTCGTCGGAGGGCGGGATGCCCTTGAGTGCCGACTCGGCGTCGGTGTACCAAAGTTCGGCGACGCCATCCCAGGGCCCGCCCTTGGCGCCGTGATTGGCGTGCGAGGTCGTGTAACGCAGGCAGCGGCCGTCGGCGCGGGCGATGCTATTGGCAACCCTTGGCGAATGGCCGTCGCTCCAGGCTGCGAACAGTTCCTCTCGCGTGACGCCCTCACCCATCTTGACGAATGCCACCCACTTGCAGGCATCCTCCGACGGTTCGGAGTCGACAATGATGTTCTCGGTCGTAAACAAACCGTCAGTGGTCGGTTCGATCAGGTCGCCGAAACCGTCGATCCCTCGCAGAGCGCCGCGGTGTTCACCGAACGCCTCGTTGAAGTGCTCGAAGTCGCGGAACCAGAGCTCGGCGACTCCGTCATAGGGCATCTCGTCGGTCGCAGGCGGGCCGCCGAGCGATCCGTGGCTGTCGAAGAACGTGACGCAGTAGCGGACCGGCTTGGCCAGGTTGGCGACATGCGGTGCGTGGATGCACTGCCAGAACTCGTAGAAGGTGTCGCGGTCGACGCCTTCCTTCTTGGTGACTGGGACGATCCATTTCAGCATGATGAGCTCGCTTCCTGCTCGCGCTGTTTATTCAACTCTGGGCGGATTCTAGGCGTTCGGCGACATCGCGGGCGCGTTGGGCCTGTACGCGTGCAATCTCGGCGCAGGCTCCGGTGTAGGTCGCAGGGTCCAATAGGTGGTCCAACTCTTCCTCGCTCAGGTGGCGACGGATTTCCTCGTCTCCGACCAGCAAGTCGCGGAAGGAGGATTCTTGCACGGCGGCGTCCTGCGCGTGCTCATAGACGACATCGTGGGCCCGCTGGCGACCGACCTTTTCGCCCAAGGCGAGCATGATCCGCTCGCTCATGATCAAGCCGCCGGAGAGATTGAGGTTCTCTCTCATGCGTTCCGGCTTCACGTCGATGCCGTCAAACAGCAGCACTAGGCGCGAGAGGATGTCGCCAACCAGTTCGATCGAACCATGCACGACGCGCTCGACCATCACGCTGGTCGAACCGTCGGCCTCGTGCTCCGTTCGCATGGCATCCAGCGCCAGCGGGAACAACGTGGTCACTTGCGCGGCGGCAGCGCGGATGTCTTGCGACAGCTTGGGATTGCGTTTCTGCGGCATCGTGCTACTGCCGACGGTGCCCGGCGGAACCGGCTCCTCGATCTCGCCGAACTCCGGCTTCATCAGCGTGTAGGTCTCGTCGGCGATCTTGCGGCAGGTTGCCGCCAGCATCGCCAGGATGGCCGCATACTCGGCGTGATGGTCGTGGCTGGTGCGTCCGGGGACCGGCATCGCCGCGAGGCCCAGATGCCTGGCCATGCCTTCGTGCACCGCCAGGCCCGGCGCGCCAAACGATGCCAGCGTGCCGGCCGCGCCGCCCAGCATGGCAACGAAGATGCGTGGTTCGGCGTCGCGCAGCCGCTCGACATGTCGGCAGAGTTCGTCGATCCAGGCGCCGACCTTGTAACCGAACGTCGCTGGCACGGCGTGCTGACCGTGGGTGCGCCCGGCGCAGGGATCTTCGGCGTGATGCTCGGCGAGCGGCGCCAACACTGTCAAAACCTGGCCGATCTGGGTAAGGATGATTCTGTGTGCCTCGCGCAATTGGAGGATGTCGCCAGTCTGGGTGATGTTCTGGGTCGTCGCCCCCCAATGCACATAACCGCCGACTTCGTCGCCGAGAATCCGATCCAGTTCCCAGATCAGGGGGACCAACGGATGCGCAGTGACTGCCAGGCCCGCCTCGACGTTGTCGACCTCGAGCAGATCGAGCCGACAATGGTCCGCGATCTCGACCGCGGCGTCGGAGGGAATCATGCCCAGTTCCGCCTCGGCGCGCGCGAGTGCGGCCTCGACATCAAGCCAGGCCTGCCATCGAGCATCTCGAGTGAACAGGGCGCGGATTCCCGGATCGGGCACTCGGGCAGCGGTCGGTCGGTGTTGCATGGACGGCTCCTTTGGACTCGGCGCGGCGAAGCGCACTGACAGGTAGGATCGGACTGCAAGCTAACGAAGGGGTTGAGTATGGTTGCGCCGCTCGATGGAATTCACGTGGTCGAGGTTGCGAACTGGCTCGCAGCGCCGTCCACGGCGGCCTTGATGGCCGACCTGGGCGCGGAAGTGGTCAAAATCGAACATCCTGCTGGCGACCCCTGGCATGCCTTCATGATGCGCGGCCGGAACCCGGACTTCGATCCCGATGTCGACGTGGACGCGCCGTATGAGCTTGACAATCGCGGGAAACGTGGAGTCGCCCTCTCACTGGAAGCGCAGGGCGCCAGCGATGTCGTGAAGCGGATGGTTGCCGAGGCGGACGTGTTTATCACCAATCTGACCACGCCTCGGATCGCTCGCTACGGACTCTCGTGGGATTCACTGCGTCAGGTCAATCCTCGATTGGTTTACGTGGTCCTGACTGGCTATGGCACGCGGGGGCCCGATTGCGCGATGACCGCGTTCGACCATTCAGCGTTCTGGGCGCGTTCGGGAATCATGGGTCTGGTCGGTGAGCCAGGTGGCCCGCCGACGCCTTGCCGGCCGGGTCAAGGAGACCACGCAACATCGCTCAACCTTCTCTCCGGGACGCTCGCGGCCCTTCGCTTGCGGGACATGACTGACGAGGGTCAGTACGTCGAAGTCACACTCCAACGCACCGGAATCTGGACGATCGGCGCCGACGTCGCGCCCTCGCTGATCCTGGAAGACCAGCCGCGGCGCGTCGACCGGGTGATGCCGGGAAACCCGCTGTTCAACCACTATGAGACCCTTGATGGTCGCTGGCTGTCGCTGGTGATGCCTACCCCTGATCGCCACTGGATTCCAACCTGCCGTGCCATGGGGCAGGCTGATTGGATCAAGGACGAGCGCTTCTCGACGCTGCTGGGTCGGATGGAGCACACGGCCGAGCTGACCGAGGCGATGCGTTCGGTGTTCCGTTCCAGGCCTCTGGACGAGTGGCGATCGCTGCTCGACGCCGAGTCGCTGACCTGGGCGCCGGTTGCTGAGTTGCCGGAGGTGATCCACGATCCGCAGCTTGAAGAAATGAACGCGTGGAGCGTGATTGAAGGCGCTGAAGGTCCGTTCCGCACACTCAACACGCCGTTTGACATCGCGGGCGCCGATATTGGTCCGCGCGGACCGGCGCCAAAGATCGGCCAGCACACGCATGAAGTGTTGCAAGAGTTGGGGCTCTCGGACGATGAACTGGCTGAACTTGCGGCCTCGGGCGCTCTCGGCTGAACGTGTGCCGGACGGTGGATCGTGAGTGAAGAGCTCAACCTCATCCTGCAAGCGGTCCGCCGCTTTGTCAGGCGGGAGATCTGGCTGCAGGAAAACCGCGTTGAACCAAATGCGCCGCGACTGCCTGCCGACGTCCACGAGCATCTCCTCGCCCGTGCCGCCGAACTCGGCATTGCACACTTGATGGCGCCGCCGGCCGCTGAAGTCGGCCCCAGCGACGTGCTGGCCGACGACGACCGGTTGCGGATCGCCGAGGAACTGTCGCAACACCGCGCGGGAGTGCTCAATCCCGCCTACGGCTTGTTCGATCCCGATCCACCCGCGCAGCTCTACGCCGCCACCGACGAGCAGAAACAGAGATTCCTCGAACCCCTGCTGAACCGCGAAGCGACGTGCTTTCGAGGACTCGAGGATCCCGATCTCGCGCATTTGCCGACCGACGGCGTTCGCATTCGCGCGCAGAGGCATCCCAAAGGCTGGATGCTCGACGGCACAAAGCTGTTCGCGGCGGACGCATCGGACGCCGCGTTTGGCATCGTCTACGCCAACACCGAAGAGGTGCCGGGCGAGCGCAGCGGGGTCTCCGCGATCCTCGTCGAAACGGACCGCGAGGGATTCCAACACTGGCGTCGCTGGCCAACGATTGCCACCGGTCGCGACACGATGGAACTCAATCTCTCCGCAGTCAAGGTGCCGGAGGCGAATCTACTCGGTGAACCGGGTCAGGGAACGTCGTTCGCGAACGACCTCGTGATTCGGCGTCGACTGTTCACGGCGGCGCACGTCACCGGGATCGCCTCTGCAGCGCAGGACATGTGCCGCAGCGTCGTCTGGTCGCGACGCGAGCATGGCTTGCCGCTGGCGGAAGGCGAACGCGCGAAGCTCGCGCTCGCCGACAACGAGATCGCCGTCTCCGCGTCGCGAGCCCTCTACCTCGAGGGATCCAATCAGCTCGAAGCGCTTGGCTTGGAGGCGACCGCGTTCGCGAAGAGCGCGGCCGTCGAAGTGGTCGATCGCGCGATGTCGCTGCACGGTGCCGCTGGCGGTTCGGCCGACCTTCCCCTCGAACGCTGGGCCAGGGAACTCCGTTGGCTGCAGCTCGGATTGGGGAGTGTCGATCACGATCGCGTGGCCGTCGCGCGACGGCTCCAAACGACGTTCAAGAAGTAGATTCGGGCAGCGGATCGAGCGCCGCGGAGGCAATCACTTCGAGTCCGCGCGGCGTAATCGGCGGGTTGTGCAGCGGTCCCCGGACATCTCGGTAGTAGCGCTCCAGCGGCTCGGAACGGTGCAGCGAGATTCCGCCGACCAGGCGCATACAGCGATCGACGATGTCGACAGCGGTGTCGCCGGTGTGCAGTTTCGCTGCTGCGACGCGCGGCCCAAGACTGCCCCTTGACTCGACGTCGAGCGTGTCCCAGGCCGACGCGGTTTCGTGCAGTAAGGCGCGTGCAGTCATGATTCGCAGATCGATCTCCCCGACCTGCGCGCGTACGGTCGGCAGGCTGCCGATCACGCCGGGAGCGCCGCCGGGGCGGCGATGGCGTGCAAAGTGGACGGTGTAGTCGCGTGCTGCCTCGGCAACCCCGAGGGATGCCGCTGAAACGAGCAGCGCGAACCAGGCGAAGTCACCGTGCCGTTGCCCGGCCCGGCCCGGATCCTGCTTGACCAGGAACTCGTCGTCGGTGATCGCGACGTTGTCGTACCAGACGTCGTGCGAGCCCGTCGAGCGCAGCCCGACGACGTCCCAGGTCTCCTCAATGCGCAAACCCGGCGAGTCCCGGTGAACAGCGACCCGGGCGAGCATGCCCGAGCCATCCTCAAGCGCGCAATAGGTAAGGAACCAGGTCAGGTCGGGCGCGAGCGTGGTGAACGATTTACGCCCATTGATCCGCCAGCGACCCGGTCCGTCTGGCGTCAATGCCGTTTTCGGTCGTCCGCCGCCCTGCGGCGAGCCGAGCTCCGGTTCCGATGCAACCTGATTGCAGAGTGCGCCTTCCTGGACGACGGAGCGAAAAATGCGCTCACGGATCTGTGCGGGCCAGTTGCGGTTCGAACGCTCGGAACCGACCGACATCAGGTGCATGCCGCAGGAGAAGGCGAGTGCCATGTCGATCTTGGCTAACGCGGTCTGGGCAGCGACGAGGTCGGCCAACGAACACTCGCCGCCGCCGTACTCGCGTGGAATCGGAGCGGCGATCCAGCCGATCTCGCGCAAGAGATCGAACGACACGAATGGGAATCCGGCGTCGCGATCGCGCGCCTCTGCCTGTTCCGACAGTAACTCGGCGTGCGGCGTCAGCCGCTCGATCAGCTCCCGCCCGGCCTCATGCGTTGGCGGAAGCGGCGGCATCGTGGGCTCGTGTAGATGGACTAAAGAACGTCGCGCAGGCGCTTCAGCGCGCGCACGCGAACCTTGCCGCGATCGAGTGCGGGTCGCGCCGCAATGGTGATGGTCTCGCCGGTAGCGGGATTGCGGCCTTCGCGCTCCGGGCGGGCCGTCTGGGCGACGATATCGACTTTGAGCAGCCCTGCGACAGTGACGGAGCCAGGACCACCGACCGCCAGGTCTTCCAACACAACTTCGGCGAGGGCGTCGAGCACCTCATTCACATCTCTGCTCGCGATATCCGTCTTCGCTTCGATCGCCTTCGCCATCTGCGCCTTCGTCTTAGGCTTCGCGTCTGCCATATTCCCCCTCGATTCACGCTTGGTGGTCGTCGCCACATACACTCTCGACTGTTTGCATAGTGTTATGGGCAATCTCGCAAGGGGCAAGATTCCCCGGAACGTTTCTCCCATGCAGGTAAGGTTCAGCCATGACCTCGATCAGGACCGTATCCGTCACCGCTGAGCTCGCCCAGTACATCGAAGAGGCATCCACCAGAGAGGACGATGTCTGGAGCCGACTCCGCGCAGAGACATCGAGATTATCCGCCGGCGGAATGCAGATCGGTGCCGATCAGGCTCGTCTGCTTGGCTGGCTTGCTCGGCTGAGTGGGGCGCGTCGCGCCCTGGAGATCGGCACGTTCACCGGTGCATCGGCGCTGGCTGTGGCGCAGGCGCTGCCTGAAGACGGTCGGCTCGTCGCCTGTGATCTGAGCGATGAGTGGACATCGATTGCGCGCCGCTACTGGTCCGAAGCCGGCGTTCGTCACAAGATCGATCTCAGGCTGGGTCCGGCGCTCGACACCCTCGCGCAGTTGCGTCGCGAGGGAGCCGGCCTCTTCGACTTCGCATTCATCGACGCCGACAAGGAACCGATCTGGAGCTACTTCGAGGGCGTGCTGGCGTTGCTGCGCGATGGAGGACTCATCGTTGTCGACAACACGCTGTGGGGCGGAGAGGTCGTGGATCGCAACGCCAGCGATCCTGATACCCGCGCAATCGATGCGTTCAACCGACGCGTCACTGATGATCGGCGCGTCGACTCCGTCCAACTGACGGTCGGTGACGGGCTGACCTTGTTGAGGAAGCTCTAGGTGAGCGCCTGAGTTGAGACGTTGGCCGAGACGATTTCGATCGCAGTGGCCAGCTTCCGCTCACCGACGAACGCGGAGTTGCCGTACAGCGGCCCAATCGATTCGACCGCTTGCAGCGTGCTCTGCGACGTGGTGATCAGGGCAAACGACTCACGTTCGGCGCGCTGCGCAACGTACGGCAAGGTTGGCTCGCCACCGGCGAGGATCAGACAAAGCGACTCGTAGTCCAGCGCGCCGAGCGCGATGTCGATCCGGTCATGGCGCGTGACCAGGGTCTTGTCCGGGTACTTGCGGAAGTAATCCATGCCCTCGTGTGCGCTGACCGGACCGATCACAAGGTCCCGAGCGGCCTCATCAAACAGGTCTTCATCGCCTGAAAGCTCGCCCTCCACGGCGGGAGCGATATCGCGCACGGTGGGCGCGGCGAGGTGTCGATCCTGAGGAACGGCGGCGATGTCGGTCCCACCCAGTTCGGCAATCCGGGCCATCGCCGCGGGTCCGCCGTGTTCCGGGACGCCATTCACGACCACAGCGTCGGGTTGGGTCTCGGACAGCGCCCGAGCGACGGTGTCGTCGTCGGCTTCGCCGTGTCGAACGACGAGCAAGGTTCGATCGGCGTCGACGCCCTCGGCTGAGGCTGCCTCAATCACAACGTGGTCAGTGTCATTCGGGATGTCGGAAGCAGAGACCGGCTCAGACGTCGCGCGAACGCCGTTGACTCGCGAGAACTGACGCGCGTCGGATGCGGCGGAATCCCCATCGTCCACTCGCGCGAGTCTGACAGTCGCGCCAGTTGCTCGCAGCGCAGCCCCGAGCCCGGCGGCAACAACCGACTTGCCGTCTCGGGCGAGCGTGGAAGTGACGAGGATGCGGGCCACGGGAGACTCCGGTTCCTGATTTCTGCTCAACCAAAGGCTAGTCGCAGCTCTGATTACGCGCAGGAATGAGCCTTCTCCCTGCCGGGACAGGGCTGACTAGACTGGCATCACCGATCGAGGATGCCTCGAGCAAGGAGCCTGAGATGGCGGAAGCCCCGCGCAACGGCGGAGACGCTTGGCCGCCGCCCGCGCCGGACTCGCCCGGGGCGCGTCGCCGTCGACCACCTCCCGAGCGCCATGCTCACTGGATCGACCATGAGAATCGGGCGGACGAGCCGCGCGAGGATGCGCCTCGATTGCTCTGGTGGATTCTCGCCGCGCTGCTGGTCTTCGGCGTGTTCTCGGTCCTGATCAGGATGTTCCTGGTCCTGTAGACCGCAAACCCGCGACCTTCGGTATCTTGCTGGGAATCCCTGCGAACGGCGCAGGTGAGTTTGGCATGTCGGTCGGATCGGACAGAGTTTCCAGATCGGAGCATCGAAATGACAAGTGAGGCGTCGAACACCCTGCTGGGCGGAGTGCGCGTGATTGACCTGGCGACCTCACGGGCCGAGATGGCCGGCCGTGTGCTTGCCGACATGGGCGCCGAGGTGATCAAGGTTGAGCCGCCCTGGGGAACGCCGTCGCGTGAGATGCCCCCGTTCAGCGAACAGGATCCAGGGCGTTCCCTCTACTGGGCCGCCATGGGACTGGGCAAGCGCAGCGTGATTATCGACCTCGACGACGAACAGGGTCGCGCCGACTTCCGAGCCCTGCTCGGCACCGCCGACGTCCTGATCGAGTCGTTCGATCCGGGGACCATGGCCGACTGGGGATTGAGCTACAACGAGGTCAAGGCAGAGCATCCCGATCTGATTTACGTCTCGGTCACGCCCTATGGGCAGGATGGACCGTGGGCCAACCGTCCGGCGACGGAGTTGACGATCGAGTCCGCCGGCGGACTGGTCGGGTTGCAGGGCGAAGGCGACAGACCGCCGATACCGGTGGGATATCCACAGGCAGCCATTCACTCCGGCGTGCAGGCGGCGGCGGATACCGCGATCGCCCTACGTGAGCGTGACCTGTCCGGAAGGGGGCAACACCTCGACGTCTCAATGCAGGCGGCGATCGTCTGGACCCTGATGCACGCGACCGGGTTCCCACCCAACACGGGCGGAGATCCGCCCGGCACCTGCGCCGACCGAGCGGTCGGTGTGTTGGAAGGGCCCGCCGTGTTCCCAATCCATCCGTGCGCGGACGGCTACGTCACGTTCAGCATCGTGCCCGGCGGACTGGGTCTGCGCCACTCGACCAAAGTGATGAAGTGGATCGGGGAGAGCGGCGAGTTGAGCGGTGAGCTGGAAGGCGCCGACATCGATGAATGGGCGGCCGCCCTCGGTCGCGCTGCGATGGAGGATCCGGCAGAAGCGGGCAGAATGATGGCGGTCGCCAATGAAGTCCTGCACAACTTCGTAGCCAAGCGGACGATGGCCGAATGCTATGCGCGAGCCGTGAAGGACGGCTTCATGCTCGCGCCGCTGTACACGGTCGAGGACATCGCCCGCGACAAGCACCTGGAAGCGCGGGACTACTGGGTGGAGCTGGACGGCAAGCGCTATCCCGGCCCATTTGCCAAGCTATCGGAGACGCCGTTGCAGCTGGCTCGGCCCGCTCCGGCGATGGGACAAGATCAGCACCTGCTGTCCGACGTCAGGCGCGCACCGAAGCGAACCGCACGGACGCCAGCGTCCTCCAACGGCGTGCGCGGCCACGACGGTGGCGCGCTCTCCGGCGTCAAGATCGCCGACTTCGCCTGGGTCGGCGTTGGCCCGCTGATCTCAAAGTCGATGGCCGATCACGGTGCGACGGTGGTGCATATCGAGTCGGCGACGCGTCCCGACGTGCTGCGTCTGGCGCCGCCGTTCAAGGACAACCAACCAGGGCTCGACCGTGCTCAGTTCATGGCCAACTTCAACTCGTCCAAACTCGGTGTCGCGCTCCGGCTCGACACCGAGCAGGGATTGTCCTATGCCAGACAACTAGTCGACTGGGCCGACGTGGTCGTGGAGTCATTCACGCCCGGCACGCTGAAGCGCTTCGGTCTCGACTACGCGACGCTGAGCGAGGAACGTCCTGAGATCATCATGCTCAGCACCTGTTTGCGCGGACAGTGGGGTCCTGAGTCGAGCTATGCAGGATTCGGGTTACAGGGCGCCTGCCTGTCCGGCTTGCACCGGATCACCGGATGGCCGGACCGACAGCCAGCCGGCACCTGGGGCGCGTACACCGACTTCATCAACCCTCGATTCGGATCCGGCACGCTGGCCGCGGCGATCCGCTATCGAGACATGACGGGCAAAGGGCAATACATCGACCTGGCGCAGACCGAGGCGGGAATCCACTTCAACGCGCCGCTGCTGCTCGACTATTTCGAGAACGGCCGTGTCGCCGATGCTCCAGGCCATGGCTCGCTCTACGCGGCGCCCAACGGCGTGTTCCGAGTCGGTGACGAGGAACGCTACGTGGCGATCGCGACAGAAACGGCCGAACAGTGGCACGCCCTTCGCGACGCGGCGGGCCTTGAGAACTGGTCCGGCAGCGAGTACGACGACCTGTCAACGCGGATCGCGGCCAAGGCCGAGATCGAGGCGGCGGTTGCCGAATGGTGCGCGCCTCAGACAGCGGATGCCGTCGTTGGCGTGCTCATCGCTGCCGGTGTGCCCGCGTCGATCGTTGAATGGCCGTCGGACCTGTACGAGGATCCCCAGCTCACGCATCGGGATTTCTTCGTCACGCTCGACCACTCGGTCATGGGGCCGACGCCGTACGACGGCCTCGTCACCCGGTTCTCGGACGGGACGGCGCGTCTGCGGCGGGCCGCGCCGGCGATTGGCGAGCACACTCACTACGTGCTCTCCGAAATCCTGTCGGTGCCCGAAGATGAGATCGCTGACGCACTGGTCGCAGGCGCGCTGCAATAACCGGCGGCTGACGTACGGTCGAGGTTCGATCATCAAGTAAACTGCGCGCGAAGGCCCGCAGTTTCGATCACGGGTTCGTCCAACAGTCGATGCGCATCCGCTAGAGGTGCGCAGGGAAGGACAGTCAGATGGGTAACCGCACGATGCGCGGCGAAGTGGCGATCATCGGCGTCGGTGAAACGACCTACTACAAGCGCGGTCGCTCTCCGGATCCGGAGTTTAAGCTCGTGATCGAGGCGATTCTCAAGGCCAGCGCCGATGCGGGAATCGACCCGCGTGAGATCGATGGCTTTGCCTCGTACTCCAACGACCGCAACGATCCGTCGCGGATCGCCGCGGCGCTCGACATCAAGGACCTGCGCTTCTCCAACATGGAGTGGGGCGGCGGTGGCGGCGGCGGCTCGGCGGCCTGCGCTCACGCGGCGTCGGCGGTGGCCACTGGCCTCGCCGACACCGTAGTCGTCTTCCGAGGTCTGGCGCAGGGACAGTTCGGACGCTTCGGGCAGGGCGCTCGCGTACCGCACGTGCGCGGCGACCAGGCCTACACGGCGCCATACGGACTGATGTCGCCGGCGCAGTCGTTTGCCATGCGGATTCACCGACTGTACGAGGACCACGGCATTACCCAGGACACGCTCAAGGCATGCTCCCTAGCCTCGTATCACCACGCACAGAACAATCCGCGTGCCGTGATGTACGGTCGTCCGCTGACGCCCGAGGACTATGACGCCTCGCGCTGGATCGTCGAGCCGTTCCACCTGTTCGACTGCTGCCAGGAGAACGACGGCGCCGCGGCGATGATCTTCGTCTCGGCCGACCGGGCCAAGGACTACGCCAAGACGCCGGTCTACTTCCTCGGCGGCGCGGTCGGCTCGGGCAACCGCGCCGGTTCCGGCTCGCATAACGCGACCGACTACGCCACCTCTAACTTCAAGACGGTTGCGCCGCGCATGTACGACATGGCGCAGGTCAAGCCGGAGGAGGTCGACGTTGCTCAGGTCTACGAGAACTTCACTGGCGGGGTCGTGATGAGCATCATCGAACACGGCCTGACCACCTACGAAGAGGCCAACGAGTTCATCACCTTCGACAACCTGGTCGCGCCGAGCGGCAAGATGCCGATCAACACCAGCGGCGGCAACCTCGCCGAGTGCTACATGCACGGTCTGGAACTGAACATCGAGGCCGTGCGCCAGGTGCGCGGCGAGTCCTGCAACCAGGTCGACGATGTGAATGTGTCGCTGGTCGCGTCGGGTCCGATGGTGACGCCGGTGTCCGACATGATCGTCGGTTCCGAGGCGGTGCTCTAATGGCGAATCCCGGACCCTACTACCTGGGCGAGGGCATGCCCGCGCCCGCTCCGGCGATTGATGGCCTCGACACCGAGTACTGGGAAGCGGTCAAGCGGCACGAGTTGCTTGTCCAGAACTGCAACACCTGCGATCGGCCGCAGTTCGGTCCCGAGTGGAATTGCCACCGTTGCCACTCGTTCGACCTCGGCTGGAAGTCGGTCGAGGGCAACGGACGCATCTACTCGTGGGAGCGCGTCTGGCATCCGGTGCATCCGGCGTTGCAAGATTCTTGTCCGTACCTGGTTGTGCTGGTCGAGCTGCCCAATCACGAGAACGTGCGCATGGTCGGCAATCTCGTCGGCGACCCGATGCAGACGGTCGAGATCGGCGCCAAAGTTCGGCCCTATTTCGAGGACCACGAGGGAAACGACGAGATCGACCCGTTCACCCTCGTCCACTGGGAAGTCGTCGACTAGAGCCCGGCGCCTAGCCGGTGTTGCGCAATCCCGCTGCGACCCCGTTGACGCTGCGCAGGATCGCCTCCAGCGTCTCCGAGTACTCCGGATCGTCCTCTGGCAGATCGCGGATGCGGTTCAGCAGTTCGACCTGCAGGAAACTCAACGCGTCGACGTAGGGGTTACGCAGGGCGATAGAGCGTTGCAGCACCGGCGACTTGTCCAGCAGCCGGTCCTGCTCCGCTAGCCGGTTGATCATTCTGACCGTGCGCTGGTACTCATCGCGCAGACCTCGGAACGTGCGCAAATCGTGGTCCCCGTCTCCGAGCGTGGCGGCATAGTGCTCGGCGACATCGAAGTCGGCCTTGGCCAGGACCATCTCCACATTCGAGAGCAGCGTGGTGAAGAATGGCCAGCGCGAGCGCATGTCCTTCAACAGCGCCTCTCCCGATGCGCCATGACGCTCGACGAACTGCTCGAGCGCGGCGCCCACACCCAACCAGCCCGTAATCACGTGCCGCGTCTGCATCCATGCGAATACCCAGGGAATCGCTCGCAGCGATGTCAGGCTGGCGTCCGTACCGGGACGGAACGTCGGACGCGAGCCGATCGCCAGATTGCCCAGCATGCCGATCGGCGTCACGCGCTGGAAGTACGCGTGAAGGTCCGGATTGTCCACGACTTCCGACCGGTACGCTCGCTCGGCCGTCTCGGCCAGTTCCTCCATCGCTTCGTGGTAGCGTCCCCTGTCGGCGTCGGGTGCGTCATCGTGGTCGCGGTCGAACCGTTTCACCAACGTTGCCGCTACCGTCTGCTCCAGGTTCCACTTCGCCAATCCCGGCATGCCGTAGGTGAACTGGATCATCTCGCCCTGTTCGGTGAACTTGATTCCGCCTTCTGTCGTGTGCGGGGGCAGCGCGAGAATCGCGTCGTGCGACGGTCCACCGCCGCGGCTGACCGTCCCGCCTCGACCGTGGAAGAACATCAAGTCAACGCCCGCCTCGCGGGCTACTTCGTGCATGGCGTCCTGGGCGCGATACAGGCCCCAGAGCGAGGGCAACACACCGGCGTCCTTGGCCGAGTCCGAATACCCGACCATCACCTCCTGCAGGTCGCCGTGCGCCTTCAGGTGGCGTCGATAGGCGCCGTGTCCGAACAGTGAGCGCAGCACAGCTGGTGCTCGATCGAGGTCGGCGACACGCTCGAACAGCGGCGCGATACGTATGCCGCCTCCGGGCGCGCGAAGCCCGATGTCGTTGAGGCCTGCCTGTCTGGCGACCAGCACCGGCGCGAGGACGTCGGCCGCCGTCGAGGCCATCGAGACGATGCAGGTCTGGACGGCGTCCGCGCCGCAGATGCGCTGAATGCGTCGCGCCGTGCGGAACCGGCGCAGCGTGTCGTCGTCGTGTGTCGATATCGCGTGACCGACCGGGAAGTAGTCCCGATCGAGCTCACTAGCGAGAAACTCCTCCTGCTGGTCCGGACTCAGCTCCAGGTAGCTGCCGCCGGGCGGCTGAATGTCGAGCCCCTTCAGCACCTCATCGGCCGCGGCGTGGAACTGCGCGGCGTGGTCGCGGATGTCGAGCGTTGCGAGGTGGAACCCGAATGACTTCGCCCGATCGATCAGCGGCTGCACGACCGTCTCGGCCCCGGAGTCTGCGCCGTGCAGTCGCAGGCTCTCAGCGATCGCGTCCAGGTCATCGATATAATCGCCGACCGAGTCGTACGGTACGCCGTCCGGCTCCGTCGTGGTCAATCTCGAGTCGTGGATGCTTGCCGCGCGCGTATCGAGCAGCGCATAGTCGGCCTCGAGCGTCGCCTGCAGACGAGCCGCCATGTAACGGATCTTGTGTCGATAGCGCTCCGCCGCGTTGCGGCGCTCGAGACGGTCATGCACGCGCGGCATCCGCCTGGCGTCGCGTTGCAATGAATCTTCCAGCCGGGAAGAGGCCGCGACTCGCCGTACGGAGTGGGGCAGCATCGAATCCATGGCGCGAACCGCGCCCAGGTGCAATCGCAGCACTGTTGCCCGCATCGTCAGTGCGGTCTGCCAGGTCAAATCCGGCGTGACGTTGGGATTGCCGTCGGCGTCACCGCCCATCCACGAACCAAGCACGATCGGCGCCGGTGCGTCCTCGGGTTGCACGCCGGTGGCTCGGCGGAAGCGACGGGTGACATCAGGGACGGCCTCCCAGAGCGTGGTCTCGAACGTCCGCAGCAACAGGCGTGACTCTTCGAGCACGGTCGGCCTCCGGTAGCGCAGGTGATCCGCCTGCCAGAGCCCCTCAATGTGCATGCGCAGGGCTGAATCGATCTCATCCAACTCCGAGGGAATCGCCCGTTCACGCTCCAGCAGCAGCTGATGCACGTCTTGCAGCGTGCCAAGCATAGTGAGTCGCTGGGATTCGGTCGGATGGGCGGTGAAGACCGGTTGCAGGTGTATGCCCGATGCCTGGGCGCGAATGGTCTCCTCGTTGACGCCTTGCGAAAGTAGCTGCTCCACGACCGCTGGTATCGATCGAGGCGCCGCGTGCGAGTTTGAAGATCGCAGCCGTCGACGCCGAATGCGGTGAGTCTCTTCTGCCGTGTTCGTGAGCAGGAAGTAGGTCAGGAAGGCATTGCCGACCTCGGCAGCCAACCACAGCGGCCAGCTTTTCACCAGCTTGGCGATCTCAGCCGTGAGCTGGGGTTCGGGCTCCTGCCGTACGCCGCGACGCCGTTGGGCTAGGCCTCTCAGTTCCTCGACGGCGTTGAAGACTTCGTCACCGTCAACCCGGCGAATCGTGTTCCCCAGTTGGCTGCTCAGCAAGCGCACGTCTGCAGCCAGCGGGGCATCGACCAGACGTCGGTCACTGCTGGCTCGTTGAGCCGCTTCAATCGTGGTGCGCGCCGATGGTCGAGTGTGTTCGGCCAACGCTGTTCCTCCGTTGTCCGCCCTGGCGGAAGCCCGGATCTTGACGCTCGCATACGATGATTGCAGGTTTGCAGCGAGTGAGGGGCAACGATGAGTCAAGATTCGACCGAGCCGCGTATCGCGCCATACGGCTCATGGGAGTCGCCGGTCGCAACAGAGTTGCTGACCGCCGGAGCGTTGCGCTTCGACGAGCTCGACGTTGACGGTGACGACCTCTACTGGGTGGAGTCGCGCCCGGACGAGCATGGCCGATACGCGGCCATGCGCTACTCCGCGTCGGGCGAACTGAGCGAAGTCACAACAACGGATTACAGCGCCAGGACCTTGGTTCACGAGTACGGCGGCGGCTCGTTCGCCGTTTCAAACGGTGTGGGTTACTTCTCCAACTTTGCTGACCAGCGCCTGTACCGGCGTCCGGTGGACGGATCGGAGGAACCGACGCCATTGACGCCCGAGCTTCCAGTGCGCTACGCCGACGCCGCCGTTGACGACGCGCGCGGACGCCTGATCTGCGTCGCGGAGGACCACCGCCGCGAGGGCCTGGAGGCTGAGAACTACCTGGCGTCGATCCCCACCGACGGTAGCGCCGCTGAGGCCGACGACATCGTACGGCTACACGAGGGCTTCGATTTCTGCTCGTCGCCCCGACTGAGCACGGACGGTCGCCGACTGGCCTGGATCTGTTGGAACCATCCCAACATGCCCTGGGACGCTACGGAGCTGTGGCTCGCAGAGGTCGCGACGAACGGCGCCCTGCTGGCGCCGAGAAGAATCGCGGGAGACGCGCGAGGCGATGTCTCAATCATCGAACCCCAGTGGGGCCCGGACGGCACGCTGTACTGCGTTTCCGACGAGTCGGGCTGGTGGAACATCCAGCGTTGGGACGGCAGCCAACTCGTGCCCGTGCTCCCGTTGGAGGCCGAGTTCGGTCAGCCGCAGTGGGAGTTCTCGATGTCGACCTACGCGGTGATGGACGACTGCTGCCTCGTCGCGCAGTACGGCAACGCCGATGGGCGGCGGATTGGCGTGATCGACATGGACGAGGGCGTGCTGAGAGAACTGCAGACGCCGTTCAACACCTTCGGCTACTTCACGGCGGCGTGCGGACCGCGTGTCATCTGCGCGGCGGCCGGGCCGGACATTGGCGCAGCGATCGTCGCGATCAACGTTGACAACGGCGAGATCGAGACACTTCGCGCCTCGGCTTCGCCTGATATCGATTCCAACTACTTCTCCAGCGCCGAGGCCATCGACTATCCAACCACGGGCGGCAAGTCCTCCCACGCCTACTACTACGCGCCGCGCAATCCGGACTTCAGGGCGCCGGACGGAGAACTCCCGCCGCTGGTCACCTTCATCCACGGCGGCCCGACCAGCGCCACGAGTCCCGGCTTCAACCTGGCGATCCAGTACTGGACTACGCGGGGCTTTGCCGTCGTTGATGTCGACTACCGAGGCTCGACCGGATACGGGACCGAGTACCGTCGAGCCTTGAACGGCCGTTGGGGCATCGTTGATCGCGAAGATTGCGAGGCTGCTGCGAAGTTTCTGGTCGAGCGCGGCGATGTCGACCCGTCGCGATTGGCGATTCGGGGCGGCTCAGCCGGTGGCTACACGACGCTGGGCGCGCTCACCTTCGGCGATGTGTTCACCGCGGGCGCGTCCTACTACGGAGTCTCCGACGTCGCGGCGCTCGCGGAAGACACTCACAAGTTCGAGTCTCGATACCTCGACTCGTTGATTGGCCCCTATCCCGAACGTGCAGAACTCTACGAGCAGCGGTCTCCGATTCACGCGGTTGACCGCCTCTCTTGCCCGATCATCTTCCTCCAGGGACTGGAGGACAAGATCGTGCCGCCGAACCAGGCCGAGCGAATGGTCGACGCGCTGCGCAGGAAGGGTCTGCCGGTCGCCTATATCGCGTTCGAAGGCGAACAGCACGGATTCAGGCAGGCCGCCAACATCCAGCGCGCAGCCGAGGCGGAGCTCGACTTCTACGGCCGCATCTTCGGGTTCACGCCGGCCGGAGATATCGAGCCGGTTCAGATCGAGAACCTGTAGATGGCCGAGATTCACGAACTCTCGGCCCGAGAGCTGCGAGCCGGGTACGAGGCTCGAACCTTTACGCCGGAGGAGGTCGTCGAGGCGATCTTCGAGCGCATCGAAGCGCTTGAGCTATCGCTGAATGCGTTCATCAGTCAGACCCGGGATGCTGCGCTCGTGCAGGCACACGCTGCCGCTCGACAGTGGAGCTTGCGAGATGGGAACCAACCGCCTCTGCTTGGCATTCCGATCACCATCAAGGATCTTGTCGACGTTCAGCGCGTTCCAACAACGATGGGATCGCTGGTCGCTGACCACCAGCCGGCACAGCGCGACGAGTTGTTTGTCGAACGGCTGAGGGACGCAGGCGCCCTCTTCCTCGGCAAGACCAATACGTCCGAGTTTGGGCTGGCGGCGCAGACCACGAATCGGTTGGGCCCACCGACGGCGAATCCGTGGAACCTCGAGCGGACCGCCGGCGGTTCGAGCGGCGGAGCCGCAGCGGCGTGCGCGGCCGGCTTCGGACCGCTGCATCACGGCACCGACGGTGGCGGCTCAGCCCGAGTGCCCGCCGCCTATTGCGGCGTGATCGGATTCAAGCCGAGCGGTCGGAGGATTCCACGCCGAACCCGCGGCGCGGGCATGTCACAGATTTCCACCGACGGCGTCTTGGCGCGAACAGTTGGCGATATCGCGCTGATGCACGATGTGATGGCAGGACCGCACCCGGATGACCCGGTGGCCTCTCGTGCGGCCAGCGGCCGGTTGAGCGAGGTCTCGAGACCAGGGAGCCTCGAAGGACTGCAGGTCGGACTCACGACCGAGCTGGGCTGGCCGACGCCGTGTGAACCGCTGATCGCGAGCCGTGTCGAGGTGGCGGCAGCGATGCTGCGCGAAGCCGGCGCTTCAGTGTCTGCCGCGTCACCGCCGATCTCGGATCCGAATGAGATCTTTCCGACGCTCTCTGCCGTTGGAGCGGCAGCCAACTACGGCGAGATGTGCGTGGGCCGCGAAGAGGAGCTGAATGACTACACGCTCGGCAGTTTGAAACGGGGACGCTCATTGACCGGCGTCCGCGTCGCCGAAGCCTATGCGGCGCTCGATCGGCTCAGTCGAGCGATGGACGCGTGGTTCGACAACTTCGACGTGCTGCTGACTCCGACCAGCGCCATCGCGGCCCACCAACACGGCGCGGTGATCGACGAGATTGCGGGCAAGTCCGTCACGCCCTGGACGATCTCGATTCTCTACACGCCGCTGGCCAACCTGATTCAGGCCCCGGCGATCGCAATGCCGGCCGGCCTGGACGCTGACGGCCTTCCCGTGTCGGTACAGCTCGTGGCCCGCGAGGGTAACGACGCCACGGTCATCCGCTGCGCGGCCGTGTTGGAAGAGGCAGGTCTCAACGACGCTAGTCCTCTAGCACAAGTGTGACCGGCGCGTGATCGGACGGTTTGTCGCCGTCGCCCTCCATCTGACGCTCCTCGACATCGATCTCGACCGCCACCGCACGTTCGACCAATGGTTCGCTGATCAAGTGGTGGTCGATGCGCAATCCCTTGTCCTGCTGCACTCCGCCGGTGCGATAGTCCCACCAGGTGTACACACCAGCCGATTCGTCGAATAGGCGCAGCGCGTCCGTCAGGCCCCAGTCAACGAGAGCATTGAGCCGATCCCGCTCGGGCGTCGAACACAGTATCCGCTCGTGCCAGAATTCCGGATCGTTCACGTCGCGATCGTCAAAGGTGATGTTGTAGTCGCCGGTCAACACGAGATCGCCGGACTGATCCTGTCCGTCGAGCCATGATCGCAGGCGGTCGAACCACTCCAGCTTGTACTGATACATCTCGTGACCGACCTCGCGGCCGTTGGGGCAGTAGAGACTGACGACGCGCACGCCGTTGACCTCGGCCGCGATACCGCGCGATTGCTCGTCCTCGGGCCACGGCACTGCTTCCTCGACCCAATCCGGGTAATCGAGCGAGACGATCGCTACGCCGTTGTACGACTTCTGGCCATACAACACGACGTTGTAGCCGAGCGCGTCGAATCCGTCGAACGGAAACTGCTCCTCGGTGCACTTGAGCTCCTGAAGACAGAGCACGTCGGGCTGGTGCTGGTCAAGCCAGTTGAGCACGCGGTCTTCGCGCGCCCGGATCGAGTTCACGTTCCAGGTCGTGATTTTCACGTCGCGCTCCTCTCGTGAACTCTCTCATATGCATGATGAAGGATGATGCCAGCGGCGACATTGACGTTGAGCGAATCGACACCCTCGGCAATCGGTACCGCGACCCGTGCGTCGACCAGCGGATCAAGGTCAGCGCTGACCCCAGAGCCCTCATTGCCAACGATCCATGCCACCTTCGCCGGGATCGAGCAGGAATCAAGCTTTCCACCCGAGCTGTCCGCTGCCAGCACCGTCGCTCCGCCCCGGCGCAGCGTGTCGACGTCGTCAGCCAGGTTCGAGGAACGGGCGATTCGCACTTGAAACCACGCTCCGGTCGCTGCCCGCGTGACCCGCGGGTGCGTCGGATCGGCGGTGCCTGGACCAATCAGGACCAGGTCGATCTCGAACGCTGCTGCCGAGCGAATGATCCCGCCTACATTGCCGGCGTCCTGGACGGCGTCGAGCACCACGACCTGCCATTGCGCTCCCGATGGGGCGCCGGGCGAGCCCAGTTCGTTGCGAACGAGCGCAAAGTGACCCTGCGGCGTTCGTGTGTCCGAGAGACGCTCGGCGTCCGCTCGACTGAGTTTCGTCACCGGAACGTCGGCCTGGCTCCATCGATCTGGAGACGTCGTCAGCAACTCAATGATTGACGCTTCCGCGGCAATCGCATCGTGAACGAGCTTCTCGCCCTCGATCAGGAACTGTCCCTGCTCGCGCCGCTCGCGAGCGGTCTTGAGCTTCTGCAGTTGGCGCAGGCGGGCGCGCGTCAGTCGCTGGACTGGATCCTCGTCGCTCACGTGGCCTGCCGTTTGCCCTTCGGAGCTAGCCGCCGTTGAACTCCGCCTTGACCTCTGCGTAGCGGTCGAGCAGCGGGAACACGGTGCCGGCATCGGCCGGCGGCAGACCGAAGATGATTCGCTGGAAGCCGATGTCGATCAGGTCCTGGACCTGCTTTGGGTCCGGTCCGACCCCGAAGACGGTTCGGTTGATGGTGTCGAAGTCACGGTCGGCACGGTCGGCCGCGGCCCTCAGCTGTTCCATGTCGGCTCGCATGTCGCCGCGCAACGCGATGGGCAGCCAGCCGTCGCAGTAGTCGACGACGCGGTCGAAGGCCCACTTGGACTGCGCCCCGAGCAGAATGTCGGGGCCGTTTTCCTGGACCGGCTTGGGATAGCTCCAGACCGGATCGAAGTCGATGAACTCGCCGTGGAACTCAGGCTCTTCCTGGGTCCAGAGTTCGCGCCAGGCGAGCACAATTTCGCGGGTGACCTTCCAGCGGTCCTTGAAGTTCCAGCCGTGGTTCTCCAGCTCCTCAGCGTTCCAGCCCGCGCCGATTCCGAGGATCAGGCGGCCGCCGGAGATCATGTCGAGCGAGGCGGCGGACTTGGCCGCCACGATCACGTCATGCTCGGGAACGAGCAGGATGCCTGTGCCGACTTTGAGCGTCTCGGTGGCCGCCGCCGCCGCCATCAGCGAGACGAACGGGTCGTGCGTGTGCCAGTACTCCTGCGGCAGGTCTCCGCCGCCCGGCCACGGAGAGATCCGCGAAGTCGGGATGTGCGTGTGCTCGGGGAACCACAGCGACTCGAAGCCACGAGCTTCTACCTCCCGCGCCAGCTCCGGTGGCTGAACTGCATAATCGGTCGGGAACATCGATACGCCGAAGTCGGTCATCCTGTGTCCTGTCCATTGGCCTGAAACGGTTCGCGATTGAGGATATCGCCTGACGCTATCTTCGCTGGGATCGATCAGGATCCTGGGAGGGAAGCACCATGTCCAACCACAGCAAGCGGTACCCGTCGCCCAGCCGCGACGCGATCATGCACAACTTCAAAGAGCGTCGCAACTGGGGTCGTTGGGGAGACGACGACGCGGTCGGCGCAGTCAACCTGATCACAGTCGAGAAGCGACTGAGTGCGCTGGCTTCGGTGCAGAACGGCAGGACCGTGTCGCTCTCACGTCCCTATCCCAAGGATCCGTCGTCGCTCAATCCCACGCCGGCCCAGCACTTCATGCGGACATTTGATCGCGGCGACGAGGGCGACGGCGCAGTCGTCGACTACTACGGCTTCATCTATCACGGCCACACATTCACCCATGTGGATGCCCTGTGCCACATTTGGGACTCAGACGGAATCTGGCAGGGTCGCGATCCCAACGAGGCGATTGACTCTTCGACGGGCGCCACGTTCGCCGACGTCACCGCCTGGAATCAGGGCATCTTCACCAGGGCCGTGCTGCTTGATGTGCCCAGGTTCCGCGGCGAACCGTACGTCACCTACGATCGGCCGGTCATGGGCGCCGAGCTGCAGGACATTGCTGATGCACTGGGCGTCACCGTCGAGCCGGGCGACGCGCTGCTTGTCTACTCCGGTCGCGAGGCCTACCAGGCCGACCACCCCGACGACTTCTTCGGTAGTCCGCCTTCGCCCGGATTGCACGCGTCCTGCAGCATCTTCATCCGCGACAAGGACGTCTCGATGCTGGGCTGGGACATGATGGACCATCGTCCGAGCGAGTATGGCCTTGCCTGGCCGGTGCACGGGGTGATTTACAGCTTTGGCGTCGTCCTGTTGGACAACGCGCTGCTGCAGCCGCTGGCCGAAGCGTGCGCGGAAGAGGGACGATACGAGATGTTGCTCTGCGTTTTGCCGCTGAACATCCAGGGCGGAACAGGGTCGCCGGTCAATCCGATCGCCGTGTTCTAACGAATCAGATGGTCAGACCACCAAGTCCGAGCAGGCCGCGGGCGTGTTCGACTTCGCCCACGTGTCGGAAACCGTGGTAAAGCAGCATGCCGGTCAGCGCTTGCCAGATCGACATGGGCGGCGTCGGACGGATGATGATCTCCTCGGAGAGGTCACTCTCGGTCAACGTTGCAACCCATTCGCGCGTGACGACCCAGACTCCTTGCTGGTAGGAGAGCCAGGCGTCGACGTCGTTGAGCAGCACCGCGTCGGCTTCCGCTTTGGTCATGCCCGTTCCCTGAGACGTGCGGTGCAGGCCGAAGTGCTGGTCCCACTCGCCGTTGAGCCAGACCGTCGGACGGCGATGCACGACCCAGTTGACGATATTGTCCTCGGTGCGGACGTAATGCCAGAGCGAGAAGAACGCGCTGACGCCTTCGTCGGCAGGTCGGGCGTTCCACTGCTCGGCTGTCATATCGGGGACGGCCCGGTCGAGCATGGCGTGCATGCCGTCGAGGCCTTCCTGGATCACTTCAATCTGCGAGAGCGCCATGTCCTCGGTCCTCATGCTGGTCTGGATGCCTGCTGAGCATATCCTGAGCTCAGGGCGAGGAGTCCATCATGGCGAAGCGGGTCACGGTCGGCGAGTACCAGGAAGTGCTGCGTCACGGGACGATGTCGGTTGGCCTGTACACACCGCAAGAGGTGGACAAGCAGTCACCGCACGATCAGGACGAGGTGTACATCGTCGCCTCGGGCACCGGCGTCTTCGCTCTCGGCGAGGAGCGCATGGAGTGCGGTCCGGGGGACACCTTCTTCGTCGGCGCCGGCGCGCGCCATCGGTTCGAGGATTTCAGCGACGACCTGGCGGTCTGGGTGGTCTTCTACGGCCCGGAGGGTGGGGAGCACGGGGCCGGAGTGGGGTGATGGCTGATGACGTTTCGGGGGCGCGGTTGACCTACGAGACCGCGCTGTGGCGTCTGCAGGAGCAAATCGAATATGGCAGGTCGTTGGACTCGAAGTTGGGCAGTGCCTTCGCTCTGAGTGCGGCGATGATTGCCCTGCTGGGGTCGGCGTTGATCTTTGCTGCGCCGGTTGAGCAGGGCGGAGTCGTAGCCGCAGTGACGGCGGCAGCGGCCCTGTTTATCGCAAACATCGTGGTGTCAACGGCCGCGTTGCTGATCGGTCGCTCTGACGTCATTCCCTCGCCATCGGCAATGTCTCGCGCGACCGCGGGGGAGGATGAGGCCAGTGCGTTGCAGGGTGCTGCTGGAGAGTTATGGGCAGCAGAGCGCCGGAGCAGGATGCTGCTCCGCGTCAAGTCGGCGCTCGTTGGCGCTGCGTTGCTGCTGACGGGGGCAACTGCGATTGCTATTGCGGTGGCTGCGATTCTTGCTGTCTAGCTTTCCGCTCTCGCCACCAGTCCCGCGCGATGAAGAAGAGCGTCCAAGGCGGTTCCACGCCATACAGACGGAGGGGCTCCGGCTCCGTCTCTGGCGGGCGCGTATTGGTCTGCCGGTCGTCCGCTGGTTTGGCAGTTGCCATACGGATCCCTCCGCCTGACTGTGAGGTCATTGTAGCCAGGCGCAACGGCGTCAGTAGACGCCGCCGAGCTTTTCGTGGTCCCAGCTGTAGACGCGGGTGGGATTGATTCGGACGACCGCACGCTTTGAGGCCTGGCGGACGCGTTGTTCGTCGTCCATGGGGGTTGAGGATCGGCCCTGGGCGTTGGGGTTGCGCTTCTCGCCGGTGGCGTCCTGGACGGCCATCACGAGCTGCGGGTCGTTCTCGATCACGTCGGCTTCGCCCTCGATCACGAGCCCCTTGATCTTCGAGTACTCGACACCGGACTCGAGCATCACCGTAATCCGTGGGTCGCGCTTGAGATTGAGCACCTTCTGCGCCTTGGCGTAGGTGGTGAAGTGGATCTTGTCGTCGATCACGCCGTACCACATGGCGACGAGGTGCGGGAATCCGTTGTTGCCGTTGGAGGCGACCTGGAGGGTCCAGCCGGTTTCGATGAACTCCTTGGCTTCCTCGTCAGTCATGGCGATCATGTTGCGTCGGCTGGGCATGGGTGCTCCGATTCCTGGTTGGCGGTGTCGGCAGTCTAACTACGGTCTGGTCATTTCCTCGGGCCGGACCCACTCGGCGAACTGGTCTTCGGTGAGGAGACCGAGTTCGAGGCCCGCGGAGAGCAGGGTGCCGTTGTCGGCGTGGGCCTTCTTGGCGATCGCGGCGGCGTTGTCGTAGCCGATGTGCGGGTTGAGCGCCGTGACCAGCATCAGCGACGAGCGCATCAGCTCGTCGATGCGGCCGTAGTTCGGCTCGATGCCGACAACGCAGTTGTCCGTAAAGGAAACGGCGGCGTCTCCGAGCAGCTTGATGCTCTGCAGGTTGTTGAAGGCCATCACGGGCTTGAACACGTTCAGTTCAAAGTGGCCGTTGGAGCCGCCGACCGAGACTGCGACCGCGTTGCCCATCACCTGGGCGCAGACCATCGTCAGCGCCTCGGACTGGGTCGGGTTGACCTTGCCGGGCATGATTGAAGATCCGGGCTCGTTGGCGGGCAAGACGAGCTCGCCGAGACCGGCGCGCGGACCGGAGCCGAGCATGCGCACGTCGTTCGCAATCTTCATCAGCGAGACGGCGATCGTGTTGAGCACGCCGGCGAGTTCCACCTGCGCGTCGTGCGCCGCAAGCGCCTCGAACTTGTTCGGCGCGGTGACAAAGGGCAGACCGGTGAAGTCGGCGATTTCATCGGCGACCTTGACGGCGTAGTCGGGATGCGAGTTGATGCCAGTGCCGACGGCGGTACCGCCCAGGGCCAGTTCGTACAGGCGCGGCAGCGTCTGCTCGGCGCGGGCGATGCCGTAGGCGACTTGCTGGACGTAGCCGCTGAACTCCTGACCGAGGGTCAACGGGACGGCGTCCATGAAGTGGGTGCGGCCGATCTTGACGGTCTCCGACCACTCTTCGGCCTTGGCCTGGAGGGCGTCGTGCAGATAGCGCAGGCTGGGAATCAGGTGATGAACGGTCTGTTCAGCGGTGGCGATCGCCATCGCGCCGGGGAAGACGTCGTTGGACGACTGCGACATGTTGACGTGGTCGTTGGGGTGGACCGGCGACTTGGAGCCGATCTCGCCGCCCAGAATCTCGATCGCGCGGTTCGAGATGACCTCGTTGGCGTTCATGTTCGACTGAGTGCCGGAACCGGTCTGCCAGACGACGAGCGGGAAGTGGTCGTCGAGTTCGCCCTCGATCACTTGCTGGCCGGCGGAGCGGATGGCGTCGGCGAGATCCGCGTCCAGCCGTCCCAGCTTCTGGTTCGCACTGGCCGAGGCGTGCTTAACGATGCCCATCGCCCGGAGGATCGAACGCGGCATGCGCTCGCCGCCGATCTTGAAGTTCTCCAGGGATCGCTGCGTTTGCGCCCCCCAGTAACGGTCAGCGGGAACCTCGATCGTTCCCATCGTGTCGGATTCGACTCTGATCTGGCTCATGTTCAGTCCTCAGCTGGGTCTCGGTGCTCTCAGCGTTCGGTCCTGTTCGGATGTGTACGAATCTAGCCGCCGTTGTTCTGACTGAGCCGGGCCATGTCGTCGACGAGTCCCTGGACGGCGTCGGCGGAGTACTTGAGCTGGGCCTGTTCATCGTCGGTGAGGTTGATCTCGAGGATCTGCTCAATCCCGTTTCGCCCGAGGATTACCGGCACCCCGATGAACAGGCCGTCGACGCCGTACTCGCCTTCAAGGCGCGCTGCGCACGGTAGGATGCGGCGCTTGTCGAGCGCGATCGCGTCGACCATCTGCGCCACCGCGGCAGACGGAGCGTAGAAGGCGGAACCGGTCTTGAGCAGGTTGACGATCTCGGCGCCGCCGTCGCGAGTGCGCTGGATGATCTGGTCGAGCTGGTCCTGTGGCAGCAGCTTGGTGATCGGGATGCCGGCGGCGGTGGTGTACGAGGCGAGCGGCACCATGGTGTCACCGTGGCCGCCGAGGACGAAAGCGTTGATGTCCTCGACCGAGACGTTGATCGCCTCAGCGAGGAACGAGCGGTAGCGCGCGGTGTCGAGGATGCCGGCCATACCGATGACGCGGGAGCTGGGAATATCAGCCGCGTCGAAGGCGACGTGACACATCGCGTCGAGCGGGTTGGAGACGACGACGATCGTGGCGTCAGGCGATTCGGCGATCGCGGCGCGAGTCACCGAATCGACGATTCCCATGTTGATTTGCAGCAGGTCGTCGCGGGACATACCGGGCTTGCGGGCCACACCAGAGGTGATCACGATGATGTCGGAGTCGGCGGTCGGACCGTAGTCGGTGGCGCCGGTGATGCAGGAATCGACGCCGATGACCGGGGACGCTTCGTACATATCGAGGGCCTTGCCCTGCGGCAGGCCGTCGACGATGTCAACCAGGACGATGTCGGCGTAACCGCGCTCTGCGAGCCGCTGAGCGGTGGTCGCGCCGACGTTTCCGGCTCCGATGACGGTCACCTTCGTTCGCATGATTCGGACCTTTCAGGACACGGGCAGCCACACCCGCGGGATCGATGTCGGGGTCAGATCAATTGTTATCCGATGGCAGGCTTTGAGTCTGCCACGTGAATGGCGGAGGCGGCGGGCGAACCTACTGCGAGGCGGCGATCTTGTTCAGCGCGCTGCCGGCCTCGAACCAGGTGATTTGCTCGTCGGTGTAGCTGTGGTTGACCGACACCTCGTCCGACGAACCGTCCACGTGGTCGATGCGCAGTGTCAGCGGCCGGCCAGGAGCGAAGTCGGACAATCCCAGCACGCTCAATCGGTCGAGCTGTCCAACGAGGTCGTAATCCGCCGGGTCGCTAAAGGTCAGCGCGAGGATGCCCTGTTTCTTCAGGTTGGTCTCGGCGATTCGGGCGAAGGAGCGGGCGATCACGACGTAGCCGCCGCTCCAGCGGATTTCCATTGAGGCGTGCTCTCGGCTGGAGCCTTCCCCGTAGTTCTCGTCACCGACCGCCACCCAGCGGATGCCGGCGTCCTTGTAGGCGCGCGCGACTTCGCTGACCGACTGATCGTCCTGACCGGTGATCTGGTTCAACGTCGTGCCGGTGTCTCCGCTGAAGGCGTTGACCCCGCCGCTGAAGAGGTTGCCGGAGATGTTCTCGAGGTGGCCTCGGAAGCGCAACCAGGATCCTGCAGGCGAGATGTGGTCGGTGGTCGTCTTGCCCTGGGTCTTGAGCAGCAGCGACATGAAGGTGTAGTCGTTGCCGTCCCAAGTGGCGAACGGCGTCAGACGCTGGAGACGATCGCTTTCGGGGCTGACGATGACGTCGACGCCGCTGCCATCCTCGGGCGGAGCGATGAATCCTTCGTCGCCCGAGTCGAAGCCATCCGTTGGCAGTTCATCGCCGGTGGGGGGCGAGAAGCGGAACTCACCGCTGCCCGTGGCGATGGCGTCGGAGCGGGGGTCGAAACCCATCTCGCCCGCGAAGGCGGTGGCGACGACCAGTTCAGGCGAGCCGATGAAGGCGAGCGTGTTGCGATTGGCGTCGTTGCGGCCGGGGAAGTTGCGGTTGAACGAGGTGACGATCGTGTTCTGCTCGTCGCCCTCGATGTCCTCGCGCTTCCACTGTCCGATGCACGGACCGCAGGCGTTGGCGAGCACGGTCGCGCCGGCGGACTCGAAGGCTTCGATCTGACCGTCGCGCTGAATGGTTGCCCGGATCTGTTCGGAGCCGGGCGTGACGAGCAGCGGCGCGCGCAACTCGAGGCCGGCCTCCGCTGCCTGGCGTGCGATGTGGGCGGCGCGACTCATGTCCTCGTAGGAGGAGTTGGTGCAGGAGCCGATCAGCGCGTTGGTGACGTTGAGCGGGTATGCCTCGGACTCCATGAATCCGCGAATCTCGGCGACGGTGTTGCGCAGATCGGGCGTGTGCGGCCCGACCCAGGCGGGTTCGAGTTCGCTCAGATTGATTTCGATCACCCGGTCGAAGATTTCGTGGCGGGCTTCGGCGACACCGTCGTCGGCACGCAGGTGCTCCGCGTTGGCCTCCGCCAGCTCTGCGATCTCGGCGCGCCCGGTGCTGCGCAGGTAGTCCGCGGTGCGCGCGTCGAAGGGGAAGAGCGACGTCGTCGCGCCGATTTCGGCGCCCATGTTGGTCACGGTGCCGCGACCGGTGGCGCTCATCGAGTCGAGACCAGGTCCGAAGTACTCGACGATCGCGCCGGTGCCGCCCTTGACCGTGAGTTCGTCGGCGACGCGCAGGATGACGTCCTTGGGCGCGGTCCAGCCGTCGAGTTCGCCGGTCAGGTAGACGCCGATTAGCTTGGGCATCGTCACGCCCCAGCCGAGACCCGCCATCACGTCGACCGCATCCGCGCCGCCGACGCCGATCGCGATCATGCCCATGCCGCCCGCGTTGGGCGTGTGCGAGTCGGTGCCGATCATCATGCCGCCGGGGAAGGCGTAGTTCTCGAACACGACCTGGTGGATGATGCCCGAACCCGGTTTCCAGAAACCCGCGCCGTAGCGCGCGGCGGCGCTCCGCAAGAACTCGTAGACCTCTTCGTTCTCGGTCACGGCGACCTGGAGGTCGGTATCCGCGCCGACCCGGGCCTGGATCAGGTGGTCGCAGTGCACGGTCGTCGGCACGACGACTCGTTGCAGTCCTGCCAGTTCGAACTGGAGCAGCGCCATCTGCGCTGTGGCGTCCTGCAATGCGACCCGGTCCGGCTGCAGCGAGGCGTGATCGACACCGCGCTCGATCGGTTGATTCTGGGGGTCGACGAAGTGACCGAACAGGATCTTCTCGGTCAGCGTGAGCGGGCGGTCGATTCGTTCCCGTCCGACTGCGATGCCGTCGCGGAGCGTGGCGTACGCGGCGTCGATGCGCTGCAGAGCGTCGGGTTCAATAGCCATGGCGGGATCCAGTTCGGTGCTGACTACCGGATGTGGGGACCGGAGAAGCGTTGCTCAGAGGGGGATGTTCCCATGCTTCTTGGGCGGCGAGGTGTCGACCTTGTCTGCGAGCATATCGAGCGCGCGGAAGATGGCTGTTCGGGTCTCGCGCGGATGAATGATGTCGTCGACGAAGCCGAGTTCCGCCGCCTGGTACGGCCGGTAAAACTCGGCTTCATACTCGGAGATGGCCAGCGCACGTTCGGCGTCCGGGTCGTCTGCGGCCGCAATTCGGCGGCGATGAATGATGTTGACTGCGCCGTCGGAGCCGGTCACCGCGATCTGCGCCGTGGGCCAGGCGAGGTTGACGTCGGAGCGCAGGTGCTTGCTGCTCATCACGACGTACGCGCCGCCGATTGACTTGCGCAGCGTGACAGCGACCTTGGGCACCGTCGCCTCCGCGTAGGCGTACAGCAGCTTGGCGCCGTGGGCGATAATCCCGCCGTATTCCTGTTGAGTCCCCGGCAGAAATCCCGGAACGTCGACGAGCGTGACGATCGGGATGTTGAAGCAGTCGCAGAAGCGAACGAAACGGGCCGCCTTGCGCGAGGCGTCGATGTCGAGCACGCCGGCGAGCGTGTCCGGGTCGTTGGCGACGATGCCAACGCCGTACCCGCCCATGTGAGCGAAGCCAATCGCCACGTTGCGGGCCCACTGGGCCTGGATCTCCATGAACTGGCCGTTGTCGACGAGTTCGCGGATCACGGTACGAATGTCGTACGGGCGCGTGGAGTCGGCGGGCACGATGTCGACGAGACTGTCGAGCTTACGCTCCGGCGAATCCCCGGTATCGGTCCAGCGCGGGTCCTCCATGTTGTTCTGAGGCAGGAACGTCAGGAGTTGGCGCACGCTGTTCAGCGTGGCCTCCTCGCCAGGAATGCAGAAATGGGCGACACCGGTCTTGGTGGCGTGGGTCATTGCCCCGCCCAGCTCCTCGTGGGTGACCTCCTCGCCCGAAACCGCCCTGATCACGTCGGGGCCGGTGATGTACATCTGGCCCGTTCCCTGGACCATGAAGATGAAGTCCATGATCGCCGGCGAATAGACGCCGCCGCCTGCAGCCGGTCCCGCACAGACCGCGATCTGCGGCACCAGGCCGGAGGAGAGCGTGTTGCGCAGGAAAATCTCGCCGTAGCCGCGCAGTGAGGTCACGCCTTCCTGGATCCGAGCGCCGCCGCCGTCGTTGATCGCAACGATCGGCGCGCCGACCTTCATCGAAAGGTCCTGGATCTTGACGATCTTCTCGGCCGCTGCTTCCGAGACTGAGCCGCCGTAGAGCGTGAAGTCCTGGGCGTAGGCAAAGACCGTTCGACCGTCCACGGTGCCGTGGCCGACGACCACAGCATCGCCCTCGGGTCGGTTGTTCTCAAGACCGAACCCGGTCCCACGATGCTTGACAAATGGATCGATCTCGGTGAAGGATCCCGCGTCAAAGAGGATGTCGAGGCGCTCGCGGGCGCTGAGCTTGCCGCGGCCGTGCTGGCGTTCGAGTGCGGCGGAGCGGGATTCCTGAGCGTTCCCGTTCAGTCGGCGTTCGGCGACTTCCTGCAGCAGGAAATCAATCCCCCTCTGCGCAGGTTGCTGCGAAGGTTGCTGAGCAGGTTCTGAGACCATGTATCACCCGTCAACCGGTCCAGACGGACCCGATTCGTCGCCGCCTCGCAGTGGTTGAGGCTACTACAGGGGTATAGCGCGGACAATCAATCGAGAACACGGTCGAACTGTCTCCGAGCCCTATCCCGGCGGCTCCGTCGGACCGGACTGCTCAGCTTCCTCTTCCGCCTCCTCGGCTGGCGGCGGAATGATCAACGCCTGCCCGATCTGCAGGTTGCCCGCCTGCTCCTCGGTCAGGCCGTTGTAGTTCATCAGGTCGACCCAGGTGAATCCGTGCGCGAAAGCGATGTCGGCCAGCGTGTCGCCCTCCTGCACGATGTAGATTTCACCGGGCAAACGCTGCGGCTCGTCCGACACGTCCTCGTCACTCGTGGCTTCGGGGTCCGCGGCGCCGCAACCCCCTTCGCGGATCGGGATGCGCAGCTCCTGACCGACGTCGAGCGCGTCCACGTCGACGATGTTGTTCAGCCGTTGGACCTCCTCCACCGTGAGGCAGAAGCGAGTGGCGATGTTCGCCAGCGTGTCGCCCGGCTGGACCACGTAGATCGTCTCGGTGATCGGCGCCCGCTCTTCGGTCACCTCGTCGACGAACAGGTACGGCGCCGGCAACGGGTCGGGCAGCGCTTCGACAGGGATGTCCTCGCTGACCATGTTCGGTTCCGTCTCGCGGACCGCTTCCGGAATCTCCGTCGGAGCCGCTTCGCTCTCGCAAGCGGCGAACAACACCACCAGCAACAGAAGTGCGACGAGGAATCGAAGGCGGTTCACAGCGTTAGTGTCGCATGACGGACCGACTACGGGGTCCGTTCCGTACAGGGAACGAGCGGGGTGATTGAGCTTCCGGCGCGCAACAGCAGGCAAGCCAGCATCGCGTGGTTGAACCGCGAAATGTCCTCGTACAAGCCCTCGTTGAAGTTGTCGAGGTTGTCCGCGGGGACATGCAGGATCGCCCCCGGGGCGAAGACGAAGACGACCGGAATCTCGACCGACGCGAAGCTGGCGTGATCCGAGCCAACCTCCATAGGCAAGCGTCCTAGACCCGCTGGAATCTGCACCTCGCTCGCGATCAAGTCTGCGAGATCCCTCAATTCGGCGGAGACGACAATGCGATACGGCGGCCGGCCGTCGCCGATGGCGTCCAGGTTCAGCATCGCCGTGACCTCCTCCAACGAACCGCTGGCGATCGATTGACGGACATATTCCCCCGAACCATGGAGGCCCATTTCCTCAGCGCCGAACAGGACGAAGCAGATGTCGGACGAACCGGGATGTCCCGCCCAGAGCTCCGCGAAGGCCAACGTCAGAGCTGTTCCCGATGCGTTGTCGTTGGCCCCGTCAACGGCCGGCACGGTGTCGTAGTGTCCGCCGACCACGACCCGGCAAACGCCGCCGGATTTGCGAGCTATCACATTTTGCGAAGCGCCCGTCAGCGGCTGCGCCTCCGGCACGGTCAATGACTGCCCTAGCCGAGCGCGCAGACGGATTCCGTCCTCGACTCGAATCAGCAGGACCGGAATGTCGCTCACGTACGCGCCGAACGTTCCGGCGAACCCGCGTTCGCCCCGGGCATCAACGACGATTAGAGCCACTGCGCCCGCTGTCTGCGCATTGGCCGCCTTGACGCGAAATTCGACGATGCCGCGATCGACGACGGCGATCTTGCCGTCCACGTCGACACCCGCGAAGTCTGCTTCCTCGCCCACCCCCGGTACGTCGACGAGTGTGCCGGTCGCCGTGCCGGATCCCGAGTTTGGGAATCGGAAGCCGTAGAGGCTGCGATTCTCGTCCAGATCTATGCGCGAGAACGATGCCATGGCTCGATAACTGAACTCCTGGATCTCCACCTCGTAGCCGAGCCCCTCGAGCTCCTCGGCGATCCAGGCTGCGGCCGCCCGTTCTTCATCGGTTCCGGTCGCACGCGGACCGAGTTCCTCGACCAACCGCGTCAGATAGTCGAGCGCCAGCGCGAAGTCGAACGCGGGCGCGTCCGGTCCCGAGGGGTCCGGCATCACGAAATCAGCTTCGTCCTGCTCGGAACCCTGCTGATCGGACGACGATGCTGCCTCGCGGTCCGACTCCTGGTCGTCCGGCTGATCTCCCTCTGCCGGTCGATCGGCCTGCTGCGGCTGAGCCTCCTCGGCCTCCTGAGCGACGCCAGGCTCGTCCTCGCCTTGCGCGGCCTTCTGGGCCTGCGCTTGTTGCTCAGTTACCGCCGGACGCGCTGGTTGGGCCTGCTCCGAGTCCGCACAGGACGCGAAGACAAGGGCTAAGAAGAGAGTCAGGGCGCCGGTGAGCCAACGCACCGCAGGGCTTACCGGTTGCGGCGGAAGAATCTTCGCAGCGGGTTCGTTTCGCTCTGTTCGTAGCTGATGTAGCGGTCGCGCCAATAGCCGCCCCGGGGCTGGTTGGCCTGCCGGTTGCCGCCGCGCGAGGTCCAGAACAGTCCGATCAAGAACACGACGATGCCGACGATCGCAAGCCAGAGGCCACCGCCGCGCAGGACCAGGCCCACGATCAGCAGCGCTGCGCCGAGCAGTAGCAGATGGTTGGGAGTCAGCGCTGCGGCCCGACTGACCAGCCCCGACCCGTAGCGCTGCAGGGCAATCCGGATCGGCCCCGGTCGCCGCGACTGGCGTCTGCGCCAATCGAAATCCTCGATGTTCGAGAGCACTTCTTCGACGTCACGTTCGAGCCGGTCAGAACCGTCCGACATGTTCGCTCCTCCGCTGCCCGTTGCCCTCAGTTTAGCGCGGTTGAGCCTCGCCCCACCCACCTCCGCCGGGAGTTTCCAGGCGAATGATGTCGCCGGCCTCGACGTCGACGGTGATCTTGCCCGGCAGCCTGCGCCTCGAGCGAGTGCCGTCGGCTCTCCGGACTTCCAGGCTGTTCCGACCCGACGAACCCGCCTCGCCTCCCTGCGCGCCCCACGCCTGCTGGCTGCGCCGCTCGGTGATCAGCGTGACCTGCGCCGAACCGAGGAACTCGGTGCGCCGAACCAGACCGTGGCCGCCCCGACGGCGTCCGCGGCCGCCCGAGCGGGGCCGAATGCTGTTCTCGACCACGCGCAGCGGATAGGCAAGCTCGAGCGCTTCGGCTGGGGTGTTCAGCGTGTTGGTCATGTGTGAGTGGGCCGCGTCGAGACCGGGGCTCTCCGGTCCCCCGCCGAGCCCGCCGCCGGAGGTCTCGTAGTACGCCCACGGCTGTCCGTTGCGCGGATCGATGCCGCCCGCGGTGAGGTTGTTCATCGTGCCCGAAGACGCCGCCGGCATTCGCTCCGGCAAGAGCTGATTGAACGCGCCCCAGACGGTGTCGACGATTCGCTGTGAGGTCTCGACGTTCCCGGCGGCGACCGCGACCGGCGTCTGCGCCGCCACGATCGAGCGCTCGGGCAAGGTGAACGTGATCGGCCGGAACAGGCCCGAGTTCATCGGCGTATCGGGCGGCAGCAAACAGCGGATCACGTAGTAGCAGGCCGACCGCGTCACCGGCGCGACCGCATTGATCGACGCCGCCCGCTGAGGCGCAGTGCCCGAGAAGTCGAAATGCGCGCGATCCTCGTCCAGCGTCAGCCTCAGCCTGATCGGCACGGGTTCCTCTGTATGGCCGTCGTCGTCCAGCGAGTCCGCGAAGCTCCAGACGCCGTGTGGCAGCTCGCGCAGCGCCGCTCGCGTCAGGCGCTCGCCGTAGTCGAGCAAGGCTTCGGTCGTCTGCTTGTATCCGTCGTCGCCGTACTCGCTGTGCAGGTCGGCGATCCGCCGTTCCCCCAGGCGCTGTGCGGCGATCTGCGCGTTGAAGTCGCCGCGCCGCTCGTCCGGTGTGCGCACGTTGCGCAGGATCAGATCCATCGCCTCTTCGACGAGTTCGCCGTTCCGATAGAGACGGATCGGCGGAATCACGAGGCCTTCCTGGATCAGCTCGCGAGCAACCGGCATCGACCCCGGCGCCATCCCGCCGATGTCCGCCTGATGCGCGCGACTGGCGACATAACCAATCGGTGCGTCGTCCTCGCCAGCGCCGTGCGCGAAGACCGGCGAGACCATCGTCACGTCGGGCAAATGGGTGCCGCCGAGGAACGGATCGTTGAGGATCGCCAAATCGCCGGGCCGCCACGGCTCGAGCCGCTCGACGGCGCGCACAGATTCCGGCATCGCGCCGAGGTGCACGGGAATATGGGCGGCCTGGGCCAATAGCTGACCCTCGTGATCAAAGACCGCGCAGGAGAAGTCGGCCCGCTCCTTGATGTTCGGCGAGAGCGCCGTATGCCGCAGCGCGGCGCCCATCTCCTCAGCGATCGAACTGACCAACGAGTCGAAGATCGCCAGTCGTGCGGGATTGATCTCGGGGGTGGTCATGGCTCTGGCTACCTCTGGTCTCGCTTCACGAGCAGGCTCCCCGTCGACAAGGGCGTCGCCGACCATCCCGGCGGAACCGTGACCGTCGTGTCAACCTGCGTAATGATCGCCGGACCCGACACTGATTCATCCACCGATCCCCTCGACATCACCCTCGTTGCTCGTTCTCGGTCCCAACTCACGTTTACGGTGTGCGATTGGGAACCATCCGACGCCGACGCGACGCCCAGATCGCCCCGGTATCCCTCGTGTCGAGCCTTCGCGCGAGCAGTGACGACCTCCACCGGAGTGCTGGCGTTGGAGAACCCGAAGCGCTCGACGTGCGCCTCGTGGAAGGCGTTCCTCACGGATTGAGCATCGTGCCCATCGTTCAGTGAGACGGTGAGTTCGTGTGACTGTCCGAGGTAGCGCAAGTCGGCCGCGAACTCGATCCGCACGTTCGAGTCATAGCCGTCCTCGCCGATCGCCGCTCGCGCCTGCTCGGAGATCACCGAGAACGCTTCGTCGAGTCGACCGACGCTCCCCGCATCCTCGGGACCGATAGTGAGATGGAGTCCCTGCTCGGCGTCTCGCGTGATGTCGGATATCAGCATGCCCGCTGCCGAGAGGACGCCGGGCGCAGGCGGGACCAGTACCTGCGGGATGCCCAGCGCGTCCGCCAGATCACAGGCGTGGAGCGGTCCGGCGCCGCCGAACGCGACGAGGGTGAAGTTGGCCGGATCGTAGCCCCGCTCGACCGAAATCACCCGCAGCGCGCGAGCCATATTGGCGTTGACGACATCGATCACCGCCCGCGCGGCCCCATCGACCGATCCGAACGGCTCCGCAATCGTGCTGATCGCCTCTCGCGCCCGCTCGACATCGAGGTCGACGGTCCCGCCAAGCTGCTGCTCCGGGCGCAGGCGTCCCAGCACCGTGTGTGCGTCCGTCACCGTGGGGAGCGTGCCGCGACCGTACGCTGCCGGACCCGGGTCCGCGCCCGCCGACTGCGGGCCGACACGCAGCGCGCCGCCCGGATCGAACCAGGCGATCGAGCCGCCGCCCGCCCCGACCGTGTGCAGGTTAACGGCGGGTGTGCGAATCGGCATATCGTCCACGACCAGGTCGGTGCGCTCGAGCAACCGACCCGGGCAAAGCGCAACATCGGCCGAGGTGCCGCCCATGTCGAAGGTCATCGCCTGCGGAAACCCGTCCGTCTCGGCCGCCGCGAACGCACCGGCGACCCCGCCGGCAGGTCCAGAAAGCACGGTCCGCACAGCATTGCGACCGGCCGAGCCGGCCGAGAGTGAGCCGCCGTTCGACTGCATGATTCGCAGCCGAACATCGCCTTCACTGCGATCTTCAAGTTTCGATTCCAGGGAGTCCAGGTAGCGCGTCATCACCGGCGCGAGATACGCGTTCGCCGTCGTCGTGCTCATCCGCTCGAACTCGCGGTGCTGCGGTAGCACTTCGTACGAGGCCGAGACATCGAAGCCGCGTGATCGGGCGCGCTCGGCCGCCGACTGTTCGTGCTCCGGATTGATGAAGCTGAACAGAAAGCAGATCGCCACGCTACGAGCGCGCGTCCGGGCGATCCGATCAAGCACGGCGTCGAGCTGGGCCAGGTCGAGCGGCGCAATGACCGTGCCATCGGCCGCGATCCGCTCGTCGACCTCGTAACGCAGCCGGCGAGGCACCAGCGGTTCGTGGCGTTGAGGATGCAGCGCGTACAGATCGGGGCGCGCCTGCCGTCCGATGACGAGGGTGTCTCGAAAGCCTGCCGTAGTGATCAGCGCCGTAGGAGCGCCTGTTCGCGTCAGCAAGGTGTTGGTTGCGACCGTCGAACCGTGCACAACCTCTTCGGGCGTCCAACCGAACTCTGTCAGCCCATTGATGATCGCGCGTCCCGGATCGTCCGGCGTCGAGGGTCGCTTGGCGATCTCAATTTCTCCGTCGCGCAGGAAGACGAAGTCCGTAAACGTGCCGCCGACATCGACGCCCAACAGACGGTCATGGGAACGTTCATCCAGGCGGTCGTGAGATTGCGCCATCGTGGCGACAGTGTACGGCGAGTGTTTGGATTGCTTGACTGCCTGAGAATGCCGTCATAGCGTCATTCCGTACGCGCTCAAGACCCCGCGTGGTCGCCTGAGATGGATGGAAGACGATGTCTGACGCCGCCGAGTTGGTCCTGCAAGCGGAGAGCCGCAGCGTGCTCGGTAAGAAGGTCAAGCGCTTGCGCCGTGACGACCTCGTCCCCGCGAACCTGTACGGACGTGGTCAGGAGTCCCAGGCGATTCAGGCCTCGATGAACGAGATTCGCCGGGTGTTCTCCGCGGTCGACCGCAACGCCGTGGTCTCGATGTCGATCGACGGCGCCAGCGACACGATTCCCGTCGTCCTGCGCGACATCCAGCGTCACCCCGTCAGCCGGCAACTGCTGCATCTCGATTTCTATCAAGTCGACCTGACACGCGTGATTCACTCTGAGGCGCGGCTGGAGTTGATCGGCGACTCGGAAGCCGTCGCCATGGGCGGCACCGTCGTCCAGTCCCTGGAGGCGCTGATGCTCGAGGCGCTGCCGACCGACATGCCGTCGGTGATAGAAGTGGACATCTCGGTCCTGGAAGACTTCGGACACTCGGTGTTGGTCCGCGATCTCGAGCTTCCCGAGGGGGTGACCGCACTGACAGACGAGGCCGTCGCCGTTGCAACGGCACTCGCTCCGCGCGTCGCAGAGGAAGATGAGGAAGAAGAGATCGACGAACTCCTGGACGAGGAAGGCGTCGAGGGCGAAGAAGAGGAAGAAGAGGCCGAAGAGGAGTAGTCGGCTACGCGCCCGACCGAACTCGGTCTCCGCGCAGTTGTCCGCAGGCGGCCGCGATGTCTCGTCCCTGTTCGACGCGAACCGTCGCCCGAACCCCTCGCTCCTGCAGCGCCTGCTGGAAGCCCAGCGTCGTCCGTCGCGATGGACGTGTGCCCACCACGCCGGGCGATGGGTTCAACGGAATCAGGTTGACGTGGGCGCGTATGCCCCGGATCCGGTCCGCCAGTCGCCGCGCATGAGCCCGGCTGTCGTTGACGCCCCTGAGCAGCACGTACTCGAACGTCACCCGACCGCCCGTCCGCCGATTGTGCTCGCGAACGGCTGACACGATGTCGTCGACGGACGCGCCGGGTACGGGCACCAACTCCCGTCGCAGCTCCTGATCGGGCGCATGCAGCGAGACCGCCAGGTTGACTGTGGGATGATCGCTGGCCAGCCGCCTGATGTTCAGGGGAATTCCGACCGTCGACACCGTGATTCGTCTCGGCGACAGGCCGAATCCTTCCGGATCCGTCAGACGGACGATCGCCTCGCTGACGTTCGAGTAGTTGGCCAGCGGCTCGCCCATCCCCATGAACACGACGTGTGTCAGCTCCCGACCCTCGTCACGCGACCATCGACGCGCCAGTACGGCCTGGCGCAGGATCTCGCCCACGCTGAGCTGTCGTCGAAGCCCTTGCAGGCCGGTGGCGCAAAACACGCAACCCATCGCGCAACCAGCCTGCGACGACAGGCACACGGTGTCTCGAGGCCTCGATCGAATCAGCACGGTCTCAATCGGTTCGCCGTCCGACAGGGGTAGCAGCGCCTTGCTGGTCGAGCCATCGGCGGATGTCTGCACTTCCAGCGGCTCACGCTCCGCTGCCGCAACCTCAGTCAGATTTTCGCGAAGCACCCTCGGCAGATCGGTCATCTGCATCGGATCGACGTTTCCGCGCTGATACATCTGGCGCCAGACCTGTCGAGCGCGAAAGCCCGGCTGACCGAGCGACTCGATCAGATCGCCGAGAGCCTCGCGGTCGAGGTCCAACAGGTCCACCGGATCAGCCATTGGAGTCGCCGAATCGCTGGCCGACGAGATCCCGTGCTCCCCGCAGGAACTCCTCGGCGCTGAGTTCCCTCTTGCCGGCCCGCTGCAAACGCTCAATCGCCAGCACGCCATCACCGGTTGCGACGCGGATCGTGTCGTCGGCTTCGACGATTTCGCCCGGTTCGCTCCGCACATCCTTGCCGACACTCGACGCCTGTGTGATCCGAATCGAGGCGGCACCGAGAGTCGTGGCTGCCGCGGGCCACGGTGTGTACGCGCGGACATGGCGGGCGATCTCCTCTGCCGAGCCGGTCCAGTCAATCCGACCCTGCTGCTTCCGCACGCGCCTTGCCCTCGTGGCAAGGCTGCCGTCCTGCGGCTGAGGGCCAATCCTGCCGTCCAGCCAGTCGGGAATGGTCTGCATGAGTAGCCCGGCTCCCATATCGGCGAGCCGATCGCTCAGTTGTCCGGCGTGCTCGACGGGATCGATGCGCGTCGCTCGTTGGCGCAGGATGTCACCTGTGTCTTCGGTCTCGTCAACCAGCATGATCGTGACGCCCGTCTCGTCATCGCCATGCAGGATGGCGGCCGAGATCGGCGAAGCGCCGCGCCACCGAGGCAGGAGCGACGCATGGACGTTGAGTGTTCCCTGCGCGGGAAGACCGAGGATCTCCAACGGGATGATCTGCCCGTACGCAGCCACGATCTGAAGAGTTGGACGCAGACTGGCAATCTGTGCGATCGCGGCGCGGTCGCGCAGCCTCTCGGGTTGAAGGGCCGGAATCCCGTACGCCGCAGCGAGTTCCTTGACCGGCGGCGGACGCAGCGATCGGCCGCGTCCGGCACGAGCGTCCGGCTGCGTGACGACGGCGATGGGCCGATACGGACTGTCGATCAGCGCCTGCAGCGTCGGCACGGCGAAGTCTGGCGATCCGTAGAACAGGACTCGCGGAGATTCGGACATGTCACTGCCGGGAGTTGTCGGGAAAAATCAGACCTGCGTCGCGGCGATGCTGAGTCCGACGAACACCAACATCAGGACAATCGTCCCGCGAAACAGCGAGCGTTCGAGGCCGCGTCGGGTGCGGTACGAGGACTCGGCCCCAACACCGCCGAAGATATTCCCCAATCCTGCGCCCTTGGCCTGCAAGATCACAGCCGCGATCACGGTCAGCGCGACCAGGATCTGGATGACGTTGAGAACCTCTGAAATGCCCACGACTCTGTTGTATCCGAGTTCTCTCGTATGCGGTTATTCCGGAATCGTCACACGCTGCGGACGCCGAGGTCGGACGCCGGCCTCGCGACCCTCATGGTATGCGGTCATGATCGCATCGGCGAGCTTGTTGCTGTCGTGGCGGTAGCGGTTGCCGGTATCGACGATGTCCGCCTCGATGATCCGCAAGCTGTTCGCCAGGTCAGCCTGGTCGCTTCGATCATCGACTCGCACCGGTTCCGACTTCCAGCCGCGCGGCAGCCTCGCCCTGCTGTTGCTGTTCGCGATCACGGCGTCAAAGGGCAGTCCGCCGATGTGGTCGGCGATCACCCGGACGTGGTCCTGCACCGAGAAGTGGTCCGTCTCGCCATGTTGTGTGGCCACGTTCGAGACGTACAGCTTCATCGCGTCCGACTCCTGGAACGCGATTCGCAGGTCCGGAACGAGCAGGTTGGGCAGAACAGAGGTGAACAGCGAGCCCGGACCGACCACAATCAGATCGGCGTTGCGGATCGCGTTGAGTGTTTCCGGGTAGGCCGGCGGATGCAGCGGTTCGAGATTGAGTTGCGCGATCCGCTGCCCCGCTTCCGTGATCGATGATTCGCCCCGGATCTTCTCCCCGTCGGCGGTCATGGCAGCCAACCGGATGTTCTCCAGCGTCGAGGGCAGGATCTTGCCGCGCACCGCGAGTACGCGGCCCGTCTCGTGGATCGCCTCCTCCATCGACCCCGCCACGTCGGACATCGCGACGATGAACAGGTTGCCAAACGAGTGCCCCTCGAGGCCGTTGCCGGATCCCTCGGGGAATCGGTACTGGAACAGGCGCGTCATCAGCGGTTCGGCGTCCGCAAGCGCGGCAATGCAGTTGCGCAGATCGCCCGGTGGAATGATCCCCAGATCACGTCTCAACCGTCCCGACGAGCCCCCGTCGTCCCCAACGCTCACCACTGCGGAGAGGTTGTCCGTGTACGCCTTGAGCCCTCTCAGCAGCACCGACAGTCCCGTGCCGCCGCCCATGCAGACGATGCGGATCCCCCGCCCCGCGAAGCGTTGCCGGTGGAGTAGGTCAACTAGGGGTTCGTCGCTGCCCGTTCTGCTGTCCGAGGAGCGTGCGGCGACGACCAGTCCTGAAGTGAACTTCCCAATCCCGATGCCAACGCAGAGGATCGCGAGGCCAAGCAGCACCGCACCGCGCACCGCGTAGGGCAGGAACTGGAGCGTGATGTAGTAGAACGCCCCGGGCAGCGTCACCGTCAGGTAGAGCTCCCGCGCCAGAAACGAAACACCCAGGCCCAGCAGCGCCATGCCGAACAACAGCAACACGAACCAGCGCTTGATCCCGATGCCGGGCGCAAGCCACTTGCGTAGATGCCATTCTGGACGCGTGCCGTTCCCGCCGGGGGTATCTCTCCGGTCTCCATCTCCTCGGCGCAGGCGGAACATAACGCCACTATAGAGCCGCTCCCCGCGAAAGCGGTAACTTAGGCGCTGCGGGATCGACTCCACAGGCTATTGGCATCCAACCAACTAGACAGGAATCAAGCCATGGAAGAGCGACGATTCGGAAACAGCGACCTGGTCACCTCGGCGGTCGGCTTCGGCACCTGGGAGATGAGCACGACGATGTACGGCCACATCGACGTGGACGAAGCGGCGCAGGCCGTGAACATGGCCATCGATCGCGGAATCACCCTGTTCGACACGGCCGAGGTCTACGGCCCGTACCACTCCGAGGAACTCCTCGCCAAGGCGTTGGGCAACCGCCGCAACGAGGTGGTCCTGGTGACCAAGGTCGGCTTCGACTACGACGAACAGCCGCAGGTCATCGGTCTGAACTCGAAGCGCGAGAACGTCATCGAGCACACCGAGGGCTGCCTGCGCCGGCTCAACACCGACTACGTCGACCTGATGTTGATCCACTGGCCCGACCATGACACCCCGTTCGACGAGACCATGGAAGCGCTGGAATCGCTCAAGCAAAGCGGCAAGATCCGCCACTACGGCGTCTCCAACTTCAACATCGACATGATGGAAGAGTGCCAGCGCCACGGGACGATCGTCGCCAACCAGGTCGGCTATCACATGTTCGACCGTCGCATGGAATCGCGCGTGCTGCCCTGGTGCATGGCCAACGGCGTCGGCTTCATGTCCTACGGATCGCTCGCCTTCGGCTTGCTGACTGCCGCGTTCGGACCCGAGCACGAGTTCGGCGAAGGCGACTGGCGCGCCAACGGCGTCGCCTTCAACCTGCCGCTCTTCGAGCGCGAGCGCTTCCGCCAGGAGGTCGAGATCGCCAACCGCCTCGCCGAACTGGCCGACGGCTACGGCAAGACCTGCGCCCAGCTCGGCATCGCCTGGGTGCTCGACCACCCCGGCGTCACCTGCGCCCTGGTCGGCATGCGCAACGAGCGCGAGCTCGAAGAGAACGTCGCAGCGACCGACTGGAAACTGACCGAGGAAATCCGCAGCGGGATCAACGAGATCTTCGCCGAAGTCGGAGTCCCGACCTACCAGAACCTCGACCAGGTCGTCCACGTCGCCCGAGCCACCGGCGCCCGCCGCAACCTCCGCGACTAGCCGCCGAACTGCGAGGACAACCATGGAACAACGACGCTTCGGCAACACCGACCTCGTCGCCTCGGCCGTCGGCTTCGGCACCTGGGAGATGAGCACCACGATGTACGGCCACATCGATGTCGATGAGGCCGCCCGCGCCGTCAACATGGCCATCGACCGTGGCATCACCCTCTTCGACACGGCCGAGGTCTACGGCCCCTACCACTCCGAGGAGCTGCTCGCCAAAGCGCTCGGCAACCGCCGCAACGAGATCGTGCTCGTGACGAAAGTCGGATTCGACTATGACGACACGCCTCAGGTGATCGGGCGGAACTCGAAGAAATCCCACATCATCGAGCACACCGACGACTGCCTGCGCCGCCTCAACACCGACTTCGTCGACCTGATGCTGATCCATTGGCCCGACCACGACACGCCGATTGAGGAAACCATGGAGGGCCTCGAGGAACTCAAGCAGAGCGGCAAAATCCGACACTACGGCGTCTCCAACTTCAACATCGACATGATGGAAGAGTGCGAGCAGTACGGACACATCGCCGCCAACCAGGTCGGCTACAACATGTACGACCGCCGCATGGAATCCCGCGTCCTGCCCTGGTGCCTCGCCAACGGAGTCGGCTACATGGCCTACGGCTCGCTCGGTTTCGGCCTGCTCACCGGCGCCTTCACGCCCGACACCACTTTCGAAGAGGGCGACTGGCGACGCAGCGGCATGGCCTTCAACCTGCCGCTGTTCCAGGAGGAGCATTTCCGCAAGGAAGTCGAGGTCACCAACCGACTGGTCGAACTCGCCGACGGTTACAACAAGACCGTCGCCCAGCTCGCGCTCGCCTGGGTCCTCGACCATCCCGCCGTCTCCTGCGCCCTCGTCGGCATGAGAAACGAGCGAGAACTCGAGGAAAACGTCGCGGCGACCGACTGGAAGCTCAACGAGGAGATCCGCACCGCAATCAACGAGATCTTCGAAGAAGTCGGAGCCCCCACCTACCAGAACGCCGCTCAGGCAATCTGAGTAGCAGGCTCGAACATGGAACAGCGACGATTTGGCAATACGGACCTCGTCTCCTCCGCAGTCGGCTTCGGCACCTGGGAGATGAGCACCAACATGTACGGCCACATCGACGTGGACGAGGCCGCCAGGGCCGTCAACATGGCCATCGACCGCGGCATCACCCTGTTCGACACCGCCGAGGGCTACGGCCCCTACCTGTCCGAGGAACTGCTCGCCAGGGCGCTGGGCGACCGCCGCAACGAGATCATCCTCGTGACGAAGGTCGGCTTCGACTACGACGACACACCGACGATGACGGGCCTCAACTCGTCCAAGCAGAACGTCATCGAGTGCGCCGAAGGTTGTCTACGGCGTCTGAACACGGACTACCTGGATCTGCTCCTGATCCACTGGCCCGATTTCGACACGCCGATCGAGGAAACGATGGAAGCCCTCGAAGAACTCAAGCAGAGCGGCAAGATTCGCCACTACGGAGTCTCGAACTACGACATCGACCTGATGCAGCAGTGCGAACAGTACGGACACATCACGGCCAACCAGATCGGCTACCACATGTTCGATCGTCGGATGGAAGCTCGGGTCCTGCCCTGGTGCATGGACAACGGCGTCGGTTTCATGTCCTACGGCTCGCTCGCGTTCGGTCTGTTGACCGGCGCATTTTCGCCCGACCACACCTTCGAAGAGGGCGACTGGCGCGGCAATCAAATCGCCTTCAACCTGCCCCTGTTCGAGCCCGAGCACTTCCGTCGGGAAGTGGAAGTCTGCAACCGTCTGGCGGAGCTGGCCGACGGCTACGGCAAGACGGTCGCCCAACTCGCGCTCGCCTGGGTTCTGGATCACCCCGGCGTCTCCTGCGCCCTCGTCGGGATGAGAAACGAACGCGAACTCGAGGAAAACGTCGCCGCCACCGACTGGAAACTCACCGAGGAAATCCGCAGCGGGATCAATCAGGTCTTCGACGACGTCGGAGTCCCCACCTACCAGAACACATCGCAAATCATCCACAACCCACGAGTCGCCGCGATGCGCCGCTAGGGGCGCTGCTACTCGCTCAGCGCCGACACCAGCAACTCCGACGCCTGCGCCGGATTCGCCTGACCCCGCGAGTGTCGCATCACCTGACCCACCAGGTACTTCAGCGCCGCCTCTTTGCCCGACCGATAGTCGTTCACCGCATCTGGATTGTCCCCAATCACCTGGTTGATGATCGGCGACAGCGCGTCCTCCCCGCTGATCTGCGTAAGACCCTTGGCCTCGACAATCTTGGCGGGGTCGTCGCCGGTTTCATACATCGACTCGAACACGGTCCGCGCCTGGCTGCGCGAGATATCGCCGCCGACGATCAGCCCCACCAATTCGGCGACATGCTCCGGCCGAATCCGCTGGTCCTCGACGTCGGGATGCGACGGGTCCTTGTTGATCTGCGCAAACAGATCGCCCGTGATCCAGTTGGCCGCTTCGCGAGCGTTCGCCGGGTCCTTGAGCTTCGCAATGGTCTGGTCGAAGTAGTCCGCCCGCGACGGTTCTTCGGTCAGCAGGTTGGCCTCGAAGTCGCCCAGCCCGTACTCGGACCGGAAGCGGGCCCGACGTTCCTCCGGCAGCTCGGGGAGCTGACTCCGCAGCTCCTCGACCTCGTCGCTCGTGATCGAGAGCGGCGGCAGGTCGGGCTCGGGGAAGTAGCGGTAATCGTGCGCCTCTTCCTTCGAGCGCTGCGACAGCGTGATCTGCCGATCCTCGTCCCAGCCGCGAGTCTCCTGGTCAATCGTGCCACCCGAGCGCAGCACCTCCGCCTGCCGCTTGACCTCATGTTCCAGCGCGCTGTGTACGCCGCGGAACGAGTTCATGTTCTTGATCTCGACCTTGGCGCCCAACTCGGTCGAACCAACCGGCCGCAGCGACAGGTTGGCGTCGCAACGGAACGAACCCTTCTCCATGTCGGCGGTCGAAACCCCGAGGTAGCGCAGGATCTGCCGAAGCTGCACCAGGTAGGTGCGCGCCTCGTCTGCCGAGCGCATATCGGGCTCCGAGACGATCTCCATCAACGGCACGCCCGAGCGGTTCACGTCGACCAGCGAGAAGCGCTCCCCGGCCTCGTTCTCACGATGCAGCAGACGGGCAGTGTCTTCCTCCAGGTGAACCCGCGTGATCCCGATCCGCCGCTTGCCCAGATCCTCCGTCTCGACGTCCATCCAGCCGCCTTCCGAAAGCGGCATGTCGTACTGCGAGATCTGGTAGCCCTTCATCAGGTCGGGATACGGATAGTTCTTCCTGTCGAACTTCGATAGCTCGGGAATGGTCATGTTCAGCGCGAGCGCCGTACGGATCGTCCACTCCACCGCCGTTTTGTTGATCACCGGCAACGTGCCCGGCATCCCCAGGCACAGCGGGCAGACATAGGTGTTCGGCTCGGCCGAGGCGTAGTCCGCCGGGCAGCGGCAGAACATCTTGCTCTGCGTGCGCAGCTGACAATGGACCTCGAGGCCTATGACGGTCTCGTACTCGCTGGCCTCCTCGGGCGTGGTGGCGGGCGCGCTTTCGGTGGTCATGGAGCTCAGTGTAGACCCGACCTGCTGCGAGTCTGCTGCTACTCTTCTGGGAGCAATGCGCCGCGCGGGAGCGGCGTCGGGGATGTGTACGCTGCATGAGTACTGATGTCTATCCGCCGCGAGCCGGTCTCTCGGATGCATCGACGGAGATTCGCCCGCTGCGGATGCTGCACACTTCCGATGTGCACCTCGGCGCCTACACATCGCAGCCCTGGAAGACCGAACGAGACGGCGCGGAGTCGCTCGAACCGGCGCTCAAGGCCTTCCAGCACGTGCTCGAACTCGGTGTCGAGGCCGATGTCGATGTCGTCGCCATCGCCGGCGACTTCTTCGACCACGTCCGCGTCAAGCTTCCCTACGTCGAAGTCACCGGCGAACTGATGGAGGCCGTCGGCCGACCCGTCGTTGTCCTGCCCGGCAACCACGACCCGCACATGCCCGACGGCATCTACCAGAAGTTCGCCGACGCCTTTCCGTCCAACGTGCACATCATCGCCTCGGCCGAAGGCGAACTCGTCCTGCTCGAAGAGCACGGCGTCCAGTTCTGGGGTCAGGCCCACGAGAGCTACAACGACTTCTCCCCCGCCTCGGCAATGCCGGCCTGGGCCAATGGTTCCGACCAGTACGTCTGGCGCGTCGCCATGGCCCACGGCTACTACGTCGGCACCGGAGAGTCGCGCTACTCCTACCAGATCCACTCCTCAGAAATCCAGTCGCTCGGCGCCGACTACGTCGCGCTCGGTCACATCGATGTGCATGAGGGCGTCGGCGACGGTACCGTCCCCGCCTACTATCCCGGCGCCCCGCGCCACTCCGGCGGAGCCACGATCGTCGACTTCAGCGCCGACGGCGTCGTCGTCCGCCACGAACTCCACGACGGAGCCGAGTCAGATCCCCAGACCGCCAACCAAATGCTCGCCGCCCGCCTGCACTAACCCCACTCCCGTTCCCCGACTTGATCGGGAGGCAGCCCCTTTCTCTCTGATCCCTTCTGATCCCCTCTCCCTTTGGGAGAGGGTTAGGGTGAGGGCTCTCCCCCCGCGTCAAGCGGGGGGAGATGTCTCGTAGAGACAGAGGGGGGCACGCCCTGTCCACCGCCGCCTCCTTCCGCCAACTACGACACACCCAACAGAACATGCATTCGGTACATTGTGCAGAACATATGTACCCCAGCACAGAGAGGCCCACCATGCACATCCCACCCAAACGCCGACGCCGAGCCATCCACGTCCACTACCTCGCCCAGCGCGGATACTCGCAGCGCAAGATCGCCGAGCAGCTCAAGATCTCCAAGGCCACCGTAACCAGCGACCTCCAACTGATCGAAACCCACTGGAGTCAGATCGCCGGCCCGGCCGCCGACGACCTGCTGCTCGAGTCGCTCCAGCTGCTGAAGATCCGTCTCTCCCTGGCGGTCAAAAACGACGACGTCGCCAACAACGCCGATCGCCTCACGCCGGTCGAATACCTCCGCGCCCGCGAGAACCAGGAGACGCGGCTCAACGCTCTCGCCCGCGAAATCCGCCGCACCGTCCAGCAGATCCACCTCAGGGCCGAGCAACGAGCCGACCAGCCGGGCCTCTACGAGGAAGGACCGCAAGAATTGTCCGAAACCAGCCCAAAATCAGCCCAAACTAACCGCCCCGAATCGACGATCTCCAGTCCAGAGCAGGAGATCGTCCCCAATCAGGCCCCGGAAGAAAAAACGCCCACAGAACCGGTCCAGCTCCCCGACCCACCCGACCAGGACGCCCTGATCGCCGAAGCCGTCGAGCATTTCCCCCACCTCAAAGGGCAATCCGCCGAGCAAATCCTCCAATTCCTCGACCAGATCACCGACCCCAGCGCACAGGAGCCCCCCATCTACGCCGAAGCCGCCGGCTAACGCACCGACCCCGTACACCGAACGCCGCTTCCGATGCCCCGCACTTGATGCGGGGCCCAGCCCTTTCCCCTTCCGGCCCCCTCTCCCCGAGGGAGAGGGTTGGGGTGAGGGTCCCCCAGCGTCCGATGCCCCGCACCAACTCCGATGCCCCGCACTTGTTGCGGGGCCCAGCCCCTTCCACTTCCGGTCCCCTCTCCCCGAGGGAGAGGGTTGGGGTGAGGGCCCTCCGGCGTCCGATGCCCCGCACCAACTCCGATGCCCCGCACCGCTTCCGATGCCCCGCACTTGATGCGGGGCCCAGACCGTGATCATCGATCGCAGCTTCAGCGTCCCGCACACGTTGGCCGCCAACAACGGCCTGCTCCCCCGTCACTAGGGGAAGCGACTGCCCCCGTAACCTTCCCCGCACCTAAACTCGCACCTAGCCTGACTGCAATATCGAGACAGGAGGCGTCGTGGGCTACCGAGCGTTTGTGGTCAACAAGGACGAGGACGACTTCACCGCGTCTGTCCAGGAGCTGGAAGAGAACGCGCTGCCCGAGGGCGACGTGACGGTTGCGGTCGAATGGTCCGACCTCAACTACAAGGACGGCCTCGCCTGCACCCCGAATGGCCGCGTCGTCTTCAAGTACCCAATGACGATCGGCATCGATTTCGCCGGCACGGTGCTGGAGTCCTCAGATTCGCGCTACGCGGCGGGCGATTCAGTCGTCGCGACCGGCTACGACCTCGGCACCGCCCACCCGGGTGGCTACGCCGAGCGAGTCCGCGTTCCGGCCGACTGGCTGGCGCCGCTACCCGATGGGATGACCTCAGAAGAGGCGATGACGCTGGGCACGGCCGGAATCACTGCCGCCATGTCGGTCGACGTCATCGAGAAGGGCGGCGTCGGACCCGACGCCGGGCCCGTGATCGTCAGCGGCGCAACTGGAGGCGTCGGCTCGACCGCCGTCGCCATGCTCTCGGCGCGCGGCTACGAAGTCCACGCCAGCACCGGCAAGTCCGCTGAGCACGACTTCCTGCGAGCCTTGGGCGCAACCGAAATCCTCGACCGTGAAGAACTGGCGGCCGAATCTCGCCGGCCGATCGAGCGCGAGCGCTGGGCGGCTGGAGTCGACCCGGTCGGCGGTTCAACCACGGCCTCGATCCTCAGGCAGACGAAGTACGGCGGTGTCGTGGCCCTGTCGGGTTTGACCGGCGGCGTAGGCGTCGAGACCAACGTGATGCCCTTCATCCTCCGCGGCGTCACCCTGGTCGGCATCGAGTCCGTCTTCTGGCCGAGCGAGGATCGACCGCGGCTCTGGTCGCGCATGGCCCAAGACTTCCGCGACCGCAACCTCCTCGACCTCGTCGAGTCGCGCATAGGACTCGAAGACGTCCCCGACGCAGCCGCGAAGATCCTCGCCGGCGGCGTCCGCGGCCGCATCCTCGTGCAGCCCCATTGATCCCCTCTCCCTGAGGGAGAGGGTTAGGGTGAGGGTTCCCCGCTGCTAATCCGACGACGCAGCGAATCGAACAGGAACAGAGTATGCAGATCGGAATCTTCATCGGCGGCGCCGGACCGGCTCCGAGCGTGCAGAACATCGTCGAGCAGGCCCAGCGCGCCGAAGCGGCTGGCTTCTCAACCTTCGGTATGGCCAACATCTTTTCCCACGACGCCATGGGCGCACTCACGCTCGCCGGGGCGGAGACCGAGCGAATCGAGCTGATGACCGCCGTCGTGCCGACCTATCCCCGCCACCCGCACGCGATGGCCCAGCAGGCGCTCACTGTCCAGGCCGCCGCCGGCGGCAAGCGCTTCGTGATGGGTATCGGCCTGTCGCACAAGATTGTGATCGAGGGCATGTTCGGCTACTCCTTCGACCGGCCCGCCCGCCACATGAAGGAATACCTCGATGTCCTGCTCCCGCTGCTGAACGGTGAACCGGTCCAGACCGACGGCGAACACTACCGCGGCCAGGTCAGCCTGGACGTGCCCGACGCCGAGAAGCCGGTCTCCTGCATGTTGGCCGCAATGGGTCCGGCCATGCTCCGCCTGGCCGGCGCGCGCACCGATGGCACGATCCTCTGGATGACGGCCGCAAACGTCGTCGAGTCCTACATCGCGCCGACAATGAACGCCGCCGCCGACGAAGCCGGGCGCCCGCATCCACGCATCGTGGTCGGGCTGCCGGTCATGCTCAACTCCGATGTCGATGCCGCTCGCGCGACCGCTGCCGAGCAGTTCGCCAACTACGAGCGCCTGCCCTCGTACCGCTCGATGCTGGACAAGCAGGGCGCTGCCCATCCCGAGGATGTGGCCGTGCTCGGGACCGAGGAACAGATTGAAACGCAGCTGCGTCAGCTCAAGGACGCCGGTACCACCGACTTCGTCGGCGTCGTCTTCGGAACCGAAGACCAACGCTCTCGTACCGAAGAGCTCCTGGGTTCGTTGGCGCCGACGCTCTGATCAAGCGCTTGGATTCAGCCGGATCACTTCGATCCGGCGCGGGCGGGCGTTCTCTTCGTACTGGTGGAACGGTGGCCAGACTTCGGCCGCCGCCGACCACAGACGATCCCGCTCGTCGCCTTCGACGAACTCGGCCTCGACGGGGTGACGCTTGCGATCGACGAACACCCAGGCGTGGGGATTGGCGCGCAGGTTGTGGACCCAGGCCGGGTGCTTCGGACCACCGCCGACCGAGCCGATGATCACCCAGCTGTCTCCGTCGGCGAAGTAGAACAGCACGGCGTCACGCAGGTCGCCCGACTTCGCCCCGACCGTGCGCAGCATCAATGAGTTGATGTAGGGAACGCCCTCGTTCCACGTGATCATGCGAGCAGCGACTGAATAGCCCGTCAATCGGACCGACAGGTCCTCCATCGGCTTCATGAGGCCGAGGCGGGTGAGCAGGTTGGCGACGTCTTGCCACATGATCGAAGTCCGTGGTGACTACTCGATGTAGTCGCGCAGGCGAGTGGCGCGGGTGGGGTGACGAAGCTGGCGTAGTGCCTTGGCCTCGATCTGACGGATGCGCTCGCGCGTCACGTCGAAGTCGCGGCCGACCTCCTCCAGCGTGCGCGCGCGACCGTCGCCGAGCCCGAAACGCAGTTCAAGCACCTGGCGCTCGCGTGGCGACAGTGAACCAAGTACCGCGCTAACAGTCTCCTTAAGCAGTTGCTGACCGGCTGCCGCGTCCGGCGCGACCATCTTCTCGTCCTCAACGAAGTCGCCGAGGTGGCTGTCGTCCTCTTCCCCGATCGGCGTCTCCAGCGAAACCGGTTCCTGCGAGACCTTGATGATCTCTCGCACGCGCTGCGCATCAACGCCCATGCCCTGGCCGATCTCCTCATAGGTCGGCTCGCGACCCAGTTCCTGCACGAGCCGTCGGGAGACGCGGACCTGTTTGTTGATCGTCTCGACCATGTGCACGGGGATGCGGATCGTGCGGGCCTGATCCGCGATCGCGCGCGTAATCGCCTGGCGAATCCACCAGGTGGCATACGTCGAGAACTTGTAGCCCTTGCGGTAGTCGAACTTCTCGACCGCGCGGACCAGGCCGATGTTGCCTTCCTGGATCAGGTCGAGCATCGACATGCCGCGGCCGATGTACTTCTTGGCAACGGAGACGACCAGTCGCAGGTTGGCCTCGGTCAGGCGCTTCTCGGAGAGGTAAGCGTCCTCCTTCAGCACACCGACGTGCCGCTCGCAACGGAGGCTGATCGGCTCGAGCTTCGAATCCAGGTCGGAGGGGCAGGGGATCAGCTGGTCCACCCCGCCTGCCGTGCGCAGCAGGTGGCGGACATGGCGTTGATCGAAGATGTGAGTCACGACCGAGACCTGAACCAGTCGCTCTTCTGCCCGCGCTTCGTCGTACTCTTCGTCTACCGGCTGGAACCGGTTGATCAGCGCCTCGCGCAGTTCCGGATCCATCTCCTGGTCGACCCGGTCTCGGAAGTCAGCGTCCTTCGTCAGGTCGAAGAGCGACAACTCAGCCTTGCCGATCTCCTCGGCGATGACGGCGATCTCGGGCAGCAACGACTCCAGCTGCAGCAGCAGGAAGATCGTGATCTCAATGGCGGTCGGCCAGCGACCGTTGAGGATGCGCCATTCTTCCTCGAAGTCGCGGATCCAGTTGCCTTCCTCCATCTGGCGTGAGAGGTGACGCTCATCCTGCGCGGTGAGCAGGTTGACGCGACCGATCTCGCGCAGATACATGCGCACGGGGTCGTCGACGCCTTCCGCCTCCTCGTGGACGCTCTGGCGGCCTTCTTTGCGCATCTCGATGATCCGGCGCGAGCTGACTTCCTTGGTTCGCCCGTAGAGGTCAACCGAAGGCGTCTGCGGCGCGGCGGGCTCGGCCTTGCCTTTGCCTCGCCCACGCCCGCGCGACTTCCCGCCCCGGCCTCTGCGACCAGTCTGCTTCGGCTTGGGCTCCGGCTTGGGCTGCAGCGGTCGATCGAGTACGCCCAGCAGCTCGCCCAGGGAGCTGACCTCTTCCTCGGACTCTTCGCCGGTCAGGGTGAAGCTGGCCACCGACGCGTGGGAGATCTGGCGCTCTTCGTGCATCTTGGCCTGGTTGCGACGTTCGGCCGCCTTCTTCGGCGTTGGCGCCGCCTTGGTTGACTTCTTCGTGGTTCGCTTCGGTTGCTCGGCCAGGTTGATCGTTCGGCGCCCAGCGGGCATCGAGAACTCGTCGACCGGAGCAGTCAGCGCACGGACGCGCGCTTCCTCTTCGGACTTGGCGACCGCTCGAGGCTTCCGCTGTCCCGGCGCCTCGGCAGTAACCCGGCGGTCGCCGAGTTGGTCGCGCACCAGTTGCCGGAGGCTGCCGACGAGGTGAGCGGTGACGTCGGCCTCTCGCGCACGGACGGCAAGAACGTCCGCAGTTGCGACCGGAGCGGACTTCTTGCGACTGCTCGGAGCCTTGCCGATGACCGTTCCTGCGCCATTGGCCTGAGTGTTGCCAGTTGGACTCGATGGCCCATCGGTTGGAGACTCAGCTATTGGTGGAGCGACTTCAGTTGTTGCACCGGCGGCGGCCTTTCGAGCGATCACCATGATTGTGGTCCCTTCTCAACTGGTCCCCGTGCGTCGGAGCATGTGTTCAGCATCAATCCGCCCCCCAACGGGACGCTTGATGTAGATTCCTGGCTTCGTCTCGGGCGTGTACGACCGTGCCCGCCGCCTCTGCGAGGTCGGGGTCGCAAAGCTCGCTGTTGTCCAGGAGCGCGGCGGCGCGGGCGAGCTCGTCGGCGCCGAGTTCGCGTTCGTGCTCGCCAATCTCAAGGTTTTTCAGGCGAAGGCCCTCTTTGCTGCGATTTCTGCGAATGCGATTGGCGGCATCTTCCACGGCCGCGCTGGCTTCCGCGTCACTGTAGGGCGGAAGATGCTTCGCGTCACGTAGCAGTTGCGCGATTCTCCCAGCAGAATCTGTCAAGTGGTCAGCCCAGGACGTTTCAGGCGAGTTGATCCTGGCGCTGAGGATCGCGCGGTCTTCGGAATCATCGATCAGTTCGAGGACACCGTGGTCAATGCCATCCCGCGTCGCCACGTGACTGAGCGCCACTTGCACGATGAACGTCTGTTGGCGGTCTCGTTGGCGTCCGGTTTCACGCCCCGCCGGCGCCACGGAGCCGTTCTTGGACGGACTGGGGGCGGAGTATCGCGTCAGCAGCGATGTCGGGTCCACTCGCGCCCAGGCAGCGACGCGGCGGACATACTCCTCGCGCATCACGGCGTGTCCAATCGTGCGGATCGTGGGCATCAGATAGTCGATGAAGTCGGCTCGCCCGCGGGGGCTGTCGAGATCGTGGCGGCCTCTCGCGTGATCGACCAGCCAGTCGAGGAACGTTGGGGCATTCTCGACGAGCTGCTGCCAGAGTTCGGGTTCGGAGCGAATCAGGTCATCCGGATCGCGGCCTTCGGGCAAGGGGATGATCCTGATGTCGTTGGAGAGCTGATTCTGCAGCGCGCCGACGCGGTGGAAGTCGGTCGCGACGCGCTGCTCGGCACCGATCGCCTGCCTCGCGGTGTCAATGCCGCGGCGGGCGGCTGCCTGGCCGGCAGCGTCCGGGTCGAGCGCGAGGCGGACATCGGTCGCGAGTGGCTTGATCAGACCGATCTGCGCCTCCGTCAGCGCCGTGCCCATGGAGGCGACGGCGTTCGGACTGCCGTACTCGTGGGCGCTAATCACATCCGTGTAGCCCTCGACGATGATCACCGATCCGGCTTCACGAATTGCCGGGCGAGCCAGGTCGAGACCGTAGAGCAGATCACGCTTGCGGAAGAGATCGGATTCGGGCGTATTGACGTACTTGGCCGGCTCGTCGATGAGTGTGCGGCCGCCGAACCCGACGGTCTCGCCGCGTGCATTGCGGATCGGGAAAATCAGTCGGTCGCGGAATCGATCGCGCGGGCCATTCTCCGTGTTCAAGATGAGACCAGCCGCCTCGGCATCGCTAGTTTGGTGGCCCCTGGCGGGGAGGTGGTGTGCCAAGGCGTCGGGCGCCGAGCCGGCGAGACCCAGGTTGAAGCGCTGAGCGGCTTCAGCGGAGATGCCCCGTTCGCGCAGATAGTCCTGCGCCTCGCGCCCGGTCGACAGATCCTGGAGCTGCGCGCGCCAGAAATGCAGCGCCGCGTCGTTTGCGCGAATCAGACGTTGTCGCTGTTCGTCCTTCTGCGTCTGCTCCGGCGTTCGCGGTCGCAGCTGGACGCCGGCGCGCTGGGCCAGACGTTGCAGCGCCTCACGGAAGTCAACGTTGTGGCGCTTCATCTCCCAGCTGAAGACATCGCCGCCTTCGGAGCATGCGCCAAAGCAGTGCCAAGTCTGGCGGTCGGGGTTAACGATGAACGATGGTGTCTTCTCGGCGTGGAAGGGACAGGGAGCTTTGAAGGAGGAGCCGCTCCGCTTGAGCTGGACCTCGGCGGCGATTAGGTCGACGATATCGACCTTCGCCTTGATCTCCTCGGCTACCGACATGCGCGGGAACCCGGCGGACAAACGACGAAGGGCCAAAAGGGCATACGCCAAATTTACGTTGATGCGGAACTTTTATCAATATTCGTGAAGACGAAATATTGAAGAGGATGTCCTAGCCGGGAATCTGGAACGTGACTCGGTTGTTGTCCAATTCCTGCTCGACCGAGTCGCCGCCCACCACGACGGTGATGTCAACGGTCCCGGAATGGGGCTGCAGACTCGTCAGAATCTGGGTTTCCCCAGGGCCAAGCGACTGTGCATCGCCATCGCGGCGCGAGATCGTCTCCAGCTGCTCGCCGGATTGATCGGTGATCACGATGAAGAACGTCTCGGCAGTCCCGGCGCCGCTGTTGATGACGGTCATCAGGATGTAGCCGTCGTTGGTGGCCTGGACGTCGAGGAACGTGAGGTCAGGACTTGGACCGGCCGGATCTGGCCGATCCTGAGACTCCTGCTGCTCGGATTGTTGCTCTCCGCCCTGCTCGGGCTGACCCTCGGGCGGGGCGGTCAGCGTGATCGACAACCGGTTGTTGCTCGTGTCGGTGTCGGCGAGGGCCTCAAGCAACACAAACGCTTCGACGTCAACGCCTGGCTCAAGGTCAAGGTCGAGGGGGATCGTTCGCAGCGCATCGGACTCGATGCCGAGTGTGACGGCGGCGCTGGCCAGTTCGGCCCCGTCTCGGGCGTCGACCACGGTGATCACGACATCGGTCCGCTCGATGTCGACCGTGCTCTGGTTGGTGATCGACACGTTGAGCCGTTGCCGATCATCGTCGGCCTGTCGGGCGGTGACGATCGCCAGGTCGATTTCGTCGCTGGCCGGCGGCGCGTCGTCCTGCTGGGCGTCGCCGCTGCTGCCGTCGTCGCGATCGGCTACTGCGACGATGTGGATCATGATCCGGTCGTCGTAGCGCTCGTCGTCAGGAGTGAACACCACGAGTTGCAGCTCGTACGATCCAGAGCTGGTGATCCAGCGCTCGACATCGGCGATTCGTTCGCTGTAGTCGCCGGGGGCGTGCCCTTCAGACGAGTGGATCAGGACTGAACTGCCGAGAGTGTTGTCTGGCGCGACCGGGGTGATGTAGAGCAGAGCGCTGGCGACGGCGCCGACGTTTCGCGCCGCCAGTTTGACATCGATGGATAAATCAGCATCGAGGGTGAAGCGCTCGCCGTCCTCGGGCGACTCGATCAGTGCCACGCCGATGCCGGTGTCGGCCTGATCGCCCGGCGTGCTCGACTCCCGTTGTGAGTCCGGGTCTACTTGCTCATCGGCTTCAGTCGCGGGCGTCGAGCCGTCTTGCGGAATGAGGATCACGGGAATGGTCTTAGCCTCTCGCCTTCCACTGACGTCAATGGCCACAATGGTGACTTCGACTTCGCCCGGTTTGTCATGCGTCCAGAAGAATGCAGCAATGTACTGCCCGTCCTCATTTCGCACGGGCGTGATAGAGGCTTGGAACTCTCCGTTGACCAGCATGTCGAATCGCTCGATCTCTTGGTTTCCAGTCGCCGAGATCGCGATGTGTATCTCAGTGCCCGCGACGAACTGCTGAAGAGGGGCGATGCCTAGGACCTGCACACGAAGCGCGGCTGCGACGCGTGCCTGATCGTCCGTTACCTCGACCCGGATCGTGCGCGATGACTCCACACCCTGGTCGTCGAGCGCGACGACGCGAACGTCGGCGAATCCGAGTCGATCCGGGGTCCAGACGAAGGAGCCGATAAACGCTCCTCGGTCGGCGGAATAGGCGGGCAAGATTGAAGCGATCGAGACTTCGTCCGCGAACAACTCAAGGGTCGCGATCGGATTTCCGGACGAGATGGTGACGGTGATACTGAGGGGCTCGTTGAGCAGAACCAGTTCGCCCTCGTCGATCGAGAGGACCATGACCGGCGCGTCGGGTTCACCGGTATCGAGCAGGTCGAGTCGGCTGATAACGATGACGACGGCAGCGACGATGCCACCGATGACCATCAGGATCGCGATGGAACCGACCCGACTGCCCATTCGTCTCCAGCCGCCTGCCTATTGGACCGACGCCCAAGTTCTGTCGGACAGGTTCGCCGTCACTCTATATCGCGGCGGCGCCGAGGCTAGCGACGTTGACGTTGAGCTTCGGCGTTGGCGACCAGACGGCGTGTCTGCTCGATCACATCAGGGGTCACAGAGATCGAAGTGATGCCCCAGTCAACTAGACGCTGCGCGAGGTCGGGATGTTCCGATGGCCCCTGTCCGCAAACCGAGACGGTGATTCCGCGCCGCTTGGCGGTGGCGATCACGTGTTCGATGGCCTTGAGCACGGCCGGGTTGCGTTCGTCGAACGTATCGGCAAACCGCTCGGAGTCGCGGTCGATGCCAAGCGTGAGCTGCGTCAGGTCATTCGAGCCGATCGAGACGCCATCGATACCGCAGTCGATGAACTCGTCGAGCAGCCAGACGTTAGACGGTACCTCGACCATCATCCAGAGCTGGAATCCACCTGGAACATCCGGGGCGCGGTCGAGCCCGTACGCGTCGACTTGCTGTACGACCTGCTCCATCTCGTCCGGCGTGCGGACGAAGGGAATCATCAGGTGCAGATTGGGGTGGTCCTCGCGGACCTCCTCTAGCGCCCGCAGTTCCAACTCAAACAAGTCTGGTTCGCGGATGTATCGGGCCGCACCGCGATAGCCGATCATCGGGTTTTCTTCGTCCGGTTCGTAGATGCCGCCGCCGGTCAGGTTCGCGTATTCGTTGGTCTTGAAGTCGGTGGCGCGATACACCACCGGCCGCGGATCGAAGGCGGACGCAATCTTACGCATGCCCTCCGCCAGACGGCGTACATATTCGTCCTGTCGACCGGTGTTGATGAAGTTGCGCGGGTGTTCGCCCAGGCGAGCGATGATGAACTCGGCCCGCAACAGGCCAACGCCGTCAACGTCGCGGTCAGCGACCCGGTCCGCGATCTCGGGTTCGGCGAGATTGACGTACAGCTTGGTCTCGGTCGCGATCGGGGCGTACAGCTCATCCTCACGGTCGTGCCACCAGTCGAGCAGTTCAGTCAGGACCCCGTCGTAGATCAGCCCGTTGGCGCCATCGACCGTAACCTCGCGACCCTCTGCCAGTTTGGCGGCGCCGGATGCTCCGACGACACATGGCACGCCGAGTTCGCGCGAGATGATCGCTGCGTGACAGGTTCGTCCGCCGCGCTCGGTGATGATCGCCGCGGCGCGCTTCATCGCGGGCACGAAGTCGGGCGTGGTCATTTCCGCGACCAGGACATCACCCTCGCCGATGCTGGCGGTCTGGCGGGCGTCGAGAATCACCCGAATCTTCCCGGTCGCGATACCAGGCGATGCGGGCGAACCATCAAGAATTGGCTCTGCCGTCGGGGTTGGCGCGGGATTGTCTCCGTTGGTCTTCGTCGGACGCGCGACGGTCGTGATTGGACGCGTCTGCAGGAGGTAGAACTGCCCGTCCGCCCATCCCCACTCGATGTCCTGCGGCGAACCGTAGTGCGACTCGATCCGTTTGCCGATCGCGCACAGTGCGACAACCTGTTCGTCGTCCAGCTTCGGCGCGGATCCCTCGGTCTCGGACAACTCCTGCCAGATGTTGGGGCCGTGCACCGGGTCGATCAGTCCGTCCGGTGACCGGACGAGTCTTCGGTCCTGCATGAATATCTGGCGCTCGAGGATCTTCCCGGCGGACTTGTCGACTTCGAAGTGATCCGGTGAAACCAGCCCGCCGACAACCGCCTCGCCGAGCCCGAATGCTGCCTCGATGACGACACGGTTGGTGTCGTTGGTCATCGGATCGACAGTGAACATCACGCCCGAGGACTGGCTCTGAACCATGCGCTGCACGGGGACGGCCAGATCGACGTCGAGATGCCCCCAGCCGGCCTGCTCCCGGTAGAAGATGGCCCTGGGCTCGAACAGCGAGGCCCAGCAGCGTTGCACGGCCTCGACGACATTTACTCCGCCTTCAATGTTCAGGAACGTGGCTTGCTGACCGGCGAACGATGCCTCGGCCAGATCCTCCGCTGTCGCGGAGCTGCGGACCGCCACCGGTCCTTCCCCGAGTTGTCCGTAGGCTGCGGTGATCTCCTCCTGCATAGCCGCCGGCATCTCGGCCTGCTCGATCGCGTGCTGCACGGCGTCGGCGACGGCGTTGAGCTGCTCGTCGTCGTCCACGTTGAGGCCGCGAAGCAGGCGTCGGAGCGTGTGATTCAGACCGCTGTGATCGATGAACTGTCGATACGCGCGAGTCGTCACCACAAATCCCGGAGGAACGGGAATGTTGGCCTGGGTGAGTTCGCCCAGGTTCGCTCCCTTCCCGCCAACAAGGGAGACATCGTCCCGTCCGACTTCGGCGAACCAGACGATGTGGTCGGAGTCTGAGGTCATAGGGGAAGCCCGCGAGTGCTGGTTGGGACGTTCACGGCTCGCGCGCGCAGGATATCACCGCGCCTAGGAATTGCGCGGGTCGCCAGGCGCAACTGATCAGTCGTACTCAGATCACTCGACCGTAACTGTCTTGGCGAGATTGCGCGGTTGGTCGATGTCGAGTCCGCGTGCCAGCGCGATCTGATAGGCGAGTAGCTGGATCACCGGCGTCAACGCGAACGGCGTCAGCAGGGGCGGTGCCGGTGGGACGCCGATGAAGGCGTCAACCATCGTGGCCAACTCGGCGTCTCCCTCGTCGCCGATGGCGATCACCGGCGCTCGGCGCGCCCTGACCTGCTGGATGGCTGACATCATCTTCTCGAACAACGGCCCGCGCGGCGCGAGTGCGATCACTGGGAAGCTGCTGTCGAGCAGTGCGATCGGACCGTGCTTCATCTCTCCGGCGGCGTAGCCCTCGGCGTGGACGTAGGAGATCTCCTTGCACTTCAACGCTGCTTCCATCGCCAGCGGGTACTCGATTCCCCGGCCGAGGACCAGGAAGTTGGTGGCCGAGTTGTGTTGTTGTGCGATCTCCGCACAACGCGTCGCCTGCCCGATACCGCGCTCGACCAACGACGGTGCTGTCAGCAGCTGTTCCAACGCATCGGCGAAATCGGCCTCGGTCAAGCTGCCGCGCGCCCGCCCGAGTCGGCAAGCGAGCAAGTACAGCGCTGCGAGCGAACCTGCGAACGTCTTGGTCGAGGCGACACCGACCTCGGGCCCGCAACGGATCAGGATCGTTGCGTCCGCCATGCGTGTGGCCTCGGAGCCTTCCACATTGGTGACGGCAATCTGTGGGGCGCCCCAACGTTCGCGCACTTGGTTCATGGCGCCCAGCGTGTCGATCGTCTCTCCGGACTGGGTGACCGAGACGACCAGCGTTGACGGGCCGAGCAGCGGTGCACGGAAGCGGAACTCCGACGCGTTGTCGAAGTCTGCAGGGACTCCGGCGATCTGCTCGATCCACCAACGACCGATCATCGCCGCATGAAGGGACGTGCCCATGCCTATCACCAGCACGCGCTCGATTCCTCGCAGCGTCTCGTCCGCGAGGCTCAGGTCGTCCAGCAGCGCGCTGGGTGGATCCAGTCTGGCGCGACCGCGAATCGTGTCGGAAAGCGCGCGCGGCTGCTCGTGAATCTCTTTGAGCATGAAGTGCCGATACGGCCCGCGGGCGATCGCCACTGGATCGAGGTCAACCTGCAACGGGGTCGGCCGGAATGCCCTTCGCGTAGCGTCCTGAATGGTCACTCCGTCGGCGTCGATCGTGGCGATTTCGCCGTCTTCGAGGTGATACACAGTGGTGGTGTGAGGGAGCAAGGCCGGCAGATCGCTGGCGACGAACATCTCGCCCTCGCCGTAACCGATCACGATCCCCCCGGCCGAACCCTTGCGCGCGGCGTAGATTCGACCCGGGTCGCTGCGCGAGACGGCGGCAATCGCGTTCCCGCCGCGCAACCGGCTGAGTGCCAACGTCAGGGCGTCTTCGAAGGATCGACCCGCCGCCAACTCCCGGGAGATGAGTTCCGGGATGACTTCCGTGTCGGTGTCGGACTGCCAGTTGCGACCCGCCACCTCCATCTCGTCTTGTAGCTCACCCTTGAGTTCGCGGTAGTTCTCAACGATTCCGTTCTGGACCACAATCACGTCACCATTGGCTGACGCGTGTGGATGTGCATTGCGGTCGGACGGTTCGCCGTGGGTGGCCCAGCGGGTGTGTCCGATCCCGACGCCGCCAGACGGCATGCGCTCGATTGAGGCCTCAAGGTCTCGCAGTTTGCCCTGTCGCTTGAGCACTGCGAGCGCGCCGTCGTGATCGAGGACTGCGATTCCCGATGAGTCGTAGCCGCGGTACTCCAGGCGCTGGAGTCCTTCCAGCAGAATGGGTCCGGCCGACTGACGACCGACGTAGCCGACGATTCCGCACATACGAAGCCCTGCGTCTACCCCGCCACCGGCGTCGTCCAGCTACGACCGTTCGATCGGGCGTTGGGTCCGAGCTGCCTGCTCCCGGAGCCCCGCTGGTCGACACCCTCAACGATCAACTCTAGGAGCTCGGAGAGCGTGTAAACGAACGAAACCGGCCGATTGAGGGCAACTTCCAGTTCCTCGGGCGTCAGATCATCGAGGAACTTCGCGCCGAAGTAGTCGAGCGATGCGCGAGGCAGGAACACCTGCTGTGGCAGGTCCACCGGAGCAAGCGCCGAAAGGAAGTCTTGTCCCGGGATTAGCCCGCTGACGTTGACTCGCGCACCGAACAGGGAGTTCTGCACCGGCACGATCGTGAATTCGACACCGGTCAGCGCCGCGGCTTCGTCGCAGAGTGACCGAAGCGTCGGCGCGATCAGAGTTCCGCACGCGATCACTACCGAGGTTGCGGAAACCTTGAGGCGTCCCTCCCGTAGCTTGCCTCTCATCTTGCGCCAATCGTCGATTAGCGTGCGCGTCATTCCAATCCCGTTCTCCCATTGCGGGAAGCCGTCGTAGCGCCGGGCCGAAGGGATCTGCGCCCTGGCGGTGAGATAGAACTCGTCGCTCGGAAACACGACCGACGAGCCGCGCGCTGCTCTTGCCATTCGCTGCCAGCGGCGAAGCTGCTTGACGACTCGTCTGGCCTCCGACGGACTGTGAGCGCGCATGCCGTCATCGCTGATTCGTTGTTCCCCTTCGAGCGACGAGCCGACGGGCACGACGCCGATAGAGGTGACATTGTCCTGACGCAAGAGGTCGCTAACAGTCTGGTCGAGCGCGTCACCGTCGTTGACGCCGGGACAGAGCACCACCTGGGTGTGCGCCTCGATCCGCATATCGGCCAGGCGGCGAAGCTGTTCCAGGATGTCGGGCGCATTGCGGTTGCCGAGTAGCTGGCGGCGCAGTTTTAGGTCGGTGGCGTGGACACTGACGTGCAACGGACTGAGCCGCTGTTCCTCGAGCCGATCCCAATCATCGTTGGACAGGTTGGTCAAGGTGACGAAGTTGCCGTGCAGGAAGGACAGTCGATAGTCGTCGTCCTTGACGTACAGCGGCCGTCGCAGCCCCTTTGGCAATCCCTTGAGGAAGCAGAAGAAGCACTTGTTGTTACAGATCCGCGTGCCGTCGAACGCGTCGTCGTTGAATTCGATGCCGAGCGGTTCGTCGATTGGCTTCTCGAACTCGACTACACCAAGCTCGCCGTCGTGCATCACTTCGAGTTCGACGAAGTTGTCCGTCGTCTGAAAGCGGTAGTCCACGGGATCGCGAACCGGTTGACCGTTGACCGCCAGCACCTGATCGCCGGGGCGCAGTCCTGCTTCTTCGGCCAGGGAATCCGGGTTGATGGCGCTGATGGCGCCGGTGGGAACAGCGGCGCGGCGCGGTCGTGTCATTGGCTGCTGCGCGGTGCTGGAATCAGCTAAACGGCGGCCGAAGCGAGCTGGTCGATCTCTTCAATTCGGGCGACGACGGCGTCGATCGAGAAATCGGGTGTCGACGCGCCCGCGGTTACACCGATGTCCTCATGGTCGTCGAACCACTCCGGCTTGAGCTCGTCCGCGGTCTCGACGTGGTATGTCTCGATGCCGTTAGCACGTGAGAGCTCGGCCAGGTGGCGGGTGTTGGCTGAGTTGTGCCCGCCCACGACGATCATCAAATCGACGTCCTCGGTCAGGTCGCGAGTAGCGGCCTGTTGCGAGGTGGTGGCGTTGCAGAGCACATTGACGACGCGGATCTCGGTGATCTGATCGATCCGCGCTCGCATCAGGTTGGAAACGAATGCGGCGAAGCGTTCCGGCGTGTGCGTCGTCTGCGAGATGACGCCGATCTTTGCCGGCAGATAGTCCGGCAGATCTTCGAGGGATTCGTCCTTGATCACGATCCCACGCCCGCGGCACCAACCGAGCACTCCCTTCACCTCGGGATGGGTCGGGTCGCCAAAGATGACAACGGTGAAGCCGCGCTCGGCCAGATTCCTGGCGGCGCGCTGCGAGCGGGAGACGAACTGGCATGTCGTGTCGATTACGCGTAGCCCGCGGGCCTCGATGTCCCGCACGACGGTCTCGCCGACCCCGTGCGCGGTGATCGCAACCGTGTCGGTAGCGACATCGTCGGCAGTGCGATCGTTCTTGACCATGATCCCGGTGTGCTCGAGTTCGGCGACCACCTGAGGATTGTGAACGACCTGACCCAGAGTGGTCACCCTCGTGCCGTTGGCGGCGGCCTCCTTCATCATGTCGACGGCGCGACGGACGCCGAAGCAGAAGCCCATATCGCTCGCGCGGTGAATTTTCATGCTGCTGCTCCTGGTCTGTCTGAGAGGGACCTGTCGGAGTCATCACCCCGGTCGACATGATCGTCAACCAAGTGTGCATATACGCCACGATAGGCGGGGGGTAGCTGTTCGGCAATGGCACGCATGATTGCAGTGTGCGCTTCCTCTACATCTTCGCGAGTGATTCTACGACCTTTGGGCTTAACTACGAATGGCTGTGAGGCGGTCATGCGGACCTGGGTCCGGGCGACGAGTGCCCGCCATCCGGCTCTCATCCTCTCGGAACCGGTGATGCCGACAGCAACGACAGGCGCCTCGGTGCGCAACGCCAGCAACGCCGTGCCGGAATGGGCATGCATTAGGCCTCCAGTGTCGGATCGGTGGCCTTCCGGGAACATGCCGACGACTGCCCCCTCGCGCAATAGGCGCTCCGCCTCGCGAATGGCGAGTCGGTCGCCTGCTCCGCGTCGTACCGGGAACGCTCCGGACAGCGCGAACAGGTAGCCGAGGACCGGTTCTTTCTGGAACAGCTCGACCTTTGCCATATATCTGGGGGAGCGCGGATAGATCGCGGAGGCCATCATCGCCGGATCGGCAGATGAGACGTGGTTCGAGGCGATGATCACGCCGCCCTTGGGTATACGTTCGAAGTGAAGCCACTGGCATTGGACAATTCTCATGAACGCCAGGCGCGCGAAGAAGCCGGCCACGAGGAACCAGACCCGTGAGGCGTTCGGCATGCCGGTCATGCCGATGTCTGCCAAGGCCTTGTACTCGCCAAAGATCAAGCGCGTCAGCTGACGCGTAACCCACCGGTAGGTTCGTCGCCGCATTCGTCAGCCTTCCTCCGACGTAGCTACGTGATGGGCGAGTTCGGGCATCCGCTCGCGGATGATCGCCTCGGCCGCGTCGACAGACTGATCGAGCGACAACTCGGACGTGTCGAGGAAGACCGCGTCCGCCGCGACGACCAGGGGCGAGGTGCGTCTGCCGCTATCGCGAGCGTCTCGGCGCTGTGTCGCCCTGAGTACGCTCGCCTCGTCGGCGCCGTTGTGCTGTTCAGCGGCCCGTCGCCTGGCGCGTACCTCCTGGCTGGCGTCAAGGAAGATCTTGACAGGAGCGTCGGGCAGAACAACGGTGCCGATGTCGCGGCCGACGACGACCATGCAGCCTTCCGCGGCCTGCGCTTGTTGGATTTCGACCATCACCGTTCGTACACCTGCAATGGCGGCGACCGTCGGCACACCCGATTCGACTGCAGTGTCACGAAGGTGGGACGTGGCGTTGTCGCCATCGACATACACGTCCAGCTCCACCGAGTCGCCTGACGCCGCGGGCAAGAGGGTGAAGTCCGAGTCGCGGATCAGCTCGGTAACGGTTTCTTCTTCGTCCAGGTGCACGCCGCGGCGCTGGGCTTGCCAGGTGGCAGCGCGGTACATGATGCCGGTGTCGAAGAGTCTCCAACCCAACCTGCTCGCCAGTTCGCGGCCGACGGTCGTCTTGCCGGAAGCCACCGGTCCATCGATGGCGACAACGAGGTGTTGGCAACTTCTGCCTGCCGCACTTGCCATGGCGTCATGGTAGTGGCCGACAGGGCTGTGCTCAGACGGTCAGGCTTCGTCCGAAATCCCGGCGGCGCGCCTCAACAGCCTGATCTCGCGTCGGCTCAGAGGACGTACCGTACCGATCTCCAGGTCGCGCAACATCAGCGGGCCGAATCGAACTCGACGGAGTGTGACCACGGGGTGGCCGATCGCGGCGCACAGGCGCCGCAACTCGCGTTTGCGTCCCGTGTGCAACGTCAGCGTGATCCACGAGGTTGACCGGCGGTCTCGCAACAGCCTGCCCGGACGCCGCGAGCGCGCCGGTTTCGCCTGCAGGTGTTCGCCTTCGTCTTCAATGCCTGAGTTGATGGCGTCGAGCGAGTCATCGGTAGGCGAACCTATAACCTCAGCCAGGTACACGCGCTGGATCTCGGCCGAGGGATGCAGCAGAGCACCGATCAACGGTCCGTCGTTGGATAACAGCATCAGACCTTCGCTATCCAAGTCGAGCCGTCCTACGGGGACACAGCGCGGAGCGTTTCCAGGCAGAAGATCCACGACGGTCCGGCGTCCGCGGTCGTCGCGAGCGGTCGAGAGCACACCGCGCGGTTTGTTGAGGGCGTAGTAGCGCAGCGGCTCGGCCCGGGGAAGTGGTTCGCCATCCAGCGTGATTCGCTGGGACCCGGGGTCGACCCTGAGCGACAGATCTGTGGTGACGCGCCCGTCGACTGCTACGCGTCGCTTGCGGACGTACACTTCCGCGCCGCGGCGCGAGGCGATCCCGCTTCTTGCGATCGCGACTGCAATGCGGATGCGATCGGAATCAGTCATTCGGATTGATTGTCGCTGGTTCGTTCCGGTTCGTGTGGTGCCGACGGTTCTGGTGGTGGACCGGAGTATGTCGCGCGGCCGACTGTCTCCTCCTGAGGCTCAGGCTCGGGTTGCCAGCGGCGCACAATCAACGTCAGGATTACGCCAATCAACGCAAAGCTGACAATCATCCAGGCGTTGAGCCCTTCGTTCGGTGGTTCCGCGACCAACGGCAGTCGCTCGCCTTCAGGAGTCGATGGCCTGACGCTCGGCGAGCGGAAGGCATCGTCGAGCAACGGGGTCACCTGCGCTGCGCCGGGAGAAGCAATAGCCGTCACGACCCAGCGTTCCGGCTCCAGCGCAAGGGAGAGTCCCGGGCCGGGCGCCGGTACGTCGGTCGTGCCGTAGCGGATGCTGAACTGTGTCTCACCCTGCGGATCTCGGAGATCGATGGTGTCGGCGTCATTGTTCAAACTGTTGCCGATTCGGTCGACGACGAGTACCGGTGCCGAGGCGTCGACGGCGAGATTGGACACGACCAAGTAGGACCGCGGCGGAATGCTGCCCGAGAGAGGAGTGCGGCGCGTCAAATCGCCAATTGTCCACCCGGTCAGGTCGATTGGGTGGTCCGATGGGTTGAATATCTCGACCCACTCCGCCTCACCTGGTAGCGGAGCGGGCAACAGTTCCGTGATGCGCAGGCGGGGCGACTCGGTGGGCAGACTCGTGGATTCCGACGCTTCGCTCGACTGCTCGGCTGACGCTTCTCGAGATTCCTCCTCTGACCCTCGGGCAGGAGCGCCGCCATCATCCTGGTACTCGGGGACGCTCGCATCGCGCCGCTGGACCTCCGCGGCAACCTTCCCCGGGGATGGGTCCGCGACTGCCGGAGCGGCGGTCGCAGGCGAACGATGGATCGATTGACCAGGTATCGGCGCTTTCACATCGGTGTGCGTTCGGTCGTTGCCCCAGCTAATGGCGCTGACCATCTCCGCGTCCGCGTTGATGAGTGTCAACCGATCGCCCGCGTTGGCCAGGCCATTGCCGATTCGTCCGTCGTTGATCACCAACGAGACATCTTCCGCAGCATCCGCTGAACCCGCAACCACCACCGATGACCGAGGAGGAATGATGAGGTTGTCGAGTGGATCCGAGGAGCGGTTGTCGGAGATGGTCCAACCCGAGAGGTCAACCGCGACTTCGCTCGAGTTGCTGACTTCGAACCACTCGAAAGCGGCGTCGTTACGGCCCTGTCCGGCCGCGGGATAGACCTCGCTAATCCATACGGCATGCTGCTCCGATTCCTGTTGCGCAGGACTCCACCGTGCGACGCCCTCCGAGCCTCGCAGGATGATCTGATAGGTCAACGAATGCCGCTGACGCTGCTCGCTGACAATCGTTCGATTGATGTCGTAGAAGCGTTCGTGCCAGGGAACTCTTGGATGCAGGCGGGTCAGCGGATTGAAGTGAACCTCTTCGACCCCGTCCGGCACGATCAAGTCGTGAAACGTCTTGTCGTCGCCCCAACTTGCTGTCGCGAGCCAGTTGCCTTCAGCGTCCCGGAGCACGAAATGTCCGCCCTCGCGACTGAGTCCACTGGCGATTTCGCCATCAGGCTCGGTGATCGTGTACAGCTCGCCGGGGTTGATTCGCACCGACGGGACGCGCACTGAAGATGAACCCACGGTCAGCCGCCAGTTGACGGTCAACAGCGGCCGATCCGACACGTTCCGGATTGACACGGATTCTGGGTGCTCTTCCGACTTCTCTAGCCGTGCGGAGACAATGCGCATCTGGGTATCGGGGCGCGGATGTCTCTGTCGTTCCGGTCGGGGACCGATCACTTCCTGCGTACGCCACGGCGTCGGTTCGTCCGAGATGCGCTGACCGCCACTGGGCGTGCGAATGATTGATGTTCCAGCATCTGGCGGGTCCATATGCTGTGGCATCCGTACATCGCCCCAGCTCACTGCGTCGTATCGGATTCCGTATGGATCAACCAGGGCGACGCGGTCACCGGCGTTGCGCAAGCCCGTGCCGATCCGCGCGGTTTCGAGGATGACCAGCGTCTTCCCGGCCGGGACAGCGAAAATCGCCGACCGACCGACGACCACGACGCTGGCTCCCCCGGCAATGGAGATGTCGGGCAGCGACGCAATCGCCTGCGAGTCTTCGATCGTCCAACCGTACAGGTGGACGGCCCATCGTTGGGGATTGTGGATTTCCACCCATTCGTACGCCTCCGTTGTAACTTCAGACTGGACGGCGACGGCGTACACCTCACTGATGATCAGGCGAGGGATTGGCGACGCTGAAGCTGAACGGGGGTGGTTTGCAAAGAGGAACGAGGTTGCGATGAGGATGAGGGCGGCTAGCAGTTCAAGAAACGACCGTGACCTTGCGCCGAACGGTGGTCTGCTCTTCGACAAGAATCGTTTGCTTGTGCTGCGGCGCCGGGGCGATGATCTGCCGCGCGGAATCGATCAACGCTGGTGCAGCATAGCGAGCAGTGAACTCCGCGACTGCCGCCGCGGCGATCAGTCCCGCCGCGCTGCGCAGCGCCGGCAGGAACGGGGCAAGGTCCTCGCGGATCGCCGGCAACAGTTCGCGGGGGCGAGGATCAATGATCGTGGGCGTGAGCACAGGAGGCTCAGTATCGGCCATACGGCGATCATATAGTTAATGGCCTAGGCATGTGAACAGATCATTCACACGAGGAACTTGACATAACGTCTCGTTCTTCTATTCGAGCTTCCTCGCCTGTTCGACCTGAGCGGTGATCTCGGTTCCTGCGCCGCCGGCAAGGGCATCTGGCATCCGCGCGGTGCCGTCGGCGAGCGACTGGAGCGACTCCAGAATGAAGGTCGGCTCTCGGCTTGCGCCGGCCTGGCGAATCGCATGAAACAGAGGCGTTTCCGACTCCGAGTCGACCTGGTGGGTCTCCCACAGTGCGTCAAACTCGGGCCCTCTGATTGGATATTGCGCCCATGTGACTGTTGGCCCACGGTCGAGCTCGGTCGTGACTCGTTGCAGGACCATGCCGGAACTCTCGGCCCGCTCTCGGATCAGCTGGTGAATGACTTGCTGCCAGGTGCCGATTGGTCCGTCGGGCAATGCGGGATGGAGGTTGAGGCAAGGCAGCTGCTCGCAGATGACGTCGGTGATGACGAGCATGTAGCCCGCCAGCATGCCGAGATTAGGCGCGTGCTCCTTCACTTGTTCGTAGAGATGGTGGTCGAAATCCCGTCGCCAGCGCGCCAACCCGGCGGACGGGTCGGAGATTTCGCCACGGACCCGCTTTCTCCATTCGCCGGAGCTGCTGGCGATGATCGGAATGGCGGCTTGTTCGGCGTCATCCAGAAACGCATCAGTGTTGACCGACTGTCCACGTTCGCGATTGCACACGACGCAGACAATCTCGGCATCCAGGCGACCTTCGCTGATCGCCAGCTGCGCGGCGTTGAGCAACTTGCGCGAACTGGTGCCCTTGGCCGTCGCGAACCAGGCGATGCGCAGCGTCATTGGCGCAGATCCAGAGACTGCGGAGAAGGTCTAGAGAGATTTTTGGACGAAAAACGCCAGCTTTCAGCCGTGGGCTGGGAAATGTGTCGTTGCGCGTCCAGATTTGTCCAGATTTGTCTGGATCTGTCTGGATGAGGCCATAAATCGTGGGTGTACTTCTGAGCCATTCTGGGTCGTTCCAGGTCGGTCCGGGTTCCTAGGACGTTCATGGCACGCTCCGTGAGGCGATAACCGGTTATCGGGCACTGGTCATTGTATACGTACTGATGTTCTGTGGGTGGCAGACTGTTGTCTGGGTTGCTCAGGGTTCGTCGCGGAGAGCGTCGATGCGGAGTTCGGCGTTGGTGAGGAGTTGCTGGGCTTGCTGGCTGAGCTTGACTCCTCGTTCGTAGGCGTCGACGGCCTGATCGAGGGGGAGGCCTCCGTCTTCCAGTTCGGTGAGGACGGATTCGAGGTCCTCGACGATTTCCTCGTAGGGGCGTTCGGATGCGTCAGGCATGTGGTATTTCCTTGCGGGGAGTGGCGTCTGAGGTGGTCCGGGCAGCGATTTCTCCGTCGGCGAACCTGATTGAGATGCGCTGGTCGCGGGACAGGTCAGCGGCGGTGGTGACGGCCCGACCCTGATCGTCCGAGACGATGGCGTAGCCGCGTTCGAGGGTGGCCAGGGGATTGAGGGCGCTCAGCCTGGAGGCGCTGGCGGTCTGCTGCGCTCTCAAGAGCGCCAGTTGCCGTTCGATCGCCTGATCGAGTTCTCGCCTGCGGCGGTTGAGTTCGACGCGCATCGTCGGCGGATGCGGCGCGGCGCGTTCAAGTCGTTCGCGGCTGAGCAGTCCTCGCTGAGCGAGTTCCACGATTCGGCTGTC
>JAPPJZ010000081.1 GCA_028874365.1 Chloroflexota bacterium | reverse complement strand
TGTCGCGACGCTGACCGCCTGCCCGGGCAAGCCGGAGCTGCTGATCAGCAGCCCCACGGCCAGCCGCTCGGACGCCTCGGTCGACTTTGAGGTCATGCTCAGCTGCATCCCCAGCAGCAACCCGACGATCCTGCTCCTGCCGGTGCGCGACGGCATCGTCGGTCAGAACCTGTTCGTCTCCCTGACCAAGGATGAGCCGTCGACCACGGTCACGGTGACCATCGGCGGCGAGACCGAGCTCGGTCTGACCATCGGTTGGCAACAGGGTCTGGCCAACATCGATGTGCAGAGCGACGTCGTCTTCAGCGACTAGCGTCAAGCGCGTCCAGGACACAGCGAGGGGCGAGCCGCGGGCCGCCCATCGTCGTCTTCGTCGTCCGACGCCACTGGCGGCAGTCGCGCCGTGCCGACGCATTCACGGCTGCCCGTCACTATGTTGACCACAACCTGGCCCTCGTGCACGGGGCCGACGAGTTCGCGCGTCGAGGGTTCCTCGTCTTTCACCAACCTCAATGGCCGTTCAATGCGCTGGCGATCACACACAGGCTGTTGGCGCGATATGGGTCTCTTGGGGGGGAGGTTCGCTGACTGAACCAGCCAGTGGATCTGGGTAGTCTCGCCGTTCGCCACTGTTTTCGTCGCTCAAAGGCTGATCCATATGTTGTCGACGACCAGCGACTGGCGGACAGAACGCGGCTATCGACAGGCGGAAGTCGTCCAACAATCCCAGCGTGTACGACGCTCAGCGATCCGAGTTCTCGCGATCAGAGCCATCCTTGGCGATCCAAACGTTCCATGCGGGAACGCCCGGGCTGCCGGCATTCAGCGGAAATCGCAGTTGTATGCCGTAGACCTCCTCAAACAGCCCTTCTGCCGCTGCCATGGCACCGGCCAACTGGGCGACCGACGGTTCGGTCATTTCATGAGCCCACTGATTCCGAGCTTTGCGAGCGGTATCGACCTCTCGGTAAAGGTCGTATCTGAGGCATGATCCGAGCTCAAGCGCCTCGGACTTCATGGATGCCGTGAAATCTCGGCCTGCCAGCCTCGATCTGCGCTGTCTCGTCAATCGACCTGATGCCTGAGTCTCCGTCAGGAATGAGTCCCACAGCTTGGAAAGCAGCTGCTCGCAAGCTCCCCATGCCAAAGTGATGGCTTCTCCGAACCGGCCTTCCGTGTACCTGCATGTTGCCAGATACACCGCCTCGACCATCTGAATCAAGCTGGCAGCGTTATCTGCCGCAAGGACGTCGTCGAACGTATCCAGCGAGTGATGGACTACCTCGACGTCCAACGTGCGACGTTGCAACGCGCCATCGGTTCCTGCAGGGACCGGATGGTTCCACGTGTCGCGATAGATGGAGCGTATATCTCTGCTACCGTCTCCGTAGCGAAGACAATCGACGAAGTTCATGCCCTTGAGCGTGTCTGCTGCGGTGAGCGGCAAACCGACTCCATGGCTGGTGCCCCGCAACAGCCACTCCGAGGTCGCCAGACAAGACTGGTGCGCGTTCATCGCCTGGGCGCGAAGCAGGGCATACCTCTCGGAGAGGGAAGAAGCATTCTCGGTCTCGACCGGCGGGCGGTGCATGGCCCCTGGAGACGGTACTCGATAGCCGGGGATCACGACCTGGGGGGCGAGACTCCATGACCCGAAGTCGAACAGGAACGTTCCATCCTGCATCACCCGCGTTTCGATTCCCGTCCGCAACTGGCGTGCGAGAGCTTCGGTGTTGCGGAGGCCAGGATTCCGGCTCGAGGCCGACGGATCGTCCGGCCGATCACCGATCCAGATTGCCGGAGCGCGAAAGTACCCCTCCACGCGAGCTGTCACCCTGTCAGGCTGTATGGATGGGTCGTCTGTTGCCTGCTTGAAGAGATGCTTGTCCTCGGCGCGTCGATATCCTCTCGCCACTCTCTCCACGCGCCACTTCCCCCTTAGCATCAACAATCCTACACCGACATTGGCGCACACTCAGCGCCGCGGAACCGGAGCCAACCCGAGTCCGAGGACACTTCGGGCAGCCAGCGGCGTGTGGCAGAGTGTCTCCAGGGCCTGCGCGTCCGCTGCCGAAAGCTGTCGAGTGGAACCTGTTCAAGTTGGCTCGCACCTAGCGCGCGGCCGGCTGACCGGTTAGCCCAACTTCTATGGCGAACCGCCGATATCGGCCGTGAGACGACGAACAGATTCGGGCTGACGTGCTCCGCCCACAGGAATCGCCACAGCGTGGAGCGCGACACGCCGTACTGGTCGGCGGTGCCCTGCGCGCCTCGCCACCACGCGCGGGTGCGCAGGTACTCGCGGACCGCTTCAATCTGCTTGGCCAATGGCAGTTGCCGCACCGCGGATCGAGCCTATGTCGTGGGCGGTCATGAGTTCGAGTTGACCTGCCGTTCAGCCGCTCGACCATGGCGCGGGCACCGGGTTCGACGGGCGTTCAGAGCGGTATCCTGACACCGACGACGCGCTCACCGACGAGGGCGCCGCCATGACACTGACCAGGACCGCCGACGAAGTCGCCCGGGTCACCCCGGCCGCCACGCTCGGCGGGCGCAACCGCTCGGCCGCCCGACGCAGCTCCCAGGTCGACGCGCCGACCTCAGCGATTGCGGCGGCGAGCAGCTTCGGGCTGACGTGATCCGTCCACAGGAATCGCCACAGCGTGGAGCGCGACACGCCGTACTGGTCGGCGGTGCCCTGCGCGCCTCGCCACCACGCGCGGGTGCGCAGGTACTCGCGGACCGCCTCAATCTGTTCGGCCGATGGCAGGCGCTGCACGGTGCATCGAACCTCTTTCGCGGGCGCACGTCAGTTCGAGTGTGCCTGTCGTTCAGCCGCTTGACCAAGGCGCGGGCGTCATGTTCGGCGCACGTTCGGCGCGATAATCTGTGGTCATCGACACACACCCGCGAGGACGCCGCAATGACACTGTCCAGGACCGCCGATGAAGTCGCCCGCATCGGCGACGAAATCTACGAGCGCGATATTCGCGCCCACGTCGAGGCTGACCACCACGGCGAGATCGTCGCCATCGACGTTGACAGCTGCTGCTGGGGGTTGGGCAAGAACATCCTTGAAGCGCGAGAGCGGCTCGACGGTGTTCTGCCGGAGCCAAATGATGTCTTTCTTGTACGCGTGGGCGACAAAGTGATCCACCGCTTCGGCGGCCGGTCGCCTTGAGGTCAGCAGTGATGGAGGGTGTGGTCGGCTCCGACTTGGAGGCTGGTTTCGCTCTGACCTTGCGCGGCCCCAGCGGGGTCATCCGTGAAGTCGATGCGATCGTGGACACGGGCTTCAGCGGATACCTCACCATCCCGCCTGACTTGGCGTCAGCGCTTGCCCTCCCGCAACAAGGCATTGGAGAGTCGCTGCTTGCCGACGGCAGCATCACTCGCTTCCCCTACTTCGCCAGTGAGGTGATCTGGAATGATCGCTATGTGGCGATCGAGATTGACGCCGCTGAGACGACCCCATTGGTCGGGATGCGGCTGCTCCGCGGCCATCGGCTATGTGCCGACGTATACGACGGCGGTCGCCTGACCATCGAGCGTCTGCCTTGATTCCTCCATCCCGCCTCTTCCCTATCGGACCCCGACATAGACCGCCTCCATGTCGATGACGCATAAGCACGCCGTCAACGCCGCCTTGGGGAGGTCCCCGGCGATCTGCGCCCGCACCGTTGGAGCGTCATCTCTGAGCCGGAAGCGCAGGTGGGCGGCGGAGAGCATCGGACGCTGGCGCAGCAGGCCGACCGTACGTCCGCCGGAGAGCGTGAGCAGCGCGTCGCCGGGACTTTGGCGACAGTGGTCGGAGCGGGGCGGCCGCCCCTCCGGGTTGGCATCTGCAACCAGCGCAGCGACGTGGCACAGCAAGGCGACCGAGTCGAGACGCCCGGCCAGGAGCTTGCATCACTGATTCGAGACGGGTAGCCGGGCAGCAGTCCGTCGCCGTCGATACCGACCGGCGGATGCGGCGTCTCCGGCGCTCGCGCCGGATCGACTGAGACGGCGCCCGCGCTGCCCCCGACCCTGGCGTGGAGCGCAGGACACGGTGCGAATGCTGATTGCGGCGGCACATGCCCATCTCGACACGCAAATCTCTCGGCGGGCCTAAAGCCGGTCGAAGGCCCAACAACATCACAACCAGTATGGTCGCCGAGATGACCACACAGCCCGACCATGAAGCCAGCCACGAGCGCCTGGAGGCCCGTGTCGCCGGCCGCGATCAGCGCCTATCGCTTGTCCTCGACGCGATCAACAACCTGAGCGAGCGAATCGAACTGCGCTTCACCGCGCTCGAGGAACGCATGAACGGCATCGACCGCCGACTAGGCCGCCACGACCAGCGCTTCGACCGCCTCGATCAACGGACCGAGGACATCGCCCGACACCTGGGCGTGCCCAAGCGCAACGGTCGAGCCTGAGCAAAGCCGAATGGCCGACGCTCCAGCACCGGGCGGAATCGCTTTGGCACTGAGAATGAGAATCTTCGGCACGGCCCTGATCGCCGCGCTGTTGCTGGCCATTGAGCCGCGATCCTCCGCTCCCATCGACGGCGAGACCGAGCTCGGTCTGACCATCGGCTGGCAACAGGGCCTGGCCGGCAGCGATGCGCCGGGCGACGTCGTCTTCAGCGGCTAGCGTCAAGCGCGTCCAGGACACAGCGAGGGGCGAGCCGCGGCTCGCCGCTCGCCGTATTCGCTGGGCATCAGCAATCAAGGACGGCCTGTTCGGTCCGGCAGCCAGGAACGCCCCCAGGCCGGAGCGGCGTCGCGCCGCCTGACATGCACGAGACCTCGGCAGCCCCGCGGGGCGGGCGCCCGGCGGGACTGAGCACCCCGTTGCGGTCGAGCCTGCCGGTGGTCGCGCTCGCCAACGACACCGGAGGCACGCCGATGGCCTCCCGCCCTGGGGCTTGCGCCACCAGCGTCGACAACAGCGAGGCCGACGACGAGGCGGTAACCGATTCGATCGTCCAGTGGATCCGAGCCGCGCGCTGGTACAACGAACCGCTGATCCAGATCGACGATGGGCACCTCGTCGCCCTAAACGGCAACGACTTCATCGCATTTCTCGACAGACAGCACCGAGTAGGGCGATGGTCCGCCCATGAAATCCGAATGCGGCTTCGAGACGCCGGGTTCACCTACCAACGCGGGTATTGGGGGAAGCGCCCCGCCTGGGTGATTCGCGACGAGCAATTCCACGAGGCGGTCGACGATGCCTTGAAGGACTACCATCGCAGAGCACTGGCTGAAAAAGGTCCAGCCACATGAGCGCCACCCGCCCGGCCGACTTGTAACCCCACGTGTGCGCCCCTTGCCCTCGTGCCCACAGTGTGATCACGGCGAGCGGGCGAGGGCACACATGGCGAGCACACAAGCGCACAAGATCAACATCCGCGTCAGCACAGAAGAGCGCACGGTCATCCGCAGCCGGGCAGAGCGCCGCGGATTGAAGGTCGCCGAGCATGTCCGCCGTGCGGTCATGGGCATCGCCAGTGAAGGACAAGGCCGTAGCCGTGGGCCCCCGCTGGCCCCGCCGCGTCCTCCAACGGCTGATAGCATGGTGTGCATAAGCGCGGCCACTCGAAGAAAGTGAAAAACATGCTAAACGTGAAGCTGACAGTGGCAGCACTGGTTGCCGTTCTAGTTGCTGGCCTGCTGGCCGTCCCCAATGCAGGGGCGCAATCATCCGGTCGCCAATGCATCCCCGAAGCGGGCCGCCCAGCGGTGTCCGCCGTCCGTGGGACCACCGGCGACGTCGGCGCCGGCACCTCGCCCGTCGGATTCACAGTGCAGGTCCGTCACCACGGAAACACGGTCTCCGCTGTCACCGTCTCTGTGACGGTCAACCGCGACGGCGTGACCTCCTCGCAAACCGTCGTGGTGCCGACCGTCTCCAACCCGCAAAGGCTCTCCAATCGCGACTTTGTCACCCGCGCCACGCTGTCTGTGAGCAGGACCAGCACGACCCAGACAGTCGCGATCACCGTGAACGAGAACGCCAACTACTACGTCTGCAAGGTGCACGCAGGAGTCTCCATCACAGGCGTACATCAGCGGGTGCCGCCGCCGGAGCCTCAGGTGTGGCCCGAGCCTGACACGCCGCCGCCCGCCTCCACCTCAACCGTCTCCGGCCCCGTCAGCGAGCTCTCGCAAGCCGAGCAGGACTGGATCGACGAAACCGTCGGCGAGAGGCCGCCGCGGCCCGATCCGCCCGCCAACCCCACTAATCCCGACGGCACCACGAACCTCTACGGTCCCGGCGGCTTCTTGACGCCGGAACACAAGTTGCAGTGGCAGTGTTGGGCCGCGGCCGGCAACACCGAGATCCTGCGCGAGCATGGCATCATCAGCCAGTCCCAGAGCTGCGATTGACCCAACACGGCCTTCGCGCACCCGACCTGACCGGCCGCCATCCTGGCGGCCGGTCTCTCGTTACAACCACCTGCAGCTCTCGGTGCCGCGAGCTGTACAATCGCCAACATGACCACCCAACCCGATCACGACGCCCGCCACGAGCGCCTGGAAGCCGATGTCGCCGCCCTCGGTCAGCGAGTAGCGCTGATTCTCGACGGCATCAACAACCTCAGCGACCGCATCGAAATGCGCTTCACCGCCCTCGATCAGCGCCTAAACGACCACGACCAGCGCTTCGACCAACTCGATCAGCGCCTGAACGGCATCGACCGGCGACTCGACCGCCACGACCAGCGCTTCGACCAACTCGATCAGCGGACCGAAGACATCGCCCGACACCTGGGTGTGCCCAAGCGCAACGGTCGAGCCTGAACAACAGAGCATCACAATGGCCTACGATCGCTTGCAAAAGGCAGGCAAAGCATGTTGAAAATCGTCAGCCTCGCAGTCCTGGTAGCCCTAACAATCGGGATCGGAATCGCAATCTCCCAGACCGCGAGTACCACCAACGCCGTACGAATCGTCGCCCAAAAGCTCGAAGACGACAGGATCGAATTCGCCTTGGAGCACAAGGGCGAACGCATCCTGCCGCGATCCCGATACTTCCCTGCCAACGCGCCAACAGGGAGATGGCTCCGTTCATCAGCGGTTGCTCTGCAGTCCGAAGTGCCAGCAACCGACTCGGCGCTCTTAGAACAAGTAACCACAATCACGGCCGAGCGCGACCGCGCACTGCTGGAAGTCGAGGCACTAACAGCGACCCTCAACACAATCGCCAAACACCTTCTGCACGCACGCACGCGCCTTGGGTGGTGCCATCGAGAACTCCTGGCCGTGGAGAACTTGATCCCCACCGCAACACAAGAGGAACTCACGGCCGAGCTTGCACGTATCCGCACCAGTGTTTGTGTCGCGCCGCCCTTGCCAACGTCGAATGAGCAATCGATTGACGAAGCCGACTGAACCATCAAAGCTCTCCAGGCCGGCCTGAAATCGCGCCGCTGTGCGGCCCCTGTCGTCGCCCACAGCCCGATTGCCCGAATTCCGATGGGCCACAGGGAGCCCGGATTGAGGCCGCTGAGCGCCGTTTCTGGCGATTTCGGGCAGATCGGCCAAAAACCGAGGCCCGTACAGGCCGCTCAGCGCTCTAAACGCCAAGCCCACGACTCCCAGCCCCTGGACGCGAACGCCGGCCAGGGGCGGCCAGCTGCGCAGCGAAACGGTCGCGTGCTCTATGTTGTGACGCGCGTCCGGGCCAGCAAAGAGGGCTTGGCTATGCGATTGTTGCAATCGGTGTTCAGCGGAGTCGGAACGGGGCTAACAGCGCTGCCGAGCGAGACCTGGGCAATGTTGTGTTGGTCCGCGCTGCAGTTTCACCCCAACGCAGAACCGCGCGGCCCGAGGCCCTCGACGCCAACCGGCTGGCGCGGCTGGATTCTGAGGGCGCTGTACTTGGCCTACTACGTGTTGATCGCCTTTGGCATCAATAGGGCGGCTAGCGGCCTACCCGATGGGCCAACGTTCGGCCTCCAGATGACAGGGTTGCTTGTCGGTGTGATCGTCCTGTCCTACTCGCGACATCGAGGGGCTGACGTGCGCTTGCTTCGCTCCACGGGGAAGATGCTCAGGCTGCCCTGGCTCGCGGCGCTTGTGGTGGTGTTGGGCGTCACTATCGCCGTAATCTCGGGAACCGATTCGGCGGATGCGCATCCGCCCAGCGAGACAAACAAGTCGACGGACACCGTTCCGCATCCCAACGCGGGGGGGGGTTATAGGGCTGAGTAACCATCCTATCTAGTCACTCGTCTTCCTTCAGGTAGTCCCATTCCTCACGCTTCTTCGGCTTGGTGTTGAGGATTGACCAGGCCACGCGGCGCGGATCGTCATCAATCTGCTCCGGCATCGGCTTCGGCGGTCGGCCCGGTTTCTTCTTCTCAGTCATGCATCGTCTCCCGTAGGAATGGCTCGCAGCATCGAGCGCAGGTGCGTTTCAAAGTCGACTCGGCCGATGGGGTGCGCGGCTAGCAGGCGGTCGCAGGACTCTTCGAGGGTGAGCACTTCCCAGTGCCTACGTCGAATCTCTCCATCCCGCAGCTCGGACACTAGCCAGATCACATCTCCCGAATCGACATCATGACTGGGATTCGTGGACGGTCCACCCATCGCCTCTTCGAACAGGACGGCATCGACCGCGACGGCGATTCGCGACGCCCACCGCCTCAGCGTTGGGACCTTGGCCTGTAGCTGAGGCATCAACCGTTTCGCCGTTGACGATCGCCAGTCTGGGTTCCTTCGGCCCTGTGGGTGCGGACCCGCCGCCGCCCGCCTCCACCGCAACCGGATCCGGCCCGGTCAGCGAGCTCTCGCCCGCTGAGCAGGCCGTCATCGCCGAAACCATCGGCGACAGTCCGCCGCAGCCCGGTCCAGCCGCCAACCCCACCAATCCCGACGGCACGGTCAACCTGTACGGACCGGGAGGCCTATGAGCGTCAGCAGGCCTGGCTGTGCTGGGCGACGTTCGGGAACGCCGAGGGCTGCTGACCCGCAGGTTGCTCGCCGGGCCGGCCCGAACGGCGCCGCGCCGTGACGTCCAGCGGCGGGGCCCGCCGGCACAGTCCGCGACGGCGTGCGCGGCATCTGCATGGTCTCGAGTCCGACGCGAGAGCGGCGATGCCCTGCGGATCGAGTCGGGTCCAGTGTCGGCGGCCATCGAGACATGGTCGGCCGACCGCAGCGCTTCACTCGCTGAGGCTGTCGATCAGGCGCTGGGCTGCCTCGGGTCCGACGATCAGCGGCTCGATCACGATCGCCGCGCCGCCGAAGTAATGCACGGGATCGATGCGGAAGCGGTCGAACATGTGCAGCAGCGCGGTCGCCACGTAGGCCTGCAGCTCGGGATGATCGACCACGACGAACATCATCTCGCCGTTGACCACGCGGTGGGCGCTGGTGATGTCGTAGCCGAAGCTGGCGTGGGGCAGGTCGTGCACGTCGAACTGCTCGAGCAGCCAGACCTGGAACGCGGTGCTGACCGAGAGCGAGAGCAGGCCGTCGACGTTGCCCGCCTCGACCCGCGCGAGCAGTTCGTAGAAGAGCTGGGCCTGGCTGCTGGCGCGCCAGCGCTCGGTCTGGCCGGCGTAGGTCGAGGCGAAGCCGTCGCAGCGCGCTTCCAGCCCGACGTTGCGCGGCTCGTGCAGGATGCAGAGGACGGTGCCGCTGACCCCGCGCTGGTTGAAGGCTTCACCGGCCAGCTCGCCGCCGCGGCGGTCATCGAGGCCGATGTGCAGCGCCGAGCCCACCGCGCCGGCGACCTCGGCACCCGAATTGAAGGACAGGATCGGGATGCCGGCGGCGTGCGCCTCGTCGACCACGGGTTGCAGCGTTTCCGGATCGGGCAGCGTGATCGCGATGGCGGCCGCCGCGTCGGCGATGCACGCGCGGACGGCGGCGGCCTGAGCGCCTGGGTCCGCGTAGGCGGCCGTGCGCAGGTTGAGGTTGAGCCCGCCGGCCAGAGCGTAGGCCGATTCGCCGGCCAGACCCCAGAACAGGTCGAACAGCCCCTCCGACTCGGGCCCGCCGTGGCTGATCACGCAGAACAGCGACTCAGGGTCGACGAGCTGGCGGTCGACCAGCTCGATCCAGTGCGCCGCGGGCATGGTGATGCCGAGCGCCCGCTGGGCGCGGGTGGCGGCGTCGAGCGTCTCCGTGCTGGTCGCGACCCAGCCGCCGAGCGGCGCCGGCGGGTCGGCCTCGATCATCGCCAGGCGCGCCTCGATCTCAGGCTGCAGGTCCGAGAGCGAGGCCGGCGCGAGCAGCTCGACCGCGCCCGCATAGCCGGCGGCGAGCCCGTCGCAGAGCGCGTCGATGCCCCGGTCGTCGGGATCGACGATGCAGAGCAGGGGCAACGCGGCGTAATCGACCGCGGGCGGCGAGTCCGCTGCGTCTCCGCCTGCGGCCCCGGGACCGGCGCCGAAGTAGGCTTCGAAGTTGTCGCTCAGCTCCAACCCGGCCTGGCGCAGATAGGCGGCGTAGTCGCGCGCGACCCGCTCCGAGGGCGCGTCCGCCGGCGCGATCACGGTCGAGCTGTAGCGCCGCGCGCCGAGCGGCGCGTCGGGCGGCAGGAAGCGCCGCTCGGGCGCCTCCAGATCGGACCAGCCGCCGCCCGCGTCCCGCTGCTGCGCGCCGAACTCGACCCGGCCGTCGTCGTGCCGCACGGCGAAGATGCGGAACGAGACGTCGCCGTCAGTGGCGGACCAGATCATGCCCAGCGCGGCCGCGCCCAGCGCCATCCCGAGGACAAGAACTGCGACGCTGCGCATACGGCTCCCCCTCATCTCTCCAGGTCTCCATCTCTCCAGGTGGGCGCCTAGGGGCCGACCACGAAGACGGGCGAGACGCCGTAGATCAAGGTGTTGTGATAGTTCCCGAGGAACTTGCCCTCGACCCGCCAGGAACCGGCGATCGCCGTCACGCCGTCCGCGCTCGACTGCAGCAGACCGGCTTCGATCAGCTCCAGGCCGACGGCGCCGCCGAACGGTCGCAAGAGCCCCGTCGACGCCTTCTGCCCGCCGACGGCGGTGCCGGTGCCGATCTGCAGGTCTCGGTACTGCGTCGGGGCGATCCCGTGCTGGTTGCGCAGGTGCTGGCCGTTGCTCCAGCCGTCGGCGCCGAACAGCGCCGCGTAGCTGGTCGCGACCGCGTGGCTGGTCCCGATCCAGTAGATCGGCACGCTCGACGCCGCATCCCGCCAGCCGCCGCTCCACATGCCCAGGTTGTCGCGCGCATCGACCGTCGGCGTGCTGGCCAGCGCCCGGTAGCTGACGGACGCGCTGCAGCAGTAGTCGGCAATCGAGGCGTTCTGCGCCAGTCGGTCGACGAAGGCGTTGTAGGTCGCGATGCTGGCGCTCGTCGTGGCGCTGAACGTCGTCGTGCGGAAAATCAGCCGGAAGCGGTCGCCGGTCGTCAGGCCCGGCGGGATCAGCGACCAGCTCGAGGCGACCGTGAACGTGCCGTCTGCGTTGGCGCGCACCGGGTACGCCACATCCGGGAGTCGCTCGTGGATGATCACCGTCTGGCTGTGGGGCGTACCGGTCTGGATCGCGCGCACGCCGCCGAAGAACAGCTGATTGGCGTGGATCGAGACGCGGAACTGCTCCGGGCCCTCGTCGACCCCGTCCGCGAGGATCGGGATCGTCCAGCTCCGGGAGGTCTGGTTGGGCTCGAACCTCAGCAAGTAGGGGCTGGGGTCTGAGCAGTCGCCGAAGAAGCACTGGCCATAGAACGGGTCGTTGTCCTCGCCGAAATCCGCCTCGTTGGTCTGGTCGTGGACGAAGTGCAGGTAGACCCAGACCTCCCAGCTGCTCGGGCTGGCCAGCTTCACCGTCACAACCAGTTCCGTGCCTTCCAGCACGTGGTGCCTGCCCTCCGGCCCGCGGCTGTCCGGCGAGACCGTCAGCGTCGCCACGGGGCTGGCCATGGCCCGCTCAGCGGTCAGGCTGAGCGCCGCCAGCGCCAGCAGCGCCGCCAGCGCCAGCAGCGCCGCGCGCCTCCGCCAGTTGCGGCCGAACCTCGCGGTCATGCGCTGCATCGCAGCCTCCCAATCCCTCACGCGCCGGCGTTCGGGGCGTCCGTCTGCGTCTCTGCGACAGGCTAGCAGTTGCCAACCCGTGGTCGGGCGTGCACGGGTGGCGCATGTCGCAACACGCCATCCCGTTCAGCCGCCGCCCGCCGCCCCGCCACTTGATCGATCATGTGCTGCCTGTCCCGCTCAAAGCTACCGCTCCAGCCGCCGCGTCACGCCGGGACCCGCTCGGCTCCGCAGCGCCATCCCCCGCGTGACGCGGGAGCTAGACGCGTTACCCTGACCTCATCGACACGCACCCAGGGACGCCGCCATGACCCCCACCAAGCCCAGCGACCAAATCGCCGCCCTCGGCAGAGCAATCTACGACCGCGACATCCGCGCCCAGGTCGAGCCCGACCACCACGGCGAGTACATCACCATCGATGTCGACCACGCCTGCTGGGCGATGGGCGCCAGCATCCGCGAGGCGCGCGCGAAGCTCGACCAGCAGCGGCCCGACCCCGAATCGCGCAACGTCTACGGCCTGCGCGTCGGCTCCAAGTACCTGAGGCACTTCGGCGGCCGACCGCTCGATGATCGCGAATGATCACGGGCGTCGTCAATGAGCAACTGGAGGCCGTGGTCTCGCTGGAGATTCGCGGGCCGCAAGGCGACGCACGCGTCATCAACGCCGTCGTCGACACCGGTTACAACGGTTACCTGAGCGTTCCACCACGATTGGTCGCCGAACTTGGACTGCCATACTCGACGACGAACGACGCAACACTCGCCGATGGCCGTGTTGTCCAGTTCCGCATCTACTACGCAACGGTGGTCTGGGATGGTCAAGCTCTATCCCTTGAAGTGGACGAAGCGGACACGATCTCGCTGCTCGGTATGGCGCTGCTCGAGGGCTGCGATCTCCGCATCCAAGTCCGCAACGGCGGTCCCGTAACGATCGCGCAACGGCCCTGATCGTGTTTCGGTCGTCCCGCACGACCCCGCCGTCGTATGGTGCTTGATGCGGGACCTCGCCGTCAGCCGACGCGCTACCCTGGCCTCACGGACGCGCAGGCGAGGACGCCGACATGACTCCCACCAGGACACAAGAAGAAGTCTGCCGACTCGGCAACGAGATCTACCAGCGCGAGATCCGCTCGCAGGTCGAGCCCGACCACGTTGGCGAGCACATCGTCATCGATGTCGACCACGCCTGCTGGGCGATGGGCGCCAGCATCCGCGAGGCGCGCGCGAAGCTCGACCAGCAGCGGCCCGACCCCGAATCGCGCAACGTCTACGGCCTGCGCGTCGGCTCCAAGTACCTGAGGCACTTCGGCGGCCGACCGCTCGATGATCGCGAATGATCACGGGCGTCGTCAATGAGCAACTGGAGGCCGTGGTCTCGCTGGAGATTCGCGGGCCGCAAGGCGACTCACGCGTCATCAACGCCGTCGTCAACACGGTTACAGCCGCCATCTGACCGTTCCACCACGGCTGACCGCCGAACTCGGGCTGCCGTACCTTACGACGAGCTACGCCACACTCGCCGACGGCAGCACCATCCGCCACGGCATCCACGACGCGACCGTGATCTGGGACGGCCAAGAGCTGGCTCTCGAGGTGGATGAGGCCGACACCACGCCGCTCATCGGCATGCTCCTGCTTGAGGGCCACGACCTGCACGTCCAGGTCCGCAGCGGCGGCCGCCTGACGATCGAACACCGGTCCTGACCATATCTCCATCCCCCCGCTTCACGCGGGGGTCGGTTCCCGCTCCCGCTTGCGCCCGTTGAGCGGGGCTGGGATCTGCAGCGGCGGAGAGGGGGGCAGGGCGCGGGGATGGGATACCGAATGCGCTGCGAGCGCGGTTTACGTCAATCCCGCAGCGACGTGTGGGTCTGCTAATCTGAACACACCTACCGGTCATCCTAGACGTACGCCATGCCGCGATCAATCACCCCCCCCTCCCCCCCGATCCTGGAGCGCTGTCGTGAGGTGCCCTGGGGCGGCCCTGCTGGCGCTCTTGCTGCTGATTGGGCTGGTCGCGCTGACGCCCGCGCGGCCGGCTGACGCGCAGACCTCGCAGACCTTCGTCAGCAACCTCGGCCAGTCAGACCGAGACCCGGCATCTCTGGATCTTGATGTAGCTCAGGCGTTCACCACAGGCAGCAACAGCCTCGGCTACAGCCTGGACAGCGTCGAGGTGCAATTCGGCACAATCGACAGCTCCTTCAGCCCTTCGTCCCTCACCGCCAGCATCTACACCAACTCCAGCGGGTCTCCGGGCAGCTCGCTCGGGACCCTGACCAACCCCGCCAGCT
>JAPPJZ010000056.1 GCA_028874365.1 Chloroflexota bacterium | reverse complement strand
ACTGTCGGCGCCGGACTGCGGATACGGGTTGGCTCAACTCGAGGCCTATGGCGAGATCATGCGCGGCCACTTCACGCCGACGCTACGTGAGAGCGACGCCGAGGAGTTTTGCGACCGCCGCCTGCTGGCTCGCATCCATCGCTACACGATCGCACGGTTGCGAGCCGAGATCGAGCCGGTCACCGTCCAGCACTACCTGCGCTTCCTGCTGCGCTGGCAGCATCTGACGCCGGACACGCGCCTCTCCGGCAAAGCCGGCGTGCGAGCCGTGATCGAGCAGCTTCAAGGCTTCGAAGCGCCCGCCGCAGCCTGGGAGCGCGAACTGATCGCGCCGCGCGTCGCCGACTACCGCGAAGCCTGGCTGGACGAACTCTGCCTCGCCGGCGATGTCGCCTGGGCGCGTCTGACGGCCCGCTCGGCGCGTCGAGCTCCGACCAAGACGACGCCGATCGCGCTGGCGCTTCGGCGAGACTTCCGTTCGCTGCTGATGGCGGTGCGCCGCCCGGCTCCGTTGCCCGCCGCTCGCGGGCGCTATGCACCAGAGCCGCAGCCCGATGTCGCCGAACAGCTCCACGCGGACGGCGGCGCGGCGAGTCAGATCCTGCGACTGCTGGAAGAACGCGGCGCACTGTTCTTCGACGAACTGGTCGACGGCACGCGCCGCCTCGCCACCGACGTCGAGAGCGGACTGCGGGAGCTCGTCGCCACCGGACTCGCCCACGCCGACGGCTTCCAGGGACTGCGACAGCTCATCCGGCCCAACCGGCGTTCCCGCCGTCCGCGCTATGGCGGTGGAGGCGTGTTCATCGGCGAGGGGCCGGCCGGCCGCTGGGCGGCGCTGCCACCAACCATGGACGCGCCGACCGATCCGATCGAGGCCGACGAGTTGGCCGAACGCGTCGCGACGATCCTGCTCCAGCGCTACGGCGTCGTGTCGCGCGAGCTGGCGACTCGGGAAAGCCTGACGATCCAGTGGCGGGACATATTGCGCGCGCTGCGTCGGCTTGAGGCGCGAGGCGAAATCCGTGGTGGCCGCTTCATCCAGGGTCTTCTCGGCGAACAGTTCGCGCTGCCCGCCGCGCTCGACCAGCTCAGGGCAGTCCGCCGTGCTGCGACCACCGACGAGAAGATCTCGGTCGCCGCGAGCGACCCCTGCAATCTGGTTGGCATCCTGATTCCAGGTCAGAAGGTGCCCGCGAGGTTGGGGGCGAAGCTCACCCTCGTCGACGGCGTGCCACTGGAGTCGGCGGGGTCTGCGGTCGAGGCTGCTGACTAGTCGTCGGCGATCTTCGGCGGTCTCAGATGCGCCTCTACGAGCCGCATTTCAGCGCGCGACAGCCGATACTCGAGCCGCTCGTGCAGGTCGGACACGCTCGCGTCCGGATCCGTGGACAACAGACGACGCACCGCCTGCACGATATCCGTCGAAGGCAGCGCTGGGCGCAGGTCGACGTCCGCGCCATTTCGCATCGCCGAGACGAGATGCGAGGCCACCGTGCTCGGCGAGAGCATGCGACGCTCGGCAATGGCCAGCAGCGTGTGACCTGCTTGGTAGAGGTCGAGCGTGACTTCCCAGCTCTGGTTCTGCTCGGCTCCCGGCGCGATCGACTCAGGGCGCGGTTCCGGTGATTGACTGCCAACGCCGAGGATTCGCAAGAGGCTCTGTGCGTGCCTGTCGACGGTTGCTGTGCCGACGCCTTCGACTGCGGCCAGCTCGTCAACGGTCGACGGAGGCGACTCCGCCAGTTGCCGCATCGCGGCAAACGAGAGCAGGCTCGACGGTCCGCACGCTTCGCTGGCGCTGGTTTCCGACCGCCATTCGGCGAGCGCGTTGAATCGCTGCTGCCAGCTCTCCGGCGGCGCTTCGGGCGGGGCGTCCAGAACCAACTGCGTCTCATCAGGGGTATGGTCCGAGCGGGCGACCTCCGATTCGGGGGAGTGCTGCGCCACCACGTCGAGCAGCTCTTGTCCAAAACGGGCCGCCTTACGGTGGCGGATCCCCTTGATCTCGATCAGTTCCGGAATCGTGCGCGGTCGCCGACGCGCGATGTCCGCCAGTTCGCGGTTGCTGGCAACGATGTAGGCCGACACTCCGGCCTCACTCGCCAGGCGCGTCCGCTCCTGACGCAGCGCCTCATACAACCGATCTTCCTCGGAGTTGAGCGGCCTGGGCTCGTCTGCGCCTGGAGGATCGGGCGGATCGTCGGGGTCGACGAGTCGAGGAGTCTCTTCAGCCACGTCGATCTCCTCCTCGCCGAGACAATTGTCGCAATGACCGCACTGCGCAGATGCCGGCTGCTCGCCGAAGTACTGCAGGATTCGTGACCAGCGGCACTGCGACTGCTCGCTGAAGTTCATCATCGTGCGCAGGCGATTGATCCGCTGCTGACGCTCCGATTCGTCATTCAGTTGCCGGATGAAGTACATCTGCTGATGCCAGATGCCCTTCGTGTAGAACAGCAGGCACTCGGACGACTCGCCGTCGCGACCGGCGCGGCCCGTCTCCTGGTAGTAGGACTCGATCGAGGGCGGCATGTCCAGATGGGCGACCAGGCGGATGTCGGGTTTGTCGATGCCCATACCGAACGCGATCGTCGCGCAGATCACGGGCGTCTCGCCGCTCAGGAATCGATCCTGCACCCGATGCCGCTCCTCGCCGTTCATGTCCGCGTGATAGTGCTCGGCCTTGAACCCGCGTTTGCGCAGACCCGCGGCGGTCTCCTCGGTGCTCTTTCGCGATTGGCTGTAAACGATCGCCGCGCCGCGCGCCATCTGTCGCAGTCGTGAGGCCAGCTGATCGAGCGATTTGCGCTTCGCCAGAATGCGCAACGTCAGGTTCTCCCGCATGAAGCTGGTGATGAACGTCTGCATCCGCGGACGATCGAGCTGTTCGATGATGTCGCGCTGAACCTGAGGCGTCGCCGTCGCGGTGCAGGCGACGGTCGGCACATCGACGAAGCGCTCGGTCAGCCGCCTGAGGACGCGATAGTCGGGACGAAACTCGTGTCCCCATTCCGAGATGCAGTGCGCTTCGTCGATCGCAATCAGGGACGGATTGCGCCGTTCCAACAGGTTGCGAAACCGATCCGTGTTGACGCGCTCGGGTGCGACATAGAGCAGCTTGACCGACCCGTCCTCAACCAGCCGCTCGACCTGCGCCGTCTCCATCGGCGACAGCGTGCTGTTCAGATACTGGGCATTGGCCCCTGCACGCTGCAGCGCCGTCACCTGGTCGTGCATCAGCGCGATCAGCGGCGACACCACCACCGTCAAGCCATCGGAGAGAATCGCCGGGAGCTGGTAGCAGAGCGACTTCCCGCCGCCGGTCGGCATCAACACCAGCGCGTCGCCACCGCCCAGCACATGCTCAATCGTCTCCCGCTGCTGCGGCCGAAACGAGTCGTAGCCGTAGGAATCCTTGAGGGCGCCGAGCAGACGATCGGACTCACTCACGACAACCGCTCACCCCGTCCAACCAGATAGGCGTGCGAGGAGCGTAGCGGGCGTCCGGCCGTTGAGCGAGCCTATGCCTCTTCTCCCGCGAGGTAGGCGCGGGAGCGGATGATGAAGTTGATCCGCTCCTCGCCCGGTGGTGCCTGACCCCAACTCACTCCGCCCTTCCAGAAACCTTCGGGCACGATCAGTCCTCGGATCATTTTCAGTCGCTGCTCCTCGTCGGCGGCGATCTGATGGCCGATCTGGATGATCGCCCGACCGAGCGCGGTCTTGTCGAAGATCCAACTGTGCATGTCGTGCTGTGAGGGCGGACTCGTGCCCGGCTGCGATGTCACCGCCTCCTGGTAGAAGGCGCGCAGATCTTCGACCACGAAGCGGACCAGCATCGGGAAGGAATGGCTCCAGTCGGGGCCCTCGGCCGCCGCTGGAATCTCCTTGAATCCGGAGCCTTCGGCGATCGCGACGATGAACGACACCACCTTGTCAATCTCCTCGGGCTTCGCGCCACTGATACCGACCGTCGTGCGACCACGGCGTCGACGCGCTTCCTCATACCACGGAGTCAGCAGGTCGACCTCCGACCGCAGCGCGGCTTCCAGGTCGCTGAGCTCAGGCTCGGGCAACTGGATCGAGCAGGACCACAAGCCGTCGCCGTCGCCGTCGGGAGCATCGTGCGGGTAGTCCTCAATCGTCGGTTCGGTTGCGGTCTCCAGCAGCCGCAGCGCGCTGCGCAGCACGTCGCGCTGGAAATCGGGGTCGTCGGCGACGCCGAACGGTCGGCCGAGTGGGAACGGCACCCAGAGCGCGCGCGGTTGCCGCGTGTACTCCGTGTGTTCACGAATCAGGCTGATCGTCGTGGTGGGGATGCCGTTGCGCTGGAGGTAATGCGAGATCACACCGACGGTGGATGTACAGGCCGGTCAAACGGGCGCCAGCAGGGCCGCATCGACGCCCAGTTCCCGCATCCGGTTCGCCATATCCGCCGCCGACGCCTCAAACGTCTTCGCATTCGGGCTCGCGCCCTGCACCGAAAAGTGCATGGAAGAGACGCCACCGATTTCGCCGGCCTCGTGGAGCTCGTGCAGGCGGTCGATAGGCAGCACCACATTCATGTCGCGCTGGTAATGGGTGCGATCGAAGTTGACGCTGACTTGCGATTGCACCAGATCGTTCGGATCGATGTCGTCGGGGATCAGCCGGTAGCCGCTATCGCCGAAACGGAACGGCACGTCGTCCCGGCGATGCAGCGCCGCAGATGTCACCAGGCAGATCGTCGACTCGGCCAACGCCGGCGGAGCAATCCAGGGCGTTGCCTCGTGGTCAATGTCGCCAAAGCGAGGACCGGCGGCCAGCATGCTCGCCGCTTCTTCGGGGTGCAGATCGCTGAGTCGGACCATCATTATCCTCCCGCTCGAACCGAAGTCAGGTTAGCCACTCCGCAGCCAGCGCACGCGACCTGGGACCGCTCGTCGGATGTCATAGCTCATGGACCGTCAGAGCAGATCGTCCAGGATCACGACAGGCAGGCCTTCGACGCGGCGGAAATCCGAGTCGTTCGTCACGAACAGCGCGCAACCCGTGTGCAGAGCTGTGGCTGCGTGAAGCGCGTCGGGGGTCTTGAGTCCAGTGTCCGCTCGCAAGCGAGCGGCGTCTTCCCAGAGCTGGCGGGTGGTGGGTGCAAGGTGTACCTCCGGAGCGGCCAACACGTTGCGCAGCAGATCCTCGACCTTGCGCCTGCCTTCGCGGATCGGTTGCACCAGCGCTTCTGCCAAGACCAATTCGCTACAAACGATGACAAACTGCCCATTTTCGGCGCGTTGCCATGCCGGAGCCAACAGCGAAAAGTACGGCTCGTGCCGCTCAACGCTGTAGATGAACGCCGAAGTGTCGAGATAGATCGATCCACTCTGCGGCAGGATCAGCGATCCCACGACGACCGTTCTTCGGCAACATAGGCATCAACGTCGCGAGCGGTCCGAAAAACGCGTTCGGTCGGACCTTCCGAAATCATCTGCCAGGCCGAACGCGACTCAGCAGGCCCCACTGGTGATATCAACACGTCGACGCGCTCACCGGCCTCCAGGTCGGGATCCATGATTTCCAGCCTGCCACCGGACTGAACCGTCACCCGCTTGCGCAACGTGTTCCGCATCTCGACCGTCTCCCTCGATTCAGGCTATCAAGCGTAGGGAGCATTCGTAGCCAGGTTGGCACCAAGGATCGAGAGTGTTAGGCCGGATCGTCCGCATCGTCGAACCGCAGTCGCTAGGCTCCCACCCCTTGCAGGTAACGCCGGCTGCGGATCAGGAACTCCCGCGGGTCCTCCCCCGGTGGCGGGCCGCCGAAGGTTGGACCGCCCTCCCAGAAGCCCTCGGGAATCAACAGCCCTCGGATGAAAAGCAGACGCGGATCGTCGTTATCAGTGATCATCTGGGCGATCCGCTTGATCAGCCGGCCCAGCGCGGTCTCCCGAAAGATCCAGGTGTGCATGTCGTGCTGAGAGGGTGGGCCCGAGTCGGTATCGGACGTCACGGATTCCTGGTAGAAGGCGCGCAGATCTTCGACGACGAAGCGGACCAGCATTGGCGTCGGATGCGTCCAGTCCGGGCCCGTCGCCGATGCCGGGATATGGTCGAAGCCGCAGCCTTCCGCCACAGCGACCGCATAGGACACCAGCTGATCCATCTGCTCGAGTGTGGCGCCGCTCATGCCGAACGTTGAGCGGCCTCGACGACGACGCGCCTCCAGGTAGCGAGGCATGAGCAGGTCGATCTCCGCGCGCAGCGAGGCCTCCAGCTCGCTCACTTCGGGAGTTGGCAGCTCGATCGCGCAGGCCCAGACGCCATCGCCGCCGCCGTCAGGCGCATCGTGCGGGTAGTCGGCGATGGTCGGCTCCGTCGCAGTCTCCAGCAATCCAAGCGCGCTGCGCAGCACGTCGGTCTGGAACTCTGGATCGTCCGCAACGCCAAGCGGGCGTCCCAGCGGGAACGGCACCCAGAGCGCGCGAGGCGGCTGCACCGCCTCCGACTGCTCCCGGATCAGGCTGATGCTGGTCGCGGCAATGCCGTGTCGTTGGAGGAAATGCGAGAGCACGCCGACGGCGGCTGTGCAGACCGGTCAAACAGGGATCAGCAGGGCGGTGTCGACCCCTTCGTCGTGCATGCGTTGAGCCATCTCGGCCGCCGATGGTTCGAGCAGGAACGCCTCCGTCGCGCCGAGAATCGCGTAGTGCGTCGGCGCGACGCCGCCAATCTCGCCAGACTCGGCGAGCTCGTGCATTCGGTCGAGCGGCAGCACGACGTTGATGTCGCGCTGGTAGTGCGTCCGGTCGAAGTTGACGCTGATGTGCGACTGAACCAGATCGTTCGGGTCGATGTCGTCGGGAATCATCCGGTAGCCCGAGTCGGCGAATCGGAATGGCGGATCATCGCGCCGATGCAGCGCGGCAGTCGTGATCAGGGCGATCTTCGATTCCGACAGCGGTGGCGGAGTAATCCAGGGCGTGGCTTCATGGTCGAACCCGCGGCGCCGCAGTTGCTCGGCGCGCTGCAGCATGTGTTCGGCTTCTTCGGGATGGAGATCGCTGAGTCGGACCATCGCGTCGCTCCTGTCAACCGCAGAGCAGGCTAGGGCGCTTCCTCGATCGTGGCAGAGAGTGAGCCGGCGCAGTGCGGAATCCTCGGATCGGGCCCCCAGTTGTGAATCTGATCCTGGTGACCGCGGACCGTTTCGTAGTCGGCCGTCTCTACGATCCCACGTCCGTGGCCGTCGATCATCGAGGCAATGGCGAAGGCCTTCTCCTTCGAGTAGCCGAAGACCGCGCCCAGCATCTCGATCACGTACTCGTAGGTGTGGTCGTCCGAGTCGTGCAGGAAGAGGTGGTAGCGCTTCTCCAACTCGCTGCCGCGTTCGGCGTCGACATCGTCCTCGACAACCACATCGGGTCGTGGCAGGGACGGTTGAGAGGTCATGCGGCGGCCTCGTGCAGCGCCCGCATCTCCGGTGCATCGAGGTCTCCGTCGGCCCATAGCTCGGCCGCTCGTCGGAACGAGGCTTTCGCCTCGTCGAGCTCGCCCTTGGCCGTCTGCAGACGACCCCAGCGGAACAGGTCACGTGCTGTCGCGCCGCGATCGAGACGCTCGCTCAGCAGCTCCGCCGCTTCCTCCGTCTGGCCGGCTCGAAGCCGGGCCTCGACCAGCGTCTCTTCGAAGACGTCGCGCTGAGCGTTGGAGCCGCCCAACGTGACGAGCAGCTCGCGTACGTCGGAGAGGCCCGAGGCTGCTCCCTCGTAGTCGGCTTGCGCAAACGCGGAGAGCGCTTTGACGACCGGCGCGACGACGGAGCCGGCGGTCGTGTGCCCGCGATCGGCGGCGGCCTGCAAGCCGTCCAGCAGCTTGCCCAGCCCAATCTCATCGCCCAACGCCGCCAGGGCCATCGCACGATGCACATCGACCCAGGCCGTTCCCGGCCGTGGGAATGCGGTGTCGGCGAGGTCTGCGATCGCGCGCCAATCGGGATGATCGCCGTTGGCGCCGAAGACGGTGTCGTGCAACCGGCAGCGCCAGAGCAGCGACGCCCCATCGGCCACCCCGCCCAGGGCGTCGCCCTGCACATCTGCTCCGGGTCGAATCGTGTCATCGTGCAAGGCCAGCGCATCGGAACGTCGCCCATTGGCGAGCAGGAACAGCGCCTGGTGCCAGGTCAGATGGCGATAGAAGCCGGCGCGCTCCGGGAACTCGGTGAGCCAGTCTCCGAGGAAGTCCGCTCCGCCGGTCAGGTCGTGCTCCTCGAAGAACACGTGCGACATCGCGTGCGCCGCCTGTCCATTCTGGCGGCGCAGATCGAGCGAGCGCTGGACCAGCTCACGGGCTCGTTCGAGCTCGTCCATCTCGTGGTTGGCGAACGCGTGCCAGCTCAGGAACCACCAGTCGTCGCCGTAAGCGGGCGCGAGGCTGTCGAACTTGTCCAGCATGCGCTCGCGCTTCTCGACGCCGCCGCCATAGAAGTTCGCGCCGAACCACTGCATCAGGATCGGCGCGTCGCGCGCCGTCTCGCGCAGATGCTCATCGATCAGCGCCGGCGCTTGCGAGGCCTTGCCGCGGGCCGTCGCGCCCAGGATTGCGACGTGACGTTGCTCACGGGCTGTCGCCCCGTCGACCAGTTCATTGGCTCGATTGGCCAGTTCGGCCGCTCGCTTGCCGTTGCCGCGGAACAGATGGAACAGTCCAAGCTGCGCGTGCGCGAGAGCAAAGCCGGGATCAAGTTCGATTGCGCGCTCCAGCGCCTCGTCAACGCCGAGCGTGTAGGACAGCATCCGATCGACGCCCTGGCGATAGGCCTCGGCCGCATCATCTGAAGTGGTCAGGGGCAGTCCCCAGGCGTCGTTGGGCAAGGTCATGAGCGATTCCTCAGCGTCGCGGTTTGGGGCCTAGCGTAGCCGCCGACCGGCGGCCGGTGAGTCGTCGGCTGGCTACGCTGCGGTGGCAATGTCAACAGCGGACACCGACGGCATCGTCAGCAGGGCGCCCCACCTCGCCGAGTTGGTCGGATCGCTTCCGTCGCAACCGATCGATCAGGATCGAGCTCGAGGCGTTCTCCTCGGGTTGGCGGCCGGCAACCTGTTGGGTCTGCCGGTCGAGGGCGCCAGTCGGTCGACGATCCGGCTCGCCTATCCCGACGGCCTTAGTGACATCGATCCACGTGAACGCCATCGTCCGATGGACGACGATCTCGCCCAGGCCGTCGATCTCGCCGAGGCCCTCGCGCACGATCCGGATCCGGCGATCGGCTTCGCCGACCGACTCGTCAAGTGGCGCACCAACAACGGTCGCGGCATCGGGATCATGACATCGACCGTGATTGACTACCTCGAAGTCGGTCTCGGGGTGCCCGGCGCCGCCCGCGCCTTCTGGCGGGAACGCGGCAGCCCCGAGACCCAGCCCAACGGCGCGCTGATGCGCTGCGCTCCGGTCGCGCTCAGGCACGCGCTCGAACCGGATCGGCTGATCGAGCAAACGGCGGCCACGTGCGCGGTCACCCATTTCGCGCCGGGCGCTCAGTGGTCCTGCATCCTCGTCAATGCCGCCATCGCGACGTTGCTCCGAGGCCATCAGCCGAGCCGCGACGATCTGATCCTGGCCGCCTCCCAGGACGGCGCGCCAGCCGAGTTGATCGCCTGGACGCTCGCCATTCCCGATGCGATCGACGAACGGATCGCCGATGAGCGGGTCAGCGGTCACACCTACCTCTGCATGCAGGCCGCGCTCTGGTGCCTCGATACCGATGACGGACTGGAGGACGCGTTAATCAGAATCGTCAACGCCGGCGGCGACACCGACACCAACGCCGCCGTGGCCGGAGCGGTGCTCGGCGCGCGCGATGGGGCATCGGCGATCCCCCAGCGCTGGCTGGAGTGCGTGCCAGACCGCAGCCGAATCGAGGCCGCGAGTCGGGCCCTGTTGGGTGGTAGCTCGAACGACTAGACGCGTGCGGTCGCTGCCCCGTCGACGGCGATCGTCTCGCCGGTGATGAAACCGGAGTCGGCTGCCAGACCGACGACGGCCGCGCCGACATCGTCCGGCCGGACCAGCGCCTTGGCCGGCAGCATGCGTGCGAGCTGCTGCACCGCCTCGGGATTGTCGCCGAAGCCCTGTTGCCCCTCGTAGATGCCGACCTGCAGCGCATTGACGGTGATGCCCGAGCGCGCCCACTCCTGGGACAGGGCTCGGGTCAGCGCCAGGACGCCGGCATGGGCTGCAGCGTAGGAAGAGGTGTTAGCCACGCCTCGCGCCGCGAGCACCGAGACGATATTGATGATGCGTCCGTAGCCGTTGACCCTCATGACCCGTCCGGCGGCACTCGACGTCATGGCAGGCGCCAACAAATTCGCGGCCAGTACGGCATGCCAGTCGTCCGGTGACAACTCGTCGACCGGAATCGCGACGGGCAAGTCGGCGGCGTTCACGAGAATGTCCAGCCCACCAAGCTCGGAGGTCGTACGCGCAATCGCGGAGTCGACGCTGTTCTGGTCCGAGGCATCCAGCGTGATCGCCGCATTGGCTCGTCCCAGCGACCAGATCTCATTGGCTACTGAGTTCACCCGCACCACTTCCTGCGGTCCCGCTCGCAAACTGGCCACGGCCACATCGGCCCCCGCTTCGGCCAGCGCAACCGCCGCCGCGCGGCCCAGAGGATCACCGGCTCCAACGACCAACGCAACCCGTCCTTTGAGCAGGAAGGGATCCTCGGGTTCTTCGGGATTGGGAGTCGGGATGAAGTCGGACATCGCTGCTCCCTCAGGTCGGCTCGGTCAGCCGCACGCGCGGGGCCCAGCCGGTCGGGCCGATCATCGCCAGTCCGCCGCCATCCTGCGCGATCGTCTCGCCACTGATCCCCGCCGCCGCGTCGGACGACAGGAAGACGGCCAGCGGTCCCATTTCCCACGCCAGTCCGACGCGTCCGATCGGGATGTAGCGACCGCCGCGCCAGCGCTCGAGCGCGTGCGGTGTATGCGGGAAGATGCCCGGCGCGATGCAGTTGGTCCGCACGCCTGCGGGCCCGTAGGTCACCGCCAGCGAACGAGTGAGGTTGACCACGCCGGCCTTGGCCGAGACGTACATCCAGTTGTCGCGCCCGCCGCGCAGGCCGAACCCACTGGCCACGTTGATGATCACCCCGGACCCACGCTCGGTCATGTGCGGCAACACCGCGCGAGCACAGAGCATCTGCGACGTCAGGTTCATGTCGATGCCCCAGCGCCACTGCTCGTCCGTCAGTTGCTCCAGCGGCGATCCGTCGCCCTCAGCCCCGCCGCCCGCGTTGTTCATGAGGATGTCGATGCGGCCGAGACGATCGATGGTCTCGGCGACCATTGCCTCGACGGCCGCATGATCAGTGACATCGGTCGCGATAGAGATTGCTTCGCCGCCGCGCTCGGCGACCAGTTCCGCGGTCTCCTCAAGCTGCGACAACGTCCGCGAAGCGCCGGCAACCTTGGCGCCGGCGTCGGCGTATGACAGCGCCATCGCACGTCCGAGGCCCCGTCCTGCTCCGGTGAGCAGGACGACCTGTCCGTCGAGGCGGAATCGATCTGGCGTGGCCATCGTGCCTAGGTCGCCGCGGCTTTGCGCTGTTGCGCGGCGGCCGATCCGCGTCCGTCGCCGAAGCGATTGTCGCGCCACTCGAGCGCGGCCTTGAGACCCTTCTCCCGCGACATCTTGCCGAACTCCTGAACGGCGGGCGCGAGGTGAGCCCGGGCGTCGTTCTCAGACGCGAGCCGCTGCAGCGTGCGCGCGCCCATGATCTCCAGCCCGAGATTGACGATTCGCTTGTTGGCGGAGAGCAGCTCGTGGTCGATCATCGCCATCTTGTTGGCCAGCGCTTCGACCTCTTCGTCGAGCTTGTCGGCCGGCACGGCGTCGTACACCAACCCGCGCTGGGCCGCCTCGGCCCCGGAGATGCTGTCGCCGGTCAGCAGCATCCGCTTCGCGAACTGCGGACCGCCGTGGTAGAGCCACATGTGCGCCGGCGGGGCGCCCATCGCGCGAACCGGCGGGAACCCGATCACGGCGTCCTCGGCAGCAATGATGATGTCCGAGAGCAGGACCAGATCGGTGCCGCCGGCGAGGCAGTAGCCATGCACCTTGCCGATCACCGGCTTGTGCATGTCGAAGATCGCCATTCGCGCGCGCTGCGCCTTCTCCATGCCCCAGGTGTCGTCGTCGAACGTGACCCGGCCGCGATAGACCTTGTCGTACGTCTCCTGCGAGTCGCGGGTCGAGCCGGTCAGGTCGTAGCCGGCCGAGAACGCGCGACCCGCGCCGCTCAGGATCACGCAGTGGACGCCGGTGTCGTTGTCGGCCTCCCACATCGCGTGCGACAGCTCGTCCTGCAGAGCGATCGAGAGCGCGTTCAGCTTCTCCGGCCGGTTCAGCGTCACGTAGGCCTTGCGGTCTTCGACGCGGTAGAGGATGTTCTCAAAGTCGGTCATGGAATGGCTCCAGGGTGTTCAATGTGGACTCAGCAAGTTTAGGGGACTCATCCCGCGCGAAGCCCCATGGGCGCCTCCGACTCGAGTTCGATGATCAGATCGAGCAATCCCGACGGCTCCCAGCTCCGTCGACTGGGTGACTGGTCACGGATCGGCTCCAGAATGCCGGCGTCCTCAAGTTGCCTCAAGCCGAGATCAACAGCAGGGAGCGACCGCCCACTGAACCCGGCCGCATCGGCGCGGTTCAGCACCGGATAGGACGGCAACTGTTCAAGAATCAGCCAGGCAGCAGCATCCGAACGAGGATTCGCGCCTTCGCGCAACCGTCGCTGCCACTCAGCCAGCAAATCGCCGACGGATGTCCGGTAGCGCTCAGCCAAAGCAACGCTGCTCAGCGTGGCCGAGGCGATGATCTCGAACCATTCGACCAACTTGTCGTCGCGGTACCCGACGAGGCCATTGATGTACGCGCCTCGTGCATGAGCGAGCGCGACACTGATCGGCGGAGTTACAAGCGCGGCCAGCCCACGCCGTCGCAGCAGGATGTGCATCAGCGCGCGGGCGGTGCGCCCATTGCCGTCGTCGAACGGGTGGATCGTCTCGAATTGCGCGTGAGCAATCGCTGCCTGCACCAGTGGTGGCATCTGGTCGGAGTTGCAGAAGGCGCAAAGGTCCTCCAGCAGATCAGGCACGAGCTCTGGCGGTGGAGGGACAAAGTCTGCGCCGCATGGGTTGTGATCATTGCCGCCGATCCAGTTCTGCGCGGTTCGGACTTGCCCCGCGGTCTGTAACTGACCGCGCATCAGCACCTCGTGGATGCTCAGCAAGTCTCGGAGCGTCACTTGATCGACAGCGGCGGCGTGGCCGATGGCTAGCTGCATTGCTTCGATGTTGCTGATCACTTCCCGCGCACGCGCACCCACGCGACGTCCGATTCGTCCCCGGGCTTCTGCGCGAGCCAGATCGCGGGCGTCCACCTGGATGCCTTCGATTCTCGATGAAGCGATTGACTCCGACCGCATGAGCAGGTGCAGTAGGGGATCGAACAGCCGGTCGTCAGGTTGCTGCAGTCGCAGCACGGCCGCTTCCGCATCAGCCAAGTCGGCAGTGAGTTCAATCGGCAGTATGAAGGTCGTACCCGCAACGCGCTCGGGGATGAACGCCGAGTAGTCACACGGTCGCCGATAGCGGCGCGTTCCGATCGCGTCCGATCTCGGCTTCCACACTCGATGGACGTATCGACCCCGCATCGTTCCTTTGTCTCCTCCCGCCGATACACAAAGGATACTCGCTATCCTTTGTCTTCACGAGAGACAAGGCAAAGGATAACTCATATCCTTCGTGTTCGAGGGACCGGAGACAACGGATAAGCACCCTACAGGTGCTTCAGCACCCCGCCATCGACCTGGACCACCTGACCCGTGATGTAGCCGCTCGCCTCTGAGGCGAGGTACACCGCCAGCGGAGCCGCCTCAGCTGCCTCGCCAAACCGACGCATAGGAATGAACCGCAGAAGCACGTTCTCGTCCACACTCGACGGTCCGCGACCCGGCGTCGAATCGGTCCAGCCGACCACGATCGCATTCACGGTCGTGCCCGTCGGCGCCAGTTCCTGGCTCAGCGACCGCACCAACCCGATCACCCCCGACTGCGCGGCGCTGTAGATGCTCAGATTGGTCAGACCCCGGACCGCCGTCGCGTCCAGCACCGCGATTAAGCGTCCCGGGCGGCTGCGAAGCTCGCGTGTCGCGCTGCGAAACGCGGCGTATGTTCCACCGAGATTGCCCATCAGCACGCGTTGAATATCCGCGTCGAGCGTCTTGCGAATCGGGGCGGCGTGATAGAGGTAGGGCGCGACGATCGCCGCGTCGACGCCGCCCAGTTCCTTGCTGATCTTGCGCGTCGCCACCTGCACGTTGGTGCCGTTGGACAGGTCGACCGACTCGTTCGGTCCGCCGGCGGCAGCCTTCTTCAGCCGGAACAGGGAGGTACCGTCCGTATTCGCGCTGGTCACCCCGACCGACGCGCCGGCCTCGCGCAGCGCCTCAACAATCGCGGTCGCGACCGGCTTCTCGGCGCCGTAGACAATGACGCGACGCTCGCTGAGGTCGAAGCCCTGGAGTCGTCCTTCACCTACCTCCGGCGGATCAACGGGATTCTGCAAGCTCACGACGGCAACCCTCCGATTCCGGATTGCACGTCCCAGCCCGACGGAGCCAGCCCGCCGGCCAGACCGCCGCCGTCGATGATGAATGCCTCACCGGTCATGTAAGCGGAAGCGTCGGACGCCAGGTAGACCGCCAGCGGCCCCAGCTCCCAGGCTTCACCGATCCGTCCCACCGGAATCCTCGAACCCTGGTTGCGCGCCCGCTCGATTTCGTCACTGCTCTCCAGCGTTTTCTGCGCGACGAACCCCGGCACGATGCAGTTCACGCGGATCTGTTCACGGGCAAGCTGGGTCGCCAGCGCCTGCGTCAGCGTGATCACGCCCGCCTTGGCCGCGCCGTAGATAAACAGCCTCGCATCGCCGCGCAGCGCCGTGCCCGAAGCGACGGTAATGATGTTGCCCGGCTGCTCGACCTCGCGGAAGTGCCGCGCTGCGGCGCGAGCGCAATAGAACGCGCTCGAGAAGTTCAGGTCGACCGTATCCCGCCAGTCCTCGTCCGAGACCTCCGTCACATGCTTCAACGAGGCCGCCCCACCGCCTCCCGCGTTCGCGATCATCACCTCAAACCCGCCCCATTTGTTGATCGTCTGCGCGACCATCGCATCGACCTGCGACGAGTCGCTCACATCGGTGGGAATCACAAGCGCCCGTCGACCCTTTGCCTCGATCTCCCCTGCGACCGCTGCGATCTGCGATTGCGTCCGCGCCGCGCAGACGATGTCTGCCCCGGCGTCGGCGAGATGCAGCGCCATCTGCCGACCGAGGCCGCGCCCCGCTCCGGTCACGATCACCCGCTTGCCGTCCATGCGCAGCGATTCCAGCATGCCGGCAGTCTACGTCGTGCCCCTACCAGCTCCGATTGGGGCGAGCGCTAACATGTTGCCCGTATACGTCCACACCGGATGCGGCGTTGGCCGCATCGCGCAACGATCTGAATGGAGCTGGATATGGCAATCGGTTTGACCGTGGAATTCACCATCGGCGAGGGCCAGAACGACGCGTTCGAAGCGTTCATGGCCGGTGCGACGGCCAAGGTCAAGGCGGAAGACTCGGGCTGCAACAACTACGACCTGTTCCGCTCGGTCGACGACGACACGAAGTACCTGCTCTTCGAAAACTGGGCGACCGAAGAGGACCTGACCGCCCATGGCACTTCGGAGGCGATGGCCGGCATGGCCGGGATCCGTGAGTTCACCACCGGGCGACCGGTCCTCCACCGCTACGAAGTGCCTGACTAGACCTGACTTCCCACCGCGAAGTCTGAGAGGACAACGACATGCCAGACCAGATGGGCTCTGAGCTCCTCGCCCGGCAGATGGTCAACGAAGGGGTCGAGGATCTCTTCTACATCATGGGCGGACCAATCATCGAGGCCGCCGGTTTCGCCGCCGAGCACGGCATCCGCACAATCGACTGCCGGCACGAACAGGGCGCCGCCATGGCGGCCCACGGATACGCCCGCGTCAAGCGCCTGCCCGGCGTCTGCATGGCCGCTTCCGGACCGGCCACGACCAACCTGCTAACCGGCGTCGCCAACGCCTACCTCGACGGCGTGCCGATGGTCGCCCTCGGCGGCGCGGCCGCGTTCTCGTCGTTCGAGCGCGATGACTTCCAGGAGTACGACCAGCTCGCGATGGCCGTGCCGGTCACTCGCTGGGCCAGTCGCGTCACCCACTCGGCCCGGATGCCTGAATTCTTCAACCTCGCCTACCGCGAGTCCCAGGGGCCCAAGCCCGGACCGACCTACCTCGACTTGCCCGGCGACACGCTCTACCAGCAGTCGGACGACGAGACGGTCTGGTTCCCCGACGCCGCGGCGGCGCGCTCGCGTCCCGGCGCCGACCCCGACCAAGTGAAGGAAGCGATCGAGCTGCTGTCCAATGCCGAGCGTCCGATCATCCTGACCGGCACCGGCATCTTCTGGTCCGACGCCTCGGCTGAGCTGCAGGAGTTCGTCGAGACCTCGGGCATCCCCTTCTACACCACCCCGCAGGGTCGAGGCGTCGTACCCGAGGATCACGACCTCTGCTTCATCGCCGCACGTTCCAAGGCCTTCCGCGAGGCTGATGTGGCGCTCGTCGTGGGCACGCGGCTCAACTTCGTCGTCGGCTCCGGCCTGCCCCCGCGCTGGGCGCCCGACCTCAAGGTGATCCACGTCGACACCGACCCCACAGAGATCGGCCACAACAAGGAAGCCGCCGTCGGCATGGTCGCCGACGCCAAGCGCGCGCTGGTCGCTCTGACCGCCGCCGCCGAGGAGGCCGGACTCAAGGGCCCAACCGACTGGATCGCCGATCTGCGCGAGTCGGACGACAACCGCCGACAGCAATCGCTCGAACAGGCGCACTCCTCGACCGTGCCGATTCACCCGCTGCGCCTGGCCGACGAGGTCGTGCAGCGTATGGACCGCGATGCGGTCGTTTGCGTCGACGGCAACGCGACTCTGGCGTTTGCGCGGCAGTACATCCCCTCGTATGCCGAGGGCGGCCGGCTCAACCCCGGCCCCAACGGCTGCATGGGCGTGGGTCTGCCCTACGTGCTCGGCGCCAAGGCCGCCGCGCCCGAGCGGCAGGTGATAGGCTTCGTCGGTGACGGCTCGTTCCTGATGAACGTGCAGGAGATCGACACGATGGTCCGGCACAACCTGCCGGGCACGATCGTGATCTCCAATAACGCCGGCTGGACCGCGGGCACGAACGACACGCCGGGCCGACCGCTCGGCTACGGCCAGCGCTACGAGGACATCGCCGTCGCCCTCGGCGGCCACGGCGAGCACGTCACCAAGCCCGAGGAGATCGGCCCCGCGATCGAGCGGGCGATGGAATCGGGTCTGCCGGCCGTCGTCAACGTCGAGGTCGAGCAACACGCCATGCCGGGCCAGGCCCGCTTTGGCGGCTACTCAGCCACACTGAGCCGTTAGATTTCGTACGTCGAGACACAGCCACAGAGGCGGGGTTCGGCCCCGCCTCTGTCATCTGCAAAGGCCTGAATCATGGCATCGGTTCCTGCGGAGCACGCCGACCTCGTCGGCGCGCCCCACTTCGCCCATCTCGTCACCGTCAACCGCGACGGCTCGCCACAGTCCTCTCCGATCTGGATTCGGCCCGAGCGGGTCTCCGCCGACGGCGCGGTCGAGTCGATCTTCTTCGTCACCGGACTGCGCTACCGCAAGGCGCTGAACATGCAGCGCGAGCCGCGCGTGGCCCTCTCGATCCACGGCGCCGACCAGCCCTATCGGATGCTCGAGATCGTCGGCACCGCCTCGATGGTGTCGCGAAAGTCATGGGACGAACTCGACGCGATCTCCAACACCTACCTCGGCACCGACTACCCGTACAAGGGCGACGACCCGGCGGGCTGGCACGTGACCGTCGAGATCGACCGCGTCACCTTGCCCAACGACGGCGAGCAACCGCCATCGGTCGACCAACCCGCCGCCGGCTCCGACCTGCTCATGCCACCGCACTTCGCCCACATCGCCACGGTCAGCTCGACAGGGCAGCCGCGCTCATCCGTCGTCTGGCATCGCCGGACCGCAGGCGGCGGCGAGAACGACATCGAGTTCTGGACCGGCGCCGAGACGCTCAAGACCCGCCACCTACGCAACAACCCCGCCGTCGCGGTCAGCATCCATGATGAAGTCGACCCGTACCGCTACACGGAGATACGCGGCCAGGCGCAGATCACGCCCATCGACGGCCGCCAGATGGCCGACGAACTGACCCGCCTCTACTGGAAGCTCGACCAGTTCCCCATGGACGTGAGCGAGATGGACAGCGTCGCGATCCGGGTCGAGACCACCCACCGAGTCGGCTGACCGAGGCCCAATCCACGCGCTGACAGGAAGACAAGATGGCATCCGTTCCACCAGAATTCGCCGATCTCTGCGGCGCGCCCCACTTCGCCCACGTCGTGACCGTCAACCGCGACGGCTCGCCGCAATCGTCGCCGGTCTGGTTCCGTCCCGAACAGGTCAACCCCGACGGCTCGGTCTCATCCGTCTACTTCAGCACCGGCAAACGCTATCGCAAGTCGCTCAACATGCTGCGCGAGCCGCGAGTTGCGATTTCGGTCCACGACGCGGCCAATCCCTATCGCGCCCTCGAGATAGTGGGCACAGCCTCGCTCAGCGCGCGAACTGGCTGGGACGATGTGGACGAGATCTCGCGCTCGTACATCGGACGCGACTACCCGGGGAAGGGCGAGGGCAGCGGCGAAGGATGGGGCGTCACCGTGACGGTCGAGCGCACGGTGACCTTCGACTTCGTCCCCGAGGAAGTGGTCGATCCGCCGGAGCCCGGTACCGACCTGCTCAGCCCGCCGCACTTCGCCCACATCGCGACCGTCAGTTCGACCGGTCAGCCACGCTCTTCAGTCGTCTGGCACCGCCGCGCATCGGGCGGCGGCCAGGACGATCTCGAGTTCTGGACCATGCCCACGACGCTCAAGGCGCTGCACCTGAAGCGCAATCCGGCGATCGCGGTCAGCATTCACGACGAAGCCAACCCCTACCGCTACACGGAACTACGAGGTCAAGCGACGCTCACGTCGGTACGGGGCCACGAGATGCTCGACGAACTCACGCCGCTCTACTGGAAGCTTGACAAGTACCCGGACGAACGCAACGACGGCTACGACCTGAGCCAGGGAGTCGTCGTCCGCGTCGAGACGACCCACCGAGTGGTCTACGGGGAGTAGTCTCCGGGCGTCTAACGACCAATCAGCCGCGCCAGGTTCGCGAGCGACTCCGTCAACTCCTCATGCGACGGCTCGCGCAGATGCTGGCGAAACTCCCAGAGCGTGCCCTCGCAATCGCGCGCCGTGTACGCCCTCGAACCGTAGAACTGGTCAGCCAGCGGACGGACGATCTCCGCCCCGGCCTTCGTCGCTTGTTCGCAGTGGGCGTCGACATCGGAGACGTACACACAAAGCACCGTGTGCTGGGCTCCGAGTGTTCGTGGGGTGCTCAGACCAAAGCTCGGATCCGCATATCCAATCAACACCCGCTCGCCATTGAGCGAGACCTCCGCGTGCGCCACGGCGCCATCGGGCCATTCCAGCAGCATCGTCTGCTCAAAGCCGAACACTTCACATAGGAACGCCGTCGCCGCGCGCGGGTCGTCGTAGTACACGTAGGGCGCAATGTGTTGCGATCCCCCAGGCAGTGGGACGTCAGCCATATCCGCTGCCAGCTACTCCTCCGACATCGCGTCGATCGTGGCTTGCACCTCGTCGCCCGTGAACTTCTGTAGCTCCTGATGGAACCACCAGCGCCCGCCCTCCGGGTCCTCTGCCCGATAGGTCCGGTCGCCGAAGAACTGGTCCTCCGGCTCTTGCAGGATCGTCGCGCCCTCAGCGACGGCGCGAGCGTAGTGCGCGTCGACATCGTCGACGTAGACCATCACGCTGGCGTGCAGGTGAGGCAGCCCGCTCGGCCCGCCAAGTCCGCCCTCCGGGAAGGCCGACGCCAGGGTCACCTCATCCTCGTCACTGAGCAGCGAGGCATGGCCAATACTGCCGTCCGGCATGTTGAGCCGGAATCGTTCGACGAAGCCGAACGCACGGCAGAGGAACTCGATCATCGCCGGCGCGTCGTCGTACGACAGCGCCGGCACGATCCGTTGTCTACGGCCGGCTGCGAGGTCCTGTTGCTCCGTCATCTCGTCACGCTCCGTCGCTCATCTGCTCCACGGCCGCCATCAGCTCCTCCGGAGTGACATCGCGGATGTGCTGCGTGAAGATCCACTGGTGCCCCTCAGGATCGACGGTGCGATAGCTGCGGTCGCCATAGAACTGATCGGCGATCTCCTCAACGATCTCGGCGCCAGCCGCCCTGGCGTGTTCGTAGTGGTCGTCGACGTCGTCCACATAGACCATCACCTGCCCGTGCACAGCGCTCAGGCTGCGGGGGCTGGCGAGGCCCATCTCATCGAAGGCGGTGGCGAGGAAGACCACATTGTCCTGCAGATGCAGTTCAGCGTGCCCGAGCACGCCGTTGCCCATATCCATCTGCGTCCCGGCTTCGAAACCGTACGCACCGCAGAGAAACTCGATTGCCGCCGGCGCATCGGCGTAGGACAAGTACGGGATCACCCGCTGATTGCCCTCTGGTGGATTCTGAACCATGATTCCGTCCTCTCGTTCCAATACGTCGCAGCACGCCCAGAGCCGAGCGCGCCTACTCTCGTTCGCTCGCAATCCTCCGCATCGCCGCCGCCGACTCCTCGTCAGGCACGACGCGCAGATGTTGCTGGAAGGTCCAACGGTGCCCTTCCAGGTCCTGCACCCAATACGTGCGGTCGCCCCAGAACTGGTCCTCAGGCTCCGACAGTATGGCCGCGCCCTCCGTCTGAGCGTGAGCAAAATGGGCATCGACACCGTCGACGTACACCGTGATCTGCTGGTGCAGACCGGGCAGATCGCGAGGCGACCTGGTGCCGGCCTCGTCGAAGGCCGACGAGATCATGACCTGTTCGCCCATGAAACTCAGCGCCGCGTGACCGATCCGGCCATCGCCGGTCTCCATGCGCCGGACTTCGTTGAATCCAAACACCCGGCAGAGCCAGTCGATCGCCGTCGGTGCGTCGGCATAGGTCAGGTAGGGAACGATCCGTTGGTGTTCCAGTTCGACGGCATCCGACATCTCGCTCAGCTCCCTCACTCCATCAATCGCGCACGAGTTCGACGTTAGCGCATATATGTTCTGATATGCAAGCCGCCCCGCGTAGCGCGGGGCGACGTGACATATCGCGCGGCGGTTCGGCTACCAGGCCGACAGCTGACGCTCGACCACCTCGCGTGGGACTTCGCGCACGCGCTGACAGAAACTCCAGCGGTAACCCTCCGAATCCAGCGCGTGGTACGACCGCAGACCCCAGAAGTGGTCCTGCATCCCCTGGACAATCGTCGCGCCCTCGAGCAGAGCGCGCTCGTAGTGCGCCTCGACATCACGTACATGGATGTGAACCCGCGAGGTCGGCCGCGCCTCACCGTCCGGAGCGCAATTGCCGAGCTGCTCCATCTCCGACGAGAGCATCACGTACAGGCCCTCATGGCACAGCGCGGCGTGAGCGATCCGACCGTCCGCCACGGTGTAGGAGTTCGCCAACTCGAACCCGAACACGCGGCAGAGCCATTCGATCGCCGCCGGCGCGTCGGAGTACGTCAGGTAGGGAAAGATCTTCTGCTGATCAACCAGCGCGTCGGCCACGTCAGGAACCGGTGTCACGGCGCTCGCCCCGGTCATGCTCGTGCGGGTCATGTCATCTACCTCCCGGTTGTCCTCTGGGGTGGTGAAGCACACCGCGTGCCTCTGCCTGGAACCGACCGTATGCCCGAGCGCGGATACTCCGTGTTGTGGTCCGAATCACAAGTTCCACGCAGCACACACAACCTGTGTCACAACGACCGCAACGACTGACTCCGCACAACCCACTACACGATCTGAGTCAACCGCGACACAACGACCCTTCGCACGCTGCCAACTCCACGCCGAGAAACTCCAGAATTCCGTCCGCAATCGCCTGGGCGATGACCTCGCGGGCCGCCGGATCTCGCAGGATTCGCGCGTCCCCTTCGTGGGTCACGTACAGCAGCTCCAACAACACGGTCGGCATCAGGTTGCCGCGAATGATCTTCCCCGGTCCGGACTGCGTGTCCGGATCGATCAGATCGATCGGCGGCTCCCCGACCGTGATGTCGTTCTGCCACAGCCAATGGTTGACGGCCGGTGCAAAGGGATCCTCAGACAGCCCGAGCTCGGCCGGTTCGTAGCCCCAACGACGCGCGGCATCCGCGTCGACCTGCAGGAACGGCGCCAGCACGTAGATCGGATCGCAGACGTTGTTGACGAGCTCCCAGCAAGTCGAGTCGTAGACCAGTGTCGAGGTTGGATAGCCGTACTCCGCCAGGCCGCGCTGCACATGGTCGAGCAGCAGCTCAGAGAGGCGAAGGTTCGCTTCGTCCCCGTGCCAGCGAGGCAGATACCACGCCTCGAGACCGTTGATCGGCAGGCGGAAGTTGGCGTTGGAGTGAATCGAGACGAACAGATCGGCGTTGGCCCGATGCGCCAACTCCGCGCGGGCCTGGTAGTCCGGTCTCCACAGCGCCTCATCGAGATTCAGGTACGGGCGTCCGGAGGAACGTCGCGTCAGCGCCACGTACACACCGTTGGCCTCCAACAGCTCCTCGATTCGGAGCGCGAACCTCAGGTTCGACTCAGCCTCCAAGACCCCGTTGTCCCAGGCGCCCGTATCTACGCCGTGCCCCGGGTCCAGCACCACCACCAGCGCGTCGTCCGGCACCTCCTCGACGACGCCCGCCGCCCTCAGTTCCGCGTGATAGCGCGGGTCCTCCGCTCCCGTCCGTTCGCGTGCGGCCCACAGCGGCGGCAGCGCCGGCCGCGGATGCGGAACGTCCAACCACTGCGGTCTGGACAACGTCCAGGTACCGTCCGAGTTCTTCACGCTCGCCTGCCAGCGAATCCGCTCATCGGCCGTGCGGCCGCTCCAACCCATCACTAGCGTGTCGAACCCATCAGCCGACACGTAGCCACGCGCAATCCACTCGCGGCCCTCGAATGACCACAGTCGCCAGTTCCGCCCGTCCAGCGAGCGCAACAGGTACTCCCACTCGCCCTCTTCATCGGAATCCGGGTCGGAATCGATCCAGACACGCAGTCCGCTGCGCTGCGACAGCGGACCCCATTCACCCGCAAACGAGAATTCCGCCAGGCCCGGCGATCCGGCGGCCTCGATCGACCCGATCAGCAGTCTCGACGGCTCCCGCTCCGGAAGAACGAACTCCAGCTCCGGCGCCGATCCCCGTCGGGTGATGCCAAACGCGTAACTGCCGGTCATCCACGGCTCTCTCCCACGCACGGCGATGACCGCCAGGCCGTCCCTGGACGGCTCGAGGATGTCGCTGAAGGCATGTCCCTTGGTATGTACCTCTTCAAAGCCGTTGCCTTCCGGCTCTCTCACGCTCGCCGAGAGGCCCGCCACGGAGCCCGGCACCGACCAGATCTCGTATCGATTCTCGGCCGCCACCGGGAAGGCGAACCAGTCCACATCGCCAGGATCGTCGATCAGCGATCGCTCGATCAGCACACCGGCTGCGTCGTAGGAGCCCAGTTGGGCCGTGGGCAGATCCGCACCAACTGCATCGGAATGGCCCTGGATGCGCAGCCGGTAGGAACCGGTCGATCCTCTCACTCCCGACACGCGAGCGCGCCAGGCGCCGCTGCTCGGCGCCGTCCAGATCATCGGATGCGGCGAGCCCGGAGCCCGAGCCACCATCCGTGCCTCAGACCCGTCGGTCGCAGGCTGCCAGATCGTGATCTCACCCGCGCGCAGCGTGTGGCGTTCCAGCGTCAGCGAATAGGTTTCCCCGGCCAGCGCGAACAGGACGAACCAGTCCACGTCCAGCGGGCCATTGATCGCGGCATCGCGAACGATCGGACGAAACGTTTCGGCCAGGGCCGATCGCGACGCCCAGAGACCGGAGACGACCAGCGCGCTCAGCGCCGCGACAACCGCGACTGCGAGACATGCAGCCAATCCCCAGTGCGACGCCCGCTCGGTGGCCCCGACCATCACGGTCTGAGAATATCGGGCGGTCGATGGTCATCGGGCTCAGCGCGTTATTGGCCGTCGACGACTGCAATCGCAACTCCCTATCTGGCGCGATACCGACCTTTCCGATAGCCTCTGAAACGTTGCGCGTTCGCGCGTGCCCATTTCACTTGCAACTGCTGCGGTTCCATCGAGCGCTGGTGGGCCGCCACGGAGGATGACATGGACCTCGGACTGACCGAAGAACAGGAACTGCTGAAGAATTTCGCCCGCGACTTCCTCACCAACGAGTGCACGGAGAAGCTCGTGCGCGACATGGAAGAGGACGAGCGCGGCTACACCGACGACCTCTGGAACGGCATGGCCAACCAGGGTTGGATGGGGCTGATCACCGCCGAGGAGCTCGGCGGCGCGGGTCTCTCCTTCCTCGACCTCTGCGTGCTGCTCGAAGAGTTCGGCCGCGCGCTCGTTCCCGGGCCGTACATCAACACCGTGCTCACCGCCGCCTTCGTTGAGGCGATCGGCACCGACGCGCAGAAGCAGCAGTACTGCACCGCCGTCGCAGCCGGTCAGCACGTGATGACCTTCGCCCTGACCGAACCCTCTGCCCGCTTCGACAGCTCGGGCATCGAGACCACTTGCGAGGCCGACGGCGACGGCTTTGTGCTCAACGGCACCAAGCTGTTCATCCCCGACGCCCACGTCGCGGACACCATTCTGGTCGCCGCCCGTGCAGCCGGCTCCGAAGGCGATGAAGGCGTCTCGCTCTTCCTCGTTCCCGGCAACGCCGACGGCCTCTCGACCACCGTTCTCCAGACCATCGCCGCCGACAAGCAGTGCGAGGTCAAGCTGGAGAATGTCCGAGTCAGCGGAGACGCGCTGCTCGGCCCGAACGGCGAAGCCTGGCCAATCATCGAGGCGGCGAAGCGTTACTACACCGTCGCCTACTGCGCCTACCTCGTCGGTCTGGCCCAGCGCGACTTCGAGATCTCGGTCGACTACGCCAAGGAGCGCATCCAGTTCGGTCGCCCGATCGGCTCGTTCCAGGCGATCCAGCACAAGGCCGCCGACATGATCACCGACGTCGACGGCTCGCGCTTCATCATGTACCGCGCCGCCTGGGCCGTCACCGAAGGCGAAGACGACGCCGACCTCCAGGTCGCCATGGCCAAGGCCTGGTGCTCCGACGCCACCCGCCGCGTCGTCGCCCACGGCCAGCAGATCCACGGCGGCATCGGCTTCACCAAGGAGTACATCATCCAGCTCTACTTCCGCCGCCAGAAGATGGCCGAGCTGATGTGGGGCGACGCCGACCACCACCGCGAGAAGGTCGCCGAACTACTCGAGATCTAAGCGCCTCGATCCACGTCAATCCGCGAAGCGCGCTCCTTCGAGGGCGCGCTTCGTCGTATCAGTCCGAGGATTCAATCCGCGATCGTTTGCGCAGGAACCAGAACCCGATTCCCAACCCGATCACACCCAACCCAACCGCCACCGCGATCGACGCGATCCACGCCCACAGGGGAGCCGAGTAACGGCTCCCCGACATGACAACCTCCTGGGCGAGCGCCGGCGACACCGCCATCGCCCAGGTCAGCACAGCCAGTGCGACGCCTGACGAGCGGTGCATCGGCCAGCGGAGCATCGGATAGCCTCTGATCATGGCCCGCAGACGACGCCGACGACCGGCCGACGGTCCCGAGCCGGCCGCCCCCAAAACGCGCTCCTCCATCGTGCGCCTCTCCTATCCCAATCAGGATACGTTGCGTCTGCGCACCTTTTGGTCACCGCTGCCCAACTGGGCCTACGGCGGCATCCCCGCCGTGATCACGGCGGTCATCGCCCTCCTCGCCTTCGGCGGGTCCGACCCGATCGGCGTCATCATGATCGGCGCGGCCGCCGGCTACTTTGGCGGCGGCATCCTCTGGGCCATCCTCGGCGTGATCGGTGGCGACGTGCTTGAGGTCGACTTCGACCTGGAGGACGACATCGCCCGCGTCCATCAGTCGATGCTCTGGGTCGTCAACCGCGACTGGAGCTTCGAGCTCTACGACATCGACACCATCACCATGAAAGAGCAGCGCGCGCGTCCACTCCTGCTCCAGTTCAGCGGCTCGCACAGCACCCATATCGCCTTCGCCAACGGCAACCTCATGCGCATCGGCCGTTTCCCAACCGAAGCCGAGGCGCTCGATATCGGCAATGCCGTGTCGGATTTCGTCGGCGTCCAACTTGAGCGCCCCGATGCCGAGAACCGTCGCCGGGGACGCCGATGACCGCGACCCTGACTGATCCTGAAGCAATCCGGGAGCGGTTCGTCGAGGCCATGGCCGACCGGCCGGAGAAACTGCAGAAGCACGCCAGGCGCGTCGAGCGTGGCGCGTTGCATCTCGCTGCGGTCCACGAACTCGACCGCGACATCTGTGCAGCGGCGGCCGCTGGACATGATCTCTTCCGTCACTGCAAGGATTCAGAGCTGCTTGCCCTCTCACGCCACTACCGCGTACCGATCGGCGAGGACGAACTCGTCGCCCCAATCGTCCTGCACGGCCCGCTCGCCGCGATCTACGCGCGCGAAGCGATGCAGGTTGAACACGACGAGATCCTCTCGGCCATCAGCTATCACACCACGGCGCACCCCGACTATTCGCTCGAGTCGCTGGCCGTGTTCCTCGCTGACAAGGTTGAACCGCGGAAGGCGCGCAACGATCCCGGCCTGATGGCGGTCGCCGCGGCCGCCGAACATGACCTCTACGCCGCGGCGGCGATGTTCCTTGAGCGGCGGCTGACGAGCCAACTGAACAACGGCCAGCCGCTGCACCCGCTCGCGGTCGCCAGCCGCAACGCGTTCCTGCGGCGAGCGCTATGACGACGCAGGAGAACGCCGGCGAGGAAGGCGCGGCCGCCGGACGCATCATCGACTCGGCCCCGACCGAGACCGACAGCCACGACCGCGCGTTACGCCCGACCCGGCTGGACGACTTCGTTGGCCAATCCAGCGTCCACGAGGCGATCCGCATCGCCGTCGACGCCGCCAAGCAGCGCGACGAGGCGCTCGACCATCTGCTGCTCTATGGACCACCCGGCCTGGGCAAGACCACGCTGGCGCGGATCGTCGCCCGAGAACTCGGCGTCAACCTGCGACCGACCAGCGGACCGGCGATTCAACGCGCCGGTGACATCGCCGCCATCCTGACCACGATGCAGACGCACGACGTGCTCTTCATCGACGAGATCCACCGCGTGCCCCGCTCGGCCGAGGAGGTTCTGTACTCGGCGATGGAGGACTTCCAGCTCTTCATGATGATCGGCAGCGGACCGGCCGCCCGCAGCGTCCAACTCTCGGTCAAGCCATTCACCCTGATCGGCGCGACGACGCGCTATGCCATGATCTCACCGCCGCTGCGCGACCGCTTCGGTATGGTCCAACGACTCGACTTCTACAGCACCGGGGAGCTTGAACAGGTCATCATTCGCTCGGCCGAGGCGCTCGAAATCGAACTCGAACCGGCCGGCGCCCGCAACCTCGCCGAGCGCGCACGAGGCACCCCCAGAATCGCCAACCGACTGCTGAGGCGGGTCCGCGACTTCGCCGAGGTCCGCGCCGACGGCATCATCACCGACGCAGTGGCCGACGAGGCCCTGCGCGGACTGCGCGTCGACGAACTCGGCCTCGACGAGCACGACCGCGGCCTGCTGCGGGCATTGATCGAGGGCTTCAACGGCGGTCCCGTCGGCCTCGATACGCTCGCTGCCGCCGTCGCCGAGGACGCCGACACCGTCATGGACGTCTACGAGCCCTACCTGATCCAGCTCGGCTTCCTCGCCCGAACCCCCCGAGGCCGCGTCGCCATGCCCGCCGCCTGGAACCACCTCGGCCTCACCCCGACGCCATCGAGCCCCGACCAGGGAACCCTCTTCGAGACGGGCTCCGGTTAGCACGCACGCGTTGGGTGGAATCGTGGAGCGTCAGTCGAGCGCCGCTGCCGGCTCCGGCGGTGCCGCCGTCCCGTTGCGGCCGTTCGCCGTCGTCCGCTCCCGCATCCGGTCCAACACCGCCAGCGCCGCGTCCTCGTCGAACTCCACCGACTCCTGGTCCGCGTACATCATCCGGTACAGCCGGGCGTAGTGCCCATCCTGGGCCAGCAGATCATCGTGTGACCCCTGCTCCAGGATCCGCCCGTACTCCAGCACGATGATCCGGTCGACCGACCGAATCGTCGACAGCCGGTGCGCAATCACGAACGCCGTGCGACCCTTCAACACCCGCGCAATCGCCTGCTGGATCATCGCCTCCGTCTGCGAATCAACGTTCGCCGTCGCCTCGTCGAGGATCAGGATCCGCGGATCGCTCAGGATCGCCCGGGCAAACGCCACCAACTGGCGCTGACCGATCGACAGGTTCTGCGCCCGCTCCGCCAGCGGCGTGTCGTAGCTCTGCGGCAGCCGCTCGATCCACTCATCCGCGCCAACCACCTGGGCCGCGGCGATCGCCTGCTCGCGAGTCGCCTCAAGGTTCCCGTACAGGATGTTGTCCAGCACCGTGCCCGAGAACAGGAACGGATCCTGCAGCACCACGCCAACTCGCTGCACCAACGACGCCCGCGTCACCTCGCGCACGTCATGCCCATCGATCAGCACCGCGCCCTCGGTGACCTCATAGTTCCGCGTGATCAACGAGGTGATCGACGTCTTGCCGGCGCCGGTCTCGCCAACCAGCGCCACCGTTTCGCCCGGCTCAACCTCCAGGTCGAGGTCGAACAACACCCGCACCCCGTCGACGTACTCCAGCGAGACGTTGTCGAAGTGCACGTGTCCGGCAATATCCGGCAGCTCCCGCGCCTCCTCTGAGTCCTCGATCTCCGGGTCAGTGTCGAGCACTTCGAACACGCGCTCCGCGCCGGCCATCGCCCGCTGGAACATCGTGTACTGCAGCACCAGGTCGCGCACCGGATCGAGGAACCGCTGGATCCCGATCGCAAACGCCACGATCCCGGCCACGCCGGCCGCCTCTTCCAGGCTGCCGTTGGTCAATCGAGCCACCGCAATCGCGATCACGATCGCCGTCGCGACCGCAATCAGGATCTCCACCAGCGGCATGATCGCCGCCGACAGCAGGCCCGCGCGCCGGGTCGCGCGCAGGTTCCAGTTGTTGATCCGGTCGAATCGCCGCGCGTTCTCCGATTCCCGGTTCAGACTCTGCACCACCCGCACACCGTTGAGATCTTCATTCAGCGTCGAGTTCACCGCCGCGATCGCCACCCGTGTCTCAAGGAACGCCTTCCGCGCCCGACGGCTCCAGAACGCCATGCAGACCACCAGGATGGGCAGAATCGTGAACGTGCCCAGCGCCATCTGCCAGTCGATGTAGAGGAACACGCCGATCATGATCAACAGGCCGAAGATGTCGCCGATCACGGTCAGCACGCCCGAGGTCAGCATCTCCTGCAGTACCTGCACATCCGACGTGACCCGAGACATGATCGCCCCGACCTCGCCGCGGTCGTAGAACCGATGCTCCAGCTTCATCAGGTGGTCGAAGACCTCCTGCCGCATCTTCCGCAGGATCGGATGGCCGACATTGGCCATCAGCCACTGACGGACAAACTCACTGCCCCACGACACCAGGACCACGATCCCGAACAGGACCGCAATCCGGTCAAGCGTCGCGATGACACCGTTGTCCAGCGCGCCCTGCAGCGCCTCGTAGACGACCAGCACTTGCACGCTTTGCGCCACCGCAAAGATCGCGTTGGCGATGATCGCGGCCGCCAATCGCTTCTTGTGCGGTCCGATGTAGCGCCCGAACCGCCGCACGAGCCGGGGGTTGTACAGCGAGCCGTATTCCTTGTCCCAACCGTCGGCCATCGAGGCGGAACTCGCCCAGCCACTGCGCGGACCGTGTCCGCCGCCGCCCAGGTTGGAGCTCCAGCCACCGGCCATGCCGCCGCCCATCATGCCCATCTAGCCGCTCCCACCCGACACGACCGCCGCCTCCGCCTGCTCTTCCAACTCCTCAGTCTCGGCCTGCGCCGACTCCTGATCGCGCAGCTCCAACTCGTAGATCTCGCGGTACAGCCCGCCCTCTTCCAGCAACTCGTCGTGCTTGCCGCGCTGAACGATGCGGCCCTTGTCGAGGACCAGGATCTGATCCGCCTCGCGCAGTGAGCGCAGCCGGTGAGCGATCACGAACGTCGTGCGACCCCGCATCAGCGCCGCCATCGCCTGCTGAATCTCGAACTCCGTCGCCGCATCCACCGACGACGTCGAGTCGTCGAAGATCAGCACCCGCGGGTCCATCAGCAACGCCCGCGCGATCGCGATCCGCTGCTTCTGGCCGCCCGAGAAGTTGGCACCGCGCTCGCCGACCCAGGTGTCGTATTGCTCCGGCAGTCGATTGATGAAGTTGTGGATCCGGGCCAGCTTGGCCGCCGCTTCGATCTCCTCGTCGGTCGCGTCGGGCCGACCGTAGGCGATGTTCTCTTTCAGCGTGGCGGCGAACAGGAACACTTCCTGCTGGACGATCGCGACCTGCTGACGCAGCGCCTCCAGCGGCCACTCGCGCACGTCCTGGTCGTCGAACGTGACCCGGCCCGTGCTGACGTCGTAGAAGCGCGGGATCAGGTTGACCACCGTGGTCTTGCCGCTGCCGGTCAGACCCAACAGCGCGATCAGCTCGCCCGGCTTCGCCTCAAAGTCGATGTTGCCCAGCACCGGCGAACGCGGATCGTAGGCGAATCCGACCTGGTCGAACTTGATGTGCCCTTGCGGGTGCTCGGGAGCGACCGCCTCCGGGTTGTCCTGCACTTCCGATTCCTGGTCCAGGATCTCGAATATCCGCACCCCGGCAGTCGCCGCGCGCGGCACCATCATCACCATCCAGCCGAGGCCGCGAATCGGCATCTGCAGCACGGTCAGGAACATCAGGAACATCGTCAGTTCGCCCACGGTGAAGTTGCCGTTCACGACCTCGCGGCCGCCGTACCAGATCGTCAGTACGATCGCCACGGCGCCCAGCATGGTCATCAGCGGCATGTTCACCGCCTGGACCATCGACGCGTCGTAGGAGCGCTGTTGCAACCAACCTGCGGCGCGACCGAACTTCTGTCCCTCGAACTCCGAGCGGCCAAACGCCTTGACGACGCGAATCCCCGACAACGCCTCCTGCAGCACCGTGCCCAGTTGCGCCTGTGATTCCTGCACGTCGTTCCAGATTGGGCGTAAGCGCCGCGCGACGAAGGCCGAGCGCGCCGCGATCAGGATCATGATGCCCCAGACCATCAGCGCCAAGGGCCAGTTGATCAGCAGCATGATCACCAGCGTGCCCACCCCCAGCACGAGCGTGAATGTCAGTTGCACGCCGCCGAAGTTGATGAACATCCGCACGACTTCGACATCCTGCGTCGCCCGGACCATGATCTGCCCGGTCTCGGCGCCGTCGTGATAGCGGAATGAGAGCGTCTGCAGGCGCTGGTAGATCGCGTTGCGCAGGTCGTAGGCGACCGTCTGGCCGACCCACTCGGCCAGGTATCGCTGCACGAACATCGAGGTCCCGCGCAGCACCGCGGCGCCGACCAGCGCCAGCCCGGCCACGAGCACCAGCCAGCCGGTGATCGCGATCACGGTCTCGCCGTTCACGATCTCCGTCGAGATCGCGATGTCGATCGCCCAGCTCAGCAACACCGGCGTCGCAATCGCGAACGCCGCGGTGGCCAGGATCGCAATGGCCGTGACCGACAAACCCTTCCAGTAGGGCAGGGCGAAGCGCAGCACGCGGCCCAGGATCAGAATTGAGATCGGCACACGCAACCGCCGCTGCGGCTCGACTTCACTGCTCAGGGTGGTCAATTTCGGCTCCCGACCGGGCGGCTGGTCTGCATCGCCCCGGCGTCGGCGCGCCGCTGGAACTCACTCATAACTCGACCGCAGTATAGTCGCGGCCCTGCTGCTGCACAGTTGCCCGCAACGCACCGCCTTACTCTGACTCAACCACTCTGACTCAACCGGGACCGCCCGAGCAAGACCATCTGCGTGACCGACCTACTCTTCCTCCGACCGATGAGCCTGGACGACCTTGACGACGTCGCCGAGTTGGACTCTCGCGCGTTCGGCGAGTCGGGCTGGAGCCGCCGCTACTTCGAAGGCGAATTGACCCAGTCGCCGATCAGCATCTTCTACGTGCTGGCCGATGCGCGACGAGGGATCGTCGGCTACTTCGGTACCTGGCACGTGGTCGATCAACTGCATCTCTGCACGTTCGCCGTCGATCCGGATCGACAGGGACGGGGGCTCGGCGCGCTGCTGCTCAACTGCGTCGTCCGGCTCGCGCAACGGCTGCAGTGTGGGCTGATCCAGCTCGAGGTGCGGGAGTCCAACGAGGTCGCCAGGTCGCTCTACCGCAGCCGAGGATTCAACGAAGAGGCCGTGCGCTCCAATCTGTACTCGAACCCGCGCGAGGACGGCGTCCTGATGGGCATGCCGACGCCTGCACAGATCGACCATGCAACCTGGCGACGGGTCGGCGCCGGTAGGCCCAGCGGGCTGCTGCTGCGCTGGGACGATCGCGGGGGCTCAACGGAGGAGCACTGGCCGGACCGCTGACGCGCCTGCGATACACTTCCCGCCATGAACCTCAACGAACAGATCGAAGCGCTGCTCGAACGCTCCCGCTACATCCGCGCGATCGGTCCGACCACCGAAGATTTCATGCGTTGGCGCGATTCGACCGAAGAACTGTTGGCCGACGCCGTCGGCGAGGATCATCCGGTGATGGCCAGCTACCGAGAAGCGATCGGCGCGCGAGAGTCGCTCGACGCCGAAGGCCTGCAGATTCACGGCCCCTACGGCATGGCGCCGCGCCTGATCGCCGCCGAGGATGTCCTCCGCGGCCTGGTTACCTGACTGGTTACCTGAACCGGGCTCACACCACCGCCGCCGCCTTCTTCTCCACCACCTCGGCGATCAACTCTGCGGCCTGCACATAGCTCAAATGCGTCGTGTTGATCACGACGTCGTAGAGCAAGGCCGACCACACGTCCACCTTCCAGAACTTCTGGTGGAAGGCGGCCCGGCCCTTGTTGAATTCCTCAATTGAGCGCGCCGCCTGGATCTCGTCGACGCCTTCCCACTCCTGCACGCGCGCCAAGGCGACGGCTGGATCGGCGACTAACTGCACATGGGTCGCATCAGGCAGGTCGCGGAGCACCATCTGGCTGCCGCGACCGATGATCACGACGTTCCCGCGTTGGGCGATCGACTCCATGATCTGCGAGGTCGTGGCCAGGATCGCGCGGTCGTCGACCACGCCGGAGCCGCTGTCGCTCAGTTCCTGGTAGCTCTGCGAGAGCATCAGCTCCAGGTTGCCGGATCCGAGCATCGGATCGATCGCCCCGCCCGCGGCCGAACGTTCCAGCGCGCGCTGGAGGAAGTGCCCCATTCGGGCGCGCAGCGAGTCCGTCCGCTCGTCCTTCTCGGCCACCTCGGACACCGTCCGACCGAGCTGGCGGGAGGCGTCAACTAGCACCGTCTGGTCGATGTACTCAAGACCGAGTTCGCGGCTCAGACGCCGCGCCACATCGCGCGCCCCTGCGCCGTATTGGCTCGATACAGTCACGACCGGCATCGCACACCTCCGGGGCTGACCTGATGGCACGCCCAGAGTACCCCAACAGGAGTACCGCTGATGAGCGATTGGTTAGAGGTCGGCCATCATCGAACCGAGCGGCAACGATCGCCGCAGCGACCAGCCCGACGGCCCTTCAGCCTGCTCCACCTGATCGAACACGCCGACATGGGTCACGACCAGGAAGTACTTCTGGGCCGACAGCGACTCGGCCGCGCTCAGCGCCTCGGCCTCGCGCCGGAAGCGTCCGACCGTCAGTGCGGTCCGCTCGAGCGGTGAGCGCGAGCGGATCAGCGCGTTGGGCGCCTGCTCGGGGTAGAGATCGCGATACACGATCGACGAGATCCGCTGGGCGTCTTCCGCGCCCTGCTCGGCGACCATCTGCAACAGGTGCTCGCCGTCGTCGTACCAGGACTGCGGCGCTCCCAGTTCCAGCATGAAGGGATGGAAGAGGCCGAGGATGACCTCGAGCATCTGCTGCAGACCCTCGAGACCGTAGTGGTCGTCGAACTCGTCGGTGACCGGGATGTGCGGCGGGGTCGCGTCGACCCGCTCCCGGTCGTAGAGCGCCCGAACCAGGTCAATCTGAGCACGCGCCTGTTCGTCGGGCACCAGGGCCAGCATCCGTTGCACCATGAGATCAGGTTAAACCACGATGGCTCCCCCGCTTCCGAGGGAGCCACCCGACCCGCCGCTGAGCGGGGCTCAACGGACCGCGCGTGCCTTCTGCCTAGTTGGCGCTGATCTCGATTCTCTGGGCCTGGTCAGCTTCCGCGCGCGGCAGCTCCAGGTGCAGCACGCCCTTGTCCAGCTCGGCCTGGATCGCGCCGGCGTCGAAGCGCTCGCCAATCTCGAAGCTGCGCTCGGCCGTGCGGCGGAAGACTTCGCGATAGCGGTAGCGGCGATCCTCGTGATCGTGCGCTGCATCCTCGCAGTTCTCCACGTTGTGCTCCGCCCTGATCCGCAGCCGTCCCGACTCGACCGTGACTTCGATGTCGTCCTTGTCGAATCCCGGCAGCGTCGCGTCGATCGCGATCCCGGTGTCAGTCTCGTAGACGTTGACCGGCATGCTTGCGGCATGCGCGCCGCGGCGTCGGGTGAAGGGGGCGAACGCGGCGAACGGGTCTCGGGTAACGAGGTGAGTCATTGCTGATTTCCTTTCCTCCGCCGGGGTTCTCTTCCGGCGGCTGTAAGGCCACCCTATGCAGGAGAGGAATCTATGTCAACAACTCTTAGTGTGTACCACTCAACTATCCGTATCACACTTCCATCAGCAATGGTATCATCAGCGGTAGGCAGGAAAAACACGGCATGGCTCAGGACTTCTATCAGATCCTCGGGATAAATCGCGACGCCTCCGATAAGGACATTAGTTCAGCATATCGCAAACTGGCTCGACAGTATCACCCGGATGTAAACGGCGGCGACCGCGATGCCGAAGCGCGCTTCAAGGAAGTCAACGCCGCCCACGACGTGCTCGGCGACCCGGACAAGCGCGCCGCCTACAACAAGTGGGGCGACCAGTGGGAGCACGCCGAGCAGCTCGAAGAGATGCAGCGCCAGCGCGGCGGCTTCGGAGGCTTTGGCGGATTCGGCGGACAGCCGGGCGGACGGCAGGGCAACATCCACTTCGAATTCGGCGAGCAGTTCGGCGACGCCGGCGATCTGGGCGACCTGTTCGGCAACCTCTTCGGCGCCCATGGTGGACGTGGAGGCCAACGAGCCCCCCAGGCGCCGACTCGGGGTCGCGATATCGAGCACAACCTGACCGTCTCGCTGCGCGAAGCCTTCCGCGGCACCACCCGCACCATCCAGCGCCCCGGCGGCTCCCGCATCGAGGTCACGATCCCGCCCGGCGTCGACACCGGCTCGCGGATCAAGATCTCCGGCAAGGGCGAGGAGTCGCCCTACCCGGCCCAGGGACAACCCGGCGACCTCTACCTGGTCGTCAGCGTCGATGAAGACCCCGTCTTCGAGCGCCGCGGCGACGACGTCCACGTGTTCGTCGACGTCCCCGTCACGACGGCCGCCCTCGGCGGCGAAGCCGTCGTCCGCAGCCTCAGCGGCAGCGGCGGCCTCGCCCTGACGATTCCAGCGGGCACGCAGAACGGCCGCGTCTTCCGCCTGGGCGGACAGGGCATGCCCCGCTTCAAACGCGACGGCCGCGGCGACATCCTCGCCGAGGTCTCGCTGCAGATCCCCGACCAGCTCACCCCCGAACAGATCGAACTCTTCCAACAACTCCGTGATCTGGAAGGCGGAGACCAATGACCGACCAGCCCGTCTACACGATCCGCATCGCCGCCCAGCTCGTCGGCGTCCACCAGCAGACCCTGCGCACCTACGAGCGCGAAGGCCTGCTCATCCCCGCCCGCAGCGCCGGCCGCCAACGCCTCTACAGCCAGAACGACATCGAGCGCCTGCTCTTGATCCGCCGCCTGATCGACGAACTCGGCGTCAACCTCGCCGGCGCCGACATCATCCTCCGCCTGCGGCAACAGATCGACGAACTGAAGCACGAGAACCGACATCTCAAGCGAGAACTCCAGCGAGTCCGCGACCAACAACTTCCCGCCGTCCAGCCCGACGGCCCACGAATGGAGCGACGACGATGATGCGACGAGACCGATTCACCATCCAGGCCCAACAACTGCTCGAGGCCTCCCAACAACTCGTGCGCGAGAAGCGCCACGCCCAGTGGGACGTCGAGCACCTGTTGGCCAGCATCGCCCGCGTCGAGGACGGACTCGCCAACGACCTGCTCAACGCCCTCAACGTCGACCGAGCCCGCCTCCGCGCCGACGCCGACACCGCGATCGACGCCGCGCCCAAGCTCAGCTACGACGTGGTCCAACTCACGGTCACGCCACGAGTCGTGCAACTGCTCGAGCGCGCCAACGTCGAGGCCGAGCGCCTCAACGACGAATACGTCGGCGTCGAGCACCTGCTGATCGCACTTACCGGCGACTCCGGCGGACCGGCCGCCCAGATCATCCGAGCCCACGGCATCTCAGCCGAGCGACTCTATTCGGCCCTCCAACAGATCCGAGGCTCCCGCCGCGTCGACCAGCCCGACGCCGAATCCCACTACGACTCGCTCAACCGCTACGCCATCGACGTCACGCGCCTGGCCGCCGAAGGCAAGCTCGACCCCGTCATCGGCCGCGACGTCGAAATCCGCCGCGTCCTCCAGATCCTCAACCGCCGGACCAAGAACAACCCGGTGATCATCGGCGAGGCCGGCGTCGGCAAGACCGCCATCGCCGAGGCGCTGGCCCAGCGCATGGCCGCCGACGACGTGCCCGACAATCTGCGCGGCAAGCGCCTGATGTCGCTCGACATGGGCGTCCTGCTCGCCGGGGCCAAGTTCCGCGGCGAGTTCGAGGAGCGCCTCAAGTCGGTGATCGACGAGGTCCGCGAGTCCCAGGGCCAGGTCATCCTGTTCATCGACGAGCTCCACACGGTCGTCGGCGCCGGCGCTGCCGAAGGCGCGATCGACGCCGCCAACATGCTCAAGCCGCCCCTCGCGAGAGGCGAACTGCGCGTCGTCGGCGCGACCACGCTCGACGAGTACCGCCGCCACATCGAGAAGGACGCCGCGCTCGAACGTCGCTTCGCCCCCGTCTACCTCGACGAACCCTCGACCGAGGACACGATCGAGATCCTCACCGCGCTCAAGCCCCGCTACGAGGCCCACCACGGCGTCACGATCAGCGGCGACGCCATCGAGGCCGCGGTCCGCCTCTCACAGCGCTACCTGACCGAGCGCCACCTGCCGGACAAGGCGATCGACCTGATCGACGAAGCCGCTTCGCGCCTCGTGATCGACAACCAGTCGCCGCCGACCCGCGTGGTCGAGCTGCGCCGACGGGTGGACGAACTCAAGCAGGAGCAGGAAGCCGCCGCCCAGCGCGAGGACTACGAGACCGCCGCTCGGATCAAGCAGGAACTGCTCGCCATCCAGTCGGAGGTCCAGGCCAGCCGCGACGACTGGGACGCCCAACGCGAACGGCACGAGCAGCGCGACACCGTCCACGAGCGCGATATCGCCGAGTTGATCGGCGAGATGACCGGCATCCCCGTCAGCCGCATGCTCGAAGACGACGAGGCGCGGCTGCTGCACATCGAGGACGAACTGCACGACCGCGTGATCGGCCAGTCCGACGCCGTCAGCGTCGTCTCCGACGCCATCCGCCGCGCGCGCGCCGGACTCAAGGATCCCACCCGGCCGATCGGCTCGTTCATCTTCGTCGGACCGACCGGCGTCGGCAAGACCGAGCTGGCCAAGGCGCTGGCCGAGTACCTCTTCGACACCGAGGACGCGCTCGTCCGGCTCGACATGTCCGAGTACCAGGAGCGGCACACGGTCAGCCGGATCGTCGGCGCGCCTCCCGGCTACGTCGGCTACGACGATGGCGGCGGCCTGACCGAACTGGTCCGCCGCCGACCCTTCCGCGTCGTCCTGCTGGACGAGATCGAGAAGGCCCACCCGGACGTCTTCAACCTGCTCCTGCAGGTGCTCGACGACGGCCGCATCACCGACGGCCAGGGCCGCACGGTCGACTTCCGCAACACGGTCGTGATCATGACCAGCAACCTCGGCACCACGGCCAGGCTGCAGGCCGGTATCGGCTTCAACTCGTCGCACGACGAGCACGCCAGGGACTCCGAGCGGGCCCTGCGCGACTTCTTCCGACCCGAGTTCCTCAACCGCGTCGACGAGATCGTCGTCTTCGACCCGCTGGCCGAGGACGAACTGCTGCAGATCGTCGACCTGATCGCCGATGAGGAGCGCGGCCGGCTCGCCGACATGGGGCGGAGCTTCGAGCTGACCGACGCCGCCCGTCGCCAGCTCGCCCGCGACGGCTACGACCCCGCCTTCGGCGCCCGGCCGCTGCGCCGCGTCTTCCAGCGGCGGATCGAGAATCCGCTGAGCAAGCTCTTAATCGCGGGCGAGTTCGGCGAAGGCGACACGGTCCAGGTCGACTACCAGGACGACGACTACACGTTCGCTACCGCGAACCGGTCGGTCGCGGAGGCGGTCGCCGCCGCTACCTGACGCATCGCCACCCCCAGCCCCTACAGTCCCTGCCCTCCGAGCGCCGCATTGGCTGCTCTGGCCCCCGCGTCAAGCGCGGGGGATCGGGAGGCGGGACCGACGCCCCGCTCTCCCCCTCCGATGCCCCGCACTTGATGCGGGGCCCATCCCGCACTCCCCATTCCCCTCTCCCCCCGCCTCCGGCGGGGGGAGATGCCGAAGGCAGAGGGGGGCATCCCCAGTTCCCGGACTCGATCGGGGACCTGCTCCCCCTCGCCCATCCTCCGCAAACTCCGACACACCCGCCATCCCCACATCGAACACCAGTACGTATATGATCAATCGCCAATCGCACCCGGAAGGACGCCAACCCATGACCGTCATCACCGCCACCCAGCAGGTCAACCCCCCGCTGCCGCTGCGCAAAGACGCCATCCTCAACCACCTCGCCCATCACGCCACCAACGGACCCGCCTACGTCCAACTCGGCGCGACCAAGGCCCTCGCCCGACTCACCGGCCTCTACGCCGAAGCCCGCTACGAGGCCCAACTCGCCTTCGAGACCGCCCGCGACGCCGTCCGCGACGCCGCCCACGAGGCCACCGACCAGGCCACCGAAAAGGTGTTGACCGGCTACGAGCGCATCACCGAACTCAAGAACGGAGCGGACCCCACCGAGGAGGAACTCGGCGGCTTCGCCAAATTCGTCAAGCAGCGCGAGGAAGCAGAAGAGGAAGAAGAGGAAGGCTCCGGCAATGACGAGGACGAACCACCCTAATCCACAGACCACCCGGCAGTTCGCGATTGTCGAGCTGCTGCACGAGCGGCGCGGTTTTTTTCCGACCGACCGCCAACGCGAACTCTTCGACGCGCTCCTGAGCGCCCCCTACCCCGCTCCAGACATCGATCAGGACGCGGACCGCCTCACCTTGCCCGGCGGTCGTGACCGCCTCAACCTGCTCGGCTACGGCGGCGCGATGGGCGGCGGCAAGACGCGCGCCATCGCCGAACTCGCGATCGACGCCGCCTGCGCCTTTCCCGGCAACAACGTCCTGGTCGCCCGGCACCATCTCTCCGACCTCTCAGCCACCACGATGAAGGAGTTCTTCCAGGTCTGCCCGCCCGACCTGATCCAGCGACGCCAGCAGGCCCCGACCCAACTGGTCGAGCTGCGTCTGCCCGCCTGGCCCCCAGGCAAGACTTCAGTGGTCAACTTCCGCCATCTGTCCGACTGGCCCGGCCTCGGCTCGCAGCAGTACGGCTCGGTCCTCATCGATGAGGCCGGACAGGTCGACGAGGAAGCGGCTCTGATGCTGCTCACCCGGCTGCGCCATCCGGCCCAGGCGCAGCGCTGGTTCGTGGCCGCCTCGAACCCCTGGCCGGGCTGGTTCCAGCGCTGGTTCGTGGGCCGCGAACTCCCAGAGGACGCGCTCAACGCTGCCCGGGGGCAGGTCAGCTTCATCCCCGCCAAGATCGCCGACAACCCGCATTTGCCCGCCAACTACGCCGAACTCAACCACGCCCTCATGCCGCCGCGCTGGCGCGAGCGCTTCATCGAGGGCCGCTTCGACGCCCTGATGGGCCGCGTCTACCCCGACTTCGAGCCCGACCGTCACCGTTGGGAGCAACCGCTGCCGCATTTCACCCGCTACATCGGCGGGCTCGACTTCGGCGGCCAGACCGAGACCGCTCACTACACCGCCGGGATCGTCGCCGGCCTGTTCCGCTCTCCCCCCGCCGTCAGGCGGGGGGAGATGTCCCGTAGGGACAGAGGGGGGCCTCCCGCCTACACCCTCATCCGCCTCGCCGAGTTCGAGGATCGCGGTCCCGGCGTCATCCAGCGGCTCGAACAGTGGCAGCGCCGATGCCAACAGCGTTTTGGACGCATCCGTTGGGCCGCCGACCGTTCGCAGTCCGCCTGGATCGACCACCAGAAACGCCAGGGCATGGACGTCGTGGCCGCCGCCGGCAGCCCCGGCTCGGTGCTCTACGGCGTCAACCTCGTCCACGAGCGCGTCGCCTCGGACCCGCCCAGTTCCTTCTACATGCCCGAACTCAGCCAGTTTCCGCTGCGCATGAGCGAGTACGTCTGGGAGCAGCGCGAAGACGACCCGGACCCGAAGCCGCGCAAGCGGAACGACGACCTGCTCGATGCAGACCGCTACATGCACGAACTGCTGCAGCAGGTTCCGCGCTCCACGACCGGGCCCGAAATCGTGATCCTCAACGGTCCGCGGGGCAAGATGGCCCACTGGCCCGGTCGATGAAGCTGGATCATGCCGTTCCCGTTCCCCGACTTGATCGGGGACCAGCCCCATCCCTGCCCCCGACGCCATTACGGGACACGGAGGGCTACTCCCCACGCGCCTATACACTCGTGACGACACACGATCTGGAGGCCAAATGACCACCTTGACCGCACCCGCGACCGAGACGCTGCTCTATGAAGAGCGTGGACACGTCGCGATCATCACGCTCAACCGCCCGGAACGACTGAATGCGATCACCGGCGAAATGCTTGAGGCGCTCTCGGCGCAATTGATCGCCTGCCAGCGCGAGCCCGAGATTCGCGTGATCGTCCTGACCGGCGCCGGACGCGGCTTCTGCGCCGGTCTCGACCTGGTCGATCAGCAGCAGCGGCTGCAGGGCTCCGGCGAGAGCAACATCGGCGCGCCGGGCTACTCGTTGTTCGACCTGCGCGACGCGCCGCCGGTCGTGCTGCAGCGGATGGACAAGCCGGTGATCTGCGCGCTCAACGGGGCGGCCGCCGGCTACGGCATGGACATGGCCCTGCTGGCCGACATCCGCGTCGCCTCCGACCAGGCCAAGATGGGCGCCGTGTTCGCCAAGCGCGGGGTGCTGCCAGAATCGGGCGGCACCTGGATCCTGCCGCGACTGTTGGGCTGGGCGCGAGCGGCGGAGGTCGCCTTCCGCGGCCGCGTGCTCGACGCGCAGGAATCGCTCGAGGTGGGACTGGTCAACGAGATCGTCCCGCACGAGGAGCTGATGACGCGCACGCTAGAGCTGGCGGACGAGATCGCCGCCAACGCCCCGCTCTCGGTGCAGGCGACCAAGCGCATGATGCGCCTGGGTATGGACGAGCCGTTCGAGGCCGCCGTCGACCACATCTACCTGCAACTGCTGCCGCTCTTCCAGTCCGACGACTTCAAAGAAGGCGTCCGCTCCTTCATGGAGAAGCGGGAGCCGAACTTCCAGGGCCGCTAGCGAGTCAAGAAACCAGAACGCCATGCCACAACGACCAGTTGCCGACGACGAACGCCAGCGCGTTTCCAGTTACCTCCTCGCACAGGGCGAGAAATATAGCTGGCTCGCCCTGTGGCCCCGCGTCGTCGATGCGCGCATTGACTTCCTCAACACCCTCAACCGGGTTATGCCAGAACAAGCCGCCTGGAAACCCGCTCCCGAAGACTGGAGCATCGAGGAGGTCGCGCAGCACGTGCTCGACGGCTCGCGGCGCAACGCCGACATGATCGCCAACCTGGCCTTCGGGCGGGAACCCAATCTCGGGCCGCAGGGGATCGGCGCGATCGATCCGGCGCAGCGCGCCGCGGCGCTCGCCTGGCCCGAACTGGTTGACGCCCTGCTCGACGACTCACGCCAGTTCAGCAACGTGATCGACGGCCTGCCCGAGCCGCCGGCGTACGAGCCGCGCCCGGCGCATCCCTTCTTCGGACCGCTGCATTCGCGCGCCTGGTTCATGTTCCAACGCGTCCACGACCTCGACCACGTCAACCAGGTCAACGCGATCAAGGAGACCGAGGGCTATCCAGAGGGGCCCTCACCCTAACCCTCTCCCTCAGGGAGAGGGGACCGGATAGGGAAGGCTCCTACTCCCTCTCCCTCTGGGAGAGGGCCGGGGTGAGGGTCCGGGCCAGCCTCAAGGAGAGGAACCACCATGAGAGTCGCTATCGGCCTACATCGCGACCGGATTGACGACTGGGACTCGGCGGCGCTGTACGCGCAGGAGGCGGAGAAGCTGGGGGTGTATTCGATCTGGTCGGCGGAGGCGTGGGGCTACGACGGGATCACGCCCCTGGCCTACCTGGCCGGGAAGACCGAGACGATCAAGCTGGGCACCGGCATCATCCAGGGCGGCACCCGCACGCCGGCGCTGGTCGGCATGACCGCGATGAGCCTGCAGTCCATGTCGGGCGGCCGCTTCATGCTCGGCCTGGGCACCTCGGGACCGCAGGTCGTCGAGGGCTGGCACGGCGTGCCCTTCGCCCGGGCAACGTCGCGGCTCAAGGAGACGGCCGAGATCGTGCGCATGGTCTGCAACGGCGAGCGCGTCGTCTACGACGGCTGGCATTACACCCTCCCGCTGCCCGGCGGCGAGGGCAAGGCGATCCGCTCCGGCTCGCCGCCGATCGAACCACCCCCGATCTACATGGCCTCGCTCGGCCCGCGCAGCCTGGAGATGTGCGGCGAAATCGCCGACGGCTGGCTGGCTTCGTCGTTCGTGCCGGAAACCGCCGACGTCTTCTTCGACGACATCCGCGTCGGGGCGGAGCGCGCCGGGCGCAGCATCGACGAGATCGACCTCGAAGCCGGCGGCGGGGTGGTGTTTAGCGACGATCCCGAGCGGGACGCGGCTCGCCACGCGCGCGGGATCGCGTTCACGCTCGGCGCGATGGGCTCGGCCAAGACCAACTTCTACAACGACGCGTTCTGCCGCCAGGGCTGGGCCGACGCGGCCAAGGAAGTCCAGCGGCTGTGGATTTCCGGCGAACGCGACCTGGCCCGCGATCGCGTGCCGGTCGAGCTGGCCTACAAGATCAACGTGATCGGCAACGACGAGCAGATCAAGGAACGGCTGCGCGTCTACCGCGACGCCGGCGTGAACACGTTCCGCGCCGGGGTCGAGGGCGAGACGGTTCGCGACCGCATCGCCAACCTCGAGCACTTCATGCACCTGATCGACGAGATCAACTCCGAGGAGTGACCAGCTCGTAGCCTGCCTCACCCTCGGTCACCCGAATCCAGCTATCCGCCGGAATGTCGTTGAGCGTGGTCACCAGGCCGCTGGCCGGCCAACGAATGACGATGTCGGCGCGGCGAGAGGTCCGCAGTCCGAAGTGCAATGTGTCCTCGCTCTGTCCAAGGAAGTGGCTGGAGACGCCCATTTCGCGAATCTGCTCCGACAGCCCGTCGGCGAACACCGATACCCGCGCGCCCAGCCCTTGCCGATTGCTGATCGTCCCCTCCAGCGATACGCGGAGCCAGGACCCGGCGCCGCGCGTCTCATTGCGGTAGAAACGAGGTTCGGACGCGTTGTTGACCACGAAGACATCCAGGTCGCCATCGTTGTCGGCGTCGAAGATCAGCAGGCCCTTGCCGTCTTCGATGTCGTCGAGCCCGGCGGCGGTGCTCATGCTGCGGTATCGGCCGCGACCGTCATTCAGCCAGAAGCGCATCGCGTCCGCGTGGTAGCCCGGCATCATCTCCATGCCGTTGGTCATCGTCAGGTCGAGGTCGCCATCGTTGTCGGCGTCGAAGAAGGCCGCCCCCCAGCCCCAGGAGCCGTCGCGCACGTTGGCGTCGTCGGTTGCGTCGCTAAATCTGCGTCCGCCGTCGTTGCGGAACAGCCGGTTGCCGTCCTTGGTGCCCTCCTCGTCTCCGCCGGGGCTGCCGCGCTGGACGGAGTAGATCGAGGTGACGAACCAGTCCAGGTCGCCGTCGGCGTCGTAGTCGCCGAAGGTGGTGCCCATCGCGTTCTGCGCCGTGCCGACGGCTGCCGCCAGGGTGCCGTCCGTGAACGTGCCGTCGCGGTTGTTCCAGAACAGGCGGCTGGTGCCGAAGTCGGAGGCGATCGCGAGCTCGGGCCAGCCGTCGCCGTCGAGGTCGACGAAGGTCGAACCGAAGGCGAAGGTGCCCTCGGTGAGTTGTGCCTGGGTCTGCGAGACCACGCCTTGCATCTGCACGCCGGCCGCCTCGGTGACGTCCTCGAAGTAGCCGGGCGACTGAGCGCCGAGGTTGCGCAGCAGGCGGACCCCGGCGACGGCCTCGCCGACGAGTTGCGACGGCCGCCATTCAGTCACGTGCAGATCGAGGAAGCCGTCGAGGTCGTAGTCTCCGAACGAGGCGGAGAAGCCGATGCGGCGGTCGCCCGTATCGACCGACACGCCGCGTTCCAGGCCCTCTTCCGTGAACACGCCGCCGTCGTTGATGAACAGGTAGTGGCGGGTGTCGCCGACGGTAGTGACGAAGAGGTCGAGGTCGCCATCGTTGTCGACATCGCCCCAGACGGCGCCGTTGGTCGCCAGATTCCAGCGTTCGAGTCCTGCCTGGGCCGAGACTTCCTCGAACGTGCCGTCTCCTCGATTGCGGAAGAGCAGGTCGTGACCGTCCAGGCGGGTGACGAGCAGGTCGGTCGCGCCGTCGCCGTCGAAATCGCCGGCCGCTGCGCCGCCGGTCATGCGCTCGGCATCGCAGAGCGTGCCGCTCCGCTCTTCCTCGGACTCGCGGGTCATGTTGTCGAACAGGCACGTGCCGGGCTCGTTCTTCTCATGCTGGACGTACGTCAATCCGGCGGCGCCGGTGTCCTCGGTGAACAGGGTCGCCGTGGGTTCGACGACTCGAACCTCGCCGGCCGAATGTTCGGGAATGTCGTCAACGCAGCCGGCGGCCAGCAGCGCCATGGCCGAGCACCATGCCGCGAACACGGCCACCCGTAACGCGAATCTGCCTGATACTGCCTGCATCGTCCTACCTCGATCCGGCGCGGCGTCCGACAGGCTGGACATTGCCGCTGCGCAAGTCGCTAGTGCGAAAGGGTAAACGAAGATGACCACCACCCATGACGGGGCGCCTCATCGAGGTCCGTTGAGCGGCATTCGCGTGCTTGAGTTCTCGCAGATCATCGCGGGGCCGTTCGGCTGCCAGAATCTCTCGGACCTGGGGGCCGAGGTGATCAAGGTCGAGCCGCCGGAGGGCGAAGCCTGGCGGCAGTTCTCGCAGTTCATGCCGGGCGAATCGAAGTGGTTCCAGTCGCTCAACCGGGGCAAGCGATCGCTGGTGCTGGCGCTGCGCGATCCCGAGGCGCAGGCGATTGTGCACAAGCTGGTTCCTGAAATCGATGTCGTCGTGATCAACTATCGACCGGACGTCGCCGCGCGGCTTGGCCTCGACTACGACACGCTGCGGGCGATCCGACCGGACCTGATTTACGTCGACAACACGGCGTTCGGGCGGCAGGGTCCGTGGGCGCAGCGTCCGGGCTACGACATCGTCGCGCAGGCGGTCACCGGGTTGATGGCGTTGGACGGCAAGCTGGACGACAACGGCACTGCGCCGTCGCCGGTGTCGGCTCCGGTCGCCGACTACGGGACCGGGATCGTGATCGCGCTAGGCGTCTGTGCGGCGCTGTTCCATCGTCAGCAGACGGGCGAAGGCCAGATGGTCGAGACGACGCTGCTCAACACGGCGCTGGCGATGCAGGGAAGCAACGTGATGCAGTTGCCGCTGGCCGACGAGCTATCGGACGCGAAGATGGCGCGGATCGACGAGCTGCGGGGGGAGGGTGCGCCGTACTCCGAGCTGCAGGATGTCTACAAGGATCGCGGCGCGCAGGGGGCGTTGAACATCTACTACCGCTGTTTCGAGACTCGTGACGGGGCGGTCGCGATCGGTGCGCTCTCGGCGTCGCTGTGGACCAAGGTTCGGGCCGCGTTGGAGACGGACTTCCTCGGCTTCGCTGACCCGAATCTCGATCCGACCGATCCCGAGCAACTGGCTGAAGCGACGGCCCGCGTGCGCGAGGTCGAGGCGCATGTTCGGTCGAAGAGCACGGCGTACTGGCTGGAGCGTTTTGAGGCGCACGGGGTTCCGAGCGGGCCGATCCAGTTTCCGGAGGAACTGGCGCATGACCCGCAGATCGAGGCCAATGAGATGGTCGTGGACCTGAACCACGACCTTTCGGGGCCGCAGCGTCAGGTAGGGCCGCTGCTGAAGATGAGCGCGACGCCGACGGCAGCGCAGGGGTCATCGCCGCCGCTGGGTCGGGATACGGACGAGATCGTCGGGAGCGCGGGCTACACGGTCGAGGAAATCGCTGATCTGAGGTCGCGTGGGGTCATCGCTTGAGCTCTGGCAAGCGGAGGACCTCTTCGTAGTGTGAATCTGCGCTGAGGCGGGTGAATGTGGGGCCAGTCGGTCGCTGTCTCGGATGCCCCCCTCTGCCTTCGGCATCTCCCCCCGCTGGCGCGGGGGGAGAGGGGAACCGCAGGGAAACGCCAATCTCCCTACAGGACATCCGCCCAGGCGGCGACTTCTTCGCCGCGGAAGTCGTCCTCAATCCTTGCTGATTCGCCGAGGATTACTGTCGTGCGGCTCTCGGGATCCCAGCCTGGCCAGGGCAGGTCGTCGGTTGAGGGGTTGCCGGTTCTGGCGAAGGCGAGCCAAGAGTCCATGGTGAGTTCGGCGAGGGCGTTGGCGGCGACGCCTTCGCCGGCGAAGGCTGAAGCGATCTTGTGGGTGCCGAAGACAAAGGGGATGTCGAGCGCGTGGCAGGCGCCGAGCGGTCCGTGCGGCGTGGGCAGGGGCGACTGCCAGTCGAAGAGATATGCCCAGACCTGGTCGCTGTGTTCGGTCTGCGCGTCGAGCAGACGCTGGGCCGGGACCCGGAATAGCTTGTCGCCGCCTGCGGCGGAATGGATCTCGAAGGGCGTCGTGGATTCGCCTCGCGTTTCGCGGATCGCGCGATAGATGTCGTAGAGGCGGCGTCCATCTCCGTGCATGCCGTCGAGTAGGGCGACGGCGTCCTCTTCGTTCGGTGGCTCGCCGGGCATCATCGCGGAGAAGAGCTTGTTCTCCTCGTCGAGGCAACCGATCAGGGCGGCGACGCCGGAAGCGGAACCGGAGCGCACGGCGTCGATCGGCATCTCGGTGAGGAACTCGCCGTCGACGACGGGCCGGAAGGGCATTTCCGCTTCGCCGCCTTCAGCGACGACCTCGAACATCTTGGCCTCGAGTTGGCCTTGCGCCTCGACGATGTCGGCGACCGACGCCTCGCGCAAAGCGCCGACGTCGTCTACGTCGACACCGAGTAACTCACAGAATTGGCGTCCGTTGGCGATCGCCTGTTCGTCGTACATGCCGTGATGTCCGGCGCCGGACTCCGGGATCGCCTTGTGGAACAGGCCCGTTGCTTCGGGCGAGGCCATGAGTGAGGTGACCGACATGCCGCCGGCCGACTCGCCGAAGATGGTGATGTTGGCGGGATCGCCGCCGAAGCCGGCGATGTTGTCGCGCACCCAGCGCAGCGCGGCGACCTGGTCGCGCATGCCGAAGTTCGACTCCTCCAGCGCGGGCAGATGGAGGAAGCCGAGAGCGCCGAGTCGGTAGTTGATGGTGACGACGACGACATCGCCGCGCGAGGCGAGCATCGCCCCGTCGTACAGACCTTCGCTGCCCGAGCCGATCGTGAATGCGCCGCCGTGGATCCAGACCATGACCGGGCGGGCCGCATCGTCGGTTCCGGGCGTCCAGATGTTGAGGGAGAGGCAGTCCTCGGACTGCTCCTGCGGCGCGCCGCCGACCAATGCATCGAGCGCTTCGTTTGGAATCTGCGGAGCGATCGGTCCGAATGTCGCACAGTCGAGCACGTCGTTCCAACCGGGGTGCGGTTGCGCCACGCGGAACCGTAGCGCACCGACGGGAGGCGCGGCGTAGGGGACGCCGCGATAGACGCTGAGGCCGTTCTCGGACGACCCGTGTATGCGTCCGCCTTCGGTCTGAATGATGGCTGCCATGTCGTTGCTCCCAGCTTTGTTGGTTGTTGTTCGGGATGCAGATTAGCCGGGAGTTGGCGGGCAGTCCTGATTGCGGAACTTGATTTGGCGTGATTTGCGGGGGAACGCGGGGAATCTTGTTCGATGTTGGACTGATTTGTGCGGGATTGGTCGGTTGGTGGCGGGTTTGGGGGCGCGTTTGTTGGCTGAGGTGGGTGTGGGGGTTTTCTGCTCTCGCTGTTGGGTGCTCTGGGCCCCGCATCAAGTGCGGGGCATCGGATGGGTAGGGGCATCGGAGGGGTAGGGGGATTCGGAGGGGTGGGAGGGGTTGGAGGGATTCGGGGCCCTCACCCCAGCCCTCTCCCTCGGGGAGAGGGGGCCGGAGACGGAGCGGGAGCGGGGCTAGTTGGTGGTGAGGGGGGCGGTGCTGAAGACGACTCGGAAGGGTTTGCAGTAGATGATGACGGAGTTGATGTCTTCGGGGTCGAGGTCGGCGGGCAGGAGGTAGTTCTGGTTGCCGACGTTGCCCTTGAGGCGGGCGAGTTCGGTGTAGCCGGCGTCGGAGATGTCTCCCCGGCCCTGTGGGTCGGGATGCGGGCTGACGAGGACGAATAGGGCGGGGCCGTTGGTCACGCGGAAGTCCTCGAAGCGGAGGACGTGCGAGCCATCCTCGAGCTGGTAGATGGTGGCGGTACCTTCGCCCTTGTGGAAGGCGTCGCCGTCTACGAATGCGCCGGTCTTGAGGAGGCTCGCCGCCGACATCGCCTCAGTCATCGATTCGTCGACTTCGATTTCGAGTTTCGATGCGGCGGACATCATGACGGTGGCCTCGTCCTCGGACAGTTCTTCGGGAATGGTGGCGTCTGCGCCGAGGGGGAAGGCTTCATCGACGACGGTGTCGACGAAGAGTGGGCGGATGAGCCAACCGACGAGGAGGAGGAGCGGGATGGCGGCGGCGATCATGCCGACCAACGTGATGCGGCCGTTCCGGGTGGTCCAGAGCCAGTTCAGGATTCGTTTGAGCAGATTGATTGGTTGCCTCATCGCGTTCTCCTTCCGATCAAGTCAGTGATTCAGGAGCGAATGGGCTTACGGACCAACGTACGCCTGTCGCCAAGCACCGGGGTCTAGAACACGTCATCCCAGACAGCGCGTTCTGTCGCGCGCCATGCAGTTTCGACGCGGAGATCGGGTCCGAGCATCACCTGGGGTCGCGAATCGGGAAGGTACTGTGGCCACTCGAGTCCATCGATTGACGGGTTGCCGGTGCGGGCGAAGGTGGTCCAGATGTCGAGCATGGTGTCGGCGAGGGCGTCGGCGGCAGGGCCGGTTCCGGCGAAGTCGGGCGCGTCGCGGTGGGTGCCGAAGGCGAAGGGGATATCGAGCGCGTGACAGGAGCCGAGGGCGCCGTCGTTCATCGGCGAATTCCAGTCGAGGGTGTAGCCGAAGGTCGGCGCGCCGCCGCGGGCCCATGCGTCGGCGAAGCGGAGGGAGGGCATGATCTCGAGGAAGTCGCTGGCGACGGCGTCGAGGATGTCGTCCGGCGCACTCGGCTCTCCACGTGCTGCGCGGGCGTCGTGATACGCGGCGTAGACACGGTCTGCGCCGCCGGGGATTGCCGCGAGCCGAGCCATGACGTCGTCCCGGCTGAGCACTTCCGGGGGCATCATCGCGCGGATGAGCTTCATCTCTTCATCGGGGTTACCGGAGAGGAAGGGGATGCCGTGGTCGGCGCTGGCTGCGGCAGCGGTTGCGAGGGGCGGCTCGGTGAGGAATGCTCCGTCGATCGTTGGTCCGAAGGGGAGGCGGACGGACCACATTTCGTTCAGGCTCTCGAAGGCGGCGGCCTCGACGGCTGCCTGGGCAGCGAGCAGATCGGCCATGGGGAGGCTGCGGAGTTGATCGGCGGTGAGCTCCTCGACGCCGAGCTGGGCGTAGAGCTGCCCGGTCGTCGGCTGGGTGCCGTTGAAGAGGATGCCGTGGTCGCCGGCGGTGCTCATGCCGATCGCTCGGTGGAACAGGCCCTGGGCTTCTGGGGAGACGAGCAGGCAGGCGACGGCGGCTCCGCCGGCGGACTCGCCGAAGATGGTGACGTTGTTGGGGTCGCCGCCGAAGCTGGCGATGTTGTCCTGGACCCAGCGGAGGGCGGCGATCATGTCGCGCATGCCGAAGTTGAAGTCTCCGAGGACAAGATCGTGAAGGAATCCGAGGGCGCCGAGGCGGTAGTTGATCGTGACGACGACCACGTCTCCGCGGCGGGCGAGGTTGGCTCCCGAGTAGAGCGGCTCACTACCGGAGCCGAGGGTGAAGGCTCCGCCGTGGATCCAGAGCATGACCGGCCGGGAGGCGTCGTCGAGGCCGGGGGTCCAGAGGTTGAGGTAGAGGCAGTCCTCGCTCTGTTCCTGCGGCGGGGAGGGGAGGAGGGCGTCGAGGGCGTCCATGCCTTCCTGTGGCGCGATTGGGGCGAACTCGGTGGCGTCGCGGACGCCGTCCCAGCCGGGATGGGGCCGGGGAGCGCAGAAGCGGAGGTCGCCAATCGGCGGGTCGGCGTATGGGACGCCTCGGAAGATGTGGAGCTCGTCCTCGATGGCGCCCTGGAGGCGTCCGGCGGTGGTGTGGGCGATGGGGGGCATGGCAGTGGATCCTCGGGTCGGGAGATGTTGCGTGGCGCAGGGTAGGACCGTTTGGGTTGGACCGTTGCGAATTGCTTGTGGCGGCTGCCCCCCTCTGCCTTCGGCATCTCCCCCCGCTGGCGCGGGGGGAGAAAGGGAGATTCGGAGCGCAGGCGGGTTTCGGACTAGCCTCGGCTTGGCGACATTGCACGGACAGCGCTATGGCCTCAATCGCACGACATTCGCGGATCGACGGGGAAGCATTGGCGCGGCTGGACCAGCACTTGTTGTGTCGGTACGTGGACGCGGGGAAGATCTCGGGGTGTGTGGTTCTGGTGGCTCATCGGGGGGAGGTTGTTCATTTGTCGGCGCTGGGGATGATGGACCTCGAAGCTGGGCGGCGGATGGAGGTGGACTCGATCTTTCGGATCTACTCGATGTCGAAGCCGATCACATCGGTGGCGCTGATGCAGCTCTACGAGCGGGGGTTGTTCCAGTTGAGCGATCCGGTTTCGCGGTTTATCCCTGAGTGGCGGGGGTTGCGGGTGTTTGCGGGGGGCGCGTATCCGGACTATGAGACGCGGGAGGTGGATCAGGAGATGACGATGCGGGATTTGTTATCGCATCAGTCGGGGCTGACGTATGGGTTCCAGGGGGGACCGGTCGAGGAGGGGTACTTCGCGCGGGAGGTGTATCGGGCGGGGACGATGCGGGGTCGGGACCTGCCGTCGATGGTGGAGCGGTTGGGCGAGCTGCCGCTCAAGTTTTCGCCCGGGGATCATTGGAACTATGGGTTGTCGACGGATGTGTGCGGTTACCTCGTGGAGGTGATCTCGGGACGGGGATTTGACGAGTATCTGCGGGCGGAGATCTTTGAGCCGCTGGGCATGGTGGATACGGGCTTCCACGTGCCGGCCGAGAAGCATGATCGTGTGGCGGCGAACTATGAGATGGGGTCGGACGGCGAGTTGCGGGAGAGCAAGCTGTTTGGGGCGGATGAGTTCCTGCAGGCGCCGACGTTTCTGTCGGGCGGGGGCGGGCTGGTTTCGACCGCTGAGGACTACTGGCGGTTTTGCCAGATGATGCTGAACGGCGGGGAGCTTGACGGGGTTCGGGTGATTGGTCCGAAGACGGTTGAGTTGATGACGATGAATCACTTGCCAGGCGGTGCCGAGCTGAGCGCTTGCGCTCTGGGGACGTGGGCCGATCCGGCGTATGACGGGATTGGCTTCGGGTTGGGATTCGCTGTGGTGCTGGATCCGACTCGGACGCAGTCTCCGGGCAGCGCTGGGGAGTACTACTGGGAAGGGTCGGCGAGCACGACGTTCTGGATCGATCCGGCTGAGGAGTTGGTGGTGGTCTTCATGACCCAGTTGATGCCGTCGGATACCTTCGACTTTCGAGGCGTGCTCAAACAGGTGGTGTATTCCGGGCTCGTGTGACACATCACACTGACATGAAAGTGACGAGAACATGGCAACCACGGTTGGGAATACCGGCATCTCGATTGAATCGCTGGCTCGGCTGGACCGGCACTTGCTGGCTCGGTACATCGAGCCGGAGAAGATCGCGGGTTGTCTGACGCTGATCTCGCGGCGGGGGGAGATTGCACATCTGTCGGCGATGGGAAGCATGGATCGCGAGCGCGGGAAGCCGATGGCGACGGATACGATCTTCCGGTTTTACTCGATGACGAAGCCGATTACGTCGGTGGCGCTGATGCAGCTGCATGAGCGGGGGATGTTCCAACTGACGGATCCGGTGAGCCGGTTCATCCCTCAGTGGCGGGATCTGCAGGTGATGTCCGATCCCGACGGACCGGTCACGGATGTCTGCCCGCCGGCGCGTCCGATGTCGGTGCGGGATGTGCTGTCGCACCAGTCGGGGCTGACGTACGGGTTCATGGAGGGGTCGCTGGAGATGGCCTACAACCAGGCCGACGTGTACTCGGCGGGGACGATGCGGGGACGGGACCTGCAGTCGATGATCGATCGGCTGGCGGAGATGCCGCTGAAGTTCTCGCCGGGTGAGCAGTGGAACTATGGGGTGTCGACGGATGTGTGCGGGTACCTGGTGGAGGTGATTTCGGGTCAGCGGTTCGACGAGTACCTGGCGGAGCACGTCTTTGCGCCGCTGGGGATGGTGGATGCGGGGTTCGATGTGCCGGCGGAGAAGATTGAGCGGTTCGCGGCCAACTATGAGCGGGGTCCTGACCGGCGGCTGCGGTTGATGGACGATCCGGCGACGAGTCACTACGCGGAGCCGCAGACGTTCTTCTCGGGCGGCGGCGGGCTGGTATCGACGGCGCACGACTACCACCGGTTCTGCCAGATGCTGCTGAACGGGGGCGAGCTGGACGGGGCTCGGTTGCTGGGTCCGAAGACGATCGAGCTGATGACGATGAATCATCTGCCGGACGGTCAGGATCTGTCGGAGCGGGCGCTGGGCAGCTTCTCGGAGACGGCGAACGACGGCGTGGGGTTTGGTCTGGGGTTTGCGATGATCGTTGATCTTCCGCGGACGCAGAATGTGGGCTCGATCGGCGAGTACTACTGGGGCGGCGCGGCGAGCACGATCTTTTGGATCGACCCGGCGGAGGAGATGATCGTGATCTTCCTGACGCAGTTCATGCCGTCGGGGACATTCAACTTCCGGGGTCAGATCAAGCAGATCCTGTATCCGGGTCTGGTTGACTGAGCGGCTAGACTTCTTGCAAATTCGTTCTTGTTGAACCTGGATCTGAGATGTCTGACATACCTGACGCGCTCCCGACGTACGACCAGCTTCCTTACAAATCCGGGAATCCGGCCAAGACGGCCTGGGGGTTGTTTGGGGATGACGATCAGGTGGGGATGTTCAACCTGCAGACTCCTGAGCGGATTGTGCAGGCGGCGTCGCTGATCAACAAGGGCAAGATGTTCCCGATGAACTGGGACCAGTCGTTGCCCAGTCCTCCGCTGTACAACCGTGGCGCGGTTCGGCATACGGTGATGCGTCGGGCGGGGTTTGGTCACCACGGGGACGACGTGCTGGACAACTTCTATACGCAGCAGTCGTCGCAGTGGGACGCGCTGACGCACGTGGGCGATTTCGAGCATGGCTTCTGGGGCGGCGTGACCAATGAGTGGCTGCTCGAGAACCAGGACGCTCCCAAGCTGGGGATTGAGCACTGGGCGCAGCGCGGGATTGCGGGTCGGGCGGTGCTGCTCGACCTGGGGCGGTGGTTCGAGTCGCAGGGCGAGCCGTTGACGCTGGACGAGTACCGGCCGATTTCGGCGGACGAGGTGGAGGCGTGCCGGGCGGCGCAGGGGGTTGAGCTGCGGGACGGGGATGTGCTGCTGATTCGTATCGGCTGGATCGGCTGGTACGAGCAGACCGACTTCATGAAGCGCCAGGAACTGTCGCAGATGCCGAATCTCGCGTTCCCGGGGCTCGGATGCTCGGAGGAGATGGCGGCGTACCTCTTCGACCACCACCCGTCCGCGGTCTGCTCGGACAACCCGGCACTCGAAGCCTGGCCGCCGCCCAACTTCGCCGATCCGGACGGCTTCCTGCACCACTGGATCATCGGTCGCTTCGGCATGGCGATCGGGGAGATGTTCACGCTCGACGCGCTCGCGGAGGATTGCGCAGAGGACGGTGTGTACGAGTCGTTCTTCGCTGCGGCCCCGCTCAATGTGAGCGGGGGGACGGGCAGTCCCCCGAACGGGCTGGCTATCAAGTAGGAGTAGCCTAAGTGGGTGCCATCTGGTGGGAGCCCCATCCGCCTGCGGCATCTTCCCCCGCTGCGCGGGGGGAGAGCGGAACGGGAATGACGGACTAAGGCGCGGGACATGACCGACTCGAAGATCGAAATTGTCCAGGGCGACATCACGAAGCAAGAGGTTGACGCGATCGTCAACGCGGCGAACAACCATCTGTGGATGGGGGCGGGCACGGCGGGCGCGATCGTCCGCGCCGGCGGTCGTGAGATTGAGGACGAAGCGATCCGCCAGGGTCCGATCGAGGTCGGCGAGGCGGTGGTCACCGGATCGGGCAACCTTGCCTGTCGCCACGTGATTCACGCCGCGGCGATGGGGCAGGATCTGCATACCTCGGCCGACAAGATCCGCGCCTCGACCGACAACGCGCTCAAGCGGGCGGAGGAGCTGGGCCTCAATTCGGTCGCCTTCCCCGCGCTTGGCACGGGCGTTGGCGGGTTCGACTACACGCAGGCCGCCGAGATCATGCTCACGGTCTGCTACGAGCGATCCGGCAGTGCCCAGAGCGTCCGCACGATTCGCTTCGTTCTATTCGACCAGCGAGCCTTCGAAGCCTTCGATGAGGTCGCGGACAACCTTGAGTCGGCTGCGGAGATGCATCAATAGTCTGAACGCAGGTCACTGCTCAAACTCGGGAGACCCACATGTCACGACGTATCGACCATTGCGAGTTGCAGGTTCAACGATCGCCGGGCGCTGAATGGACAAGGGTGACCGCACTCAGCGACGCGGAATGGACGGGGTTCGCTCCGGCCGGTTGCGGCGTTGATCAGGGGCGCGTGATCGCGCTGCCCAACGAAGCCGATTCGGCATTGCTCGACCCGAATGCGCCAGATCAGACGTGGCGGCTGGTCGATGCAGAGGGCGAGCCGCTGTTCGAGTTCCTCGGCTACGTGGACGATCGGCGCCCGCGTGCGAAGGGGCGAATCGTCCTGGGGATCAGCACGACTCCGGAGCTGCTTGGGGCGTGGACGGAACTTCAGCCGGCGGCGGTCGACTAGGTTCCTGCGATTCGCAGATACAGACTCGCGGATACAATTGGCCCATGCCGCACTACACGCGCTCCGGCGACGACGGCTCGACGACGCTATGGGGCGGCGGACGGATCCCCAAGGATCATCCGCAGCCTGAGGCGTACGGTGCGATCGATGAGGCCTCGTCCGCGCTCGGCCTTGGTCGCGCGTTGTCCAGCGACCCGCGCACGCGAGAGATCGCTGTCGAGATTCAGCGGCGCCTGTACCTGATCATGGCCGAGTTGGCGGTCGCGCCGGGTAAGCCGATTCCGGACGACTTCGCGACCCACAGTTCCGACGTGGAGCAACTGGAGGCCTGGGCGGCCGAGCTGGAACGACTCGCGCCGCCACCGAACGAGTTCGTGCTGCCGGGCGGTTCGCCCGGGTCGGCGGCGCTCGACCTGGCGCGGACCACGATTCGGCGGGCCGAGCGTGAGACCGTTCGCCTGCGGGGACACGGGCATCCCGTGAACGATGAGACCATTCGTTACCTGAATCGCGCGTCGTCCGTGCTCTTCGATCTGGCGCGGTACGAGGAGCAACAGGCGGGCGTCGATGCGATTCGCTCGCGTCCCGCCTCGACCGCGGATGCGACGGCGCCGTGAGTGACATGACGTCGACGCCGCTCGCGTTGATCTCAGACGACGCCTCGCTCCAGATCGCCCGCATCTCGGGGGAGGGGGCGGACTGGACGGCGGATCTTGAGAAGCGCCTGGACATGAAGGCCGAGGGCATGGTTTTCATGTGGCCCTCGTGGTCGCCCAACGGCGAACACATCGCAGTCTCGGCGTCGTCACAACGTCGAGATGACCCCAAGCTGGAGCTCTGGCGGACCTCATGCGAGGACGGAGAGACCGAACCGATCTTTCAGAACCCACGAGACGGTCGGCAGGTCATTGCTGCGGGTCTGGCCCACTACGTGAACTGGGCTCCTTCGGGACGGGCGCTGGCCGTAGTTGCCAACGTCGGTAGTGGACTGGCCGTCAATCTCGTGGCGGCCAGCGGCCAGGGTCGTCCGCGGCGGCTGGTTGATGGCGCACCGTTGTACTTCGCCTGGGCGCCGGATGGTCGGGCGGTGATCGTCCACCGTGCGGCTCAACTGATCCTGTTCGATTTGACCGCTGAGTCCGAGGGCCCGATCCAGATTCAGCGGGTTCGGCCGAGCTTTCGCTCGCCGGCCTGGTCGGCTGACGGCTCGGCGGTCTATTTCGCCAAGCCACGACCGGGCGGTGGTTCGATCATCGTCGGCGCGCGACGCAGCGAGATCGGCGAAAGGGGGGAGCACGAAGAGCTGATGGAACTGACGGGCGCCGCCTCGTTCGTAGCGTCGCGCAGCGACAATCGGCTGGCCGTGCTGACGCTCTCGGCCGGCGATGCGGAAGGGCGCAACCTGACCATCCTCGATCCGATTACCGGCATGCAGCAGCCGATCATCGATCGGGCGATCAATGGCATCGTCTGGGATCCGGACGGGCGGGCGCTATATGCCTTTGAACCGCAACCCTCAAGCACGATGATCGCTCTGACCAAGTACAAGCTCGACCGCCAAGGCGAGTATGTCGGCAGTGAACGGCTGGCACGTTTCCAGCCATCGGCGGAGTTCGCGACGATGCTCAATTTCCACGACCAGTTCGCGCACTCGCACCAGATCATCAGTCCCTGCGGCAGCTGGATTACGTTCGCCGGCCTGGCGCTGGGCAACGGCGGTTCCGGCCGTCGAGGCTTTGGTCCGCAGAACGGTACCTACATCGTTCCGACGGATGGTTCCGCGCCGCCGCGGCGCGTGTCGGCCGGTAGTATTGCCTTCTTCCCACCGGGACTTCCGGAAACGACAGGCTGAGACAGGCTGAGGGGGCGATGGTCTGCACGATCGAATCGGAAGATCTGCTGCGCAGCAAGGAGCTGCGCGTGACGCGCCAACGTCTCGCGGTACTCAGCGTGCTGCGCCACTCGGACCAGCACATCACGGCGTCGGACGTGTTTGAGCTCGCTCGGCGGGAGGCACCGGAACTGAACGCGTCGACGGTCTATCGCACGCTGACGCAGTTGCGCGACGTCGGCCTGGTCTCGCAGACCGACCTCGGCGGCGGGGAACGCACGTTCAGTTGGAGAACTGAGCGTCCGCACCATCACCTGGTCTGCACTGCCTGCGGGGTCTTGAGCGAACTGCCGCACGACTTCCTGTCGGAGTTCGCGATTCAACTGCAGTCGGAGTTCGGCTTTGAGGCCGACCCGGACCACTGGGCCGTCTACGGTCGCTGCCGCGAATGCGCCGACAGTGCGCGGGCGCACGAGCAGGAACGATGAGCGCTACTCCCTCCTCGTTGACGCGCTATCACGCTCTGGTGCAGGAGGAGATGCGGGCGTCATTCCCCGAGGTTGCTCTGCCGATCTACGACATGGCGCGCTACGCGCTGGGCTGGCTCGATGAAGCGGGTCGTCCGGCCGACGCTTCGGGCAAAGGGGCGCGCGCGGCTCTGACCATGCTCGGCGCAGAGGCGATCAGCAGCGACGCCGATGCCCAGCGCCGCGCCGCGTCTGGAGCGGCCGCGGTCGAGATGGTCCACAATTTCTCGCTCGTGCACGACGACGTTCAGGACGGGGATGCGGAGCGGCGCGGGCGGCCGACGGTCTGGCGCGTATGGGGGATTGCTCAGGCGATCAACACGGGCGATCTGATGCGCGAGCTGGCAGACGCGGCCCTGAGACGCGCGTTGATCCACGGGGCGTCAGCGGAGTCGGTGGTCGAATCGATCCGCCGTCTGAACCAGGCGACGATGCTGATGATCGAGGGTCAGTACCTCGACCTGACTTTCGAGCAGCGGCTGGATGTTGAGGTTGACGAATACCTGGCGATGGTGGAACGGAAGACGGGCGCGATGATGGGCGTGTCGCTGGCGATTGGGGCGACGCTCGCGGGAGCGTCGGCGGAGCAGGCGGACACGCTCGACCGCGCGGGCGTGCGGCTGGGTCGGTGCTTCCAGATGCGGGATGACTGGCTCGGGATCTGGGCGGATCCGGGCGCGTTGGGCAAGCCGACCGACGCCGATATCCGGCGGCGGAAGAAGTCGTATCCGATTCTCTATGCGTTGAGTCATGCGCCGTCCGCCGCGAGGCAGGAGCTTGCGGAGATCTACGGCCGCGAACTTGGAGGCGATGGCGCTGAGCTTCCCGACGAACAGGTCCAATGGATCCACAGTCTGCTGAGTGAGGTGGGGGCGGACGCTGCTACCGACCGCGCGGCGCGTGAGGAGTATGAGGCGTTCCGAGGCGAGCTTGCCGCTTGCCAGCCTCGGCCGGAGGCGGTTGCCGATCTGGAAGAGCTGGCGCTGTTCACGCTGGAACGGGATCGCTGAGGATCGCCGATGACCACGGTCTCGCGCGCGCAGGTCCCCGACGCGGCACTGAGCCGCACGATCAAGCGGGCCACAGACTGGCTGATCGAGGAGCAGGATCCGGCGGGGTATTGGTGGGGCGAACTGGAGTCGAACGCGTCGATCACGGCGGAGTACCTGCTGCTCACGCATCACCTTGGCGTTGCCGACCGGCAGCAATGGGATGGCATCGCGCGGTACATCCGTGGGCAACAGCGGCCGGAGGGATTCTGGGCTCAGTATCTCAACGGACCCGGAGATGTTTCGACGTCGGTCGAGGCGTACTTCGCGCTCAAGCTGGCCGGTGACGATCCCGACTCGCCGCACATGAGTCGGGCGCGTGAGTGGATTCTCGACCAGGGCGGGATCGTCCGGGCCCGCGTGTTCACGAAGATCTGGCTGGCTCTATTTGGGGAGTTCGACTGGGATCGGTTGCCGGCGATGCCGCCGTGGATCAACTTGTTGCCGTCCTGGCTGCCGGTGAACCTCTATGAGTTCGCCAGTTGGGCACGGGCCACTGTCGTCGGAATCACCGTGATCATGACCCTGCGGCCGACGGCCGCGCTGCCGGCCGGCGCGGGGGTGCCGGAACTATGGGTCAAGCCGTCGGACCGGCGTCGCTTTGCCGTCGCGCCGCCGAAGAATCCGTTCTCGGCGGAGGGTGCGCTTTATGTCTTCGATTCGTTGCTTCGGCTGCTGGACCGCAATCGGATCAGGCCGTTCGAACACCGAGCGCTGGCGTTTTCGGAGCGCTGGTTGCTCGATCGTCAGGAGGCGGATGGCTGCTGGGGCGGGATTCAACCGCCGTGGGTCTACGCGGTGCTCGCGTTGCGAGCGATGGGATATTCGCTCGACCATCCTGTGATCCGCCGAGCGCTTGCCGGATTCGAGCGCTTCACATGGAAGCGCAACAGCTCGAGCGGCGAGCAGGTGTGGACAGAGAGCTGTCAGTCACCGGTGTGGGATACCTGCCTCGCGGCGCTCGGTCTGCTTGACGCCGGCCTCGATCCGCAACATCCGGCGCTGCAGGACGCGGCCCGCTGGATGCTGCGGGAGCAGGTGCTGTCGGGCGGCGACTGGCAGGTGAAGAACCCCGATACACCGCCGGGCGGCTGGGCGTTCGAGTTCGACAACGACGTCTATCCCGATGTCGACGACACGGCGGTGGTGATGATGGCGCTGGAGCGGATTCCGCTGCCGGGTCTGGAATCCGAGCGCCAACTCGCGCTCGACCGGGGGTTGCACTGGATGCTCTCGATGCAGTCGTCGAACGGCGGTTGGGGCGCGTTCGATGTCGACAACGAGAAGACGTTTCTCGCGGATATCCCGTTCGCCGATTTCGGCGAACTGCTCGACCCGCCTACCGCCGATGTCACCGCCCACGCGCTGGAGTACATCGGCCAGCTCGGCTACAGCGGGCAGTATCCGCCCGCGAGCCGAGGCTTGCGGTTCCTCTACGAACTGCAGGAGCCGGACGGCTCGTGGTGGGGTCGATGGGGAGTCAACTACATCTACGGTCTGGGCGCCGCACTGCCCGCGCTCAACACACTGGGCGAGCCGATGTCGGCGCCGCCGGTGCGCAAGGCGGTGGAGTGGCTGTTTCGCCACCAGCTTGCGGACGGCGGCTGGGGCGAGTCCTGCGATACGTACGCAGATCCGTCGTTGCGCGGCCTGGGACCGTCGACGCCTTCACAGACCGCCTGGGCGCTGATGGCGTTGATTGCGGCGGGCGAAGCGGAACACGAGTCGGTCGCGCGCGGCGTCCAGTACCTCGTCGAACGGCAACGCGAGGACGGCACGTGGGACGAACCTGAGTTCACCGGCACCGGATTCCCCAGCGATTTCATGATCAACTATCACCTGTACCGCCACTACTTCCCGCTGATGGCGCTGGGACGATACGAACGGGCGATCGCTCCGCGATAGACACGCTGCGTCGATGCGATTCGTGAGCCCCTGGCGTCGTGATGTCAAGAGGGCCGACTCTGAGAACGGCTAGCATGACAGATCACGATCCAGGGCATTGCACTCGATGGGAGGGGGCAGCATGACAACCGCACAAGGTGCGCAAGAGAGCACCGGCGCCGATATTGAGATCCACCAGCTGCCTCTCGACATGCGGCGCGGTGATCGAACGATCAAACTGCGCTATCTGGCCAGCGACGACGGCAACGCGCTGTTGGACTTTGGCCGCCGCCAACCGAACGAGGACCTGCTGTTCCAGGAACGCGACATCACGAACGTCGCCGACATCGGCGACTGGATCCACGAAACCGAAGCGGGGCGGGTTCGCTCGGTGGTGGCCGAGGAGAGCGGCGCGATCATCGGCTACACGACGATCGAGCGCGGCCGCCTGCGCTGGACGCGTCACGTCGCCGAGATTCGCGTGATGGTTGACGTCACTGCCCGCCGGCTCGGATTGGGACACATCCTGCTTGGTCTGGCGTTTGAGAGCGCGCTGAACGACGACGTGGCCAAGATCATCGCGCAGATGACGCCCGACCAGGTGGGTGCGCGGAAGATCTTCGAACGCCTCGGCTTCGTCGAGGACGCGGTGCTGACGCGTCACGTGGCCTCGTCCGACGGCGAATTGCACGACCTGGTGGTGATGCGGTTCGATACCAATCAGCGGCTGGTCTGCGAGGAATGCGGGCTGCCGGTGCTGACGCTCATCCCAATGCAGGGCAAACAGCTCTGCTGGGCCTGCTACGAGATCCTCGACCACGAGCTCGGAGCGGGATAGCCACGGGTAGATGGAACTGGAGGACGGTATGGCGGAACATCGAGACCACACGTACAAGATCGTCGAGCTTGTCGGCTCCTCGCCGGACGGCGTTGACCAGGCGATTCGCAACGCGATCGAGCGAGCCGGCGAGACGCTGCGCAACCTGGACTGGTTTGAGGTCCGGGAGATCCGCGGGGCGATGCACGAGGGCGAGATCGGCTGGTTCCAGGTCAAGCTGGGCGTGGGCTTCCGCGTCCTCGACCCGGCGGACCTCGAGAAGGAATAACCGGGCGGCTGGCACTACGCGGCGATGACGACGACGCCTCAGAGCATCGCGTTTGAAGGGAGCGCAGACGATGCGCTCCGCTGGTGTCGGCGCTACACGCGTCGGCACGGCGAGAACTTCACCGTGGTCAGCTGGTTTCTACCGCGCGAGCTGCGGGCGCCGATGTTCGCGGTCTACGCCTTTTGCCGCTTCACGGACAACCTCGGGGACGAGTCTGAGGGCTCGCCGAGCGAACGGCTGGAGCGTCTTGACACGTGGCAAGTCGACCTGGAGCGCGCGTTCGACGGATCGCAGCCGCAGCACCCGATCAACGTGGCATTGCGACAGGTGGCTGAGCAAAAGCCGCTGCGCGCCGATCCGTTTCGTCGCCTGATCGAGGCGAACCGGCTCGATCAACGCAAGTCCCGCTACGAGACGTTCCAGGACGTGCTCGCGTACTGTGACCTGTCGGCGAATCCTGTCGGCGAGATGGTGCTCGCCCTCTGGGACATCGATACCGAAACCGAGGAGGGTCGGTACCGGCGCGATCTCTCGGATGCGACCTGCACGGCGCTGCAGATTGCCAATCACTGGCAGGATGTGCGACGCGACTTCCTCGACTCGGGGCGGATCTACCTGCCGCTCGAGGACATCCGCCGCTTCGGCCTCTCGGAGGAGGAGATCGCCGAAGGCATTCGCCAGAAACAGTGTCCGGACGACTTCCGCACGATGATGCGCTTCCAGGTCGACCGGGCCGAGGTCTGGTTTCGCAAGGGCGAGCGCTTGATCCAAGAGGTCCCGCGAGAGCTGGCGATTGACCTGCGCCTGTTCACGGACGGCGGACGGGCCGTGCTCAAGGCGATTGAACGCCAGGACTACGACACGCTGAGCCGCCGGCCGCGGGTCGGCAAATCGACTCGCGCCTGGCTCGCCTTGCGCGCGGCGGCGCGACTGAAACTAGGCTGACGCCACGATGCAACGCCGAATCGAGCCGCACGTCTCCGATGCCTATCAGGAATGCCAGGCGTTTACGCGCCGACGAGCGACGAACTTCTACATCGCGTTCTCGGCACTGCCGCAGCGGAAGCGGCAAGCCATCTACGCCGCCTACGCCTACGCCGGCACGGTCGACGACGCCGTTGACGACGCGGGAACCCAAGACGAGCGGGCTGCGGCTCTCGAGCAGGCGCACACGCTGCTACACGCCGCCTACTCGGGCGGCGAGGCCGAGCCCGGCTGGCTTGCCACCGGCCTGGCGGACGCGGTTGAGCGCTATGAGATCCCACGAGATCATTTCGAGGAGCTCGTCCGTGGCATGGAGCAGGACCTCACGCACACGCGCTACGAGACCTTCGAAGAGCTCGAACAGTACTGCTACCGTGCGGCGTCGGTGATCGGGTTGGTGTGCATCTGCATCTTCGGCTATGACCGGGCGCAGACGCAGCTTGCGATCGACTCGGCGGTTGCGATGGGCAAGGCGCTGCAGATCACGAACATCATGCGGGACGTCAAGGAGGATGCCGAGCGCGGCAGGATCTATCTCGCCCGAGAGGACCTGGCTCAGCACGGTGTCTCCGAAGACGACATCCTCGGCAGCGTCTACAGCGACGAGTTCCGAAGCCTGATGGCCGACTACGCCCAGCGGGCATACGGCTTCTATGGCGAGGGCAACCGGCTGATCCCGCTGCTCAATGGGCCGCGCAGCCGCGCGTGCTGCAACGGATTGCAGGGCGTTTACCGGATGATCCTGGACGCCATCGTGGCGCGTGAGTACGACGTCTACAGCGAGCGAGTGTCGCCATCGAAGGCCGGGCGGGTGGTGCGGATGCTCGAGCTCTGGTTGATGGGCGCGCTGCCGAATTTCGCTCGCGCTGGGTAGTCCGACCGTGATCGATTACCGCGACGACGGGCCGATCGCCGTCATCGGTGGTGGACTCGCGGGTCTGAGCGCTGCGCTCGAACTCACCGAGGCTGGTCGGGAAGTGGTGTTGTTCGAGCGTCGGCCTTACGTCGGGGGCAAGGCGTACTCCTTCCAAGACCCGAATCACGATGTTGTGCTCGATAACGGGCAGCACATCACGATGCGTTGCTGCACGGCGTTCCAGTCGTTCCTGGAGCGCATCGATTGCGCCGACATCGTGCGTTACCAGGACCATCTCGAAGTTGCAGTGATCGATCCGGAGTCGCGCGGTCATCGGGTCAGTGTGATCGCCGGTGGCGGACTGGGTGGTCCGCGTGGGCTGGGCGGGTTGGGGCGGCTGGGACGGCAGCTCTTGCCGGCGCCGCTGCACATGTTTCCTTCGTTGGTGACCTATGAGCACCTGAGCGTAGGCGAGAAGGCTCGGCTGGCGCTGGCGATCGAGCCGATCCGGCGGATGAGCGAGTTTGAGCGTTTGGCGCTGGATCGGCAGTCGTTTGCGGACTGGCTGCGTGAACGCCGTCAGACGGAGCGGGCGATCGAGCGGTTCTGGGATCTGATCGTGCTGCCGACCTGTAACGACCGCTCGAAGGACGTGTCGGCGACGCAGGCGATCCAGGTGTTCCAGGAAGGGTTCAGCCGTGATGCGCGGGCGGCGGATATCGGTGTGTTCGTGCGCGGGCTCGGCGAGGTGGCGGAGACCGCCTATCGGCGGCTGTGCGAGCGGGGCTGCCGGATGGAGTTAAACACCACCGTTCGCGGGATTGCTGCATCAGATGCGGACGCGAGGACCGTGCACTACGGGCGAGACGGGTCGCTCGATGTGAGCGCGGTGGTGCTCGCATTGCCGCCCAGGTCTGCGTTTGAGCTGATCCCGGCCGGCTGGCGTCGGCGGGAACCGTTCTGGCGGCTGGCGCAGCACGAGGTCAGCCCGATCGTCAACGTCCACATGCAGTGGGACCGCCAGGTGATGCGGCGCGACTTCGTGGCGGTGCTCGACCCCGACGCTCAGTTCATCTTCCATCGTTCGAAGATTCACGGCTGGCCGACTCCGCCGCACTGGATTTCGGTGTCGCTGAGTGGGGCGCATGAGCTGGTCGACCTGCCGCAGGACGAGATTGTCGAGCGGGTCGAGCGCGCCGTGCGTCGCGCGTTGCAACGGACCGCGGGCGCCGAGCTGCTGGCGTCACGGGTGGTCAAAGAAACCGAAGCAACCTTCCGACCGAGGCCGGGCATGAACGCACACCGTCTGCGGCCACGAACCTCGATCCGCAACCTTGTGTTGGCTGGCGCGTGGACGGCGACTGGTTGGCCGGCGACGATGGAGTCGGCGGTTCGCAGCGGACGCGCCGCCGCCGAGGCGCTGCTGGAAGAACAGGAACATCGACCATGACCGAGCGACAACGAACCCACTCGAATCCTGCCTTCGAAGCGCGATTCGCCTACTGCCGCGCACTGCGGGTTGGCAATCTGATTCACGTCAGCGGCACGGCGGCGGTCGAGGCTGACGGCAGCGTCACTCCGGGCGGCGCCGGTCCGCAGACCGCGCGTTGCCTCGAGATCATCCGGTCAGCGATCGAAGATCTGGGCGGGACGCTCGCGGACGTCGTGCGGCTTCGGATGTACATCACCGACATCGACCAGGCTGCCTCGATGGGGGAACATCTCCGCTCCGCCTTCGCCGACTCACCGCCAACCTCGACATTGGTCGAGGTCAACGGCCTGGTCGACCCCGAGATGATTGTCGAGATCGAGGCCGAAGCGATTATCGACGCAGCGGATTGAGCCCGAATCGGGCTCGAGCCGCGTTGGCCGCGGCCCACAGGTGCGGCTCAGAGGCGAACAGCTTCGCCAGTTGATTTGACGAGCAGCCGATCAGCGCGGCGCAGTCGGCAGTCGATCCGCCTACAGCCTCAAACAGATCGAGCAGCGGTCCGATTCCTGTCCAGAACTCACGGTGCCGGGGTCCGACTCTGTCCTTGCCCGGTACTTCAGTGCGGATCGAGCGGGGTAGCACTCGCTGCAACGCCAGTGGCGGGTGGTACATATCGAGCTTGATGTCGCGCCGGACCTCGAGCGCGATGGCGCGACGCAGGCGGCTCAGCGCCATCGCTCGATTCTGATGTTGGGAGCGCCGCTCAGAGGCGTATCCGACCGCGCCGCTCGGTGCGTGAGTTAGGCGCACGGCCGAATCGGTCCGGTTGCGATGCTGGCCGCCCGGTCCTGAGACGCGAAAGCGCTCCAACCGGCACTGTGCCAACAACTGTTCGTCGGACAGTGTGAGCCAGTCGCTATCGCTGCTGGACGAGCTGGAGCTCGTTGGGTTGCCGGGCGATGACGAATGAGACATATTGCCAGCCTGAGATGGTGGTGTGGCTGACGCTAACCGCCAACCGAGTCAGCAGGACCAGACCGAGGTCCTGCAACTCCTCGTCGTCGGCCTGCAACAGATCGGGCGGCACATTGGGCAGCTCAACGTTGGGTACGTCGGAACGGTCGGTGACGACGACCTGTACTTCGTCCTCGTTGGCCGTCGCTTCGATCCGAACCGTGCGGCCCGGATCGCCGTTCTCGACCACGTGAGTGAATAGCTCTTCCAGACAGAGCTCGAGCCGATTGGCGGAACTGGATTCCAGATTGAAGCCCTTCGACACGTCCGAGCCAAACGCGAGCACGTGTTGCAACGAGTCCGTGGAGGCATCTCCGCGCCAGCGAAAGCGGCGCTGCGGAATCAATAGCAACGCGGTCGATACGAGCACGGCGATCACCGAACCCAGCGAGATCGCGTTGCCAGTGATTGGCGCGAGGACGTCGGGGATGTGCTCGAGGAATGGCAGGCCCAGCTCGTCGGCGAACTCGCCGCAGAAGCCGCCCCAGAAGCCGAGAGAGACGACCAACGCGGCGCGCGAATTCAGTCCGGCGTCCACCACGGTCCGCATTCCGACGATGAAGAGCAGCAGCATCGCCACGAACGACACGCCGCCAATTGCGGGGCCAGGCAAGTCGAGCACGAACCCGCTGAGAATGGGGAAGAAGGCCATCACCACCATGATCCCGGCGCCCCAGAGCGCAACCCAACGCGAACCAACTCCCACTACGGGAACCATGCCGATGGGTGAGGAGTAGGTCGTGTTGGGGGTCGTGCAGAACACACCGGCGAGCGCGTTGCCCACACCGTCCGCGTTCAGCGCACCGCGAACTGCTTCGTAGTTGATACGGGTGAAGTTTCGAAGCGATACTTTCTGGATCGCGATTGCGTCGCCGACGGTCTCGAACGTGCCGGCCAGGGTGGCGATCACGAAGGCGCCCAGCACGGCGAAGGCGGCGCCCGAGGTCGGGAACGTCGGCGCTTCCCATTCACTAATCGGAAATCCGACGATGGCAGCATCGGTGGCATGGCCAAAGGACCAGTCACCGGTGATGGCGGCTGCGACGCATCCTGCTGCCAATCCAGCGATCGGCGACCAGAGACGGTAGCGCGCGGGTGCGATGACGATCATCGCGACCATGACGAAGACGGCCACGCCGCCGATCAACATGTATTCGAGCGAGCCGGCCCTGTCGGTTCCGACGCCGTTCCACTGCTGGATCGTCAGAGGCACGACTGTCACGGCCACACACATCACGACCACGCCGCCGACCGTCGGCGTGAAGATGTTGCGGAAGAAGCGGAAGAAGCGTGCGACTAACAGCTCAGCAGGCGCCGCGATCAGCGCCAGGGCCGCGACAAAGCCGATTCCGGCCAGTTCGATCGCGTCAAAGGTTGCGGCGAAGAACGTGCCCGAAGTGCCCATGAAGAGCATGAAGCCGGATCCCACCGCCCCGACGCGGAAGGCCTGCACCGCAGTTGACAGGCCCGCCGTCAGCAGGGACGCGGATACCAGGAAGGCCGCTTCTCCGGCGGTGATCAGGTCGGCCGCGCGCAAGAGGATTGGGAGCAGGATCGCGCCAGAGATGACGAACAGCGCGTTCTGGAGGCCAAGACCGGCCGCGATGACCAGAGGCGGACGCTCGTGAACGTCGTAACGGAGAGTTGGTCCGCGCTGGCTCATGGCGCGCGTAGTCTATAGGCAGCGGCTATTGCGGAACGCTCCAGCGACAGGCATTTCGATGAATCATGGACTGACCGTCAACGTCAACGGGCTCGACCTGCACTATCTCGACCACGGCGGCGAGGCCGGTGTCAGCGCGGTCGCGCTGCACGGATTCGCGCTCAACTGTCACTCGTTCGACGAGGTCGCGCCGGCACTCTCGGACCGTCTGCGCTGGTACGCGCTCGACCAGCGGGGACACGGTCGCTCCGATCGGGCCAGCGAATTATCCGACTACTCGCGAGATCACATGGCCGACGACATTCGGGGCTTTATCGATGCTCAACAGCTGGACCGTCCGGTGGTTGTGGGTCACTCGATGGGCGGCATGAATGCGATGACTTTTGCCGCGACGCATCCCGAGCGGCTGCGCGCGCTTGTGCTGATCGATGTGGGGCCCGGGGTCAGCGTGGACGGGGTGCAACAGGTGCGACAGTTCGTGGCCGGGCCGTATGAACTTGACTCGCTCGATGCGTGGGTCGAGATGACGCATCAGTACTACCCCTTCCGCTCCAAGGAGGGCATCCGCAAGCGGCTTGAGGTCTCGCTGCGCGAGACCGCCGAGGGCAAGATGGCGAAGATGTTCGATGAGCGCTTCCGCGAGGCGGATTTCCGCGGCGTCGCCGACGCCCGCAGCGGGATCTGGGAGACGGCTCGAGCGCTTCGCGTCCCGACCCTGCTGCTGCATGGCGAGAAGAGCCCGGTGCTCAAGCGAGAGCAAGCGGAGGAGTTCGCCGATAGTGTGGATTGCGTGCGGCTGGTGACGATACCGGAAGCGGGACATTCTGTCGCCGGAGACCAACCGGAGGCATTCACCGAAGCCGTCCGCGAGTTCCTCGACGATGTCCTCTAGCGCGGGTTCAGGACGGCGCTCCGGCGGTTCGCGCGCGCGCCGTTCCTCTTCGCTGCTGATCCCGATCATCGGGGCGATCATCGGGTTCATCGCGGCGCTGTTCCTGCTGCGCGAACTCGACATCTTCGAGGGCGATGCCGCTCCGGTGGGACCGATCGTCAACGGTTCCTGCGACTATCCGGTCGGCAGTTACTTCGATCAGCTCTGCAATCTCGTCGCGCGTGCGACGGTCGAGATCCAGACGGTCATTACTCCGGAGGCCGCCGAGGCTTGCGTTGAGCAGAGCAGGGATTGCCGCACGCATCGAGAGAACCTGCGGCAGGGGCTGCCGACAATCGAACGCTTCCGCGACGCCTTGTTCGAACTCAATCCGCCTGAACAGGCCGAGGACTGGCACGGGCGCTATCTGACCGCGATCGCGCAGCTGCACAGCGGCTACAACGCCCAGTTCCGCGCCCTGCAAGCTGGTGAGCGAGAGGCATTCCTCGAGGCGCACGCCCGGACTGCCGGAGCCGCGGAGGAAGCCGGCGTACTGTTCGACGATTTTCTGATTGCGTTTACCGACGAGCGCGAACCCTAGGGGTTAGCCGACTCCAGGATCGCCTTGAGCTGTCCCAGCTCTTTCTTCATCTGGCGGCTCATCATCAGCTTCGTCAACGGTCGGAACACGGTGAACATGATCGAGGTGAAGATGTGATCGCTGCCGGCGCTCATCGAGTTGGTGACGGTCGTTGATGGACCTGAACGCTGGAGACTCAAGGTTCCACTGAAGGGGAACGGTCCCTCGGTGGCGTCAATCGAGAGTTGCCGACCTTCGCGGAACTCTGTGATCGTCATCAGCACCGGCGCCGAACCACCTCCGTAGGTGTAGGTTCCGCGGATCTGGGAGCCGCGACCGACCGGCTCGTCGCTGAGCAGTTCCGACTCGGACATGCCATCGACCCAGTGGTCCTGGTTGGTTACGTCTGATACGTAGGCCCAGACGTCGGACGGATCTCGATCGATCTCGATCGTTGCGCTGGCCGACAGACTGACCATTACGAGCTCTCCTGCAGCGCTGCTCTCAGCAGGGCAATCTCGTCTCGCAGCATCCGGTTGGCGACAATGCTGCCGAGCGGACGCAGGGGTCCCATGACGACCTTCATCAAGGACGATGTTGGGTACAGCGTGACGTGATACGTCATGTGCGACGTGGATTCGTCGCCGGAACAGGTGATCACGGTGACGAAGGGAGTGTGGCCGTCGGTGTTTTCCCAGGAGATTCGATTGGGCGGGTCGTGTTCCACTACTTCCATCGTCACGCGTAAGGCCGTACCGCGCTCGGTCGAGGTGCCAATGATCTGAGAGCCAACGCCGATCTCACCGCCGCCGACCACCTCGGAGTCGGACATGCCGAAGACCCAGTGATCCTGGTTGGGCACGTGTGCGACGAACGACCAGAGATGATCGAGCGAGCAGTCGAAGTCGGCTTCAATGCTGAAGGCCGCGGCCATCGGTTCGTCCTATCTGAACAGGTCCATCTCTGCGGGTCGGACGAGCGTTGAATGGTCGTATTCCTCGACAGGAATATCCAGCCCGCGGACCACCGCGACCGGGACCGCGTCGAGCTTGTTCATCACCGGTTCGGCGGCTGAGGCCAATTCATCGACGATGGCCATCTCGGTTACCCGGAGGTCGTAACCTTCCGCATCGACCTCGCCGACGTAGGAGCGGATCGGATTCATTCCGCTGACCCCGATTGCCACATTGGTCAGTCCGTTTCGCCAGGGGCGGCCGAACGTGTCGGAAACGATCACCGGCACGTCAACCTGACCTCTCCGGACCAGGCCATGGCGAATGGCCAGCGCCGATGCGGATGAGTCGATCGGCAAGAGCGCGACAGCGTCTCCGCCGCCGACGTTGGACTGGTCGACGCCAGCGTTGGCGCAGACCCAGCCGTGGCGCGTCTCGGAGAGGATCAGGCCGCGGGTCATGCGCACGATCCGCTTCGACTCCTGCAGCACCAACTCGACGGCGCGCGCATCCTTCTCCCAATCGTCGGCCCAGTCCTGAGCGAACAACCCGGCCGTCACGTCGTCGAGCGGGATGACTCGACCCTCGGCCTTGGACACAATCTTCTGGGTTACGACCAGGACATCACCCGCTTCGAGCGGCGTCTCCTGCGCGACCAACGCGTCGTGGATCAGCTCCGCGAGGTCGTCGCCCTCGACAACCTCGGGGATGCCGCCGACCGCGAAAACCCGGTACTCCGATGGCGGAGTCACAGTTGTCCTCCCTCACCCCAACCCTCTCCCTCGGGGAGAGGGAGTTAGTCGTCGATTCCGACCATACGGACGGCCGCTTGCGTCTTGTAACGCATGTTCATGCCGATGATCAGCGCGGTCAGATCCTCGACGAACTTCGACATCGAGAGCGGTCCTGCGTCAATCGGGCGCAGATCGGGCATCTTGCCGACGAGGTCGATCACTTCCTGCTTGGCCTCGTCGTCGTCGGCCGTGATCAGCACGTCGCCCTCCATCGGGTCGGAGAGCTTCTGCAGCTTGCGCGCGCTGAGGTTGTGGAACGCGCCGACGACGCGAGCGTCGGGCAACAGCGCCTGCGCCTGCTCGGTGGCGGAGCCTTGCGGGACATCGGAGATGCCGGGCACGCGGTTCTCCATCGTCAGGGGCACGGCAGCGTCGATGACCAGCTTGTCTCCGATGGTGTCTCGCAGGTCGTTGAGGGTCGCTTCATGTCCGTCGAAGGGCACGACCACAATGACGATGTCCGATTGCTGGACCACGTCGCGGTTGACGCCGCCGCCGGCGTCGGCTGTCCCACCGGCCTCGGAGACGGCGTCACGAATGGTCTGCGCTGCGTCTTCCGCGCGCTCGATGCGTCGTGAACCGATCAGGACCCGCTCGCCCGCGATCGCGAGGCGCATCGCCAGTCCCAGACCCTCAGGTCCCGTGCCGCCGATAAAGCCAATGGTCGCCATACCCACTCCCGATCTACGCCTAAACTGAAAGACGTTCGCGCACGCTTCGCGCGAGACGCACGCGTTCTAGGCTACTGCCACTCGGTACGAGCACCGTGACCACATCGACGTCTCAGAGCAACCCGTCGGCGCCGCTGGTCATCAAGCATCCAATAGAGCCGGATGCCGAGCCGGCCGTGCGCCTGCGCGAGGCGCGCCTGACCTATCAGACCAAGGCGGGCAATCCGCTGGAAGCCGTCAGCCCGACGACGCTCACGATTCGCGCCGGCGAGTTCACCGCGCTGGTCGGCCCCTCGGGCTGCGGCAAGACCTCACTGCTGCGCATGATCGGTGGTCTGATTCCGGTTTCCGGAGGCGAGGTACAGGTCTTCGGCGAATCGCCGAAGGAGGCTCAGCGGCACAAGCGGCTCGGTCTGGTCTTCCAGGAACCGGCCCTGCTGGCCTGGCGGAGCGTCGAGGACAACGTGCGGCTCGGTTTGCAACTGAACCCGAAGGAGACTCACTCGTCGACCGATGTCCACGAACTGATCGACATTGTTGGCCTGACCGCGTTCCGCCGCTACCGACCGGCCGAACTCTCGGGCGGAATGCAGCAGCGGGTCGCCCTGGCGCGCGCGCTGGCGATTGACCCGCCGTTGCTGCTGCTGGATGAGCCGTTCGCCGCGCTCGACGAAATCACGCGGGAACAGATGCGATACGAGGTGCAGCGGCTGTGGGGGATCTCGCACGATCCGACCGACCCACCTCGCTCGGCGATCTTTGTGACTCACTCCGTGCCCGAAGCCGTGGCGGTCGCGGACCGGGTGCTGGTGATGTCGCCTCGACCGGGACGGATCATCGCCGACATACCGATCACCGCGCCTCGCCCGCGCCGGCCGGAGCATGAGCACTCCGACCGCTTCGTCAACGACACCGCGATCGTCCGCGCCGCGCTGCGCTCACCGACCACGCCCGCCGTCCCGCTCGACGCCGCCTGAAGACGATCATGGTCTCCGAACCGCTGCGAGAACTGGACCACCTGGACGCCGAAGCGACAGGGCGTATCCCACTCGGCCCGCCTGACGTCCGCCCCATGCTGGCCTGGGTGCTGCCGCCGCTGATCGCTCTGCTGCTGTTGGCCGTCGCTGTCGAGATCTGGGTCCGCGTTGCCGAGGTTTCGATCTGGGTGATGCCTCGACCGACCACCGTGGTCGAGAACTTCTTCACCGACTTCGGGCTGTACTTCACGGAGGGGCTGAAGACCCTCGGCGTATCGCTGGGTGGTCTGGCGATCGGAACGGCGGCGGCGACGCTACTGGCTGCGGGTGTCGCGCACTCGAACATCCTCGAACGCGCCGTGCTGCCGATCGCGATCATGGTCAAGGTCACGCCGGTCGTTGCGCTGATCCCGCTGTTCATCATCTGGCTCGGCCACGGCTGGAATCCGAAGATCGCGATTGCCGCGCTGATCATCTACTTCCCCGTTCTGATCAATGCGATCGCCGGATTCCGCGATGTCGATCCGCGCATGCACGACTTCTTCCGCTCGGTCGACGCATCGACCTGGGAGATCTTCCGCCACCTGCGACTTCCGGCGGCCATTCCGTACCTGTTTGCGTCGCTGAAGATCTCGGTCACGCTGTCGCTGATCGGCGCTGTGGTCGCGGAATTGTTCCTGTCGGGACACGGCGGACTCGGCGCGGTGATCTGGATCGAACAGAACAACCTGCGCCTCGAGAAGGTGTTCGCCGCGGTCTTGATGCTGACCCTAATCGGCGTCACGCTGTCGACGGCGGTCGTGCTGGCGGAGCGGTTGTTCTCCTGGCGTCTCGACCAGCCCGTCGCAGCGGCTTAGGCTCAGTAGAGGGAGCAGTCATGACCACTTCGGACGAGTCCGAGCGCACCGACTACCGCCTGCCCGAACGTCAGGCGCCGCAGCAGGCCGACGCGGTCGTGATCAAGTTTTCCAACGACGGACTGGTCCTCGAACTTGAGGGCGACGACGTGGATCTCGGGACCGACCTGAAGGTACGACGCGAGCATCGCCTGATTGCCGAGTTCCGGCGCGACGCGGTCGACGGCTGGTGGTTCAAGTCTGCGGTGTTGCGCGACCCAACGCGTGTGCAGGCCAACGAGTAGCTGCCGGGGCGTTCTGCGCTTGCCCCATACCTGCCTGATTCATACGCTGACGACGGTCGCTATCGCCGTGGCAACCCCATGGAAGCGGCTCCGGCTAGCCGGCCCGGCCCAGTAGAACACCATGAAACGCCCGGCGTCCGACCAGCCCTAGGAGCCTGGGACCAATGCCTCTGTTTTCCGTTTCCGTTCGTCAACCGTTGTTGATCATGCTCGCGGCCGTAGCAGTGCTGGCTGTCGGCCTGGGCGTCGCCTGTTCGGACGACGATTCCGACGAGGTGCTCTCGATGACCTACATGGGGGGTTTCGTCGCCCAGGCGAATCTGCCCTTCGTCGCTGTCTACGTGGCAGAAGAGCAAGGATTTTTCGCTGACGAGAACCTCGAGGTCGACATCCAGCACGCCGGATTCACCGGTAGCCACAAGAGCCTGTTGCTCGCCGGTGAGGTCGACATCACCACGTTGCCGGCCTCTGAGATGTTGCAGATCCGCGCCAACTCGGGCGCTCCGTACGTCGCGGTGATGCTGTTCGGGCAGCGCGGCGACTTCGGCTACGCGGTGCTGAACTCGTCGGGCATTGAGTCGCCGGCCGACTTCGCCGGGCGCGATGTTGGCTTCAAGGGCATCGTGCAGGCGGAGTTCCACGCGATGCTGGCTGCTCATGGCCTGACGACCGATGACATGAACATGAAAGATGTGGGCTTCAATCCGGTCGTCCTGGTTGAGCAGCAAGTCGAGGTCTACCCGGTCTTCCTGTCGAACGAGCCCGACACCCTGACGCGCAACCTGAACCAGGAGATCACCGTCTTCGAGGCGGCGGACGACGGGGTACCGACGCTTGGCGTGGTCTACCTCGTCACCGAGGAGTTCCTGGAGGATGAGGTGAACCGCGAAAAGCTCGAACGCTTCCTGCGCGCGACCGTGCGGGCGTTCGAGTTCGCGGTCGAGAACCCCGAGGCGGCGATCGAAGACACCGCGACCTTCATCGGCGAGGAACGCGAGCCGGACCTGGTCCACGAACGCTTCATCCTCGACACGGAGATCGAGAACGCGATCAGCGACCTGACCCGGGCCAACGGGGTCGGCTGGTTCACGCAGCAGCAGTTCCGCGCGTTGACCGACGTGTTGCTCGAGTACGGAGCGCTGGAGAATGACGTGGACGTCGAGCGTGCGATCGATCGGTCGTTCCTTGAGGCGATCCATCGGTAGGTCGGGCTGCGAGAACCTGAGATTGAAGCGGGGCTCGGCAAACATGCCGGGAGCCCCCCTCTGCCTTCGGCATCTCCCCCCGCTGACGCGGGGGGAGAAAGACTACGGGCGCTACGCGCAGGGCTTCTGTGGGTTCGTGACAACCGCAGCAACCCCGGCACGGCAGTGACGGCATCCGCATAGAGCGGGGCGGGAACCAGCTAGGCGCGGCTGCGGAGGAACTTCTCCTGGCCGGGGGTGGGTTTGTCGTCGGGGTAGTGGAGCTTCTTCAGCATTGGACGGCGTGGGAAGATGTGGACGGCGTCCCAACCGCAGGACTGTTCGCAGAGTCGGCAGCCAGTGCAATTCTTCTCAATCACGACCGCCTGACCGAAGAAGTCGGAGGCGGCGTCGGTGAAGTCGAGTTCCAGCGCGTCGAAGGGGCACACGTTGATGCAGATCTCGCAGCCCGAGCCGATGCACTTGTCGGCGTCGACCTCGGCCTTGGGCCATTCCTTCTTGGCAAACTTGCGGCAGATATCGCCGTCTTCATCGAGGATGCACTCGACCGGGCAGACCGCACCGCATGCGCCGCAATCGATGCACAGCGCCGGGTCGATGTAATGGATCGTGTTGCGCTCGCCCCAAATGGCGTTGGTCGGACAGCGATTCGTACAGGCCGTACAGCCGATACAGGTCTCGACGATGTCGTAAGCCATGGGCTGCTCCTCTGTCTTCAGTGAAGACGCTTTGCCAAGTATATCGGCGCGGCCAATCTGCGTTCAATCAAGTCAACAACCGGGCGCCGCGCACAGTCATTGCTCGTATAGTGGACCTGAGGCGGCCGGGAGTAGGAACTCCGTATGTTGTCAGATTCTGAGCGCGTCCCCCGCACCGCTGCCGCGCTGGTTCTGTTGATTTTGCTGACTACCTCGCTTTCCCTGTTCGCGGTGGCTTGCGGTGACGACGCGCCCGAGGAGGCTGAGCAACAACAAGCGCAGACATCCGAGGCAGAGGCCGAGGAGCAGGATGCGCAGCCGATCGACGCCGCTGAGCAGGACGCGGTGGCCCAACCGCAAGAGCAAGAGGTCGAGGCTGCTGCCGAGGCTGAACCGGCAGCCCAAGAGCAACAGTCGCAGCCGGAACCGAGCGAAGAACAGAGCGCTCAACAAGCCGAGCAGACGGACGAACCGGTTAGCGACCCTGACCGCGAGGTGCTGGTTGAGGGCGAGTTGTTCGCCTCCTCCATCAGTCCCGATCAGACCGAGCGCACGTTCCGCTTCCAGGCTGCGACCGGGGCCTGGCTTCGCATCTTCGTCGACGGTAAGGCCGGCATGGATCCGGTGGTCACGTGGCTTCAGCCCGACGGCACCGAGGTCGCTGTGAACGACGACCTATCGACCACCAACCGGGACTCACTGATCATCGCGCAGGTGCCCGTCGAAGGGCTCCAGTTCATCCGCGTCCAGCCGTACGATTCCAACAGTCTGGGCGATTTCATCATCCAGGTGCAGACGCTGACCGTCGGCGCGGACGACGACAACGCGATCATCGCGTTGGGCAGCAGTGCCGACGGACGCCTGGACCTGCCCGGCGACGTGGACGTGTTCGAGTTCCAGGCCGAGGCCGGACAGCAGGTCTTCGTGCTCGTTGACGGCGATACCGGGGTCGATGTGTTCGCGCAGGTCTTCCGGCCCGACGGCAACCTGCTGCAGATCGACGACGACGGCGGCCACGGTCTCGACGCAGAGGTGTACTTCACTGCCGACGAAGCAGGCCTGTGGCGGGTCGAGGTGTGGCCAGCCTCCAACAAGGCAGGTCAGCGTCAGTTGATCGGCGCATACCGGATCACCGCGGAGGAAGGGCTGCCGACCAGCCCGGTCAATGAGGCCGTGGCCTCGGACCTTGCCGCGGCGGCGCTCACGTTCCTGCAGGCGCTGCGCGACGGCGACTCCGCCACGATTCTCGCGCTGGCGGGACCGGAGGCACTGACGATCTGGGGTTGGGACGACTCCGGCGACGTGAGCCGCGACATTCAGAAGATCCAGTCGATTGACCTGGGGGGCGAAATCCTGCAGTCGGTGTCATACGGGGACGTGTTGCATCCGGCGCGCGGACGGGTCTACTTCCAGCTTTCGGAAAGCGACTGGATGCGATTCGAGCTGATTCAACTCGCAGGCCATTGGCTGGTTGATGACTGGGCCCACAGCATCGGCCCGCCAGGCTGAGATCCACCAGTCACGTTCGGCGTAAGCGATCCCAGAGCTGCTGATATCGTCAGTTTCGATCTGACCGGGCTGAACCATTTCGTGTGTGGAGGACGGCATGACCGAGCAACAGCGCGAGGCCGAGGGAGCGCTTGACGGGGTCATCGTGATGACCAACGGCGCCGAGGCCGATTGGTCGAATCACCGCTCCGGCATGGCGATTCAGTTCGGCGTCTCCGGAGACCTTTCGGGGTCCGAAGAGGTCTTCATGACCCGCCAGAAGATTCCGCCCGGGATGTACTCGACGCCGCACTGGCACGTCAACTGCGAGACGGCCATGTACATCCTCCAGGGGCCAATCGTGATGTCCTACGGCGAGCAGTTGGAGCACGTACACGAGGTGGAGACGGGTGACTTCCTCTACGTCCCGCCGCGCGCGATCCACCAGATCAGCAACCCGCGCGAGGATCGAGATGCTGAGGTCGTCCTCTGCCGCAACGCAGCCGAGGAGATCGTTGCGGAAGTGGATATTCCCGGAGCACCAGGGTGCTCGCCGGCTGAATAGCGCCGCGGCTAGCCGGCTGCCATTGCGAAGGCGCGCTCGGCCTGCAGCTCTTCGAGGTAGGCGAGCATGCCGGGGATCGCGGCGTGGGCGCCCTTCAATGCGGTCACGACGAGATCGGCGCCAATGACGTTGTCGCCGCCGGCGAAGACGCCTGGCCGCGAGGTTCGACCGTGGTCGTCGACGAGTACTTCGCCCCAGTCATTGACATCGATGCCCGAGTCGCCGTAGAGGTCACGTCCGACGTCGTAGCCGACGGCCACGACGAACGCGTCACAGTCGATCACGAATTCCGAGCCGGGGACGGGCTGGGGGCGTCGACGCCCGCTCTCATCCGGCTCTCCCAGGCTCATTCGCACGCACTCGACGCCGACGACCCTGCCGTCTTCGCGGAGCAGGCTGACCGGAGTCGTCAGGTACTCGAAGATCACGCCTTCCTCGCGCGCGTGACGGCGTTCTTCTTCGCGGCCGATCATCTCGTTCTCGGTTCTGCGATAGAGCAGCCGCACTTCCTCGGCGCCCAGGCGGACGGCCGAGCGGACGCAGTCCATCGAGGTGTCACCGCCGCCGACGACCACTACCTTGCGGCCGATGTCCGGCGTGCTGCGCAACGCCGCGGGCAGCATTTCGTCGTCGAGGTTGGCGCGCACCAGGAACTCGGTTGCGCTGTAGACCCGGGCCAGCCGCTCCCCTTCGAGACCCAGCTGTTTGCCGACGCTCGCCCCATGGGCCAGGAACACCGCATCCCACTTCGAGAGTTCGTCCCAGCCGATGTCGGCCCCGACTCGCGTCTCGAAGCGGAACTCGACACCGGCCGCCTGCAGTGCCTCGGTCTTTTCGTCAACGATGTGCTTCGCCGACTTGAAGTTGGGGATCCCGTAACGCAGCACTCCGCCGGCCGAGGGCCAGGCCTCGAACACCGTCACTTCATGACCGGCCTTGCGCATCTGCTCGGCGACCGCCAGGCCTGACGGCCCGGCGCCGACTATTGCGACGCGCTGACCGGTTTCAATCTCCGGGTTGGGAATGGGGAAGCCTCCGCGTTGCTGCCGATCCCAATCGCCCAGGAACGCTTCCAGCTTGCCGATCGCGACCGGCTTGGCGTTCTTGGCGACCACGCAGACGCCTTCGCAGAGCGCCTCCTGTGGGCAGAGGCGGCCGCAGAGTTCCGGCATCTCGGAGGTACGGCGGAACACCGCCGCCGCGTCGGCGAGCTTGCCGATCTCCAGGTAGGCCAGTGCACCGGGGATGTCGTTGTCAATCGGACAGGCGACGGTACATGGAGCGGCCGGACACTGGATGCAGCGCTGGGCCTCGAACATCGCCGGCCCGGCGGTGTAGCCGTAGTAGACCTCGTCCCAGTTGCGGACGCGGTCGTGGGGGGTCTGTTTGGTGACGTGGTGCGGGGGAATCCGCAGTCGCTGGCGGCGGTCAATCGGCTGTCCCGCGCGCGTCAGCTGTGGAGTCCTGGCGCGGCGCGTGGCAGCCGAAGGTTTCGGCTTGCCGGGCTCGGGATCAGACGTTTCTTCGGCCATCTCAGCCAACACGCTCCTCGCTCTGAACCGTGTGACCTACGGTCATCATAGGTCTTCGAGGGCGCCGTCTGCCTGTTAGCCTCGATTCATGGATGAGGATGTAACGCAACGTTTGGTAAAACTTGACAGCATCAACCTCGCGCGCCAGTTCGGCACTCTGGCCCGAGGCAATGAGCGCGCCGTACGGCTGGATCTCTGCTGCTTTCTGATCGGCCCGATCGTCGAACCGGACTTCGATCAATTGGCCGCTCTGGCGCGGCTCGACGAGCTCGCCGATGCGGCGCGTGGGGACGGACCCGGTCGCGAACCGGAACAGGTGGAACGGCTCTGCCGCGTGCTGTTCGAACAGCAGCGGTTCCGCGGCGACACGGACACCTACTACGACCCGCTCAACTGCTGCCTGCACTCGGCGCTTGAGACCGGACGAGGCATGCCGATCACGCTCGCGGTCGTCATGATCGAGGTGGCGCGACGGACAGGCCTCGAACTCCACGGCGTTGGCGCGCCGTTCCACTTTCTGATCAAGTACGTGGATGCGGAAACGCAGGTCGAGCACTTCCTCGATCCGTTCCACGCCGGGCGCGAGATTGATCGTCATGCGCTCAGCGAGCGATTGCGGGCGACGAATCAGGGCGCAGGACCGAACCCGGAGTCGTTCCTGGCGTCGGTGACGAAGCGACAAATTTTGCAGCGCATCCTGACCAACCTCAAAGGCGCCGGCGTGCGCAAGCGCGATTACGTCTCCGCGATCGCGGCCACCGATTTCCTGCTGGCGCTCTCACCGTGGTCGCTCGAGGATCGGCGGGATCGCGGGCTCCTGTGTTACCAGACCGGCCAGTACATCGAGGCGCTTGACGACCTCCAGCAGTACCACGAGCACGCCGGGGACGCCCCCGATGCCGACCGAGTGGCCGATTTCATCGAGCGCGTGCGCACGCGAATCGCCCAGGGTGCGGGATAGGCGAGCGGCCTCGGTTGGCGATCGCTGGAGCGCAAGCTTGGAGGCTCGACCACACCCCGCGCCGATCCGCTATATTCACACATGGCGGCCGTCGGGAATGCTGCAACTGTCGGCGCCGGAATCATTTCTGACATCCGATCATCTCGCAGCCTGAGAAACCAAAGGGGAATGGCCAACGCGACAGCCCTGCGCAGTGTCAACGGGGC
>JAPPJZ010000074.1 GCA_028874365.1 Chloroflexota bacterium | reverse complement strand
CGCCGCCAGCGTTTATCCTGAGCCAGGATCAAACTCTCCATTGGATCAGCCGATCATCTCGGCTGCAAAGGTAGAGATTGTTCGGACATCGCCACCCTCCCGCTGCCCAAAGGCATCGAGACGGCCGCGATTCCGGACTTGGGGGGCTCCCCAAGCACACTGGACTTCCGCTCTCCAATTGTTAAGGCCTGGCTCGTGCGAGGCGCTCGTCTTGCTCTCGACCGATGCGCCCTGCATTTGCGCAGACGTCAATATTAGCCCGCCGCGATCTGCGATGTCAACCAGCCACATCCTCCGGTGGACACAGTGGAACAAGCGCAATTGTGCCCCTCGCCACAGTCAGATGATGTCCACCAGACAGCTCCACCACGCCATGACCGTGAAGAATCACCTGCAGCACCGCAGCCGTGCGCTCCGCCGTCAACGTGATCCCCTGCTCGGCGCAGAGTGACCTGATCACGCGTACCTGGAGTTGGCCCGGGAGCGCCAGGAACTGCCGACGCGCCAGCTCGCCGCTCGCTCCACGCACCTGCTCCAGCGTCTGGCTGCCGACCAGTTCCAGCAGCTCGCGATCGGCCCCCACCGATTTCGCCAGCTCGGCCAATCGCTCGGCGATGTTCGGATTGAACGACTCGAGCATCGGCAGCAGCGATTGCCGAACCCGGTTTCGCATGTAAGCCGGCTCGTCATTGGACGGATCCTCGGCCGGCGTCACACCGTACGCCTCGCAGACCGCCACCGTCTCCGCTCTCGTCACGTCCAACAGCGGACGGCCCAGACGCACGCCGTCGCGCAGATCACGGACCGCCGGCATCCCACTCAGGCCGTCGAGCCCCGAGCCGCGGATCATATGAAGCAGGACCGTCTCCGCCTGGTCGTCCCGCGTGTGAGCCACGACGATGGCCGGCGCACCGCAATCCAGCGCCACTTCCTTCAACGCCCGATATCGCACCGCGCGAGCCGCCGCCTCAAGCCCACCGGATGCACGTTCAGCCTCCGACGGCGCGTCCGCTTCGGCTACGTAGTATGGCACTCCAGCCAGAACCGCGAGCTGTCGACTAGACGATCGAAACATCTCGCGGACAGATTCCGATTGGATCAGGTGATCAACATGTACGGCCCGCAGGCTCCAACCGTGCCTGGCGCTGGTGTCGGCGAGCAGCAGCAGCATCGCCGAAGAATCCGCGCCTCCCGACACCGCCGCAATCAACGGACGCTCGTACCCGACCCCAAGTAGCTCAACCACGTTGCGCGCCGCGCGGCGTCCGATCTCGCGGATCGCGCGGACGTTCGGGTGCGTCACGAAATGCTCCAGCCGGACCTACTCGGTGTCCTTCGGGAGGAGATTGGCCCACCAGGGAGTGCTAACGATCTCGAGCTGACCGCGCTGCGGCGCATGAACCGCGAACGATTCCTCGCCCGGCCGGACCATGCCGAGATCCTCGCGGGCGATGCGTTCGATGTAGGCATCGGAATCCAACCAGGCGACGAGCGCAGCGAGCTGATCCGCGTCGCGCCGTAGCTCCTCGATCTCCGCCTGTGTGCTCGCGATGCGGTCGTCGAGGCTATTGGCCTGGACGAGTCCCTCGACTCCGCTAAAGACGACAAAGCCAACCGCCAACAGTGCGCCGACGAACGCGATCCGCCGAACAATCCAGGGCAACGCCGCCGGCCTGGGTTCGGTCCGGCGCCTGGGCGCGGTCAAGGGATCGGCCGTAGTGTCGTCCATGCTGCGCGAGCTGCGCCGCCGCCGTTGGCACTCTACACCTCTGCGAGCGGCTACAGACCGGCGACGTGATGCCGATCGTTCAGACGCTCCAGGACCGGCGTGCCATCGTCGATCCGAAACGAGGTAATCCCGGCCAACGACGTGTCGATTCGACGCCAGGCGTCCGGTGGCATTGCCAGGGCATGCGCCGCAAGCAGTTTGACGACAAAGTTGTGCGTCACGATCAGGCCGGTTCCATCGGAGCGGTCGGCAACGAGTTCATCGAAGACGCCGTGCGACCTGCGATAGACATCGGCGAGCGATTCGCCGCCGGGCATCGTGACGTTGAGCGAATCGTCACTCCGCCAGGCATCGAGGAACTTGCCGTATCGAGCTCGAGCAACCGGCCACTCAAGCCCTTCCATCTCGCCGACATCAAGCTCCAGCAACTCATCGCATGCAACCGCTTCGAGTCCGTGAGATTCCGCGATCGCCTCGGCAAGCAGTCGCGCTCGCGAAAGCGGACTGGTCACGACGCGAGTGATCGCCTCCTCGCGCAGAGCCGCCACTGTAGCGTCCAGTTGCCGCAATCCCAGCGCGGTCGGCGGAGAGTCGGTGCGTCCCAGGCCGACGCCAGCCTTGTTCGCTTCCGACTCCACGTGACGCAGGAGAAGAACCCGCTTCATGCCGTCACTGGCTCCGAGGCCAACTCAATCGCCGTGCGATGAATGCGCGTCGGTTCCTCGACCGCGCCGAGGGCAAGTGTGACCTGCTCCGGACGTCCGGCGCCGCGCTCATCATTGCGCAGCCTCATCGCCAACCGGGCGATCCCGTCCTGCACATCCAACAAATCAATCTCGAGGATCAGCGGACGCAGGTCGTAGGACTTCGTCTCTTTGCCCCGCCGTTGACTCCACGGAATCTCATCACGAGCCAGCAACTCGTCAATCGCCAGCCGCCACTCGTCAGGCGAGCGACGGTCGGACACCTCAACCTCGTAGCAGGCCGCGCGCAGCATCGACTGCAATGACTCCTGCTTGAGCGGACCCTCACCGATTTCGATGATCCGGAGTCCCGCCGTGAGCTCGTCCGACAGAGCACGCATCGTTGACTGCAAATCGACGCGCTCAGTCAGCAGAAGGTCGAGAATCTCCGCCTCCGAGGTCGCGCCCACCGCCAGCGGCGCAGCGAGTGCAATCTTGGGCCTCGGCGAAAAGCCACGCGATGACGCCAGAGGCAGACCGGCGCGTTTGCAAACCCGCTCCCAGACACGCATCAGGTCGAGGTGCGAGACGTACTTCAGCGGACCCTCCGCCGCGAAGCGAATCTGTAGCCGCTGGACGGCATCGGACTGACTCATGATCCGGCCAGCCAGGCCGCCGCCGCGGTGTGCGGATCGGCGACGCGCGCAGCGACGTCGTTGGCCAATCGGCCCAGCCGTGCCTCGCCCGCTTCCGTGTGTAGCTGGTTGAGCAGATTGGCCCGCGCCAACGCGGTGATCTGCTGACGCGCTCGTTCCAGCTCGGCCGACTCCAGCCTGCCAGACGATTGCAACTCGTCGAAGTGCGCGTCGCAAGCCTCGACCAGCTTCTCGGTCCCCTCACCCTGCGTCGCGACGACTCTCACGACGGGCGGATCCCAACCGCGATCGGGATTCAGCGAGAGCAGCGCCTTCAGCGCCGACACCATCCGGTCTGCGCCCGGTAGATCGGACTTGTTCACGGCGAGCACATCCGCGATCTCCATGATCCCCGCCTTCAACGTCTGCACCTCGTCGCCCATGTTGGGCGTGTTGACGAGTACCGTCGTCTGCGCCGCCCCCGCGATGTCCACTTCGTCTTGCCCCGCGCCGACGGTTTCGATCAGGATCACGTCCTTGCCGTAGGCGTCGAGTACGTGAACCACGTCCTGCGTCGCCGCCGAGAGGCCCCCGAGCGCGCCGCGCGAAGCGAGAGAGCGGATGAATACATCTGGATCGGAGTACAGCTCCGTCATCCGCACCCGGTCGCCCAGGATGGCGCCCATCGTGTACGGCGACGATGGGTCGATCGCCACGATCCCGACGCTCTCGCCCCGTTGTCGATACGCCTTGGCCAGCTCGTTCGTCACCGTGCTCTTGCCGGCGCCCGGCGATCCGGTCAGGCCGATCGTCCGCGCCCGCCCGCTGCGTGGATACAGCGCGCGAAGCATCTCGCGTCCACGCTGGTCGCCGCTTTCGACCCAGCTCAGCACTCGCGCCAGCGCGCGCCGATCCTTGGCCAGCAGGCGCTGCTCAAGCTCGGCCAGTCGGCCGGAGAGTTGAGCGGTCGGAGTGTGAACAGCCTCGATCGTCACGAACGGTCAAGCTCGGGAACGTGGGCCCTCACGTATTCGGCGATGTCGCCGGTATGCGCGCCGGGCCCAAAGACCGCGGAGAAACCAGTCTCTTTGAGCGCGTCCGCGTCCTCGTCCGGAATGATGCCGCCGCCGAGGAACAGCGTGTTCTCAGGAGTGATGCCGCGTTCGCGACAGGCGTCGACCACCCGCGGGAACAATTCGAGGTGAGCCCCCGACAGCACCGACAGCGCAACCACGTGCACGTCCTCCTGCAGAGCCGACTCGGCGATCATGTCTGGCGTCTGGCGGATACCCGTATAGATCACTTCCATCCCGGCATCCCGAAGCGCCCGCGCAACGATCTTCGCGCCCCGATCGTGTCCATCCAGCCCCGGCTTCGCCACCAGCACTCGAATCTGTTCAACGACGGTTTCGCTCATGCCGGACCTCCCACATGCCCTACAGGAGCAGAATACTCCCACGAGGCATCGTTCAACCCCGAACCCGTCGGGGGTGAGTTCGACTGGGGGCGGTTAGGGTCGATCCCGCCTGCTACGCAGCTGACCCGGTTATCAAGTCTCCCCAGACACGCACTTGCCGCACTCGTCGATGTATTGCGAACCCGGTCTGTCGAAAACGCCACTCCGTTCGAACGTGCCAGGCCGCAACCTGGAGTCATCGACGTTGAACGTGCGCGATTTCCGTCGACCTCTAGCTACCCGCCGACATCGTCATTCGCTACCTGCGTCGACTCGGGCTCCGGCCACTCTGGAACGCCGCAGTTGTCAATATTGGCCTGGACCGGGGTACTGAAGAGCGCTGCCAGATCGAAGGACAACCCCAGGGTCGGGATCAGCGGAATCTCGACCTGGAGTGTCGTGCCCGTACGGAGATCCTCGTAGTCGAGTGGTGGGTTGGTGTACGTCTGATCGCTGCCGAGCGACATGATGATCCACGTTGCTTGGGTCCAACCAGCTTCGTCAATGCGGCTGCGAACCGCATACTCGCCAATACCGGACGGGAGGAAGCCAATCTGAATCGATCGGTCGCCTCGACGACAATCGACGGTTAGGTCGACGTGGCTGCCGTCAGCGCCGGTCCGCTCTCCACTGGCGTCCAAGGTTACGTAGGTGCGACGCTCGCCGCCGAGCCACTGGGGGTAATCCACCCTGTAGTAGACGCCAGGTGTCAGTCCACCACTCTGAGCCTGGGTGATTGGCTGCCAAGTCGGCTCGATGTAATTGCCGCAGTTGTCAATGTTCCCCTGAACCGGCGTGTCGAACATGCCATCAACGTTGAATGTCGCCGGCGTCAGGCCAGAACCGATGATTGTGACCGTAGCTGTTGAAGCTTCGCGCAATCGCACTAGCAAGTTGGACGCGTGCTCGTCGGCGGAGAGCCAGCTCTGTCCGCCGACGCTGTACAGCCGCCAGTATTGGGTCTCCGCATCGTCCTCGTCCGTCGCCAAGTCAATCTCGACCGTATTCGGATCTTGGTCAGACATGACTGTGATCGGCTCGTCTGATCCCGACAATCCCTCAATCCGCAAGGTTCGCTCTTGGCTGTTTCCGCATGCCTGAGTCAGGTACAGACTCCTCGGGAGTGCTTCTTCCTCTGCGTCCACCACTTTGGATACCGAGGTGCCGCTGCGCACCCAGGTGTGTACGCCATCATTGTTGTACCAAGAGGTATATTCGATATCTAAACCCACCCATCCACTCGTACCAACTAGCGGAGTGTGCGGAGGCCCTGGATCCGGGTTTGCCAAGACCAACGCCGAGGTGTTCAGCCATTGATCGACCGTTGGACTACGGGGGAACAGGCGGGTTTGAGGAATTCTCCTCTCGCTGTCTTGCCCGTCTACGATTTCGTGCAATCCCACCTCGAACTGACCCGTCTCAAGCAATCGAGCGACGATCCGCACAAGGTGACCACTATCGAGCTCAATAGACGAACTGCGGTACCACCGATTCACGTCAGCATTGGGGCTCAAGCTTCGAAGGCGCGGCAACGTACGGTCTGCGGCCCATTCACCTTCCGAATAGACCTGCAATCCAAACTCTGTCAGCTCGTTCGCCAAGCGCTTAGCTGATATTCGGACCGTTGCTTCTTCTGTGTCTTCGGCCTCGACTGTTGAAGGAGGGCTTAGTGCGATCCAGTTCCCTACGAACACTGCAGTTAGCGCCGCGAACGCAATCAACGCCGCTGCACCCACCGACCGGAACACAATGTGGTAACAGTTCACTTTGATCACCCGGAACGTTCCCGTACCTGATGAGCATAGAATAGCGTCAACGTGACGCGAGTCTCCGGCTATGCCTCCGACAGGCGCAACCGCGCACCATAAGTGTGCTTCGGCGAAATGAACGCGCCGGCGTTCGCGTCGGTCACGGTCCAGCCTTCGCCGCGCAGGTGCGTAACCGACGCCTCCGCGTCGCGAACCGTCAGGGCCAGCATGAACATGCCCTCGCCCGAGCTGTCGAGCTTGCGCGGCAGCGGTCCCCCACTCCCCTCGAGCGGTCGCACCAGCTCGATATCGGTCGGACCGATGCCGAGGAACTGTGCTTCGATGCCAAGAGCCTCGGCCTGCGCATGTCGGCCCACCGACAGGCCATAACGCTCGGTCCACTCGTCTTGGACCGGCCAGATCTCATGCACCGCAACCGTCATGTGATGCAGGGCGTGCGGTCCCGGTCCCGACGTCGGCCCGGAATGCTGCGGCGCGTCATCGGGCGGCTGAGCGTACTCGATCAACACCCCGTGGTTCGAACGAGGGTGGATGAACCCGATCATCCCCGTCAGCCCGACGCGCGGCTCTTCGTCGATCATTTGCATGCCCGTATCGCGGGCCGCGATCAGGTCGCCGGCCACGTCGGTCGACTCGAAGCAGATGTGGTGAAAGCCCTCGCCGTTGGTTTCGAGGTACTTGGAGATTCCGGTGCCTTCGCGGGTCGGTTGGAGCAATTCAATCTCGCAGTTGTCGAGCGGAAAGATCACGCCGCGCACCCCCTGCGATTCGAGCTCGGTGTCGAGCGCTGTCTCCAGACCGAAGGTGTCGCGCCAGACCTCGGCGGTCTTGTCCGCGTCGTGCACAGCTATGCCGATGTGGTGAATGCGTGTCAGTGCCATGATGTTCCCGTCTCGCTCAACGGTGCGTCACTCATCCTGCGAAGTTGGTCCGAATCTCGCCTCAAGCTCCCGCCGATGCTCCCGATCGTGCTCCAGCGCCACGCCGAGCAGGATTCGCGCCGGGTTGCCCTGGGTGTTCAGATCCGCATCGGGGATGCGCTCCACCAGCGTAGCCGTGCGACCGCGCAAGTCCTGCAGCGCCCGAATCAGGGCCGACAGCCGCCGATCCCCCAGCGACGCCACCGCCGCGGCATTGGTCGAATCAATCCGTCGCGTAGGGAAATCCAGCAGAGAGGGAAACGCGCCGCCCAGGTGTTCCTCGATCGCCGCGCGCTCCTCCGCTTCCCAGAACAGGCGGTGAGCCGCCATCCCCTTCGCAGACCAGGCGCCGTCGGCGAGTGCATCGTCGACCCGGTCCTCCGGCACTGCCGACAGCGTGTTCAACAGCAACTCGCGCTCGGCTTGCCACCAGTAGCGCAACCGCTGCGCGTCCGACCAGTCATGCTCGGATCGACCACCCGTAGCGCCGGCCGATTTTCGCCCCATCGTTCTTCTTCCGAATGGCACGTCTCAGACCTCGTTCGCCCTACACGACGATCCGTTCGCGATACTCGCCCCAGACCGTCCGCAACGCGTCCGATATCTCCCCCAGGGTCGCCGACTGTTTGACGGCATCCAGCATCAGCGGGACGAGGTTCTCGTCCGAGTTGGCCGCTTGCTGGATCGCATCGAGCGACGCCGACACCGCCGACTGGTCGCGCCGGTCACGCAGACGTTCCAGCTTCTCGATCTGTCGCTCGCGCACGGTTGGGTCAACGCGGACAATCTCAACGTCCGATTCTTCATTGGTCTCAAAGCGGTTCACGCCGACGATCACGCGACCGCTCTTGCCGGCGGTCCGGTCGCCCTCGCGAGCCGCCTCGGCCTCGGTCTCGACCTCGCGCTGGAAGCTCGACGCCGCCTCGAGAATCTCAGCCTGCTGGTAACCCTGCTCAATCGCCGAGACCGCGCCGCCCAGCGCGTCAATCTGATCGATGTAGTTGCGTGCTTCCGCTTCCAGAGCATCGGTCGTCTGCTCGATGTAGTACGAACCACCCAGTGGGTCGATCACATCGGCGACGCCCGACTCATAGCCGATCACCTGCTGCGTGCGCAGCGCGATCTCGACCGCGTGTTCCGAGGGCAAGCCCAGCGCTTCATCGAGTGAGTTGGTGTGCAGCGACTGCGTTCCGCCGAGCACGGCGGCCAGCGCCTGCAGGGTCGTGCGAATCACGTTGTTGTCCGGCTGCTGCGCGGTCAGCGTCACGCCGCCGGTCTGCGTGTGGAAGCGCAGCATCTGCGCGCGCTGATTCTCCGAGCCAAAGCGATCCCGGGCGATGCTGGCCCAGAGCCGCCGCGCAGCTCGGAACTTGCCGATCTCCTCGAGGAAGTTGCTGTGACAGGCGAAGAAGAAGGAGAGCCGCGGCCCGAAGCTGTCGAATTCCAGACCCTGCTCTAGCGCCGCCTCGACGTATGCGATCGCGTTCGCCAGCGTGAATCCGATCTCCTGCGCCGCCGTACAGCCGGCCTCGCGCATGTGATACCCGGAGATCGAGATCGTGTTCCAGCGAGGCACCTCACGCGTGCAGTAGTCGAAGCTGTCGGTGATCAGCCGCATCGACGCCTGTGGCGGGTAGATGTACGTCCCGCGGGCGATGTACTCCTTCAGGATGTCGTTCTGGACGGTGCCGCCGATCTTGTCGCGGCCGACCCCCTGCTCCTCCGCAACCGCCGCATAGAGAGAGAGCAGGATGTTCGCGGTGGAGTTAATCGTCATCGACGTGGTCACCCGGTCGAGCGGAATCTGGTCGAACAGCGTCCGCATGTCTTCGATCGAGTCGATCGCCACCCCGACTTTACCGACCTCCCCCTCCGACATGTTCGCATCCGAGTCGTAGCCAATCTGCGTGGGCAGGTCGAAAGCCACCGAAAGACCGGTCTGACCCTGATCAAGCAGGAACCGGTAGCGCCGGTTCGACGCCTCCGCGTCCTCCTGCCCCGCGTACTGACGCATCGTCCACAGACGACCCCGATACATCGTCGGCTGGATCCCGCGCGTGTACGGATACTCGCCCGGCAGCGGGTCCACTTCGCCGTTCTCACCGCTCACATAGATAGGGTCGAGCGGATCTCCCGACGAGCGGCGAAACTCCTCGCGGCGCTCAGGAAATCGCCCAGTCGCCTTGGCGTAGGGACCGTCCAACCAGTCCTGGAGTTTCGATGTCATCGGATCGCTCCCTCCACCGGACGCAGCTACCCAGAGGCTACGCAGCCACCCTCAGCAGGTCAACGATGTCAGGCGAGGGCGGCCTGTCAGACTCCGAATCGCTTCCTCAGACTCGCAATCCGACCATCAATCGCCTCGCGCCACGCCTCAGCCGACAACTCGACGACCCCGCTCGCACCCACAAATGCACTACTCACCAGCAAGTCGGCCGATTCATCTCGCAGCCGCGTCAGACTCTCGACCAGCGCCGACGCGTCGCTCTCCAGATCCGGGTACACCGCCGTCGCCCAGCCTCCCGAAACCGGCACGATCGTATCGCCGGTAAACAGGTACGCCTTGCCGTGCGGCGACTCGTAGCGAAGCGTCACGCTGCCCGGCGTGTGTCCCGGCGTATGCAAGATCTCGACTTCCGACAGCACCGGATCGTCGCAACCCGGTGCAATGGACAGATCGGCCTCGCCCTGCTCGCGAATCGCGGCAGCGTCGGCCTCGTGATACGCCAGCCGCGACGCGAACCGATCGCGAACCTTGCCCAGCGCGGGACTCGCCTCGTCCCGGTGACTCAGCACCTGCACCGACACGCCGCCCAGTTCCTCGATCGAGTCCAGGTCGTCGTCCTGGTCCTCGCCCAGGTTGTAGATCAGCAGATTGCCCGAGGGCTTCGTCAGCAGATACGCCCGCGTCGACACGCCATCCGCGACCGCCCGCGGCGATGTCTGCCAGAGGTCAGGTTCGAGTTGTTCCATGTCCGGCTCCGTTCCCGCTGCCCGGTCAATTGAAGCGATCATAGGCCGTGTGACACCCACACCATTGTCAAACTCCCACGCGATTGGTAAGCCAGCCACATGCGACTCTCGATCGGCCAATGGCAGGTCAGAACCTTCCACCCCGACGACGCCGAAGCCCTGGCCCGCAACGCCAACAATCGCAACGTCTCCCGCAACATGCGCGACACGTTCCCCTATCCCTATGCGCTCTCCGACGCCCGCGAGTGGATCGAGTTCGCGACCACCCAATCGCCCGAGACCAACTTCGCCATTGCCGGCGACACGGATATAGTCGGCGGCATAGGCATCACGCTCCAATCCGACGTCAACCGACGTTCAGCCGAGATCGGCTACTGGCTCGGCGAGCCCCACTGGGGTCAGGGCATCGCCACCGCAGCCCTGAAGGCTATGACCGACTGGGCGTTCGCCGAGTTCAATCTCGTCCGCCTGTACGGCGAAGTGTTCGAGTGGAACCCAGCATCAGGCCGCGTACTGGAGAAGGCCGGCTACAAGCTCGAGGGGCGACTACGCAAGAGCATCGTCAAAGACGACCAGATCATCGATGCCTTGCTGTACGCGAACGTTCGAGACTAGCCGCACCTACTCGCCCAGACGCTCCCGCAGCCCCTCTTCGTGGGCGACCTGCTCGGGCGACATCGCGTCGCCAAAGTCTTCGTACTCGTAGAACGGCCGAATCTCAATCTCGCTCGGCCCCGGCATCGGGTTCGGAGCCCGCTTGACCCACTCCACCGCCTCTTCGAGACTCTCGACCTCCCAGATCCAGAATCCCGCAACCAGCTCGTTCGTGATCCCGAACGGACCGTCGATCACCGTGCGCGAGTCGCCGTCAAACGCGATCCGCTTGCCTCGCGCCGTCGGCTGCAAGCCTTCGCCGGTCTGCATAATCCCGGCATCAACCAGTTGCTCGTTGAACGCGCCCATCGCCTCGAACATCTCAGTCGTCGGCATCACGCCCGCTTCGCTGTCTTCGGTCGCCTTGACCAGCACCATGACCCGCATCTCAACCTGCCTCCGATAGTGAATGGTGGGCGATGGAGGACTCGAACCTCCGACCTCCCGGGTGTAAACCGGACGCTCTAGCCACCTGAGCTAATCGCCCACTGCGACCCACGCAGAATCTGCTCTGAGCTTACTGCTGTGTCTCAATCACACCCTCGAGATTGTCGGCGGCGAGCGCAAACAACTCGCGGAAGGTGTCGAACAGGGTCGTCGCGGTTTGCATGCCGTCCGCATCACCGGCTTCAAGCGCGTCGCGCACCAGCGGACCGGCCGCGTTCGCGATCTGTGCCATCGAATCCGAGACCCGTTCGTGTATGTCCGCCCACCGCTCCGGCGGCGCGAGCGCCGCAATCTGCTCCGACAAATCGGACCACGCGCGAGTCTGCGCCTCCATGTTGCGCTGCCAGCCAGGATCGCTCAGCACCTCCGGCTGCCCGCGCCAACGCTCGATCAGCTCGGCCGCGGCAGCGTAGTTCGCTCGTCCGGAATCGAGAATGATGATCGCCGCCTCACCGTAGTCCGCGGGTACGGCGTCCTGCTCAGCCGCGCCCACGTCCTCGCCGATCAAGTCACCGACCAATTTGCGCAGAGTCTCGAGGTCGACGATGCCAACCCGCAACTCTTTGATGATCCCGTCCGCGCCGATGAAGTAGGTCGTCGGACGGCCGACCAGCGGATAGGGCCCGTCGGTCATCGACTTCGTCGGGTCGAGCAGGATCAGGTAACTGACCATCGTCACCTCGTTAGCGAACTGCTCGGCCGTCTCCAGACTTTCGCCGTCGTTGATCCCAATGAACGTGACGCGGCCGGCAGCCTCCTGGTTGACCAGTTCAAACTCAGGCATCTCCTCGATGCACGGCTCGCACCAACTCGCCCAGAAGTTCAGCACGATCGGCCCGCCGATTTCGGACAGTCGGTGCGGATTGCCTTCCAGGTCCAGCAGGCGGAAGTCCGGCGCCAGCGCACCCTTGTCCGAGGCGTCCCCGTCCCGTTCGATGTAACCGAGGTGCGTTTCCGACTCGAGCTGCTCGATCAACGCGTCGAGTTCGTCCGAGCGACCTTCCTGATCTCGCTGCTCCTTGAGCTGCTCCAGTTCCGCGCGCTTGGCCAGGAACTCCTCCCCCGCCCCTTCCGCTACATCACCGCCGCGACCTCCAAGGAAAATCGGCGCCACGATCGCGGCCACGATCGCAGCAATGACCAGGACTCGGTTGATCGCGTCGCGGCGCGAGTACGGCCTGCGCAGAAACGTGAACAGAACGTAGGACTGTTGCTTCTGGCGCAATCGACTGAGGAAGTTGTCGGCCATCGCTCACTCCTCCCCGTTCTGTTGCCGTGTGCAGCGCGCCCCGAACCCTGTCAGTTGTTCTCCACTGTGGGCCCGTCAATGGCCCTGACTCCTTGCCCGCTGGCGGCCGCGCTCGACGCCTGGTTCCACAGCGTCGCCGGATCGCTGGTCAGCGGATCGAATCCCGCATGATCGAGTACCAGCCAGCCTCCGGCCTGGATCTCGCTCTCCAGTTGGCCCGCACTCCATCCAGCGTATCCCGAGTAGATCCGCACATCGCGCACGACGCCCACCAGGTCGTTGGGCTGTGCGCTCAGGTTGACGATCCCCAGTTCCTGGCCCGGTTCCGTGATCGACAGCGTGAACCAGCTCTGTTCCGAGTCGAACGAACTGTCCGGCCGAGCGAGCCCGATCGCCGCCGTCCGTTCAACCGGACCGCCCTGGAAGATGACCGCCGGCTCCCCCGCCAGCCCGATCCAATCCGGTACGACGTCGGCGATCGTCACGGCCGTGGGCCGGTTGAGCACGACACCCAAGGTGCCGTCCTGCTGCTCGAGGATCAGCACCACCGTGCGAAAGAAGTTCGGATCAGCCAGATGGCGCGACGCGACCAACAGTTGACCGGATAGCGAGAAGTCCGGATCGTTCGGACGCCACTCGATCGCCACGCGCTCTGCCCTTCGGTTCGGTCGGGCTCCGATATCTGCGTCAGAGTATGCGATTGGTCACCGTCAGGCCGAGCCGCGAGCTTTGACGGCAACGGCTTGGCCCGATACTGTGCGATACCCTGAGCAGACGTGGCAGCGTAGCTCAGTTGGCAGAGCAGGGGACTCATAAGCCCCGTGTCGCAGGTTCGAGTCCTGCCGCTGCTACCACCACCGGCACCCACGGGGTGCGTCAACCGTTGTGCGTCGATGGGGGCGATTAGCTCAGCTGGCTAGAGCGTTCGGTTCACATCCGAGAGGCCGCAGGTTCAAGTCCTGCATCGCCCACCAGCACGCGAACCCCAGATACGCTTGAGGAGGTTGGGCGCCAACAGGAGTTGCAGGGGCCGCTCAGGCCCGGGATCGTTGCCGACGTGGCGAAACTGGCAGACGCGCTACGTTCAGGGCGTAGTGGGCTTAAGCCCGTGGGGGTTCGAATCCCTCCGTCGGCACCATCGCTCCATTCACTCCAACCACCACGCAAACCCATCACATTGCGCCCGTAGCTCAGCGGATTAGAGCGCTGCCCTGCGGAGGCAGAGGTCGCAGGTTCAAGTCCTGCCGGGCGCGCCACCTCACTCCCCTCTCCCTCCGTTGCCCGCTCCCTCCGGTCCCCTCTCCCTGTGGGAGAGGGTTAGAGCCTGCCCCCGCGTAGGCGGGGGGTGAGGGTCCCCTCTCCCTGACGGAGGGCTAGAACCCACCCCGCACTCGCCTGCCCCGCCTTGAACAAGGCATGCGCGGCACACCCCGATGCCCCGCACTTGATGCGGAACCCACCCCGATGCCCCGCACTCGATGGGGGACCCACCCCGATGCCCCGCACTTGATGCGGGGCCCAGCCGCCTGTCCCACGACGTACGCTCCCGCTCCTTCTGCTCCCCTCCCCCTCCGGCCCCTTCTCCGCCTCCGATCCCCTCTCCCTCTGGGAGAGGGCTAGGGTGAGGGTCCCCATCCGTCAACCACAACACACCAACACCGAACACCCATTCGCTATAGTTACCAGAACGTGTGTATCACATAGCGAAGAGGTCAACCATGCACATCCCACCGAAACGACGCCGGCGCTGCCTCAAAGTCCACCATCTCAGCATGAAAGGACTCGCCCAGCGCAAGATCGCCAAGCAACTCGGCGTCTCCCACGCCACCATCCGCTCCGACCTCCGCCTGATCGAGGCCCACTGGTCCGACATCGCCGCCCCGGCCGCCGACGATCTGCTGCTCGAACAACTCCAGCTCCTGCACGAGCAGACCGCCCGCATCGCCCGCGTGAACCTCATGGACACCTTCGGCAAACACATCACCGTGACCGAGTACATCAAGGTCTGCGACGGACGCGACGCCAAAGTGCTCGCCTTCATCCGCGAGACACGCCGCACCATCGACGCCATCCACCGCCGCGCCGCAGAGCGTGAAGCCCAGCCCGACCTCTACGAGGACGACATCGAAAGCTTGCAGGAAACCGACGAAACCGCTCCCAAACTTGCGAAAACTGTCCACCCGAATTCGGCTTCGCCCCAGCCAGAGCAGGAGATCGTCGCTCCCGAGACCGCCCCAGAAAAAAATCCCACAACAACCATCCAACCCGACCCCGATCCCTCCGCGGATCCGCTACTCGACCCCATCCTCGACGAAGCCGTCACGCTCTTCCCCCACCTCAAGGGCCAACCGCCCGATCAGATCCTCACCTTCCTCGACCAACTCACCGAACCCACCCCAGACGAAGACCAGCTCCCCATCTACGCCGACGCCGCTGGAGGAGGCTAACTGCAACCCTCCGCCCGTTCGCGCCTCACTCCTTCCGGCCTCAACTCCATTCCGGTCCATTCTTTTCCGGTCCCCTCTCCCCGAGGGAGAGGGCTAGGGTGAGGGCCCGGCTTAGCCGCCGGAGGAGGCTAACCCCCCACGATCGCTTCGCTAATCTGAATCCGTGACCACAGAAGCGGCCCCTCCCTCCCCGGAACAGACCCGTGCCCAGCTCCAGGCGCAGGTCGCCGCGCTGCCGGCCAAACCCGGCGTCTACACCTTCCGCGACGCCAACGGCCGCGTGATCTACATCGGCAAGGCGGCCAACCTCCGGTCGCGCGTCCGCAGCTACTTCGGTTCCCCCCGCTCGCTCGAGGGCAAGACCCGCGTCCTCGCTTCACGAATCGCTCAGCTCGAAGTCGTCACCACTCACACCGAGCAGGACGCCCTCCATCTCGAGGCGACGCTGGTCAAGCGTCACCAGCCCTTCTTCAATGTCAGGCTCAAAGACGACAAGCACTACCCGTATCTCAAGATCGACGTGCACGCCCCGTGGCCGAGGGTCACCATCACCCGTCGCGCGGCTAACGACGGAAGCCGCTACTTCGGGCCCTACGCATCGGCCAAGTCGGTGCGCACGACCCTCGACCTGGTCAAGAAGCTCTTCCCCTGGCGCTCATGCGACAAGGAGATCACCGGCTCCGACCCGCGCCCCTGCCTCGAGTACTACATACGCCGCTGCATCGCGCCTTGCACCTCGTTCTGCACGCCCGACGAGTACAAAGAGGTCATTGACCAGACCATGCTCTTCCTCGACGGCAAGAGCGAGACGGTGGTCAAGCAGCTCAAGACCGCCATGACCGATGCGGCGGAGGAGTTGAACTTCGAGCGAGCCGCTCAACTCCGCGACCAGATCGCCTCCGTCGAGCGCGTCACCGAGACGCAGCTCACCGCCGACACAGCGGCCGCCGAGATCGACGTCTTCGGGCTGGCGGTCGACGGCGACGAAGCAGTCGTTCAGGTGCTCTTCATTCGCGGCCAGAACATGGCCGGCTCCGACCACTTCAATCTGGCCGGCGTCAAGGATGAGTCGGCCAGTTCGGTCATCTCGTCATTCCTGCGCCAGCACTACGAGAGCGGTCTCCAGCCGCCCCGGCTGGTGCTAATCCCCGGGGAGATTGACGATCTGGCTCTGCTCCAGGATTGGCTCTCCGACAAGCGCGGCACCCGCGTCGAGGTCAGGCACCCCAAGCGCGGAGACAAGCGCCGACTCGTCGCCATGGCGACGGAGAACGCCTCCGAGACGCTGGCCATGTCTCGCGTGCGCTGGATGGCCGATCGCGGTCGCACCGACGCGGCGCTGGCGGAGCTCGAAGAGGCGCTCAGCCTACCCACGCCGCCGAAGCGGATCGAGTGCTACGACATCTCCAACACGCAGGGCTCGAACGTCGTCGCCTCCATGGTGGTGTTCCTCGACGGCCAACCGGCCACCAGCGAGTATCGGCGCTTTCGCATCAAGACGGTCGATACCACAGACGGTCCGAACGACTTCGCGTCCATGGCCGAGGTCATCCAGCGTCGGTTCAAGCGGCTGGGCGAGGAGCGGCGCGCAGAGCGAGCGAAGGGCTTCGACGTCCCCGACGATCCTTCGTCCTCGAAGGCCGACGATGACGATGGGTCCGAGTCCGAGGGCTGGGGCGCAATCCCCGACCTCGTCATCGTTGACGGAGGCAAGGGACAGGTATCCGCCGCCCACGACGTAATGCGCAACCTCGCCGTAGACGACATCCCGCTCGCTGGCCTGGCCAAGCGCGAGGAGTTGCTGTTCCAGGTGGATTCATCCGACCCGGTCCGGCTCGACCGCCGGTCGCAGGGCCTCTACCTCGTCCAGCGCATCCGCGACGAGGCGCACCGCTTCGCCATTTCCTATCACCGCCGGCTCCGATCCCGCCAAACCTCGCAGAGCACGCTCGACCGAATCAAGGGAATCGGACCACGCCGCAAGAAGGCCCTGCTCCGCAAGTTCGGCTCCCTCCAGGCCATCCGAGAAGCCGACGTCACCGACATCGCCGCAACCCCCGGCATGACCCAGCGCCTCGCCGAACAACTCAAGCTGGAGTTGTAATCACACCAACCGCGACGCCTGCGGAATCGCCTCAACCCCCGCATACCGCGCCCGATCCCCAAGCTCCTCCGCGATCCGCAGCAGCCGGTTGTACTTCGCCGTCCGCTCCCCCCGAGCCGGCGCGCCCGTCTTGATCAGTCCAGCGTTCGTCGCCACCGCCAGGTCGGCAATCGTCGTGTCCTCCGTCTCGCCCGACCGATGACTGATAACCGCCGTCCAGCCCGCCTCATGCGCCATCCGAACCGCCTCCAGCGTCTCGGTCAGCGTGCCAATCTGGTTCACCTTGATCAAAATGCTGTTCGCCGCCTCAAGCTCAATCGCCCGCCGCAACCGACTCGGATTCGTCACCAGCAAGTCATCCCCGACCGTCTGCGCCAACGCCCCGATCTCCGACGTCAAGACCCGCCAACCATCCCAGTCGTCCTCGTGCATCCCGTCTTCAATCGAGACGATCGGATATCGCTCGCACCAGTCCCGCCACAACGAGACCATCTCCGCGCTCGACAGCGATCGCCGTTCGGTCTGCAGCTCATATCGCCCATCGGACCAGAGTTCGCTGGCGGCGGGATCCAGCGCAATCGCGATCTCCCGCCCCGGCTCATATCCCGAGGTGCGAATCGCGTTGATGATCAGCTCGAGCGCCGACTCATTGCTGGGCAACGACGGCGCAAATCCGCCCTCATCGCCGAGCCCGGTCGCCAACCCTTGCGATCGCAGCTCGGACGCCAGCGAGTGATACACCTCCACAACCATCCGCAGACCCTCGGAGAACGTGTCCGCGCCGATCGGAGCGACCATGAACTCCTGGAAATCCGCCCCGTCATCAGCGTGCGCCCCGCCGTTGAGGATGTTCGCCAGCGGCACCGGCAGCACGACAGCGTCATCGCCCCCGATGAATCGATAGAGCGGTTCGCCGGCAGATTGCGCCGCAGCCTTGGCGTTCGCCATCGAAACCGCCAGCAGGGCGTTCGCCCCAAGCCTCGACTTCTGCTCGCTACCGTCGAGCGCAATCAGAGCCTCGTCAATCGCAACCTGGTCCGATGCATCCTGCCCCTCGAGCGCCGAGCCAATCTCATCGTTGATCGACCCCACCGCGCCCCATACGCCGCGTCCGCCATACCGTCCAGAATCGCCATCGCGTCGCTCGACGGCCTCATGCGAACCGGTACTCGCCCCCGATGGAACCGCAGCGCGACCGATCGAGCCATCTTCGAGCTCGACATCGGCCTCAACGGTGGGGTTGCCGCGAGAGTCGAGAATCTCGCGCGCGCGAACCGATGCAATCCTGGTCGACGCCACGCTCGCCTCCAATCAGGCTCGTGCGCCGGCCGGCTTGGACTAGCTGGCGCGCGGATGTGCCCGATCGTAGACGTCCCGCAGGTGCTCGTCAGTCAGCTGGGTGTACAGCTGCGTCGTCGAGATGTTGGCGTGGCCCATCAACTCCTGGACGTTGCGCAACGGAGCAGCGCCGCGCAGCAGATGCGTCGCGAAACTGTGACGCAGCGTGTGCGGCGTCACCCCCGAGATCCCGGCCTCCTGCGCGTAGTGCTTGATAATCAGCCAGACGCCCTGCCTCGTCAGTCGCTCGCCCCGCCGATTGATGAACAGCGCAACCTCGCGCCGTCCCCGAGCGAGCTTGGGCCGCGCCTCCTGCAGGTAGTGATGCAACGCCGCGACGGCGGCCGAGTGAATCGGAATCAACCGCTCGCGCCGTCCCTTGCCGACGCACCGCACCGACGCCCGCTGCCCCTGCAGCTCAATCGACGACAGGTCCAGCGAGACGAACTCGGAGACCCGCATGCCCGTGGCGTACAGCATCTCGAGCATCGCCTGATCGCGAGCCGCCTCCGGAGTGTTCCAGCGGCCCGGCTGCTCAAGCAGCGCGTCGACCTCTTGGACGGTCAACGTACGCGGCAGGCTGCGTCCGACCCGAGGCGAACTGAGTTGCTCCGCCGGGTTCACGTCGATCACGTTCTCGCCGTGCAGGTAGCTGAACAGGCTCTTAACCGCAGCAACCTTGCGCGCGACCGTCGCCGCGGCGTACTGCTGCTCGCGAAGGTGAACGATGTACTCCTGCAGCTGCTCCGCGTCGATCTCTTCGATCGGAGTCGTCGCCGCGGGATCATCCTCGTGCAGCTTCGCGTGCTGCTCGACGAAGTAGGCCCGCAGCTGAGCCAGATCGTTGCGATACGCCGAGATGGTATTCGCCGAGGCCCCCCGCTCTGCGGCCATGTATGTGAGAAACTGCTGGATTTCATGTTCCATGTCGCTGCGCTGCCCCTTCGTGCTCGCCGGTATTGGTAGACGGCTGGTATTGGCCGCGCCGACCACGCGTGTCGGCGCTGGATCCGCTCTAGCAAGCGCTTGCCAGAACACGCGTGGCCCATCCGTAATCGCGGTTATCAGTTATTCCACGTAACCCTCCCGCAACAGAACTTCGCGCCGACACGCAACAGAAGCACCTGCGATAACCTTGCGGCGTGCCTCCCCCGACGACGCCCAATTCCGATGTCACCCAACTCACCAGTACGCGTCACGAGCGGCTGCGAGATTGGTGGGACGGCGGTTCCGGCGGAGCCCTGGTCTACAACGAGCTCAGGCGAGTACCCGCCGAGCGCTGGACGTCCGAACTCGACCAACTGCCGGAGGACGACGGTCCCGAGCCGGTTCCCCCGCCCGATCGACCGCCGGCCCGCGTCGTCGATCTGCCAGAGGTGTTGGCGCTCCGCGCCCTGCTCATGGATCGCCGCGTCCCGTTCGATACGGTCGAGCGCTGGATCCGCGCGTTGACCCAGTCAACCCGCATGCTCGACTACGAGCGGCCGCTGGTCTGGAATGCCGAACAAGTGGCAACCCGGCTGGTGCAGATCGCGAACGGCGGCGAGGGCAGCACCTGGTCAACGCTGGAGGTCGTGCGCGAACTGTGGGCCTGGCATCCCGATCGCCCCTTCGTCGACGCCCAGAGCGAGCGCCTGCTCTCTTGGCTCGAAGCGCTGCTGGCCTCTCGAGACGCGGGAAACCGATCGAGATGACCACCGAGCCGAGTGGAGCGCCTGACCCGCCCAGGCAGCGAATCTCGCCGATCACCTTTCCCTCGGCCACTCCCGAACTGCTCAAACCTCGCGATGATGAACCGCAGGTTCGCCGTGACGCCTTCCGCGAGACATCGTTCGCGCTGCCGCTCGACCTGCGTTGGCTCCAGGACGCCTTCACGCTCCAACGCAAGATCGTCGAACAGTCTTATGGATCATCGTTCCGCAACCGGCGTTATGCCTCCGCCTTGTTGTTCTGGTCACGCGTGTATTCCGGCGGCCTCGAGGCGCGCGCCCTCACTGCTCGCGCCTCCTACTCCGCGACGCTGCCGCTGATGCGCGCTGTGATGGAGTGGCTCGGCGCCGAGCAGGCCGTCGTCGGCGACGAGCAGATCGAGTTCGAAGACTGGTTGCGCGAGGCCTGGTCCAACAACCCCGAGCATCACGCGACCGAGATCGGCATGGGTCAGTACATGGCCGGTCAGCAGATCGCGATGGCGCCCGAAACCGCCGACGCCTATCGCGCCGTCTCCGAGCTATCCCGTCCCCACTTCGGCGCGTCGGCTCTGCTCACCGCCGACGGCTCGCACGACAAGCGCTTCCTCGTCAACTGGGCCGACGAAGCCTTCCATCTCGGCTGGGCCCAACTGCTGCTCGGCTGGCAGATCACGATCCAGGATCGTCAATGTCGATTCGCCGTCGGCAGCGGACTGTTCGGCGTCGAGTCGGATGATCGGCAGGAGTACCAGCGCCTACACAGGCAGAGCCAGACGATCCTCGACGATCAGCGCCGCTGCCGGGGACAGTGGATCATCGACCAGGGCCGCCAGCGCCTGCTGATCGACAACTTCCGCCGCCAACCCTCGGGCGCGCCGAAGCGCATCCTGCTCTAGTGCCGCAGCGACAATGGCTCGCGATACCCACCATCGACCCCTGAATGCTTGAGCGCACTGCCTTGCTCTGCGATCCTGCAAGAGAACTCATCCCTTCCACACACTCAGGAGACCTTCGTGACAACGAACATTGGCATCAACGGCTTCGGCCGGATCGGTCGGCAGGTGCTCAAGGGCATGCTCGACTTCCATGGCGATGACCTCAAGGTCGTCGCCATCAACGACCTCACCGACTCCGAGACCAACGCCCACCTGTTCAAGTACGACACCAACTACGGCCGCTACCCGGGCGAGGTCGACGTGGTCGATGGCGACCTGGTCATCGACGGCCAGCGCATCGCTGTCATCTCGGAGCGCGACCCCGGACAGATCCCCTGGGGCGACTACGGCGTCGAAATCGTCGTCGAGAGCACCGGCATCTTCACCGATGCCGAACGAGCGCGAGGGCACCTGAACCACGGTCCGTCCAAGGTCGTAATCTCCGCGCCCGCCAAGAACGAGGACCTGACCATCGTGCTCGGCGTCAACGACGACGCCTACGATCCGGCCTCGCACCACGTCGTCTCCAACGCCTCCTGCACCACCAACTGCCTCGCGCCGATGGCCAAGGTGCTCGACGACACCGTCGGCATCAAGAGCGGGATCATGTCGACGATCCACGCATACACCAACGATCAGGCGATCCTCGACACCGTGCACAGCGATCTGCGCCGCGCACGCGCCGCCGCAATGAACATCATCCCCACCACCACCGGCGCCGCCAAGGCCGTCGGACTCGTGCTGCCCCACCTCAACGGCAAGCTCAACGGCATGGCCTACCGCGTGCCGACCAGCACCGTCTCCGTCGTCGACCTCGTCATCGACGCGGAGCGCGCCACCGACGCCGAGGAACTCAACGCCGCCTTCGAGAAGGCCGCCACCGACCTCGAATCGCCGCTCCACGGCATCCTCGACTACACCGATGAGCCGCTCGTCAGCAGCGACTTCAAGGGATCGCCCGCCTCCTCGATCATCGACGCACTCTCGACCATGGTGCTAGAAGGCACACAGGTCAAGGTCGTGAGCTGGTACGACAACGAGTGGGGCTACAGCGTCCGCGTCGGCGACCTCTGCGTCCGCATGGCCGAGGCTGGCCTGTCCTAGAACCCGATTCCCACTCAGGCAGGCCCCGCAGCACCCACCGGTCCGGCGCATCCGGCCCCCGCTCCCTCCGGTCCCCTCCTTCTGGGAGAGGGCTAGAGCCTGCCCCCGCGTAGGCGGGGGGTGAGGGTCGGCGCCGAGGCCAATCGCGATTCTCGCCCAACACTAGAAACGAGCCAGCCCTGATCGCGTCGCTATCCCACCCCCGCAGCGAGTCGGGCTCGCACGGCGCACCGCACGGCAGCCCCAGCCACTGTTGCCCACGCCACTAGGCTCTTTGTGTTATCGAACCCGTGTTCGTATACAATCCCTGAAACAGCCTGCGACCGACCACCGAAAGCGCCGATGATGTTTGATCGCAACCGCGCCGTAACAGCCTCGAATCGCGCCCTCCATGCTCGTCCGAATCGGTGCGCCGACGCGCCAGAATCGAACGTACCCGAACAAAACCGAACAAGATCGAACGCGAGACCGCACGAAGAAACCTGAAAGAACCTGAAAGAACCTGAAGGTCCTGGGGCACGATCTCCAGCAACACACTGAAGATCAGGGCCCGAGGCGCTCAGAAAAAAAGTCACCCGAAACCTGAAAACCCGACAATCCACGAGCGCCAACAACCTCTAGCCTGAGAGCGACTCGAGGAACGCGAAACGGAAGCGGCCCCACATGGCAATGTTCGATGCGCTGAGCGGAAAACTGCAGGGCGTCTTCGCGACCCTCGGTCGGCGCGGCGCCATCTCGGAGAAGGACCTCGAGGCCGCCCTACGCGAAGTCCGATTGGCATTGCTCGAAGCCGACGTCAACTACAAGGTCGCCCGCGACTTCATCAAGGCGGTTCGCTCCCGGGCCAATACCGACGAGGTGATGAAGTCGCCAACGCCGCTCAACCGAGTCGTGGAAATCATCGAGGAGGAACTGATCGCGCTGCTCGGTGCTGAGTCGCCGAGCCTTCAGCGAGCCTCGCAGGGACCCACCATCATTCTCATGGTTGGCCTCCAGGGCTCCGGCAAGACCACGACCTCCGCCAAGCTCGCCTTGCGCTCGCGAAAGGCCGGAGACCGTCCGCTCCTAATCGCCGCCGACGTCTACCGACCCGCTGCCATCGACCAGCTCCAGGCACTCGGCCGCCAGCTCGACATCGAAGTCTTCGACCTCGGTACCGACGAACCACCGGTCAAGATCGTTGAGCAGGGACTCGATCGTGCCGCGCAGATCGGCGCCGCTACAGTCATCGTCGACACCGCCGGACGTCTCCATATCGACGAAGGCATGATGTCGGAGATCACCGAGCTGCGTGATCGATTCCAGCCCACTGAAGTCTTGCTCGTCGCCGACGCCATGTCCGGCCAGGACGCCGTCAACGCCGCCTCCGCCTTCGACGAGGCCGTCGGCATCTCCGGCGTGGTCCTCTCCAAAATGGATGGCGACGCCCGCGGCGGCGCGGCGCTCTCGATTCGCTCCGTCACCGGTGCGCCGATCAAATTCCTCGGCGTCGGCGAGCGGCCGGACGCCCTCGAGCAGTTCCACCCCGATCGGCTCGCCAGTCGCATCCTCGGTCGCGGCGACATGTCCACTCTGGTCGAACGCGCATCCGAAGAGTTCGGCGAACAGGACGCCAACGTCTGGCGTCGACGATTGCAAGACGGCGAGTTCGACCTTGAAGACTTCATCGAGCAGATCGGCAAGGTCCGTCAGATGGGACCGATCTCGCAGATCGTGAGCATGATTCCAGGTCTGAGCTCGATCAAAGACCAGATCAAGGTCGACGAGATCGATGACGATTTCTTCACCCACTTCGAGGCGATCGTGCTCTCGATGACGCCGGAGGAGCGGCACAAACCGGACATGATCAACGGTTCGCGGCGGCGGAGGATTGCCCGGGGAAGCGGCACATCGCCGCAGGAAGTCAACCAGTTGTTGAATCAGTTCAAGCAGGCCAAAGGGATCATGAAGGACATCGCCTCGGGCCGTGTTCCGGGCGCGCCCGGCGCACGCACAGCGCTCGGGCGTCGCTAGCACGACAGCGCCAATCGCCAAAGCGGTCTACGCTGGAAGTCGAGTGACAAGTAAGAAGCAGGCAGATCTGAGCACATGCTGAAAATTCGACTCGCCCGTCACGGGCGTAAGGGACGGCCCTTCTATCGAGTGGTCGTCCAGGACTCGCGCAAGCCGCGCGACGGGCGCTTCGTCGAGAGCCTGGGCCACTACGACCCCCTGACCGACCCGGCCACCTTCGAGGTCGACAGCGAGCGCGTGAAACACTGGCTCTCGCATGGCGCCCGGCCGAGCGAGACCGTGCATCGTTTCCTCGCCAAAGAGGGCCTGATCGAGCCATGGCAACCCAGGCCGCGCAGCAAGCGAGCCGACGCGAAGAAGGCCGCCGCAGCCGCCGCGACGGCCGAATAGTCGAGCATCTGATGGAAGACTTCATCGAATACGTGGCCAAATGGATGGTCGACGAGCCAGATGCCGTCAGCGTTCAACGCGTGGAAAACGGCGACCACGTTGCCATTCAGCTCAATGTGCATGAGGACGACATGGGTCGGATCATCGGTCGCGAAGGCCGCCTGGCAATGGCCATGCGCACCCTGCTCTCGGTGGCCGGTCACGCTCGCGCGGTAGACACCTCACTCGACATTCGCTGACGCAAACAATGCCTCGACGGCTGGGACAACGCAAGCCTGAAGACCGCTTGCCGCGCGACGGCTTCCGCGCCGTCGGCGTGGTCGAGCGGCCGCGCGGTCTCAAGGGCGAGCTCAAGGCCTTGCCCCTGACCGACTTTCCGCAACGCTTCGAGCCCGGTGCGCGGGTGTTCATTGGCGGAGAGTCGCGACGCGTCGCCCGCTGCACCTGGCAGAAGGGTCGCGTCTATCTGTACCTCGACGGGGTCGGCGATCGGGAATCGGCCGAGGCGCTGCGCAACGAACTCATCGAAGTGCCCGACGCCGAGCGGCCTGAGACCGAAGAGCCATTCTGGTATCTCGATGAAATCGAGGGGCTGCAAGTCCTGACCCGCGAAGGCGTGCGCCTCGGCTCGATTCGTGAAGTCCTGCGCACCGGAGCAAACGATGTCTACGTCGTGGACCGCGGCGAACAGCGCGATCTGCTGATCCCCGCGCTTCGCGATGTCGTGGTCGACGTTGATCTCGAAACCGGCGCGATGACTGTCGATCTGCCGGACGGCCTGCTCGCCGACGATGGAACGGTCAATTGAACGGCAGTCGCAACGCCTTGTACGCTGAGGGCGCTGGAGATCCGCGTGGGGATATAGCTCAGCTGGGAGAGCGCGTCGTTCGCAACGACGAGGCCGGGGGTTCGAGTCCCCCTATCTCCACCAACCCCTCACGTGTCCTGCTGACACCGGCCGTCCTGGGCTACCCACTCACCGCCGCCACTCGGCGATGTTCCACAGTTCGCTATCCCAAGCGTTGAATCGGACCCCTTTGAGCGTGTTCAGGTGGGCCGACACGACTCCGCGACTAACCAGCGGGATCTGCACATAGCTGCGCACAAGCACGTCGTTCAGCCGCTTGACCGCCGCCGCACGCTCGGCACCGATTGGCAGCGACGGCAGTTCCTCGAAGGCATTGTCATATGCCGGGTCGCAGACCCGAGCGATGTTCGCCCCCGCCCATCGGTTCTCCCGGCTCGCGATCTGGCTGCAGAGTTGTTCAGACAGGTGGACCTGCGGCTCGATTCCACCGCCCGTGGTGTACATCTGCGCGTCCGCGAAGAAGCGCCGGTACGACGCAGCAGCATGCTCAACCGGATCGCCGCCGAAGTACACGCTGGCCTCGAAATCGAGCAACTCCGTCTCGATTCCAATCTGCCGCCACCATTGGCCAACGAGCGCCTGCGTCTCCTGCCGAATGGCGTTCGTCGAGGTCATGTACGCAACGCGCAGCGGCGCACCTTGATACTCCCGAATGCCATCGCCATCGCTATCGACGACACCGTGCTCATCCAGCAGTGCATTGGCGCCGTCGATGTCTTGCCGCAGACACTCGTCGTTCGCACCCGACACGTAGTGGGCCGGACCGGCGATCAGGTCACACTCCGGTCGACCGGCGAACCCATAGAGATCCGCGAGTCGGCTGCGGTCAACTGCCATCGACATCGCCCGCCGAATCGGTTCGAACGTGAGGAACGGATGTGCGTTGGCGCCGCCGAGATACTCCGAGCGGTCATCGCCCAGCGCAGGATCAGGGTTGGTCTGATTCAGGACGATGCGCTCCACCAGGTCGGAGAATGCCGACACGACGATGCCATGTCCCTGGGCCTCCAGCTCGGCGAGCATTCCTGGTTCGACCTGCAGGTTCCAGGCGTAATCGGCTTCTCCGCGCTCGAGCACGGCCCGAGCGGCCGCCTCGGCCTCGCCGCCGCCCTTGAGAATCACCCGGTCGAAGTACGGCTCTTCGCCTCGATAGTGCGGGTTGCGCTCGAAGACCGCCTCCTCGTCGGCAACAAAGGAAACGATTCGATAGGGACCAGTCCCAAGCGGGGCGATGTTCTCCTCAACACAGCCACTCGCTGCCGCTCCAACGCAGTCTTCGAACTGATCGCTGCTGATGATCGGTGAACCAGCCCCGACGAACGCCAGGTAAGGGTACGGAGTCGGCGACTCAAAGTTGACACGCACCGTGCGATCATCGAGCGCCTCCACCGATGACACGCCGGCGAAGATGTCGCGGGATGTGCAGCCCGTCTCTTCATGCGTGCAATATCGCCACGTAAAGACCACGTCTGCGGCCGTCATATCGCTTCCGTCCGACCACTTCAGTCCATCATGCAGCTTCCAGGTGATGGAACGCATGTCCCTTGCGACACCGCCATTCTCAACAGTCGGGATCTCCGCGGCCAGCGCAGGCGCCAACGAGCCGTCTGGGGCATGGTGAGCGAGAGGCTCCAGCGTGATCGCGCCGGCGTCTCGATCCTTGAATCCGCCTGAGAGATACGGCCCCGGCAGTGTTGGCGCCTGCCAGTAGAGGATCGTGAGCACCCGTTCTTCACCACCGCACCCAACAAGTGCAACGAGAACGAACAGGGGAATGAGGAGCACAGACAATCGACGGCTAAACAGTCTCACCAGTAACGAGCTATTTCGCATGTTCAGGAGCCTAACGATGGTTTCGCAGAGCAGACACAACGGTGGGATAGGTAGCGTCGGGTGCTTCGATGGAACCGACCGCAACGCACGCTAGCCTACTCATTGATGCAAATGAAGGATCTGCTTCGTCGTCACGCCGCTCCTCAGCGAGCTGAATCAGTGGTGAACTACGCAATATGAATCAGATACTTGAACGACTCAGCCGCCTCGTAACGGCCCGACCGTGGGTCACCCTGGGCGTACTCCTGATCATCACCGTGGTGCTGGCCGCCGGCGCCGGTCGGCGCGTGCCGATCGTGGACGGTACCGACGTCGCACTGCTGCCTCAGGACGGAGCGCTTGCTACCGCAATCGAAGAGATCAGCGAGAGCTTTGAACAAACCGGCGATGTCCGACTGGTCACTCTGATCTTCAGGGGGGAGGCGCTGACTCCCGAGGGGCTGTCGCAGATGAGCGGTCTGTTGAACAGAATTGCCACCGACCCCGATATCCAACCGCTGCTCACGCCGACCGATCCGATCGTGTCGCCCTCGTATCTGCTTCAGGCAGCCCTGGGCGTTGGTTCCTTCGATGCGGTCACAGAGGCGGAAATCGACGCCGTTCGTCAAGCGCCGGCTATCGAGCCGATCGTCAGCGCGCTGACCGGCACCGACGCGGATGGGACGTTCGTCTCGATTGCGACGGTCCACCTGCGCAACACGCAGGACGAGCGAACCGCAGACGCCGAACGGCACATCAACCTGTTGGCGACCGAGGACAGCGGGCCGCTGAGCGTGAGCAGTGTGTCGCCAATCGTCGTGGAGGACGAATACAAACAGGCGACCGAGGACGGGATGGCGCCGCTCATCGGCATCGCCTTGCTGTTGATCGCCGTGTTGATCGTGCTGTTCCTCCGGACCCTCTCCGACCTGGTCCTCGCGCTCGTCGGGCTGCTGATTTCGCTGATCTGGGTTGTCGGGCTGGAAGGATGGCTCGGTCCGGATGCGCTCGGAGTGGTTGGACCGCCAAATGCGCTGACGGCGTTGGTCCCCATCATCATCATCGGTCTGACAGTCGACTATGCCATCCAGGTGATCTCGAACTATCGGGAGCAGCGGGTCAGTGGCGCCCCGGTGCTGGATGCAGTGCGCACGGGGCTGCGGAACGTCGCGGTCCCGCTGTTGCTCGCCGCAGTGACGACGATGGTCAGCCTGTTGGCGAATCTCTTCTCCCCGGTTGAGATCGTCGGCGACTTTGGTGTCGTTGCGGCGTTCGGCGTGGGCATGAGCCTGATCGTGATGCTGACGCTGGTTCCTGCAGGACGCACGATCGTTGACCGACGACGCGAGGCGAAGGGCACCCTCAAGCCGCAACGATTGATCGCCCAGGCGATTCCCGGGATCGAACGAGCAGCCGAGTTCCTGGGCACCAACGTTGCCCTCAGGCCGGCGCCGTTCGTATTGGTCGTACTTGCACTGACGATAGGCTTCGGCGTTGCGGCGACTGATCTGGAGTCGGAGTTCAGCATTCGCGACATCCTCCCACGCGGAGGCACGGTGCTGGAAGACTGGGACACGCTCGATGCCGCGATTGGCGGCCCGACCGAACTGACGACCGTCCTGATCGAGGCTGAGGCGACTGAGACGAGAACGTTGCTCAATCTGCGGGACCTCGCGGCCGCGTTCGACGATGAGAAGCGTCGACCGGACTTCGCGGCCGGGCCACTGCAAACCTCCTACGAGCTCTTGATTCGAGACTGGATAACGGACAGCGGAGATCAGGGCGACAAGTACGACCCGAGGCTGGCCGCGATGTTCCGCGAGGCCTCCGCGGGCCTGCAGCTTGACGCTGCGCAGATGCAGCAGGTGCTGGACGAGCTCGAATCATTGGATCCAGGGTTCTCGCACGCGCTGGTCAACAATCCGAACGGCGTGGATAAGATCCTGGTCCAATTCCCCACGATGTCCGGCGACAGCGTCGGGGCGAGGCAGGTCCAGGAAGAACTCGAGGCGCTGTGGATCGGCACCGACGGAGCCCTGACGGCGACATCCGAAAGCATCATCGGTGTGACGATCACCGACTCGATTACCGAGCGACAGACAGAGGCGATCAGCATCACCATTGCGGCGGCGCTGGCCATTCTCGCCATCTTCTTCTGGGTCACGCACCGCCAGGCCGCACTGGCGCTCGTTGCCGTCGTCCCCATCGTGTTTGTCCTGATCTGGGTCTTGGGCACGATGGCGCTGCTGGGCATCCCCTACTCGTTGATCACCTCGATCATCACCGCCCTCTCGATCGGCATCGGAGTCGACTACACCATCCACCTGATCCATCGCTACCGGGAGGAGTTCACGCGTCTGCGCGACCCCGAGCAGGCAGCAATTCGAACCCTTGCTACGACGGGCTCGGCGCTCCTGGGCTCGGCGATGACGACGGCACTTGGTCTCGGTGTGCTGATCGCTTCGCCGCTGCTCGCCTCGCAACAGTTCGGCATCACCGCGGCGATCACGATCGCCTACTCGCTGATCGTTTCCATCCTGGTCGTGCCGCCGGCGATGACGGTCTGGGGCGCTTACCAGAACATGCGGCTACGCTCGACGATGCAGCGGATGTGGGACGAACTGGACGAGACTATCGACGACATCCAGGAGCGCCACGAGCGGGAATCGACCCCCTCCTGAGCGCCGGTAGGTATCTGCCTAGTGGAGGACAGGGCAACCGAGCGTGGGCGCCGATCCATTCGGCGCACCCGCCGCAGGGATCTCGCGCCGCTGCCGGGCGATGTGGAACTTCACCTTGTTGCTGATCGACAGCGATGGGAACGGGCTGATGCGCAGTTTGGCATTGGCGGGCCGCACTTCCACGTCGAAGTAGTACGCGATCATCAGCAAATCGACGGCCATCTGCAGTTCCACCCATCGGTTGCCCAAACAGGTGTGCGTGCCCAATCCGAACGGCGCGTATCCGAGCGTGCGATGCTCGTCACGTCCGGGAAGATATCGATCGATGTCGAACTTGTGCGGGTCGGGGAACACGTCACTCATGTAGTGTGCGGCGGTCTGAACGACCAGGACCCGAGCGCTCAACGGTAGCTCGTAGTTTTCGACGACGCAGCTGTTCATGACGTTGCGCAGCGAGCCGGGAACGACCGGGTACATCCGCAGGCACTCCAACACAAAGCGCCGCGTGACGTCGATATCCGGACCGTGGAAGACCTCGGCGTCGGGATCGCCGTCGGCGAAGATCGCGTCGGCCTCGGCCTGAATCCGCCTGTAGAGATCTGGCTGTGACGCCATCGAGTAGAGAGCGAACCCGATCGTGTCGCCCAGATACATGCTGGCCAGCAGCGGAGCAGAGAGTGCGAACTTCAGACTCGACTCCGGCAGCAACTGCGGATCGTTCGCGTGCAGACTGAGCAAGTCGTCAACGACGTCCCGTGGGGCATCGACCCGCTGGGCCGGCGTATGGGCCCGTTGCACTCGCTCAAGCATCGCCTCGATGCTCTTGGCGCGTTGCTTGATAGCCGGGGTCCGCAACAGGAACTTGGGCATCACCTTCGCCACGCGAGTGTTCAGCGCTCGCTCCTTGTACGCGATCAGGTCCTCAATGATGTCCTGAGAGTCAACGCTCGCCAGGAGGGGCGAGATCTGTGCATTGGTCATCAGCCGCGACATGGTCTTCGCCGGCATCGCGTCGCCGGCGTTCCATTCAAAAAGGTGCGACCGCATGCGCCGATACAACTCCTCCAGCTGGCTCTCCAGTCGGGCCCGGGACAAACCCGGTTGCATCGCTTTGCGCATGCGAAAGTGATCGGAACTGTCCAATGATGGGATGATCCCGTGGGCCCCGTATTCCTCTTCAAGTTCGTTCAGGTACTTCGTCGAAGTCAGGAATCGCCTGCCTTCCCGTTGGGCCCATCGATTGGCCTCCAGGCCCGTCAGGAAGATCGTCGGCGCCTGGAACGGCGGGGCTATCTGAAAGACCGGCCCGTACTGCTCGGCCAGACTGGCGAACAGCGCCGGGACATTACCCGTCCGGGCATGCGGATTGAACAGCATGCGCAGCAGACTGACCTTCGGAATGGACCTGGTCAGCGCCGATTGTCGAACGAGCGGGCTGGTCAAGTTCTGGGATACGGCGTCGGAGATCGAACGCCCCAGCAGATCGAGATGAGCGACGAACTCGACACGTTCCTCGTCCTTGGGTTCGAGCTGGAAGATGAAGCGCAGCACATCGCAGGTGTCGAGGAGCGAAATCAGGATCGCGTCCCGCGGATCGGGAATCTCATCCTCGAAGATGACGCGCGCGATGCGCGATCTGACGAATCCGGCAGCGGTGATTGCCCCGGTCTCGGCGAGCTGGTCCGACTGCCCCGCTGAGTGGCTCAACGTCCAGAACTCCCCCTCGTGATGCTCGAGGATGTCCATCTCTGCGAGGCGGTCGAGGGCAACGTCGATGAAGGTGTCGGCCCGGGGAGCGAGGAACTCAACCCAGTACTGAGCGTTGTGCCGGTCATCCTCGGCAACGATCGCCTCCAGGATAGGGTCCAACGCTGCGTGGCCTGTCGGCGTTGAGTCGAGGAGCTGCAGAGAGTCCATATCCGTGTCGATGCGACCGATCAGAGAAAGCTCTGCCAGCCCGGCACCGACCATGGCACAGTTCAAGTTCCAGCCTCGGACCTGCCGAAAGTAGCCGCTCTCCTCGTTGAGCAGCATCAGCACCAGCTCTTGCGGCATGCTGAGCTGGGGTGCCGACAGTGCTGGAGCAGCAGTAGTCATGAGTCTTGCTCCTTGCGGTTGGTCACAGCTGCTGAGGCCGAGAGCAACGCATACCCGATTGATCCAGTCTAGATCGACTGCCTGAAGGAGAAATTCCTGTCACCGGGGCGGAAACGTCGATGAGTTGACGCATTACGAGTTCCGGACGATACGCTCGCCTGCCATAGAGTGTCGGTACCAACTGTGTGGTCAACTGTAGCCGCCTATGTTGACCGCAACAGGAGCCGACTGTGGCGCAGCGAATGGTTGATGGCGGAAGCTCTCTGTTGCCCTCCCCGTTCCCCGAGGGTTGGTACTTCGTGGCGACCATCCAGGAGGTGCGCGACGCCGACATTATCGAGAAGACGTGGATGGGCGAGGATGTCGTCGTCTGGTGCGACGAGGCTGGCGCCGTCTGTGTCGCCGAGGCCTACTGTCCGCACCTCGGCTCGTACCTGGGACCCGATACCGGCGGTCGCGTGTGCGACGGCCGGCTGGTCTGTCCGTTCCACGGCTATGAGTTCGACGTGGCTGGCCAGTGCGTGGCTACACCATTCGCGGCACCGCCGCGCTCGGCAAGACTGAGGACGTTTCCGACCCGGGAAATCTGCGGAATGATCTTTGCCTGGTGGGGCATTGCCGGAAGAGAACCGCAATGGCAGCTGCCGGCTGAGGTACCTGATCAGACCGGGTGGAGCAGCATCGGTTTCCGCACCATGCGGTTCCCTGGCCACCCTCAGGAGACCACCGAAAACGCCGTCGACATTGCACACCTGCGCTACGTCCACGGCTACGACAACGTCAACGGCGACTACCCAGTCTTGGTCGACGGGCCGCGCCTGGAGAGTCAGTTCGACTTCAGCAGAACGCAGTCAATCGCTGGGTTGGGCAGCGTCACGTTGAATGCCAGCGCCCGGGCTGGCGCGTTCGGTTTGGGTTACTCGTTCGTTGAAGGTCGAGAACACTCGATTGGCATGGATTTCCGCCTGTGGGTGCTTGCGACGCCGGTCGACGGCAGACTGCTCGACCTGACGCTCGCCGGGCAGATCGGCGAGATGCGACATCCGCAACGACCGATCATCGGCTTGAGATTCCTGCCCACCCGACTGCGCGCGCCGCTAATGAACAGGATCTTCGGAGCGTTTCAGAAGGTAGACGTGCAGCAGGACGTTGTGATCTGGAGCCGCAAGCGGTATCAGCCGAGGCCCCGCCTCTGCCGCTCCGACGGCGAAATCATGACCTATCGCGGCTATTGCCGGCAGTTCTATTCCGCTCAGGAGGACGTGCTGCAGTTGCCGACGGAACAGCGGACCGCGGCACGTCTGGCAGGACCCTAGACATGCCGCGCCGCGTAGCAATCGTCGGCGGCGGGGTCGCGGGCCTCGGCGCTGCCTGGGCGCTGCATCAGCACCCCGACCGGTTTGAAATCCGCGTGTTCGAAGCCAACGATCGGCTCGGTGGCAATGCGGTGACCGTCGACATGCCGCAGGCAGACGGCAGCCTGATACCGTTCGACATCTCTGTCACTGCCTGCATCCCGTCGGTCTATCACCACATCCAACTGCTGTTGAGACGCTTCCAAATCGACCTGCTGGATACGAAGTTCAACTACAGCGTGCGCTACCGCGGCGACGTGTACGCCCACGACTTCGATTCCGAGATTCGGGCGGAGTTGCAGGACGAGATTGCGAGGTTTCAGCGCCTGCTCCAGCTCTTGCACCTCTTCGGCGCCTTGACACGGTCACGCTCGAAGCTGCTCAACGCGCTCAACCCATTCAACTACATCAGCATGGGCACGCTGCTCAATCTGGGCGGATTCTCGGGCGGCTTCAGGTACAAGATCCTGAAGCCGATGTTCGTGAACTTTCTGATGGCGACGAACGTGTTCGACATGCCGGCTGCCTTGTTCTCGCGCTACCTCGAGTTCTTCAACATCGAGTCGGCTACGCCGATGCAGACCTGGGACCAGGGCACGCGACGAATCTACGACTGCCTGTCCGCCGATTTCGCGGACCGCATTGATCTGAATCGCGCCGTGCGCAAGGTGTACCGGCGCAAGGCCGGCGTGGTGATCGAGGACGAGGCAGGAGTCCAGGAGACCTACGACGACGTGATCTTCGCCTGCAACGCGAATCAGACCCTGATGATGCTGGACCGGCCGAGCTACTTGGAGCGCTATCTGTTGTCGTCAGTTCGCTACGAGAGCGAGTTACACAACCACGCGATCGTGCACTGGGACGCGTCTGTCCTGCCGGACAACGACGTGAAGCCTCTGGAGACCCGCAGCAATCACATCGAGCAGTACGGCGCACGGCCCGACAACTATGAGATCACCTACATCATGCACAACCAGCAGCCCTGGGCGAACGGCTCCGAACGGCCATGCCTGGTGACCTACAACCCGATCAGCGCGATCGAGGAACAGAAGGTCATTCACCGAGGCTGGTTTCAACACGTCGTGCATGATGTGAAACACGTGGTGCTCCTGGTCAACCTCTTCCGCTTCATCCAGGGCAGGCGGGGCACATGGCACTGTGGAGCGCACACGCTGATCAACAGCCAGGAGACCTGCTTCGTGACCGGGCTGAGCGTTGCGAGGCAGCTCGGCGCGGATTACCCCTTCGACGACCCCGAGGCAAAGCGCTGGTTCAATCACTACGGCAGCATCCTCCACGGTCGCAATTTCCGCGAGGCATAGGCCGGAAGCGATAAGCCGATATCGTGACGGAGCATCCAGCGACGTGCCAGTCTGAGCAGACCGCAATCCGGAACGAATAGCGATGGTCAACCGCCCGCTGGCCCAGCTGCGCGAGCGACGTCCGGAACTGGCCGGCGGCGTCGAGTCGACGCTTCCGCGCCTGGTGGAGCCGCTGATCTGGGGCGCCCTCTCCGCAGGCTTGATCCTGCTTGTGCTGGCCAATCTGGGGCTGGGCGCGTTCGATGTCGAGGTCGGACGGATCATCGCCATCATCCTGGGCAAGATCGGGATCAATGTCGGCATCGACTACACGGCGCGCGAGGAAGCGGTCGTCTGGGTCATCCGGGTGCCACGGATGCTCATGGCGGCGGCGGTTGGGGCGGGGCTGGGAGTCTCCGGAGCAGCGTTGCAAGGGTTGTTCCGCAATCCGCTCGCCGACCCGGGGCTAATCGGCGTCTCGAGCGGGGCGGCGTTCGCGGTCGCAGTCGCGGTAGTGCTGGGCACGGTGAGCTGGGGACTGTTCGTGCAGCCGGTCGCGGCGTTCTTGGGCGGCCTCGTTCTGACGTTTCTGATCTATGGCTTTGCCCGGCGCAGCGGACGCGCGCAGATGGCCACGATGTTGCTCGTCGGGATCGCAGTCAACGCGCTGCTCGGCGCCGGCATCAGCCTGATTCTGTCATTCTCGGACGACGAACAATTGCGTGACATCGTGTTCTGGATGCTGGGCAGCCTGGCCGGGTCGCTCTGGGAGTTTGCCTACTCAGCCGGACCCCTGATCCTGTTCGCGATCGTCGTGCTGGTGCGCCAGTCGGGAGCGCTCAACCTGCTGACGCTCGGAGATGCGGAGGCAAGACATCTAGGGGTCCCGGTTCAGCGCACGCAGCTCACGATCGTATCGGCAGCGGCATTGGCGACGGGTGCCGGCGTGGCAGTGGCGGGAGTGGTCGGGTTCATTGGTCTGATCGCGCCGCATATGGTGCGCCTTGCGGTTGGACCCGATCATCGCCGGCTGATGCCGGCGAGCGCATTGGCGGGCGCCATCCTCGTCTTGGGCGCCGACCTGGGTGCGAGAACGATCGTCGCTCCGGCGGAGATGCCGCTGGGCGTGCTGACCGCCGTGATCGGCACACCGGTCTTCCTGTTCCTGATCGACCGAGCGCGGCGCAGCCTCGCATCCGGATTCTGACGAAGCTTGAGCTGATGGAGCCCGGCGCGTAGTTCGGGTGACGTTCGATGCGAGCCACTCGCCACTACAGCGGTATAGCGAGGCCGGAGCCCTTCGGTGCAAGTACGTGCCCATCCTCGATCTCGGGCAACGGCATGTCGGAGGCGAAGCGGCGGTCTTCCGGAACCCAGGGGATCTCGAACCACCGGGTTGCCGAGCACGCAAACCCATAAGCGAGGGAGGCGTAGAGGGACGGACCCGGACGGAAGTTGTGTGGGCTGAGCGCCACGTTGTGAAGTTCAGCGAGCGTTGCCACACGCTGGGCGGCGGTGATGCCACCGATCTTCGTCACCTCGGGCTGGAGGTAGGTGATCGCCTGAGAGCGCAGCAACCGCTCGAAATCCTCCAGCGTGTACTCATTTTCACCCGCGGCGATGTCGACGCCTGACTCCCGGCGCACCCGGTCCATCGCTCGGTGATCGCGCATGGGCCGGACCGGTTCCTCAAACCAGGTCGCCCCGAGATCGGCGAGCCTGCGACCGAACGCGGTCGCCTCGAGCGGGTCGAAATGACCGTTGACGTCGACCATGATCGCCAGCCCCTCGCCGAAACGCCGGCGCAGGCGCTCAACGTGGTCGATCGTGAGCTCGTGCAGCTTCACCGCGCCGATACCCGCGTCGATGGCGCGCTGGGTCTCGCTCACGACCAGTTCAGGATCGCGCAGCGGCGGCAGACTCGCGTAGGCGGGCACGGCGTCATGCCGGGAACCGCCGAGCAGTTGCAACACGGACGCATCCAACCTCTTGCCCAGCAGGTCCCACAGCGCGATGTCGAGGCCGGACAGGGCCATCGGGAAGATGCCCTGGTCGGCATAGCGATATCCGTAGTCCCACAACTCGAACCACAGTCGTCCGATCTCGCCGGCTTCGCGACCGAGGACCCTCGGCGCCAACAACTCGTTGACCACGCCCGCGATCGGGCGCCCGCCTGCGCCCGGTCGCTCCGGGTCGGGGATGCCCCACCAAGTCTCGCCGAGCCCCGTGCGTCCGTCGCCGTCCGTCACTGTGACAAACACCTGCGTGAGAGGCGTCGAGTCGAGAATGGTGGTCCGCACGTCGGCGATCCGGCTCATGCCGTTGTCCCCTCGCACATTCGATCACGGCGGAGCATAGCTCGACGTCACCGGCCGTCATGCATCGGGCGCTAGCTGATGCCCAGCACTCGGTAGTCGCCGTCCACGATCAGGCGGATGGAGAGGTACAGACCCACCATCGGGATCATTATCCAAATCGCGTTCGGCCCGACGATGTACGCATAGAACTGGCGAGTCGTGAGACGGCTGCGCTTCTGTCCCACGAAAAAACTGACGAGGTAGAGCGACGATGCGTAGACCCACTGCCAGAACAGCATCGCCCCGAGAATGCCCGCGGCAATCGCCGGCAAAACGCCGCCGGTGTAAGCCGCGTACAGAATCAGCGTGGTCCACGGCGTCGTGAATCCATTGGCGATATCGATGTTGAACCCGTACGTGTTGCGATCCGCATATGCCGAATCGAACATCGAATATGTCGCCCAGACATCCGCCCAGACGGTCGGCGAGTGGATTCGGTTCAATGGCACCCGGGCGGTCAGAAATTCCACCGCCGGGGTGCGTCCGCTCTCGCTTTGCCATTGACGCCAATGCTCCAGGCGCGTCTCGATGTAGTCCCTTCGGAGATACAGGCACATCTCCCACCAACAGATCACGAGATTGATCGAGAAGAACAGGCTGAACAGGCAATGCAATGCGTCGAGCTCGCCATGCAGCCAGTAGCGGGCGCCCATCCCGGGCAACGCCAGCAGCGCGATCGCCAGCACCGCGAGCAAACCCGCTGGGGCACCCCATCCGCCTGTTCGCTCGCTCGCCCTGCTCAAACCCGTTGACTTCCCTCGCTGCACAGATCGAACCGACGCGCCTGGACAGACCAGATGTGCATCATAGCGACGCCCCCGTGACCGACGCGTCGAGTGTCAAGCAATCTTGCACCTCTAAGGGGCACCGATTAACGTTGCCTCATCCTCCAAGCCGGCTGCCAAATGCGTAATGTGGGAGCTACATGGCTTCGCAGTCACCCGAACATCACTCCGGCACATCGTCGCCGCCAGTGTTCCTGACGGGCGCCGCCGGGCATGTCGGCGCCAATCTGGTACGCCGATTGCTCGATGACGGCGTTCGCGTCCGCGTGTTGCTGAGACAGGACGACAACAACGAAGCCATCGAGGGGCTCGATGTCGAGCGGGTCTACGGCGATGTTCGAGACCTGGATGCGACCCGCGAGGCGCTGGCCGGCTGCCACGGCGTCTTTCACGTGGCTGCCCTCGTTTCGACCATCGACGGGAACGGCGCTCATCGAAGGGACGTCTTCGAATCCAACGTGGTTGGCACCCGCAACGTGCTCCAAGCGGCGCGCGAGATGGAGGCCGGGAAGGTCGTGGTGACGGGCTCGTTCAGCGCCGTCGGCTACGACCTCGACGACACATCCACTCCAACCAGGGAATCGATGCCGTTCTATCCGATGGAACGCACCATGCCTTACGAGCGCAGCAAGGCGATGGTCGAGACCGAATGCTGGCATGCGGCCGCGGGTGGTCAGGAGGTCGTCGTGGCCACGTCCTGCGCGGTCGTTGGGGGCAACGACTTCTTCCCCTCGCGAATGGGGAGGACACTGTGCGACTTCGCTAACGGCAAGCTCCACGCTTACGTTGATGGCGGGTTCGAGTTCGTCGCCGCAGAGGACATCGTTCAGGGCCACATGCTCAGCATGGAGCGCGGTCGATCGGGACAGAAGTACATCTTCAGTTCCGAGTATCAGACGATCTCGGACATGCTGGATCACTTCCAGGCGGTCTCGGGGGTCAAGCGACCACGCCGGCAGATACCGCTCGGCCTGATGCTGCCGTTCTCGGAGGTCGCGAGCTACGCTCTCAGCCGTTTCTGGCCGAGCTATCCGCAGCGCTTCACACCCGGCGCGATCCGCCTGCTGCAGCAGTGTCGTCACGCGGACACCAGCAAAGCGAAGGAGGAGCTTGGCTTCCAACCATCGACGATCCGTAGCGCAGTGGAGGACGCCTACGCGTTCCACTATGAGCGAAACGCAATCACGAATCGACGAGCAAAGCGCCCCGAATCGACCGCGCCGGTGGGCGGTTAACCATGGCCGGTCGAGCGGTAGGTGAACGAAACAGCGCAAATCCTGAGGGCTATGTGACATGAGCGTCGAGATCGGGTCGCCATCGGTCGGACCTCCGGGGTTCGCGCATGCCGACAACCTGCGCCAGCGTGCGCGCTCCGTGGGGATGAATCCTGATTACTGGTACGCAGTCGAGGAGGTACGAAGGATCAAGCCCGGAACGGTGACCGAGGTGGTGTTCTGGAAGCAATCGATCGCGCTGTTTCGGTCCGAGGATCGATCGTTCCACGCGGTCGAGAATCGGTGTTTGCACCGCCAGATCAAGCTCTCGCTCGGCGAGGTCGAGGGGTGTCGGCTCGTCTGCGGCTACCACGGCTGGGAGTACGACGAGGACGGCCGCGTGGCTGAGATCCCCGATCTGTTTGGGCGCAAGCAGGTTCCGCGACTGTCGGTGCGCTCATATCCCGTCCAGGTCCGCTACGGGCTGGTCTGGATCTTCCCGGGCGATCCGTCCAAGGCCTCAGAGCGCCAGATCCCGGAGATCCCCGAGCTCGAAGGGCCCGGTCGATGGGCCTGCGTACCGCTGCGATTCGACCTCTCGGCCCACCATTCGATCATCATCGACAACGTGAGCGATTTCTCCCACGCCTATCTGCATCGTCAGTATCGTCCGTTCGACGGCGCGACCCTCACGCGTCACGAGACCATCGGGGACGACGTGCACCTCGCCTACGAAACGCGAGTAGGTCGTGGACGCATCTCCGGCAAATTCGTCGACCACAATCGTCTCAACACCAACCACATGGAACTCTGCTACGAGTATCCCTACCAGCGATCGAACACCGATGACGAAATCAAGCACTGGCTCTTCGTGCTACCGGTCGATGAGCGGACAACGCGCACGTTTTTCCTCTTCTACTTCAGGTCGCTCAAGCTCCCCCTGCTGCCGATCCGCATCCCGCGCTGGGCCATGACCACCGTCTTGCGGCTCGCCAACCGGATGTTGATCGGCCCCTTGCTCTCCCAGGATCGCTGGGCGGTGGAAGCCGAGCAAACCGGCTATGAGAACAACTGGGAGGCTCCGCCGATCGAGGTCAATCCGGTGGTCCGCTCGTTCCAGCAAGTGACCGTCCGCAAGTGGCAGGAACACCTGGACCGCGAGGCTGCCGCGAACTCGGTCGATGCCTGAGGTCCCGGCAGCCTGGACGACCTTCTCCGGTCAACATTTGCTCGAGGCGACGGGGATTTTCCTCGTGTTTGTGGGGGTCTTGCTGCTGGGTTCGAGGTGGCTACCGGGGCGCCACGTGGTCGGCAGGCCTGACCCGGATGGCGCAACTCGCACCTACAAGCTCAACGGGCTCGCGCTGTTCCTGGTCGCCATGCTCCTGGCCGTGCTCGGCGATGTCTTCGACCTGATCTCGCTCTCGGTGCTGCACACCCACTTTGCCGAGTTGTTCGTTGTGGCGAACATCTTTGCCTGGGCTCTGTCGGCCGTCTTGTACTGGCAAGGGTCCCGGCGCCAGAGCGATTCGCCGGGACTGTGGCGAGGGGTGTTCTTTGGCCGTCAGCTCAACCCCTCCTGGTTCGGGGTTGATCTGAAGCTGTTCAGCTACCGACCTTCTCTCATAGCGCTCGCGCTGTTTAACGTGTCATTTGCAGTTGTACAGTACGACACGCACGGTTCACTCACGCTGCAGATGGTTCTCTACCAGGTGTTCACCGGATTGTACGTGTTGAACTACTTCCAGTTTGAGTACGGCATGATCTACACTTGGGACATCGTTTCGGAGCGGTTCGGTTGGATGCTGGCATGGGGCGACTATGTCCTGGTGCCTTTCTTCTACTGTCTGGCCGGCTGGTGGTTGGTCGACACAACGGATTCCATCCCGCCTCTGGCCGGCGCTGCGCTCTGCCTGCTGTTTGTCATCGGATTCTGCTTGTTCCGCGGCGCCAACGAGCAGAAACACCGCTTCAAACAGAATGCGGAGACCTCGATCTGGGGCCGGCAGGCCGAGTCGCTCGACGGGCGACTGCTGGTGTCCGGATTTTGGGGTGTGGGGCGACACCTGAACTACTCGGGCGAGATCTGCGTGTACTTTGCGTTTGCGCTCACGACAGCGTTCTCGTCTTGGATACCCTATGCGTTGCCGGTATGGCTGACGGCGCTGCTGTGGCATCGGGCAAGGCGCGACGATCGCCGATGTCGTGCCAAGTATGGTGCCCTGTGGGAACGCTATACCCGAAGAGTGCCATACGCATTGATTCCCCGTGTCTACTAGACTCGCTATCTTGGCCTCCAGTGGGAACAAAGATGACTGAACTGCCTGGCGTACTGACGACATCCGAGGAGCATCGGACGATTCCCGAGCTGGATGGCGGGCTGCCGCTGATCGGGCACCTGTGGCAATTCCAGCGCGACCCGGTCGCCATGCTGAGCCGAGGCTGGCGCGACCTGGGCGATCTGTACCGATTCCGACTGGGCCCACGTCAGTTTGTGCTGTTCACTGGACCCGAAGCTCACGACGCATTCTTTGGCGCGCCAGAGGACCAACTCAACGCGAAGGCCGTCTATCAATTCACGGTCCCGATCTTCGGACAAGGGGTGGCCTACGACGTTGCTCCCCAAATTATGGACGAACAGCTCGGCTTCCTCTATCCGGCGCTCAGGGAAGCGGCGATGCAGCGCTTCGCTCAAATCATGTTCGATGAGACCTCGCAATTGGCCGACTCGCTTGGCGACGAAGGTGAGCTGGATCTGCCAACCGCGATGAACCAGCTAACCGTGAAGATCGCCAGTCGCAGTTTGATCGGGCAGGAGGTTCGGGATCAGGTCGATGCGGGCTTCGCCGACGCGTATCACGATCTGCAAAAGGGCATCAACACGCTCGGCTTCTTTCTGCCCAGGCTGCCCACCCCTGCGCATCGCAGCCGCGACCGGGCACGCGTGCAGGTGGCCGATCTCTTCAGCCGGATCATGACGGCGCGACGGCGCGCCGTCGATCGTCCTGACGACTTCATGCAGTCGCTCATGGATGCCAGCTACAGCGACGGACGCGCGCTGAGTGATGACGAAATCACCGGGATTCTGTTGACCGTGTTGTTCGCCGGTCAGCACACCAGCGCGGTGCTCGCGACCTGGACCGGTCTGGAACTCGTACGAGCGTCCCAATATCTGGCTCGGGTCAGAGACGAGACGAAGGCCATCTACGGCGAAACCGCGAGCATGAGCCTCAACGGCCTGAAGCAACAGGTGACCATGGAGCACGCCGTGCGTGAGTGCGAGCGGCTCCACCCGCCCCTGATCCTCCTCATCCGCAAGGTGCTCAACCCGATGCGCTACGGGGACTATGTCGTGCCCTCGGGCAGCCTGGCCATGGTGTCGCCGGCGGTGTCGCACCGGCTGCCTCATCTGTTCGCCGACCCGGACCGGTTCGATCCGGATCGCTTCGCCCCGCCGGCTCGTGAGGACAAACAGCACCACTACAGCTTGATCGGTTTCGGCGGCGGCAAGCATCGCTGCATGGGCAAGCACTTTGCCGAGATGCAGGTCAAGGCGATTTGGACTGTGCTGCTCGACCGGTTCGACTTCAGTCTCGAGACGAACTTCCCCACGCCGAACTACGGGAGCTGGGTGACTGGCCCCGTGACACCCTGCCGGCTCCGCTATCGGCGCAGAGCGCAGGGCAGAGTCTTCAGGTGATCGGCGCGACTGAACGACGCTACGACGTAGCAATCGTCGGTGCCGGACCGGTCGGATGCGTCTGCGCAATCGCTCATGCGCGGAAGGGCTATCGGGTCGCGCTTTTTGAGGCGAATCCTTCTGCGGCCAAACGACTGGCCGGTGAGTGGTTGCATCCTCCCGCGGTGCAAGTCCTGAATGAACTCGGCATTTCAGTCGCGGGAGAGGTGCCAAGCAACTCGGGCGAAGGATTCGCCGTGCTTCCAGAAGACGGTCAGGAGCCGATCTTACTCCCGTACTCCGATGGATCGCGCAGTTTGGTGTGCGAACACGCGGCTCTTGTTTCGCATCTGCGCCAGGTAGCCGGCGACGATCCGGCTATCGACCTGTTGCTTCATGCCCGCGTGCGCACGGTGGAAGACGGACGAATCACGTTCACGCAGGACGGCGTGAGCAGCACCGTTCTCGCTGAGAGAATCGTTGGCGCCGACGGGCGTTCCTCCGTCGTTCGGCGATCGTTAGGTTTGGCCACGCAAACGAGGACCTGTTCGAGGATGATCGGGCTGACGCTGAAGGGAGTGAGCTTGCCCTTCGAAGGCTACGGGCACGTCGTCAGCGGCGCGCCCGGTCCGATGCTCATTTATCGCCTGAGCGAGGATCGTGTTCGAGCGGTCATCGATATCCCGCTTGATCACTCCCCTCATGAGTGGGAGGGCCTGCTCTCGGACTCGTATGCCCGCTGGATGCCGGAGACGCTCCGCTCCGCCTTCATCGAAGCCTGGTCCGAGCAGGGGATTCACGCGGCCGCCAATGTGATTAGCCCGCGCCTAACGTATGGAACCTCGCGCCGAGTGCTGATCGGCGATGCCGCAGGACACTACCACCCGTTGACCGCTACCGGGATCACGCTTGGGTTCGGCGATGCCTTCGCGTTGGCCGAAGGCGAAGAATTCAGCGACTTCAGAAACCATCGGTTCGAGGCGACGCGAGTTCCGGAACTCCTGGCGATGGGACTCTACGAGGTCTTCGCCGATCCGCGGGCCGAAGGCGCCGCACTTCGGGAGGCGATGTACAGTCGCTGGCGGGCCAGTTCGGGAGTGCGCGGCCGCACGATGCGGCTGCTGGGCTGTGAAGACACCTCGATACGAAGCTTGAGCCGGGAGTTCACCACAACGGTGCTGTGGGCGCTCAGGGCAACGGTGCCGAAGTCACTCAACCGGTTGGCCTGGCGCCGGTATCGTGACGTCGCTCGTGGGCTGAGTAATCGTCTTGCTTGGCTATTACGAGCCGCCTGGCACTTGTACAACGTCCGACGTGCGGGCGGAACAGGGAATGAGCGCCCCACTGAAGCACTGGCCCGCGCTTTCTTGACTTCGATGCCATCGGGGTCATCGGTCTCGGCTCAAACCGACGAGCCGCGCCAGACCGAGACTGTCTTGCCAGATGCCGGTCCAGCGCTTCAGCGAGCGACCGCGCCTCTGCTGAACCTCCAGGGCGAGGACGGCGGCTGGGAAGGCGAAATGGTTTGGTGCCCGATGATCACGGCGCAGTGGGTACTGCTGCAGCACATCATCGGGCGGCCCATCGAGCCCGAGCGGCGGCGACGCTTGCTTCGTTACTTCGAGCAATCTCGGCTGCCGGAGGGGCAGTGGGGCCTCCACGATCACTCGGCGCCGCATCTGTTCGTGACCACCCTTGTCTACATCGCAGCACGATTGCTCGGCGTGGAACGGGACGATCGGCTGCTCGAGCCGGCGCGCCGATTCTTGCATGAGGAAGGAACGCTCGGCATCCCAAGCTGGGGCAAGTTCTGGCTGGCGTTGCTCAATCTCTACGACTGGAGCGGATTGCACCCCGTCCTGCCCGAACTTTGGAGCCTCCCGCGCCGTCTACCGCTCCATCCCTCCAACTGGTACTGCCACACGCGGCTGATCTACATGGCCATGGCGGCGATCTATGCACGCCGATTCCAAACGCCCGTCACTCCGTTGATCGCGTCATTGCGCGAAGAACTGTTCCCACAGGGGTTCGAGAGCGTCGATTTCCCCGCTAGTCGTGGTCGCTTGCGTCAGGCGGATCTGTTCGCACAACCAACGGCGTGGCTCCGAGGTCTGTATCGCGGGACGCAGCTCGTGGAACGATTCCACAGCAAGCGCCTCCGGGCCAAGTCAGTCGACGCACTGATCGAGCAAATCAAGTGGGAACTAAAGACGACGGATCACACCAGCATTTCGCCGGTCAGCGGCCTGCTGAACATCCTGGCCCTGTGGCTACAAGATCCCGACGACGCCGACTGTCGGCGAGCGCTTGAGCAGGCCGACCTCTGGTTCTGGGAAGACGATGACCGCGGCGCACGCATGACCGGCGCCAGAAGCGCCTCGTGGGACACCGGATTCGCGTTGCAGGCGCTGGCAACGGCGCGGCAACTGGAAGGGGTGACAGACGCGCTCCAACGTGGGACCGTCTACCTCCAGCAGCAGCAAATCGATACCAGCTTCCCAGGCTTTCGCGAGGCCTACCGCAACGATCCAAAGGGAGGCTGGTGCTTCGCTGCCCAATGGCATGGCTGGCCGGTGTCCGACTGTACGGCTGAAGCAGCGCTCGGGATCATCGCCGCGGATCCCTCATCGGTCAGTCCGAGCGAGCTGCGCGACGCGGTTCAATTCATGTTGCGAGGTCAGAATCGCGACGGTGGGTTCGGTAGTTATGAGTCGCAGCGGTCTCGCTTCGACCTCGAACGAATCAACCCCGCCGAAATGTTCGGCGAGTCGATGACGGAGCATTCTTATGTCGAATGCACGGCTTCCTGCCTCGCAGCGCTCGCGGCCTGCCGGGAGCATTCCCCGAAAGTCATCGATCGAAGAGCGGAGCGCGCGATGGAGCGGGCTGACGCCTCGCTGCGCCGGACGCAGGCGAACGACGGATCATGGCGCGGGGTCTGGGGCGTGCAGTACATCTACGGCACGTTCTTCGGGATCCGGGGGCTGATCGCCGGAGGCGCTGAGCCGAACGATCCCGCGCTACGTTCGGCCTGCCAGTGGCTGCTGGATCGCCAGCGCGATGACGGAGGCTGGGGCGAGCACCACAGCGGCTGCATGACCGGGCAATACGTAGCCCACGACGAGAGCCAGGTCATCCACACCGCCTGGGCGTTGATCGCCCTTCTCGAGGCGGGGGATGCCGACTGGAAGGCGATCACTCGGGGCATTCGCTTCTTGATCGATCGGCAGTGCCCGGATGGGACGTGGCCCCGGCAAGACATGGCCGGCGTCTTCTTCCGCACGGCGTTGCTGGATTACGTCCTCTATCGCCAGTACTTCCCCTTGCACGCGCTCGGACTCTACGAGGAGCGACGCCAGACCCGCAGCGGCTAACTCGATATCCGATGCTGGACGCTGGAGCTAGTCTTCGCTGGCAAGGGGCTTACGCGCCAGGTAGTAGAACATCGGCGTGAACACACCGGTGATCCCACCGTCAACCAGCGCGTCCGCGCCGGCGTTCAGTGCGCTGCTGATCTCTTGAGCGCCTTCCGGCACGATCCGCAACTTCTCCCCCACTCCCAGAGCCAGATTCGTGACGGCTCGACCGATCGGCGTTCGCGGAAGGCTCGTCAGGTTCAGGTCCCGACCCTGCAATGGGCGATACCAGGGAGTCTCCGGATCTGACTCGAGGGCGAGATCGCGGGTCTCTAACAGCTCAAAGCCCGCTGCCAGCAACGCCGAGCTGATCTCCGACGTGTGCGCGATATCTGGAAGCCCGTTCCCCTTCATGATGTCGTTCTTAATCCGCATGTGGTCCTCGTTCGCTGGATCAAACGAGTCAGTCAAACACCAGTCGTAGCCCGCGAATCCACCACCCGGACGAAGAACGCGGAAGACCTCTCTGAACACCCCGGTCTTGTCCGGTGCGTGCGCAATGGCTTCGATGTTCATCGCGGCATCGAACTGGCCATCGGCCTCTGGAACCTGCATGAAGTCGCCGTGGATGAAGCGGCACTGCGACCCAAGATCGCTCGTGTACTGTTTCGCTCGCTCGAGCTGGTAAGCGTTGAGATTGATCCCCACGAAGCTCGCGCCGGTGTGACGGGCCAGGTTGGCCATCGGTCCGCCGACCCCGCAGCCCACATCGAGCACTTGCATTCCGGAGGTCATCGACAGCCGCGCGGCGAGGAACAGTTCGTGCCTCAGCAAGGAAGCGCTCAAGCTCTCGCCTCGCCTCCGAGGGGCAAAGTGAAACGACCGGCCCCAGCCAAACTCATAAAAGTCGGTCGCCAGGTTGTAATAGTGATTGACAACCGTGTGATAGCGCTCTTTGCGCTGCTCGGCGCTCTCGTCAAAGAGTTCCGAGTAGTCGTCAACCGTGGGCTTCACCTCGTCAGCGGCCAAATCTCCGACCGAGCGGCCACTCGATCGTCTGGCGAAGAAACGGCTCACCCGTGTGCCCCCTCGATTGAGTTGGGACCATGCTAAACCAACAGGTCTGACGGGACCGGACACGATTGCACGTCCGGCGGCGCTGCGAACCACGGCTGTTCGCATCTCAGCGTGGGCCAGGACAACGTACGGTCTGCCCATGGCGCCCGCACCGATTGCATCGCCTCCCTGCCAGGCCTAGACTGCGCCATCGAACCCACGGGGCTATCGATGCCGTCTCAGTATCCAATCGACCCAAGCCGTACCGATCTCGCGCGAGAGTTCATGGGCAACCCCATGGGCCCGCACAGCGCCGCGCTGCAGCGCATCGTCACACGCATGCGGGACACCGAAGCAGCCGGACGCTACGTCCTGGTCACCCGCATCCCCTACCAGGAGTGGGGCTTGGCCCAGCTCTCGGGACAACGCGGTGTGGATGTCACCCTGCTCGAAGACCAGGTCTTCACGTCGCTCGAAGACGCCGAGCGAGCGGTCTTCAAAATGCGCTGGGAACTGATCACCGGAACCCCACTCGTACTCGACTGAATTCACGCCGAGGGACCGATCCATGCTCGAAAAGAAGATCGCCGGCTACAGCGACGAAATCAGCGTCGCCCCCGGCGAACGCATACGCTTCATGGTTAGCTGCGAGCCCGGCGTCGACCGCTATCAAGCGGACATTGTTCGCCTGATTTCGGGAGATCGCCAGCCCAGCGGGCCGGGCTACCGGGACGAGCTCCTGCAAACGTCGGTGAGCGGCGAGTATCCCGGACGCAGTCAGGAAACCTATTGCGGCTCCTACGCCGTCGTACCCGACGGCCCTGCGTTCGACGCCCTTAGTGATCTCAGCCTGCAGGCTGCCATCTTTCCCACGCTGCCGGCCCTTCGTCGGGCCTGCATTATCTCGAAGATGGACATCGAAGCCGGATGCGGATTTGCGCTCTGGACCGATCCGGCCGACGGCCTCGTCCTGCAGCTGGGTGACGGCGATGGTGGTCTGAGGGAGTTCACGCTCGGACAAGCCCTGGTCGCCCGCGAGTGGTATCTGGTCAGCGCGACGTACGACTCCTCCAGCGGCGAGGTTCACCTGCGGCAACAACTGCTTGATTCCTATGCTCGCGACACCTCAAGCGGCGAAGTCAAACACGACAGCAAGGGGACTGCCGTCGTCCGCTGCAACGCACCGCTGCTGATCGCCGCCGCCAGCCGCGAGGAGGCCCGCGGGAAGCCCGTTGGTGAAATGATTTTCAACGGTCGCATCGAGCGTCCGGTCGTCGCTTCCCGGGTCCTGGAGCGCAGTGAAATCGAATCCCTGCGCAGCGACGCGGTTCCCCGAGGCCTGCGCACGGACATCTGCGCCGCCTGGGATTTCTCGCGCGCGATGGATACCGACGACATCATCGACATCTCTCCCAACCGCGCGCACGGCCGGCTTATCAATCTGCCGATTCGCGCCGTGCGCGGCTCCAACTGGACCGGAGATGAGCTGGACTTCAATCACGCGCCGGATCAGTACGCCGCCATCCACTTCCTCGACGACTCGCTCTACGACTGCGAGTGGGACGCCGACTTTGAATTGGAGGTCCCCGCCGACACGCCGAGCGGACTCTACGCCGCACGCCTCACGGCCGGAGATCAGGAAGACCACATCAGCTTCGTAGTGCGGCCGCCGCGGGACCGCGCAACGGCGTCCTTGGCGCTACTGATTCCGACGGCCAGTTACATGGCCTACGGCAACTCCCGCGGCGGAATCGAGTTCGGCAACGAACTGCTCGCCAATCACCTTGCCGTGATCGGACCGGAGGAGCGCTACCTCAACCGCCACCCCGAGTACGGCAACTCGATGTACGACAACCACAACGACGGCACGGGTGTCTGTTACTCCTCTCGTCTCCGCCCGCTGATCAACATCCGTCCGACCCACCACTGGCTGTGGCAGCTCAGCGCCGACATGCACATCGTTGAGTGGCTCGAAGCGCAGCGCATCCCCTTTGACGTGATCACCGACGAAGACATGCACCAGGACGGCGTCTCACTCCTGGAGCGCTACTCCTGCGTCATGACGTGCAGCCACCCCGAGTACTACTCGACCAACATGTGGGACGCCGTCCACGCCTTCACGCAACGTGGCGGCCGGCTGATGTACATGGGCGGCAACGGCTTCTATTGGCGCGTCGCCTATCGCGACGACAAACCGGGCGCCATGGAGATGCGCCGCACAGAAGATGGTTCGCGCTCCTGGGCAAGCGAGCCGGGCGAGTATTTCATGGCCTTTACCGGCGAGTACGGGGGGCTTTGGTGGCGCGCCGGACGCACGCCGCAGTCGCTCGTTGGCAACGGCTTCATTGCCCAGGGATTCGACCACTCCTCCTACTTCCGCCGCACTGCCGATAGCCACGACCCGCGTGCAGCGTTCATCTTTGAAGGCATTGACGACGAGATCATCGGCGACTTCGGACTGATTGGCGGTGGCGCAGCCGGCCTCGAACTGGACTCGGCCAGCCGCGCCTATGGGACGCCGCCGCATGCGCTGACGGTCGCGACTTCCGAGCAGCACACCGACTGCTACATCCGCGTCAACGAGGACATCGGTCACATGCTGCTCTCGATCGGCGGTCAGGACGACCCGCAGGTGCACGCCGACGTGGTCTTCTTCGAGACCCCGCGCGGCGGCGCGGTCTTTTCGACCGGCTCGATTGGCTGGAGTTCGGCGCTATTCCACAACGATCACAACAACAACGTCTCGCGCATGACGCGCAACGTGCTCGACCGGTTCCTGGACCCAACCCCGTTCGCGTAGAAGCTCCGCTTAGGAGTCGCGGACGCGTCGACCCGGAGCGACCGAGGGCAAACCACCGGGCCATCGATTGCACGAGTAACGCTGCCCGGTCGATCCTCAGTCGGTTTAGGAACTTCCCCAGGTTGGTTGTCCGCTATCAACCCTCGCCAGCCGTCTCCGAGCGGGGCATCCGATAACCCACACGGGGCTCAGTGAAGATGTACCTCGGATTCTCAACGTCTTCGCCAAGTTTGCGCCGTAGTTTGCCCATCATCGTCCGCATGGGCCTTAGGTCACCATCGCTCCGCTCTGCCCAGACACGAGCCAGCAAGCGGTCGTAGGTCACCAGCTCCCCGCCGTTAACAGAGAGTTCGGCCAGCATCCGGTACTCGGTGGGCGTCAGTTTTATCTGCTCCCCAGACGCCGTCACGCTGCGCTCCACGTAATCGATGGACAGGTCCCCCAGCCGGTACGGCGGTGGCGGTTCGGAGACCTCGCGGCTGCGGAGTGCGGCTCTGATCCGGGCCGAGAGTTCGGTTGGCGAGAAGGGTTTGACGACGTAGTCGGCGGCGCCCATCTCGAATGCGCGGGCGATCAGTTCGTCGCGTCCGTAGGCGGAGAGGAAGATCACGGGCACGTCGACGACCTTCAGCATCTGGCTCATCAGATCGATGCCGTCCACGCCGGGCAGGACAAGGTCGAGGAGCACCAGGTGGGGCCGCTGCTCCTGCATGAAACGCAACGCCTCCTGAGGGTCGCCGGTGACGAGCGGCTCGTAGCCTCCCTCGACCAGCGCGTCGCGCACGTAACGCAGAGCCTGCGGATCGTCGTCCACGGCGACAACGCGGGCCGGCTCGTTCTCGCCGGACTTCGCCCCGGTCTGGGCACGCCCTGGCGCTAGTTCTACGGGCTGCCCTGCGACAACATCGACCGTCGGCAGGGTGAATGTGAAGCGCGCGCCCAGTCCGGGACCGTCGCTCTCGGCCCATATTCGGCCGCCGTGGGCTTCGACGATGCCCTTGCAAATCGCCAGCCCGAGGCCAGCGGCGCCAGGTGGCGCTTCGGACGGCACGCTGGTGAACTTGCGGAACAACAGCGGTAGGCTCTCGGCCGGAATACCGCGTCCGTCATCGGATACCGAGACGGCTACGTGCGTAGCCTCGCGCTGTGCACTCACGCGGATCACCGACGAGTCGGGAGAGTTGCGCGCCGCGTTGGTCAATAGATTGACGAGCACCTGGACGATGCGACGCCGATCAGCCATGACCAGTGGCAGGGCCGGCTCGACGTCGATCTGCAACGGGTTCGTGGCGCCGGCGTTAGCGAACGCGCTGCGGGCGCGGTCGACCAGCACCGTGGCCTCGGACGGTTCGGCGCTAACCGGGAGGCTGCCGGTCTCGATGCGCGCCACGTCGAGCAGGTCAGAGACCAGCGTATTCAGGTGATCGGCCTGCTCCTCGATAATTCGGAAGAACTGTCGCACCACGGCGGGATCGAGGTCGATATCAGACTCCAAAACGGTGGCGGCCGATCCCTTGATCGATGTCAGCGGAGCACGTAGCTCATGGCTGACCATGGCCAGGAACTCGGCCCGCAGTCGTTCCAGTTCCTCCACCGCCGCCATGTCCTGCAGCGTCACGACCACCGATTCGACCACGCCGTCCTCTGACGTGATGGGCGTAGCGTTGAGCAACACCGTCACGCTACGCCCGTCAGCGACGCGCAATACGATCTCCTCAGCCCGGACAGTCTCCCCGACGCTCAGGAGTTCGGTCATCTGGAACTCGCGCAACGAGATCTGCCGTCCGTCGGCTCGTTTGAAGGTCACCGCCTCCAGCAGCTCAGCCGGCGATTGGTCGGGAGCGCGGAGTCGATCGACGATCCGCGAGGCCTCGCGATTGAAGGACTTGGGCACGCCCGTCGTCGCGTCGAGCACGACAACGCCGACCGGCGAGGTGTCGATCAATGTTTCGAGGTCGGCCCTCGTCTGTTGCTCCTGATGGTGGCGGCGCGCGTTCGCGATCACCATCGCCGCCTGAGACGCAAACATGACAAGGGTCTCCTCGTCCTCGCGAGAGTAGCGGCGGTCGTCGCGGTCGTGGGCCAGGTAGATGGTGCCCACGCCGACGCCCTGATGCCGGATCGGAGCGACGAGCAGGGACGCCGCCGGTATCGGCGGGACAAAGCTGGGCATGCGTGATTCGCGCATGTGCGTGTCGATATCGGAGATGCGCAACGGCTCTTCAAGGCCGCTGAGATACTCGAAGAAGGCCGGCGCGTCGGGCATCTCCAGTAGTTCCTGACGCTCTTCGCCGGACAGACCAGAGACGATCATGTCGGACAAGCGATCCGACTCGCGGCGGACGGTGATCGCCCCGTAGCGGGAGCCGGTGAGCGCGCGGGCGCTGTCGACCACCTCTTGCAACACCGTGTCGAAGTCGAGACTCTCCGAAATCCGCAAGCTCGCCTCGCCCAGCCGCGAGAGCCGAGTCTCCAGCTCCGCAATGCGTCGGTCTCGATCGTCAACGCCGTCCATGCTTGTCTCGGTTTCGCCTCGCGCGCCGCAGAGGCTCGGTCTCTCTGATCACTCGCTTTGCCGGCCGGACGCGGGCGGAGTGTCGGTCTTGCGCTGATCATATGAAATCATATGACGGGGTCATTGCAGTCACAAAACCGTCATCGATACAGAGTACGCTTCAGTTGTCTCGACGGTTGCCAGAGGAACAGATTGCAGAAGCGTATCGACGCGGCCGCCCATTGCCTGCACGACCGTCGACTTCGCAAGGGCATGACGCTCAGTGGAGGCCGGCCGTCCTACGTTTGGCACATCCACCGCGCGCCAGGGTCGGCATCGCTGCGCTACGGGATCAGTACGCGGCTGGGTTGGACGACTCGCAACGGTAGGCAGCGGCTCGGCGCCTACGCGCGGCATCGTTGTCCGCGCACGTTGACGAGAGGGACGAGACATGAGAGTTCAGGCAATTGTCTGGTTTGCCGCTGGGATGCTCGTCGCCTTCGGCGTACTCGGCGCCGTCTGGGCGGCGACCTCGGGCGACTCCGAGGTCCGGATCAATGCCCGCCGGCTCGACGACGGTCGGGTCGAGGTCGGCTTGCAGCAGCGCAACAATAAGGCCTGGGGGCCACGCCAGCTTCCGCAGTCCCGATTTCTCCCCGCCGACGCCGAGACCGGTCGCTGGTTGAACAGCACTCCGCTGAGCGTCAGCGTCGCGGATTCAGGAGTGTCCGAGGAACAGTCAACCACCGCGCCGGACAATGTCGCTGCGCCCGAGCAGATCGAGTCGGCGGCGCGCAGGCTGCTGGCCGACGAGTTAGACCTGGATGAGCGCGACCTCGCGCTCGTCGGCTCCGAGACAGTGGAGTGGTCCGACGCCAGTCTGGGCTGCCCGCAAGAGGGCTCCGCCTACGCCCAGGTCGTCACGCCGGGCTACCGGCTCGTCTTCGGCTTCGCGGGAGCGTCGCGCGCGGTCCACACCAACGCCGACGGCTCGCACATCGTGATCTGTGGCGACGGTTAGTGCCGCAGAGCAGCGACTCGCGGCGTGCTGGAAGAGGCCAACAGATTGAAAGCAGTGGGCGCGGTCACGTACCAATCGCGAACAAACGAGGGAACCGAATCGAAAGATTCGGCGCGTGCTCTGCCGTGACGACGGACCCCTCGAGCAGATACGCCGCTGGTGTCCGTAGTTCCTGCCCAAGAGTCGTTCGCGCCTTCAGAGCTCCGACAGGAGCGTCAACTCAACGGAGCTTGATGTCGGGAAGCATGAGCCTTGGTGTACCGAACTGTGAGCCTTTGGGTGGCAGCTCCTGACCTAGCGCTTGTTCAAATGCCTCACGGGAGGCACGCGTCGCTTGGGTGCATTCCGCTGTCCTGTTCAATCAGTCCGGCGGCCGGAGGATCCAGTGCTTTGGGGTGATGCCCGGCGTCTCGGTGGCGAGATCGACGTCCGGGTCGATGAGGCGCTGGCCGGCACGTCCGTTGAGGCTGACGAGTGCGTCGGCCCGAACTGTGACCTGCCTGCCCCGTCGGGCGTGATATTCGCGGATGATGTGCGCGGTCGCCAGGATGAGGTCTGGCTGGGTCGTCATGCGCTCGGCCTGGAGCGGACTGAGGTATGCGGCCGGCAGCTCCAGCCAACTGCGACCTTGAGCATCTGTGACTCTGTACTCGATGTGGCCGACTTTCTCCGTGAGCAGGACCCGCCAGGAGAACCGGTAGCCCTCCTCGTTCCATTGCACCGGTCCCGGGTAGAAGTGGTGGCGGAGCGGGACCACGATCTGCACGATGAGCACCGCTATCGCAACGAGCACGGCAAGTCGGCCTAACGTCGACGGCACCTGCGATCTCAGACCCGGTGCGGGCGGATCGCTCGGCGTCGCCGGCTGATGTCGGATTCGGGAGACGAGACGCCGAGGCCAGCCTGGCCCGAAGAAGATCAGTGACGCGGCGATCATCATGTACGGGAACACGCCGATCAAAAAGAGTTGGCCGGTGACCAGGTGGAAGACGATCAGCACAGCGAAGGCGAGCGGTCGGGACCGACCCCAGAGCATCCAGGCGACGATCGTGAGGTCGAAGGCGGCCCCCGCCCAGCTCAACGCGTAGGCGACGCATAGCTCGTCGAGCAGCGGTCCGACGATTGGTAGGTGTGCGTGTTGCGGAAGCCAAAAGCGCAACGGGGCGGCATTGACGATCCAGTCGTGATTGAGCTTGGCAAAGCCGGCAAAGCAATACACCAGAGCGATCTGGATTCGCAGTGCCCAGACGGTCCAGGCCGGCGTCCAGCCGGTACCACTCCCACGCCGAGCATCGAGGGACCAGGCACGGTCGTGAGGGATGAACGCGAGCAGCAACGCCGCCAACGAGATGAAGTAGTAGTGGTTGAGGTAGGTCGTCTTGTCAATCAGCTCGATGTAGGTGAATCCCACAGCGAACAGCAATAGCGATGCTCTTGTGCGCCAGCCAAGGATGATCGCGATCGAGAGTGCGCCCAGCGCGGCAAAGTGGAGATGCATCCATGGCGCAGACCAAGCCCGGACCCACTCGAAGCCAACGTATGAGAAATGGTGCAGCGGGTCGACGTAGAGCTGGTCGATCCAGCCGTAAGCGAAGAACCTGATGATCGCGACCAACGCCACAATCCCGAACGCGATCCGGAACACGGCGATCGACGTCGCATCCACGGGCTCCGATCCGCGACGATGGAGAACGTCGATCGGCCGCCACAGGTCAAGCGTCCCGAGACGGGGTCCTCGCGCGAAGCCTGTCGATGGAAGATCAGTCAGCGCCATCCGCATTTGATCCTGCGCCTGCCGCGTTAGCTGTCGCCATCGTTGTCGCTGAAGCCAATTGTGACGCCGAGCAGGCTCACAATCTCAGTGTTCAGCACAATCTGGACGGCTTTGATCGCGTCGCGGGTCCTGGCAACTGCGTCGGGATCGGTCTCAATCACCTGCCTGAGCGGTTGGCTGTTACCCCTCAGCGACTCGATGGCGTCGATCGCGTCCGTGAGCGCATCGCGCATCCGTTGGTCGGCGTCTTCAGACAGTTGGGCAATCAGATCCGAGATGCCCAGGCCGTCAGTGTCCCCGAGATACGTGTCCTGGATGCCGTGCACATACTGTGCCAGGTCGTCCACTCCGGCGCCGGCATTTCCTTCGGGTATCGCACTGAGATCAGCTTTCGGCTTGGTGATGCCGAGCGCCACACCAAGTTGCATGTCGCCGACGGTTTCTGTTAGGAACACGGGGACGCGCACGAGGTCGGCAATGGCGAGGTTCTCGGAAATGGCACGATCGCCGCTGCCAGAGAAGGACTCGCCATACTCGCCGCTCCAGTCGTTGGCCGCCAGCCTGACAGCGTCGGCGATCACGGTAGCCAACGCGCTGACGTACTGTCCGTAGGCATCGTCGCCCGCCTGGAGCCGACTGAGCACGCCATCACCGTCCGCAAAGAGAAGATGTTCCAGTGCGCTGAATCCGCGCTGGTCGGCGGCGAATGTCTCGCGAACATCATCTGCGGAAATCTCCGGCCGGGTAAGCGCCTCGTTGATCTTGCTCTCATCAATCGGCCACCAGTCGACCAACGAGGGGATGCGCAGTTCCATTACCGGGCCAAGGGTGTAGGCCTGTACGCGGCTCCAGTTTGAGCGCGCCTCGCGCCAGCTATCGCGGGCCGCCTCGAGCCGCCCCTCTGTCGGGTCTGAGACCAGAATGCGAATCCGATCACTCATCGCCTCGGCGCTGCCGGCGGCGGTCTCGTAGCGAGGCACAATAACCAGCTCGGTCAATGACTCCGCGACATCGCGGCGTGTGACGTCGTTGGAACAGGCCGACATCGGCAGCGCGGCGCCGAGCAACAGGATTGACAGAAGTACGGTGCTTCGCACTGGGAGGTCGACAGAGCGTGTTGCCATGGTGTGTCCGCTCGGAGATTAGAGGGAGTTGATGAAATCGATCAGGCTCTGGCGGTCCTCAGCCGACATGTTGCGGAAGGCCTCGCGCGACGCTTCGGCCTCGCCGCCGTGCCATAGGATTGCCTCGGCGACTCCGCGAGCCCTGCCGTCGTGCAAGAGGTGGTTATGTCCGTTGACAGCCTCGATCAGGCCGATCCCCCAGAGCGGCGGCGTCCGCCACTCCGAACCGGCGGCGTCGTGCACGGGCCGGTCGTCGCTCAACTCGGGCCCCATGTCGTGCAGCAGCAGGTCGGTGTAAGGCAGGATGAGCTGCCCGCTCAGCGCTGCGATCTCGTGGTCGCCCGTGGTCATCCTGGGCACGTGACAGAGGTGGCAGCCGGCGGCGAAAAACAGCTCGGCGCCCTCCTTGCGTTCTCGGTAGCCGCGTGCAGCGGGGACGGCGAGGGTCTGCGAATAGAAGACCACCGCTTCCAGCCGGTCGTCCGAGACCTCGGGATCGCCTCCGGACAATGCCTCCTGGCAGGATGTCTGAGCTTCGGGACAGTTCTGTTCGCGATGAATGCTTGAGGTGATCCCAATGTCACCGAGGAACGCGTTGGCCGATTGCTGTCGGACGCTGGGCACGGTCGCCTTCCAGCCGAATCGTCCTACATCGAACTGACCCGTCTCCGGATTCCAGATCATGTGGATGCGCCCTGAGACGCCATTGCCATCCTCGTCGTCGGGATCGGCGAGGAGTTCCAGGATTTCAACGGGAATCGCTTCGAGCAATCCAACGCCGAAGACGCTCGGCGCGACGCGCGGTGAGATCTGCAGCTCTTCGTGCGGAGGACCGAACGCCGGGTCGGCAATTTCATAGGTGGGCTTGAGCAGCGTATACGTGGTTCCGTCGGCGTATGAGCCCTGGATCTCGACGTAGGTAATGACCATTCGGCCCTCGGGCTCGACCCGGTGGATTGCGCGGTCTTGAAGTTGTCCGCCGTACACCGGATCGGGCACTGGCCCTCCCTTTGGCGCGGCCAGAGAGTCGGGGGCGAACAGATCGCGGAACTTCTCCGGCAGCGAGAGTCGAAGCAGCAAGCCGCGTTCTGGATCATCATTGGAGAATGGAGGTCTGCCGCGGCCATCGAGCGCGTGACAGCTGGAGCAGGACTGGGCATTGAACGTGGGTCCCAGTCCGTCGCGTGCCTCGGTCGAGGCCGGCGCTGTGACCCAGTTCTGTTCAAAGAAGCTATCGCCAATCTCGAACCGGCGTCGCTGCTCTCGATTCAGATTGCGCGCCGAGAACGAGAAGGCGTTACGGGTAACGTTCGTCGCGGTTGTCTCTCCGCCACTGAAGAGGTTGGCAGTGTCGTCGGCGGTAAGACCCAGCGGCCCGCCATCGACTCCGCCGTCGGAACAGACCGTGGAGGCCAGGGCGGTGATCAGCAGCGCGAACATGATCCCGATGCCCGCGGCGATGGCGCGTCGTCTGGCGGCATATCGCCCGGGCATCGAGTCGGCGCCGGTCCTACGTCACATTGATGCTGACGCCGAGCGCCTCGGCGGCGGCGACGATCTTGTCAGTCTGGTCTTCCAGCGACTCGATCGTGGTCAGCACGGCGCGGCGTCCGGCATCGGAGTTGGGCAGGTCGGCGATCAGATGTGCGTCAAACGGCGAAGGAATCGCCGTCGCGTAGGCGACGCTGGCCGCGATCTCCATGGTCAGCTGATCGGCGAGTTCCGGGTCTTCCTGGCGGACCAGGTCGACGATGCCGGGGCCAACCAGCGCTCCGAAGTCGCCCAGCCAGACATTCTGGATGCCCTTGGCGTTCGCGATGATGTCGTTGACCGTGTTGTCGGAGAAGCATGAGTGCTCGTCTTCTTGGGAGCGGGCCTCGTAGGCGACGACCATGCGCTCGCCGGCGAGTTCGCCGCGGGACAGTTCGCCGATACCAGTGATGATCTTGACCAGCGCTTCATCCGTATCGAGGTCGAGGAACTCGGCGCGGTAGTTGCTGGAGCTTCCTGGCGCCCAGGCATCGACCATCGACTGCAGATCGTCGATTAGCAGGTCGGTGACGACCGTGAGGTAGGTGGCGCGGCGGTCGGCGTTGGCGTTGATCGTGTAGTCCTCGATTGGGCGGTCGCCGGGACCGTCGGCGTTCATGTCCTGACCCCAGAGGAGGAACTCGATTGCGTGCCAGCCGGTTGAAACGTTCTCTTCGCCGCCGGCTTCATTGAGCGCAATCAGCAGGTCGGTTGCGATCTCGGGGTACTCATCGACCATGTTGATGATCCCGGAGCCAGGATTGCCTTCGACGTAGTCAACGTAGGATTCGTCCATCGGCCAAGCGTTGAGTTGGCCTTCGGGACCGTCTTCCTCGTTGTCAATCGGTCCGTCGTAGAAGCGGTAGGCCTCGGTGGGACCGTAGTCGTCACGCGCGGTTAACCAGGCCCGCTTCGCCCCCTCGAGCGTGGAAGGGGTCGGATCGTCGAGGAACGCGTGGATCGCCTCGCGCATCACAACCGCGCTATTGAGACTGAGCACATAGGTGTGATGCACCCCGTCAGCGTAATGCTCGACCACATCTGTAGCCGAGACGTCCGGCGCATCGTCTCCAGAACAGGCCGCGAGCGCGATGGCAGCGACCAAGGGAATCGTCGACAGTGACAACCTGAACCGCGACAAGCGGCGAATCTGAGCATGCATTGGCAGGTCCTCCTCGGGGAAGTTCGATCTTGCTCGCTCACTGAGAGATTCTACAGATACTTGCAATCTATGCAACTTTAGGAAGATTTAGATGCAATGGGGATAAGCACCCTCCAGAGGTGCCGTGAGCGGCGCGGAGGGCGAGGCATTCGCCCAACCCTTGTCGCCGATTCGATGGAAAGCGAGACCTGTCCAAGGAAACAGCGCAGGCGCCGATCAACGAGTCGGTGGTTCAGTTCGTCTTCTTCAGGCTCGATCCGGCCTGGCGCAGACTTGACGCCGAGAGCAGGGCGGACGGTCGCGACCAGTTTCTTCGTAGCCTGAGCGAGACCGAAAGCCAGGTTCCGTGCCGCTCGTTCAGCCTGATGGGCATTCGCGCCGACGCCGACTTCATGCTCTGGCGCAGCGCTGATGGCCTTGAGCCGCTTGAGGAGACCCTCCGTTCACTGCTCCGCACCGAGCTCGGCAAGTTCCTTGAGGTGAGCTATTCATACTTCGGACTGCTTCGCCGCTCGACCTAAGGTCAGGCGCGGACTGAGCAGGATCACGCTGAGGAAATCGCCGACAAGCAGCGCTATTTCGTCCTCTATCCGTTCACAAAGACGGCTGAGTGGTACCTGTTCTCCCGCGAGAACCGAGGCAAGATGACGGGTGAACACATCAAGGTCGGCCGCACATATCCCAAGATCGCGCAGATCCTGCTCTACTCCACGGGGCTGGGCGATCAGGAGTTCATCGTCGGTTACGAGACGGAGTCGCTGGCCGAGTTCCAGGATCTAGTCACAGACCTACGTTCTACCGAAGCGCGGAGGCACACCCTGGCTGACACGCCGATCTTCACCTGCGTGCATCGGTCTCCCGAGCGCATTCTGGAATTGATCGGCTGATGTCCGCGCAACATGGGCGCAACGGCGTCCTGCTCATGGCGTACGGTACGCAGCGCAACCTGGACGAAGTCGAGCCCTACTACCGAGATATTCGCGGCGGACAGACGCCATCCCCCGATGCTGTTGCCGAGTTGACCGAGCGTTACCGCCGCGTCGGCGGCAAGACGCCGCTGCTTGAGATCACCGAACGCGTAGCCAGGAACCTGGAAGCCCGGCTCAACCAGGACTGTCCCGAAGACGAGCGGCGGGTTTATGTCGGCATGAAGCACTGGCATCCGTACATCGCAGAGGCGATCGATAAAATCGACGGCGACCGAATGGACGAACTGGTCGGTTTTCCACTGGCGCCGTGTTACTCCATGCTCAGCATTGCCGGCTACGAGAAGCTGATGCGCCGGGCCCTCGATCGTCTGTCCGATCCGCCGCCGACCGCGTTCATTCAGAGCGGGCACGCCAACCCGCGCTTTGTCGACCCAATTGCGCGACGAATCGACGACGCGCTTCGCCGGATTGACGCGGATCCGGCGCATGTGGAGGTCGTGTTTTCGGCGCACTGCCTCCCGGCTCGAATCGTCAACTCGCGCGACCCGTATCCCGCGGAGTTACTCCACAGCGCCGGCGCTGTGGCGCGAGCTGCCGGGGTGTCGTCCTGGCGATTCGCCTACCAGAGCGCCGGAAAGACACCAACACCCTGGCTCGGCCCGGACATCCTTGACGCGATCGACACGATCGCCGCCGAGGGGCGGACCAACGTCCTCTCGGTGCCGTTTGGCTTCGTCTGCGACCACCTGGAATTCCTTTACGACATCGACATTGAGGCCATTGAGCGAGCCGACGATCTCGGCATCAATCTGTCGAGAATTGAAATGCCCAACGATGATTCCGAGTTCATCGAGGTGTTACACGAACTGATTGTGAGCGGAGTCGGAACCAGGACCGTCGACCTCGAGGGTTAGCCGCGTTCTGGCCGCCTGGATATCAAGCAACCATCCATCTGGTTCTGTTTCTGTCGTTTATGGCAGCTTTTGGTGATATACCAGTAGGGGCGCTCGGAGCTTGAGAAATTCATCACGAAGGACGACACCCATGCCGCGATCGAAGAGTCCACTTTGGCGCGCCGGAATACTTGTTGGTCTAGTGCTGGGTTTCGCAATACTCGCAACAGCTTGCGGCGAAGACGAACCATCGCAGTCGATCTCCCAGCAGGATGTCCAGCAATCGACAGAGCAGCAGCAAGGCTTCGGCGAAGCCGAACAACAGCAAGAATCCGCGGCAGCACGGGACCAGGCTGCTCAGACGCAACCGGCCGAGAATCAATCGGAGCTGACGCAATCGACATCGGCGCAACAGGCGGCCCAGCAGGAACAGCAGACGACGGCGTCTGCAGCTGCGCAGCAATCCCAGTCTCAAGCGGATTCCACCGAAGCGGCCGAACAGCAGAGCGCTCCCGCGCAGCAACAACAATCGCAGCGACAAACATCCATGCAGCAGCAACAGACGGAACAGATGGAGCCAGAAGAGGCGGTGCCCGAGGGCACTCGTCTGATCACGCTCTTCGGCGACATCACCGAGATCGTCTACGCCCTGGGCGTGCAGGAGTTCCTGGTCGCCCGGGATACCAGTTCGATCTTTCCGCGGGTCGCGGAAGAGCTCCCGAACCTCGGCTTCGCCGGCGCTCTCAATGCCGAGGCGATTCTCGACTTCGAGCCGACCCTGATTATCGGCACGCCCATGGCCGGTCCGGCCGAAGTGCTCGAGCAGTTGCGTCAGGCCGGGGTGGAAGTGCTGATCATCGAAGACCTCAACGGCCTGGACGCGCCGCAGATCAAGATTCGCTTCGTTGGTCAGGCGCTCGGCATTCCCGGGCGAGCGGATGCACTCGCCATCGATGTGGAGAAACGCATGGACGCGGTCATCGCTGCGGCAGAAAACGACAAGCCCCTGCGCGTGATGCACATCTACATCCGTCGAGGCGGCCTACAGCTCGTCTCCGGCGAAGGCAACCAAGCGCAAACGATCATCGAGGCGGCGGGCGGCATCGATGCCGCCGCTGAAGCCGGCATCGTCGGCTGGCAACCGCTGACGCCGGAAGCGCTGGTTGCGGCGGATCCTGACGTGTACCTGGTCATGGACCGGGGACTCGCCGTGGTCGGCGGCATTGATGGACTGCTCGAAATCCCCGGAATGGCCCAAACGAAAGCGGGCCGGGGTCCTCACGTGATATCGATGGCCGACCTGTACCTGCTCGGCTTCGGACCGCGACTGCCGGAAGCGATCGCCGACCTCGCCCAGTTCCTGCGCGACATCCAGGAGCGGGTTCTGGAGAACGAGTAGTCCCGCTGGCACTGTTTCCAGCCAGCGAGCCAACGCGACCGGTCCAGAGGGACTCCTCTGCTTCGCTCGCTCGGACCGCCAGATCACTGGGCAGAAGCTTCGGTTTCCCTCTACGCGTTGAGCCCGTCAGGCACGATGTTACCGGGCCTTTGTCCAGGGCATCACGTCGGTCGCGTAACGGCGAATCGACTCGAGCAGCCCAGTAGACCTGCGCGCCTGTGAGGACGCTTCGTCGTCCCCCTACTGTTTGACCGCGACGATCTCAATGGCGCTCAGCTGCTCGGCATAGCGGCGGAAGCCCGAGCGCATCGCCCGGATGCGCCGACGTGCGTGCGGGGTCCGCACGACATTCCAGGCAAAACGCAGCGTTCCCGCGACTCCCTCATCGCGCAGCAAGCGACGCGGCTCCAGCAGATGCATCGGCGCGCTGACTTGGAGTTCAACCTGAAGTCCCCGCTCGTCCAGCAAGATGGGCCACTCGCTTGGCGTGAGCGGCCGCGCCCCGATGTGAATCGCGCCCGACAGCGCCTGCTGAATCTCCTGTTCTAGCTCCTCAGACAGGGCGTCGGGCTCCAGCGCGAGCTCGTGGATGCCGTACCGGCCACCCGAACGCAAACCACGGGCGGCTTCAGCGACAATCTCGGCCTTGTGTCGTTCGGTCTGCATGGTCAGCATCGCCTCGCCATACACAACCGAGGCGGATGCGTCAGGCAGCTCTGTCTCCTTTGAGATAGCTGCGCACTTGTTTCGCTGCGCGCTCATCGCCTTCGATTCCGATGTACGACCGCGGCTCTCGTTCTAGCGCCGCGCGCGGTCACCCCGAGGACCGGTGCAAACTCGACGACATCGTCTTCCAGACCGATCTCGAGCCCGTCAAGCATTTGCTGAGTCAGCTCAAACCCGCCCGGCCTGAGTACTCGCTTGCCCATCCGCGCCAGCAGTCAGTGTCCCGGCATCCGCTGGTAGTCGAGACCGCGACCAGGGAGCGAGGGGTCAGCATCCTGTCGCGTCATCAGCCCGTCCTTCCTCCGCCATCCGCGCGGACTCGTCGGCTTCCTGTTCCGAATCCGATTCCGAATCCACCTGCGGTGGTTGGTCCGGCAGGGCGTCTTCCAATCGCCAGATCGGCCGGACCACGAAGGAAAGGATCGCGAAGGTGGCCAGCGTGAGGCCGGCGAGGATGATCCCAGTCGACTGCGCCACGACTCCAATCAGCACGCGCAATGCGAAAACTCGACCCAGTACTTCAGCGGCTGCCTTGACCTGCCAGATGACCCGATTGAGACCGATTGCGAAGACGAACGACGCGCCGATGATGAACACACCCGCCGCGGTCACGACGAGGCTCTCGGAGATCCCCGTGATCACGCCGCCGACGCCGGCAAGGATCATCGAGCCGAGAATGCCATTCATCCGCCGCATCGGTCCGCCCCAGGCGGCAAGCAGAACGCGCGCAACGAGCGAGCCCACGCCAAAGCAGGTCAGCACCGCCGCCGCGCCGGCTTCGTGTGGTATAGCCAGGGACAGAGGTTGTGGTCAGCAGGATCTGCGTATCGGGGTGGATCACTTCGATCATGTAGGGCTCGTCCTTGCAGAGGAACGAGTCGGGCAGGTTGTATGTCAGCGGATGGTTGTGATCGGACACGCTCACGTTCATCTCGCGGATCGGCGGATGGGTGATGAAGTAGCCGCCCAGCACGTCGTGGTACGGCAGCTTGGCCATGCGCCGACGGCCGTCCGGACGATCGCTGGTCCGCTCCGGCATGCCGCCGGTGCTACCGTGCCTGCCCGGCGGGAACCCTCCAACGACGACATGCACCCGGGTTGGCTGGGACATCTGAGGCTCTGTTCAGCGGCGCTCGGCCCGCTAGAGCTAGCGCCTTCAGCGCGAGCTAACCATGACCGGCTGGGGCGTCCGCGTGAGAGGGCGTGCTGGTGGGCGAAACGCTACCGAACTGCGAACTTTCGCTTGGGAAGTCGTGTTGTAAGCAGCTACAGAGAGTCACGGGGCACTACAGCCCCACGATTCTCGACGGTTAATCACTCCGAAGAAGAAGGAATACCTCCATTCCTCATGCGGTGTGGTCCATTCAGATGCGACTCAGCCGCTCGCACTTCCTTGCAAGGGCTGACGCATGCACAAGGCCGTCGGGGCATGGTTGCTGATGAACGCAGAATGGCTGGTCCGCGAGGGCCTGTAAGAGAAGCTCTCTGCAAGAGAGATCATCAGCGTGCCAGCGCATCTCGACGGGGAGACGGCGGCCATCGGCAACCAGTCCTCTGCGCCAACCTCCGGTTCGGGGGCATCAGCCGCGCAAAGCTGGGACAACTGTGTACACGCGATGTGGACATCGCCTCCTCGACGCAGTACCGTCGCCACAATTTCCGGACGGGGAGTCCCGTACTGGCCCCGGCTATTCGAGAACACGACGAGCTGCGCATCGACTGCGCGGACAACAGCCTCGGCAAAGGACTCCGGGTCCGCGCCACGAGGCAGACCTCCGTGATGAGGGAAGACGAGCACATCCGAGTTCAGTTCTGGACGGTGAGCGACCAGGTCGTCGAATCCGATCCGATCGATGTCGCCGGTGAGCAGAAGGCGCGGTGATTCTCTCGCCCAAACGCGAACGACGGCGGAAATTGTATTGGCATCTAGTCGCTTGCCGTCCGCCGTGGTCCCGACCGCTGTTCGAGCCGCGAGGTCTTGAGACGGTGCGAGAACTTCCAGCCGGCTGTCTCCACAGCAAACATCAGCGGCATCGATGTCGTTCAAGGCAAGCCGGAACTGGGTTCCGCGCTCTCTGGCGTCGATCATCACTGACAGGAAATCGCGCCAAGTGCCGGTCTGGCGCTGGTCGGGATTGACGAAGACCTCACCGACCCGAAATCTCGGATCTGCAAGTAGCAGGGAGATTCCGCCGCAATGGTCAGCGTCCGCATGCGAAACGATCACGCTGTCGATTCTGGTGATGCCGCGCTCCAGGAGGAAGCGAATCAGTGCGTCTCGCCTTCCGCCGTCGACAATGGACACGCATCCAGCGTCCTCGATGACAGTCGAGTTTCCGTGCCCTACGTCCAAGATCCACGCTCTAGGTGCCAAGAGCTTCTACATCCGGTTCAGGCGCGACCTCAAAGCCCCCAAAGAATAGTTCGCTCTCGTCTCGACATCCGATATTGACCCGTGCGAACACTCGGAGCTCGCCGCTGAAGTCGGCCTGGAGCGCGGACGCAACTTCAGGATTGTCCACGACCTCGAGAGGGAAGCGGACGGCACTATTCGGATTCCAGTTGTGCAGAACTGCGTCCACCACGCCCTGATTGACATCGTGCAGCACATCAACGATTCGGACGAGCGTTCGCCACGGCTGTCGCTCCGGCGCAACATGGCCTTCAAGTTCGTCGCGGCAATACTCCAGCCCTTTGACCAAGCTCTCTGGAGCCAATTCTGAGCGCGCCATGACGAGAGGAATCTCCGAGCGATATCGGCGGATCGAATCGTCCTTGTCGATGGCCGCGAAGGTGGAAAGCAATACAGCGGGAATGTGCTGCTGATACAACTGCGAGACGAACTGTGCACCCGTGAACTGTGCGAGGCCCTTTGTGCTCAGTCGATGGTCGCAGATCACCGCCTCGCAGCGGGCACTCTGAACCATCTCCAGAAGATCACTCACGCTGGGGAACTGACCGGCATCCCGGCTGATTACGACCGGCTTCAGACTGGCGTCCGATACGACACCTGCTGTGGTGTCGGCGTTCAGTTGCTCGTCATCTATGACAGCCACGAAGGATCCCGGCGCGATCACGACGCGTCTCTCCTCAGCGGCAACGTCACGATAAACTCGGCTCCGCCCAGTTCGCCCCTACGAATTGCATGTGTTTTGCCACCGAGATCAGCTACAGTGTCGCGAACAATCGCTAGACCGAGACCGGTTCCGTTCTCGTCACTGGTGACTCCAGGAAGCCAGATTCTGTCCTCTAACCGCCGGTCGATTCCCGGTCCATTGTCGAGCACCGAGATCGAGACTGAGTCCCCCTCAATCGTCGTTCGAATCTTGAGCCTCCTCTCGGCCAACGGGATCTCGGGCCGTCGAAAAGCCTTCACTGAGTTCGTGATCAGATTGGACACGATCGCCTCGATCGCCGAAAGCGATCCGAAGATCTTCGCTTCCTCATCGCAGAACTCGCAGACAGTCTTGATCTGCGCGTCTCGCAAGTACGGTTCGAACAGCCGTACCGTGGCGGCGACTGAAGCGTTGACGTCCAGTATCGTGCGTCTCCGCTTGCTTCTCTTCAGCAGTCCCAGTGGCAGTGTCGCGAACCTGGCCGTCAGCTCGGCAGACTGCTTGACGACCTCAACCGGCCGGCTGAGCAGGGAGTCATATCGCGCCAGCAATGCCTGTCGCGCTCTACGTTCCACCGTGGCCAGAGAGGTCGTAAGGTTGGTCGCCGGCCCCTCGATTTCATGAGCGAAGACGGAAACCGCTGTGCCAACGCTGGCCAAGGTCTGATAGAGCCCTAGTTCTTCCTTCATTTGCTCTTGCTCAGAAGTTCTGGCCTCCTCCAGCCTTCGAGTCGCACGTTCGATTGGATGTCTCAAATCCAGCGGCAGCTGACCGACTGCCTGGTCGAGCTGGTCGCGAGCAGCCGATACACGGTCGCCAACCTCGCGCTTCCGAGTCTCGCGACGATGTTCCCGTTCCTTGATGCGCTTGTCGTGCATCCAGTCGAGTGCATCATCAGCGAATCTGCGAAGCTCCCGAAACGCGTCACTCTCAATGAACCCAGAACGGTCCGTCTTCTGCTGCAGCTCGTGACCTTCATCGAGCACCTCAACCCGGCCGATCGAAGTGTTGGTTGATGGGCGAAGCTCCGGACCTCGCGCCCGAGCCAGATTCATGTCCAACCAGTCATGCCCAGGATCGCCATACGGTCGCACGCGAAGGCCTCGGTGATACAGATGAACCCCTCCGACCTCGCGCAGCCAGCTCCTGACTTCACTGATAGTCGCTGCTCGACCACTGAAGGACTCCCTCGTGAGCAAGAAGACCCAGAGCTCGAACTTTGTCACGGGCGCGCCGTACGGCCCACCGAGTTCTCCGTCGCGACTCGCCCAGCGAACCCTCCCGGACTGATCGAAGACCTTGGCACTCCCGCATCCTGAATCGTCGAGAACAGCGACTAACCGGTACTCACAGTCGTCGAAATATGCCCGTTGAACGAGCGCTTCAAGCTCCTCGAATTCAGGTGCAATCAGCGTTGGGGCGAATCCGGCTGGATCGCCAAAGGGATCAGCGAGTAACAGGAGCTCACGTGCGAGCGCCTTGGCTTCCCGCTCGCTGACGCAGGAACGCAGCCCGCGAATCTCTATTCGCGTTCCATGTTCCCCTTCCGACGTTGAGCTCCTTATGGGAAGCAGGACGTCTTCAACAACCTCGTGAGATGCGAAATCAGCCCAGCGGATGCAAGTCGAATGCTCCGTTTTGGGTTCATCGCGCGATCTTGTGGTTAGTAGGACTTGCTGACCCTGTCTCAGGGCACCAAGCCGGCCTAGCCCCTTGCTCCCAGCCGGTAACCGACCTAGGGCAGTTCGCTCGCCTGGCACCTTCCGGGAGCGACCAAGGACCAACCAACCATCGAGGACATCTTCGCTCGACATTCCGTCCCCGTCGTCTGTGATGACCACCGTCCCGCCAGGTACGCTCGTACCCGCAAGTCGAATGGTGCACTTGGTTGCATCCGCGTCGTAGGAGTTCTTCACGAGTTCTACGATTCCCTGGTCGAAACTCGTGATGAGCTCCTCCCCCAGTCGCCGCAGAATGTCTGTCGAGAAGCGAAATGTTGCCGTATTCATCTGTCGAGCCATGGCATCTCGCGGAGCGCGCCAACGGTGAGATGGCGACACCGGATTCGTTGATCTAGCCACGCTCGTGACTCGGGAGACCGAAGCACGGCGACGGCGCGACGACAGGAGTCGATCGAGCCGTCCTTGGGCTTGCACACCAGTAGGTGATTCTCGACGAGAACGCCGACTGATCCCTCAATCAGTGTCCCTACCCCCCTGGCTCGGTCGGCAGGACGTGAGGTTCGCCGAACCACGACGAACGGTGGTTCGAACAGACGAGAGACGAAGCGCCGCTGTTCCGCCTCAGATGCATCGTACTCGCCTCCAAGAGGAATCTGCCGAGCCTGCAGATAAGGATGGTCTTCACCCGACTCCTCATCTCGATGCGGGACAACTGAACCGACTGAGACGTCAAACAGCTCGCCTAATCTCCTGCCGTTCGATCGCTGCCACCACTCAACTGACCCCGAAGCCTCTTCGACAGTGGCCTCCGTGACGACGCCCCTAAGGGTGAACACGTCCACGTCTGTCCAGGAGTCAAACCTGCCGAACGGCTCGACTCCGATCACTCGAAGGCGCTCACTGACGAACGCGCGCAACCGGCCGTACCTCGAACCCGTCCGGATGACCTCAGGCAAGATCGCTGTTAGACACGTCCCGGCCGTTGAATGCTCGACCGCACTCGCCAGGAACGACGCGGCCATGTTAGTTCGCCCCTTCGCCCATTCGACAGCCAACTCCGGACTGTGGTAGCCAAACGGCGGATTCATCAAGATGTGTCCGTTTTCCCAACCGTCGTTCAACACGTCAAGGCCGTCTCCAACCGCGATGCCCGGAAACAGGTCGTCCAATCGCAGCGGGGGACCGGCCGACGGCATCGCCCCGCGCGAGATCGCGAGCAGCGCAAGCCGTGCCTTTGCCAATCGAACGAACGAGGGCTCAATGTCACGACCATGAAGCTGCGCACCCCAGAAATCCAACGTGGCGTCCAGGCCGGTGAAGACGGGCAAGCTCTGCGCGACTTCGATGAGGAGATCTCCGGCGCCCACTGCCGGATCGAGCACCGGGCCGCTTGGGCCGTCGGTACCCGGCCAAGCAACTAACGCCGCAGACCTCAGGTCCGAACTGGTGAAGAACGCTCCACGTTCGCGACGAACGCCCAGCGGAATGGCCTCGCGGAGTTTGTGGCTCACTTGCCCATCAAGCAAATCGTCGCTGCCGTATAGAACAGACCCTTCAGGGGCAGACACGAGGGCTGCGGATGCCCTGTCCTCAATGGAGGCCACGTACGCTTCAAAGTCCGGCATAGCCGCCCCCAAGGTCTGTCGCTCAACGATAACGGCTCAGGACACCGTTGCTCAAAGAGGACTGCAAACGGACACCGCTCGGCATTTGCTCCGCTCAAATGATGGACCCGCGGTTCGCGAGGTAGGCGAGTACTGACCACACGACACTGCTCAGGAGACCAAGGTCGAGTCGGGCACGGATCTTCAGGTTCAGGAAGGCCATCTGTCCCGACAATGGGTTCGGGAGCGTCAGTATCGGCGTCGGTCGACGGACCAAGCGGGCTCGCATGGATCCTTTGACCAGACCGGCCGCTGGCTTCGTGGGTCGACTCGTCACCGCACAGGCGAGAGGTAGTCCGCCCGAGGCTCGCCCTGAACCTGACCTCTGTGCCGTCCGCATGTCACGGCGACGATGCCCAGACGGGTCGACCAGTTGGATGCCGCCGCCCAGGCAACTGACGCGCACCAAGAAGCCGGCGCTCGATCGTGCTGCGCTTACGCAGCTGACACTCCCCGGCGTTCCAAGCCACGTCCGCCTACGTAAGGGCCTCACCGAGCTCTCCGCGCCGCTCGACAACCTGCCCCGCACATGACGCAGGACAGCCTCCGGCTATGTGTTCGCCAAACTCGACCCCAGGCGTCGGGCTTGCGAGTTCTGCCGCTTCCTCGACCTGATCGACGAGGGGCTGCCTGACAAGTTCGCAGTGCATGTCGTCTTCGACAACATCTCCACCCACCGAACAGCGGAGAGTCAGCGTTGATTTCAAAGCCACCCCGGCTTCCACTTCACCCTGACCTACAGGTGCTGGATGAACCTGGTCGAGTGGTGGTTCGCGGAACTGACCAAGAACTGGCCACGGCTTGAGGCAACCTAAGTGTGGGCAAGCGCCGCATGTGGAGCGGCAGCAGCGCCGAGAGGTAGCGCTCCCCCGTTCGCCGGTCGTCGCACCGCCGCGGCAGCACCGGGACGCAGCCCGCCGCCGTCGTGATCTCGCGCGCCTGGTGGTAGCCGTTGCCCACGACCAGCCGATGCCCGTCAGCGTCGAGCGCCGCGGCGTGGCGCTCGAGATAGGCCCGGCGCTCCACCTCCAGCGCCACGGCGAGCATCTCCTCTGGGCGGCCAGTCGGACCAGCTCGTCCAGGCCGACCGGCGCTGCGGCGCGCTCATCCATTACCCTCAACATCCGGCGTAATCCTCCTGGCCAGCTTCCACCGGCGCTTACTGGACGCAGGGATGGTACGCCTCCTCACCTCTCCAGGCCGATTCACAACTTCTGGGTATACCTCCACAGGCGCCGAATGAAAATGGTGCAAGCGTGACTCAATCCATCGCAGTCTCGGACTTGGGCAACCGCAACCCGGAGTCGTTCCGGCGTATCGTGGCAAGCGGCATCGATCACCTCGCCGCCAACATCAGACGGCTTGACGCGGCCGCACAGCGCGCCTCACGCGATGGGGACGAATCGATCGCCTCGCTGCTGGGGAGTTTCGCTGACGAGGAAGCGGCCAAGGTGCTGATTCTGATCGACGCAGTTCGCTGCCCGCAGTCCCGTCCGAGCGACCGGGCCAGCACTCTCAAGCGGTGGCGTGACCACAAGTGGAAGGGCATCTACGTCCGCGCCTGTGAATGGCGACCGGTCGATCTTCCTGAACTGGCTGGTTACATCGAACAGGAGATGCAGCCGTTCTACCTCGACGGACCACTGGACGTAGACTGGATCTTCCAGAACGAGATCAAGAGCGAACGGGAGCGGAACATCTACGTCGACCTCGTTCAGGACCTCACCGAGTCTGAGCAAAGCGGCCAAGACCCGTACTGGGTGACGCCCCAGGATTTCAACTCCTCGATCGGGGGATATCGCAGGTCGAACTGCGTCGGGGTCGCGCTGTCTTTGCGGGCACAGGGAATCACGACCGAGCGAGGCCTCGCGCGCGTTGCGACCATCTGGCAGCCGATCGATCCAGAGGCGATGCAAGTCTCGGACCTCTTCGCCAAGATCAACGAAACGCTGTCCGCCGTGCGGCAGGACTTGAAGGCTCTGGCGGTTCAGGAAGAGGACCGGCCTTCGCCGGATCCGCTCGCCAACTGGCCGTTTCCCCTGTGGTCGATTCCAGAGCCGGAGGTCGACAAGCCCCGTGAGGCGCTGAAGACCTTGCGTGCGGAAAGGCAAGCGGAGCTGGAACGCATTCGGCACCTGCAGAGCATGAAGGAGCCGCCGCCCAGCATCTCGCGGGCGAAGGTGATCGAAATGGATGCTGCCCACGCCAAGGTCCAGAAAGCGTGGCGGAAACGCATCGCCGCGCACCCATCGAACGGCGGTGGGCTGCGCATCATCTCTGCGGACTTGGACCTCGATGTCACCGAGACGCCGGCCGGGAAGCATCTCAGTGAACTGTGGTGGGGTCTCAGCGACGCCGAGCGGGTCTCGTTGGTCGCGCTTGCCTGGTTCACTAGGGATGTGGTTGCCAACTGGCCAAGGGCACTTAAACTGGCTCAGCAGAAGCCAGACATCCACAGCACCCAAATGGAGCACTACTGCCTAAACCTCGGCAGCGCCTGGCTCAAGGGCATGGACCGCTGGGAGACGCCGGCGGATCAGATGCCAACACGCTGGGGCTGAAGGCAGTCGGTTCCAAACCGGCGTTCATCGTCCACCGGTTGCACATCCGCCACTCGGGGGAACAAGGTGCTCGATTGGGTGATCGAACCGTCGCTGCCCGGCGCGGCGCAACCCCTCACCTACGACCACATGAAACCACTGCATGGACGAGCTGCTGGGTGGCACCAGTCGCGCCGGCTGCGTGATGGAGATTCACCGCTCGACCGTTTATCCCTGGAAGAGGCGGGCGGATCGGTGCAGGTCGGAACTGCATCACCCGTGCGAGAAGGTCGACCGCAGTTTGCCAACGCCACTAGGCAGGTGGTCGAGCAGCGCGTGGTCTCCTTCGCCTTTAAGGGCTCAACGGACCAAGGCCTGCCCACATGGCGCAACAACCTCATGACTTGGCGTCTCAACCGTCGACACGACTGAAGACACCGACCAACCTGCGCTCTATGGTGATTGCCACTTTCTCAGGAGGTGACAGCGGTGACCACGATTGATGCCAATGGAATATTCTGGGACGCTGACGCACCCGAGCACCAGGTGCCAGGACGCTTGCGCTTCGATTCCCAAGCCGGGATCGAGCTAGCGCTGACCGGGGCATTCGACGATGTCCCCGATACCGATACCACACCCGGTGTACCCATTCCCGCACGCCAGATTCACGGCGTCGCGGGAGACGGAATCTACACTCTTCTCGGCTGCGGTTCCTCCAACTACCAGTACCGCTTACCTGGGGTGTTCCAATCCCAGACGTTTCTCGCCCAGGCGCTGCTAAAGGGCGTTCACTTGGCTCCGTCAGACCTTGCAGGTGTCACCTCAATCGCCATTCAATCGAGACACTTGGCTTCTTGGGCAGACTACGCCAGAGCAGTTGAAGAACACGACTACGACGAACGCAGCGGCAGGCTTGTTGAGTACCGGTTGAGCTATCGGCCGCCGACGGAAGATCCGGCTTTGAATCCTGACGCTGAGATTTCGTTGCGACCTACATTTCAGATATCTGGAGCATCGTCCCGACAAGCGCGGCTGGATTATGGCTGTGTGTTGAAGCTCGAGACCTCTGGGCCTAGCCGCATAGAGGACCTGATAGGGAGAGCAATCACGATTCGCAATCTGCTGTCTCTTGCGATCGATGCTCCCGAACTCATCGAATCAGCATTTCTCAGCCACCCGGACTACCTCGAAGATGGTTTGCATGGCACGCAGCGCCCTATCGCCTTCGAGCTGTTTCGGCGGTGGGACCATAACCCTCCCTCATACCCGGAACGAGACGTGCAGCGCTTCGACATGCTCTTCACTCTGTCCGATCTTGGCGGCCTAGAAGGGATCGGCAACTGGTTGGAGCTCTCCGCCGAATACGACGTGATAATCCAGTCAGCGCTAGCGATGCAGTTCATGCCAGCTCAGTTCGTGGACGCCCGCTTTCTCAGCGTTGCGGGATCTGCCGACGCTCTTGCCCGCATTCACTCTGGAGACGCTGACATGGAGTACAGGCAACGCCTTGAGTATCTCGGCAACCTGGCTGGCAATGTCTTCACAGACTGGGTTGGGGATCTAGAACTCTGGAGCAAGGTCGTGAAGGAGGAGCGGAACAACGTGGCTCACGGAGAGGATAAGTCCACCTACCAGCGGTATCGACCGCCGCGCCAGTTTCTGAGTCACTCCGTGTACTACCTCGTCATCCTATGCCTGATGCGAGTACTCGGTGTTGGTGCTGTCGCCATTGAAGGCATGAGGGAGAAACATCAGTTCATTCAACTTCAGGAAATGTTCAGCCACTACTTCACCTCGTGAGCGACAGCCCGCTCCAGATTGAGGGTAAGGAGGTGTTCAAGGATTCGTTCGTCCTCGATCTCGGCGGGCCAGCCGTAGGCGGCGAAGACGGCGCCGTCGAGGGTTCGGTGGAGGTTGTCGAGCCAGGTGGGGCGCTGGTTGTAGAGGTTGGTTAGAGTGCGTTTCTTGAGCTGCTCGGCGGTTTCATCGTCGACGGGAAGGAGGCGGTTGGGGAGGGATGGGATGACGTCGGGGACCTCGCGGACCCACTCGGGCGGGTTGAGCCAGAGTCGGCGCTTGTCGTCCAGCTCCTTGGCCGCCGCGCCGATGGCGTCGCGGTGCTCGCGCTGCTGCGGGGTCAGCGCGTCGTCGGGGGTGTTGAGCGGCCAGGGGAAGGGGAAGGTCTCGAAGGTCGTGGTTGGCGTGTAGCGCGGATCGTTGCCGACGCCGAGCCAGGTGCCCATGCGCAGCGACCAGAGCTCGTGCGCTCGGGAGTGGAGAACGCCAAAGGCATAGTCGTCGTCGCGGGCAAACACGTACAGCTGGTGATCAGGCAGTTGCGGCCTTGAGAGCCAGACGAAGACGCGGTGCTTGGCGACTGCCGGGGTCACAATGAATCTGCTGAAGGGTTCCAGTGCCGTACGCATCAGTGGTCTAGGACGCTGATGTTGCCACCAGAGTTCGCGGCTTCGCTTCTCGCGGTTCTTTGCGCGAAACGGCAAGACATGCTCTTCGACATGTGAGAACGGCGTCTCGTAGCCAGCCGCATCAGAGTGAGGCATGTCCCTAAAGTCGATGATGAACACATCACGAGGGCGCCGAGTGACATCCCAGCCATTGATGGAAGGAACGACGACGTCCGCGTTCAGCCGTCCCTTGACATTCGAGGGCTGCATCAACATCGCCCTTGCCGCCTCACCGGCGATGTCGAAAGATCCGGCCTTCTTGACTCCCTCGAAACACAGCTTGGCACCCTCATCGAGAGACCGTGCAGTGCTTAGGTCGGCTCCGGTCGTGAGATCAGAGTTGATGAATGGCACTGCCTTACCATCGAGACTTCGGTCAGTCTCCGTTCCGGAGTCTTGCGCGACGATCGAGACACGAACTGCCGCTCCTTCAACAATCCACGGTTCGTCCGACCATGCCAGAAACAACTCACCACTGCCCTTGATCGCTTCGAGAACCACACGATTCGCGCCGCCTCGGATACTGTTTGTCGCCAGCAGCCCAGCGCGTCTTGACGAACCAACGGCAATGACTTGCCGGGCGAGTTCGTGCCAGTAACAGACCAGATCCGCGCTGTTGGGAACTTGCGAACCCCAAGCCCTAAAGAGAGCTTCCACATACTCGTCCCCCAGAGACTCGCGGAGCTTCGCCTTGCCCAAGAACGGCGGATTGCCGACGATGAACTCCGCCTCCGGCCAGATCGCCGGCACAGGATTGCCGTCTTCGTCGTAGGCGAGGATGGCGTCCCGGAGTTCGATGTTGTCGAGCGGTTGGAGAACTGGGTCCCGGGGGAAGCCATAGCCGTGGTCGAGCATCCATTGGATGTGGCCGATCCAGATGGCGACGCCGGCGAGTTCCTTGGCGTAGGGGTTGATCTCGATGCCGAGCACGTTGTGCGGGTCGACGCGGGGGAACTCGCCGGTGATGCGCAGTCGCTCGGCGCCCCAGCGGATGGCCTCCTGTTCGAGGTCCTTGAGCAGGCGCAGGGTGACGTAGAGGAAGTTGCCGGAGCCGCAGGCCGGGTCGAGCACGCGCACGTCGCGCAGGCGCTGGAGGTAGGCGCGCCACTCGGCCTCGGCGTCCCGCTCCCATTTGGGCAGGTTGGCCCGTCGCTTGCCATCGCGGGTGAGCGGGCTGGGCTGGCGATCCTTCATCAGCTCTGAAACGCGCTCCTGCATTGCGGTGAACTCGCGGCGCAGCGGCGTCATGACGACGGGCTCGACGACCATCAGGGTCTTCTCGCGGTCGGTGTAGTGAGCGCCGAGCTGTCCGCGCTTGGCCGGGTCGAGTCCGCGCTCGAAGAGGGTGCCGAGGATGGCGGGTTCGACCTGCGACCAGTCGAGACTGGAGGCGGCGGCGACGGTGCGCAGCTCCTCGCGGGTGAAGGGCAGCACGGAGTCGTCGTCGAACAGTCCGCCGTTGAACCACTCAACGCGCTGGGTACCGAAGAGTCGGCCGGCTTCGCGGTCTGACATCAGCCGAAACAGATTGGCGAGTCCACTGGTGAACTCGGCGGGGTCGTCCCTGCATGACTCGACCAGGTCGGTCATCAGGCGTCGCGGCAGCAGGCCGACATCCTCGGCGAACAGGCAGAAGAGCACGCGATTGAGGAAATGGGCGACCTGTTCGGGCTCGTTTCCGCGATCCTGCATCGAACGCGCCAGGTCGGCGAAGCGCGAGGCGGCGGCCTGGGTGACTTCGTCCGGCGTCTGGCGCGGGCGTAAGTCTTCCGGTTGGACCATGACGGCCCGCAGGACGCGCAGCGCCTCAGCGGTCCGGTCGCCGCCCTCGGCGAGGTCTTCGAGCGTGATCTCGTGGACGCGTGGTCGGGTGTTGGTGAAGTTGGTGTGGACCTGGATGCGGTCCATGTCGCTGACCACCAGCGCGGGCGGGTTTTCCAAGTCCTCGCGGTAGTCGAGCAACTGTCGGTAGGCGACCGCGAGATCGGCACGGTCGCCCTTGTACTCCCAGCCGAAGTGTCCGAGCTTCCACACGTCGGCCCAGCCCTGACCGCCGGTGCTCAGCCGCTCGGCACCGGCCTCGAAGGTGTAGGACTCGCCCGAGGGATCGGCTTCAGCGGGGGTCGGAACGCCGAGCAGTCGGCAGAGGTCGATGAAGTGTTCCTGGGAGGAGGCGCTCTCGCGGCGGGCGTTGCCGCGCCATTTCGCGGCGAACTCGGCGGCGGAGAGCGTTGACGGCATGGGCGCAGTCTATGTCGGCGTCCGATTGTCAAGAAGTAGTGATGCGTGGCTCAGCCGCGCCGCTCAATGGTCGCCCGGCCGCCGTCGACGACTTCGATGTGCAAGTCATGGCCTTCCAGCAGACGCATCCCGACCAGCGGGGTCGTGTCGGCAGCGTCAGCGAAGCCGAAACGTTGCTCCCCGTCCCAAAGTACAGCGACATCATGGAACGGAAACGAGACCTCACTGCCGTCGCCCAAGGTGGCATTTCCCAGGCCGACGAATGGCAGATCCAGGTCGGCAATCAACAATGGGGGCAGGGTGAGAAATCCCCCAAACCCGGTATCAAGCACCGCGTCGATTGTCCGCACCCTCCCGGATGGTCCCTGGACAGTGATGGGCATCACCGCGTCGAGACTGTCGGTGACAACGCCGCTGATCACTGCAACCGCTCTGCCGGCCGTAGCGGGCGTCCGCCGATGTGGTGCAACGTTCGATGCCCCACGCGTAGCAGCCACACGTCGGCTGCGTCCGGCTGAGTTGCGCGCAGCTGTTCACGAGCTCCCCGCAGATCATCGGAGAGTCCCCAGCAGCCACTCTCCACGTCGATGGCCACGTACTCGCCGTGGTGCTCGGCCTCGACCTGTGGGCGGATGTCGCGCTCATAGATTTCGTCGCCGAGGCGGGCGATCTCGTCGGCGCTCCTTGTATGGGTCATGGTCGCGTCCTCGCCGCTGCGGTGTGTCGTCAACAACAGGATATCGCTCCAGAGGCCACCCAACATGCCGGCCGCGCCATGTTCGAGTCGCCCGATGGCTGGCGCACGCGAACTGATGTTCAATAGGAGAAAGGGATCGAAGTTCCGTGCAAGAGCGGCAGGAGACCTCAGAGTCGGACGATGCGGTCCGGCGCCACCTGCGCGAGCGCGCACTGCGCTATGGAACGCGGCAGGCGACGGCGGTACGGCGTAGCGATAGACGCAGTTGTACTGACCAAGAGGGGCGAGCGAAGTGCGGATCTCGCTATGGCCGCAGAGGACGGCGTTGCGCGAAGCCGTCCGAGACTGCTTGTGGGGCCGCGCGTAGCCGCATGGGTACCAGCAGAGGACGGCCAAGTACGGTATCTCGCGTACCACCTTGTGGCGCCCTCTGTGAACGGAGCACGTCTCGCCAAGTCCGTGACCGGATCGCCAGGTTCGTTCCCAGTTCTCCAGGGTCATGACCAGATCGTCAGACGTGTGTCCAGGTCAGCTAACGGTAGGACGATGAGCGCTGCATCCGAGAGGGGGCAGCGATGATCGCCATCCCGGAGACCAAGATGGCTCGATGCCTGGCGAAGTGGCCTAAAGACCTTGGCGATCTTGCGTTTTGGTGGCCCATAGGTCTTGGCGAGTTACCAGCCGCAGCCTGTGTGAGGTTCCGCAGGCAACCGATGCTATCCACCGGGCGGAGGGAATGCAGACGGCTCACCGCCGCCCCACACAGTCAACTCCGCCAACTGCCAGGCACAGAGCGCACCGACGACGATGCCGACGATGATCACCAGCAACCCGAGGCTGCGTGGGCGTTTCGACGTGGCGCCGGTCGGTCGGCGCCGGAGGGTGAGCAGTGATGAGACCGCGGCGTATGTAGTCAGCGCGGCCAACCAGAATGCCGCACCAATGAAACTGTAGGCGAACAGGGCGCCGGCCAGAATCAAGAGGCGGTGCTCAGGCAAGCAGACGATGACCGTGTCCAGCACAACCGCACCTGAACCGGTGAGGTCGTAACCCAGAGACTCGTCCAACGAGCGTCCGAAGGCGTAGACAAACAGCACGGCGATCGGCGCCACTGCGATCAAGAGCACAGTACGAAGACGAAGGCGGACGACCCGGCCAAGGAACTGACGGACGATCGCTGGAAGGTCCATCGGCTCACTGTACTGATTGGCAAGGAGCAGCAGTTTTGCCCAGTCCAACCGAGCAGCGATTCCGTCAGGGTCGTTCCTGTCCGGTAGGACCCAGCTGCACTGGTCCGCAGCCCAGGTACGCCGTTGGCATGGACGTGGTTGCTCGCGTTGGCGCGCGAGGTGCCGGGCAGCGGACGAATCGCCCGCGTCAACACGCCTGGTCGCTGTGCCTGTTTCGATCGCTCGTGATCTCGGCCCGTAGATCGGTCCACGCCCAGACCACTTGGTGGTGGTCGCTGCCTTGCTTGAACGTGGTTCCCAGTCCCCACCCCGGGCAAGATCCGCGCTGCTTGGCGCCGACAACGGCTCGATCGACCGGGCGAGCCGCTCGAACCGGCTGCCATCGGCCCGCCACTAGTCGCACGGGTACACCGCCGCAGCATCGTACGTCTCCCAAAACTGCTGACTGTCGGGGCCTTCGCGGCGCACGATTCTCAAGACGCCTGCGCTGGGTCCGCTTCGTCCTCCTTCAGTGACGACCATCTCCTGGTGCATGAACAGCAGCTGATTGCGGTTGAACCAGTGGTAGGCGTAGTCGTCGTAGCTCTCGCCCCGGCCCTCGAAGAACTCCAGCAGATCGGCCGGCGGATCACCACCGGGGTCGAGTCCGGTATCGACCTTCGGCGATGCGGCGTCGTATGCCGCCTCAGCCTCTTCCCAGCAGAACCCATTGGCCATCCAGAGCGAGGAGTACATGCGCCGCAGGAGCCCAGTTGGCGAGATCGTTCCCGCCGAGGACGGAGGCTCGACCAACTCGACGACCAGCTCCTGCGCCTCGACTTCCTCCGCAGCCAACACGGATCGTCTCGCCGGCTCGCCCGACTCGCTCGGCGAACCGTCCGGACTGCTGAGCACGCCTCGAAGCAACCAGAAGCCGACGAAGAGCGCGATCACCCCAACCAACCAGAGCCTGCCGTTGCGCACGATTCAAGCCCGCTCACTCATGGCCGGTGAGGTTCTACTTTCGCGGCCCAGGTCCAGTATCTCGGAATCCGCGATCGGCGAGCGGTCAGCAGTGTCACCTATGCCTACTCGAAGGTGACGCTTCGCGGCGCGGGTACGCAGCCAATCATGGATGCCGCGCTGTTCACGGACCACAGAAACTCTTGCGTCTCTCGAGCGCCGGTCTCATCCCCCGTCAGCTCTCGCTCGCTGACCCGGCTGAGGCCGAGTTCGATCACTAATGGACTCTCTGCAGTTCCGTCCCAGGCGCCACGGGGCGGCGCGAACATCACAATCCGCCATTCCTCGATCCAACGGAACTTGTAGGCCGTGAACGGCAGGCCGTGCGCTTCAAGCGCTGTCAGCAGCGCCACCGGGACCGTCTCGTCCAGGCTCAAGTCCGCCGGGATCCTGACGTACTCCCCAGGGGCGTCCGCCTCCATGTGTTCCACCACCACGGGCCGCGAATCGTCGCACGCCGACTCACCGGAAGGGAGACGCATCAGCATCGCCACGATCTCGTAAGTCTGAAGCCCGTCCACATCCGCCGGCGGCGCGTTGAGTGCGGGAAACTGAGGCGCGTCGGGCGCTTCCTGTTGCTGCTGTCGTTGGGCAGCCTGTTGTGTGGCCGAGCCGGTGCTGGTGCTGGGCTCGCGGCAAGCTGCAACCGTCAACACCACCAAGAGCACCGAAAACGCAGATGCCCGTGCGTGTCGTCTATCGGTCGCAATCACGGTCGCCGGACGGATTCTGTTCCGCATCTTCGCTGCACCGGGCGCTTGCTGTTGACAACCTAAGGGGCTCTGTCGATATCCGGGTGTCGATAGCCAGGGTCTGTTAACCATACATCGGCGGAGGAGTGGCGGGCGCGGGTGAGTATGACGGCGCCGTTGGCAGGCGCGCTTGAGCGGGTCCGGCCCAAGCTTGCCGGCAACGAGCGCGGGCTGCAGGAGTTGGACCGCGAGGCGCGGCGCCAGCTCGCTCGCTGGGGGCACGAGCGGCACGAGCTGACGCTGAAGCGCGTTGACCGCTAACCGGCTCAGGTGCCCTGCGCGACTGGTGCTGGTGCGAGGGCTGCCATGTCTCGCAACCGCTGGTGTTGGACGAACCGGGAGTCCGATAGGCAGAAACGCCCTGGCCGCCGGTCGGCGCGGAAGCCGATTCGCGCAGCGGGACAGGTCGCACTCGTTACCGAGATCGGCGCATTCCCTGCTTGCCGGCGGTGCAAGCGGCGCGAGCCGTTGCTGCCCGGCGGGCCGAGCCGGACACGCGCTGGCGACGCGGCATCGCGCCGATCGATGCCTCGCTTGCCGTCTCCGCTATCACTCACTTGAGCCTGTGCGCGTGCCGAACGTCGTGGTCGAAGTGACCACTGGCGGTCCGGAGATGGGATGCGGAGCAGCCGGGGCGGGCGTTCCGGCCTCGGATGGCGTGGATGCTGGGGGCGGATTCGCTGCAGATGGCTGTGCAGTCTCTGCTGGGCGCAGCCGCCAGTGGTTGCGGCCGGCGTTCTCGATCTCGCCCTGTTCCTTGAGCCGCTGCAGCGTGTTCTGCAGCGACGCCATCGGCTTGACCGAGCGCGGCGCGGCCTCGTGCTGCTCCAGGTAGGCCAGGATCGCGGTCGCGTGCACCGGTTCGCGCTGCGCTCCGAGGAACTCACGGATCTTGCCCGTGATCAGTCCGCGCGGCAGCCGCGGACGCTTGACCGAGGGCGCCGATCGCCGGGACCGGTGCCGCGCCGGCGGACTGTCGGCGGACGATGCGGTCGCTGCGGCGGACCCGGACTCCAGGCTCAGCAGCTGCTCGATCAGCCGGCGCTTCGCGTCGAGCCGCTCAAGCTCCGCCTGGATGCCATCGAGCTGGGCGCGCAGTTGATCGGCGAACGAGTCGGCCATGGGGTTGATCCTTTCAGCGACGACATCGGTTGCTCCATGGCTGTCGAGCGCTGAGCCCGCGGTCGGCGGCAGGGCTGTTTCAGCATAGGAGCGCACTCACGTGTTGCATCGAGCGCCGCAGCCGACTTGATGGCGCGCCAGGTGCCGGCGCGTCGGGCGAGGTCGGATCCCGAGGGTCTCGGTTTCACCGACCGCCTCGCCTGGCCAGGCCGACGCCGCCCGCCAGTGCGCCGAGGCCGGCGAGGATCAGCAACGGTCCGATGCTGTGGATCAACACGACGCCAGTGACCACGAGCGCGATGCCCAGACCCATCAGGCAGCGTGAGCGGGGCAGGCGAGACATGCGAGCCAATCAGCTGAGCACGTGCCAGAGGCCGAAAAACCAGCA
>JAPPJZ010000014.1 GCA_028874365.1 Chloroflexota bacterium | reverse complement strand
TTGCGGTTCAGCCCCCCCCCACCCACCCCCACCCACCCCCCCCCCGCCGCCGCCGCCCCCGCGGGGGGGGGCGCGCGGGCCCGCCCCCCCCCCCCCCCCCCGCCGGGGTGAGCCCCACCCACCCAATACCATGTCCCCCAAACCCCAAGGAGACCCAATGCCCTACCAGGACCTCACCCTCGACATCGAGAACCACGTCGCCATCGTCACCCTCAACCGCCCCGAGAAGATGAACGCCATGGGCCCCCAGCTCGTCTTCGACCTGCTCGACGTGCTCGAGTCCACCCGCCACGACGACAACGTCAAGGCCATGGTCATCACCGGTGCGGGCCGAGGCTTCTGCGCCGGCGCCGACGTCTCCGGCGGCGCAGCGATGCGCCAGCTCTCCGACGAGCTCGATGAAGCGAGCGGCTACCGGCGGCACAAGGAAGCCCCGATCGGCCACTACGGCGTCCTCTTCTCCACGCTCAACGACTACCCCAAGCCGATCGTCGCCGCCGTCAACGGAGCCGCCGCCGGAGCCGGCATGTCGCTCGCCCTCGCCTGCGACATCCGCCTCGCCTCGACCAACGCCCGCTTCATCTCCGCCTTCGTCCACCGCGCCATCACCCCCGACACCGGCAGCACCTACTACCTCCCGCAAATGCTGGGCAAGGGCCGCGCGCTCGAGTTCATGTACACCGGAGAGCCCATCCACGCCGCCGAGGCCGAGCGCTACGGCCTCACCAACCGAACCCTCGACCCCGAGTCCCTCGTCGAGGAAGCCATCGCCCTCGCCGAAAAGATCGCCCGAGGCCCCTCCCTCGCCATCGAACTCACCAAGCGCCTCGTCAACAACCAGGCCACCACCTTCGACATGCAAGTCGAACGAGAAGCCTGGGGCCTCGGAGTCACCGGAGACTCCGAAGACCGCCAGGAAGGAATCGACAGCTTCCTCGAAAAACGCCCCGCGCACTTCCGCGGCCGCTAAGGATCCCCCATATGACCACCATCACCGACCTCAAGATCGACGTCTTCAACTGGGAAACCCCCAACTGGCGCGTCGGCTCAGGCATGCGCTTCGGCGGAGCCAACCAGCTCTCCGTGCTCAGCATCGAGACCGACGCCGGCGTCACCGGCAACGCCTTCCTCTCGCGACCCCAGCATCACGCCCAGGTGCTGATCGACGTGCTCAAGCCGCGCGTCATCGGCAAGAATCCGCAGGACATCGGCCGCATCTGGGCCGACTGCTACAAGCAGAACCGAGCCGTCTCGACCGCCGCCATCGGCGCAATCGACATCGCGCTCTGGGACATCAACGGCAAGCTCGCCGGTCAGCCGATCCACCGCCTGCTCGGCACCTGCAAGGACGAGGTCCCGATCTACTCCTCCACCGCCTGGTGGGAATCGCCCGAGGAGTACGTCCAGGAAGCCCTCGAGTTCCAGGCCGACGGCTGGATCGCGCACAAGCTCCACCCCCACGGCGAGCCCAAGGCCGACATCAAGATCTGCCAGGCCGTCCGCGAGGCCGTCGGCGACGACATGATCCTGATGCTCGACAGCATGTGGTCCTACCAGTACGAGGACGCCGTCCGCGTCGGCCGCGCAATCGAGGACCTCGACTTCTACTGGTACGAGGATCCGCTGATCGAGGAGGACCTCTACAGCTACGTCAAGCTGCATCAGAAGCTCGACATCCCGATCATGTCAACCGAGTACGCGCCCGGCCGCTACTACGGCATGACTCAGTGGATCACCCAGTACGCCACCGACATCCTCCGCGGCGACGTCGCCGTGACCGGCGGGATCACGCCATTGGTCCGCCTCTGCCACCTGGCCGAGGGCTTCCAGATGAAGTGCGAAATCCACCACGGCGGCAACAGCCTCAACAACGTCGCCAACCTGCACGTCACGATGGCCGTGCCCAACTGCGAGTTCTTCGAGTACTTCCCCAGCACCGGAGGCTTCCTCTACGGCCTCGTCGAAGACATCGACATGTCCGGAGGCACCGTCTCAGCCCCAGCCAACCCCGGCCTCGGCTACGAGATCGACTGGGACCTCGTCAAAAGCCAGCACATCGCCACACTGGAGTAGCAGCCCTAGTCGTAGACAATCACGCCCCGGCCGTCCTCACCGCGCTCGAGCGCCTGGAACGCCTCATTGATCTCGTCCAGCGCGTACTTGCGCTGCACGATGTGATCCACCTCGATCCGCCCGCTGACATACGCGTCGACCAGCACTTCAAACGTCCGATGCGGCGACGCTGAGCCGTAGTACGAGCCAACCATCGTCTTCTGCTTACGCACCATGTCGACCAGGTCGAACGAACCCACGGTCTCGGTCGGCGCCAGCCCGACGATCACGCCGGTCCCGCCTTTGCCCAGCGACTCAAAGACCTGGTTGGCCGTCACATCGGAGCCAAACGTGTCAAAGGCAAAGTCGACGCCGCCATTCGAGAGCTCTACCACCGCGGCCGCCGCGTTCACGTTGCGCGCATTAACCGTGTCCGTCGCCCCGAATCGACGCGCGAACTCCAGCTTGTGATCATGGATGTCGACGGCAATGATCTTGCTCGCATTCAGCATCTTCGCGCCCTGGATCGCGTTCAGTCCCACGCCGCCGGCGCCGATCACGGCAACGATCATCCCGGCCCGCGCAGTCGGCTGGTTGATCACCGCACCGACCCCCGTCGTCACCGAGCATCCGATCAGCGCCGCCACTTCCATCGGCACCTGATCGGGAATCGGGAAACAGGCCTGTTGCGCAGTCACGACGTGCTCGCCGAAGACCCCGAGTTTGCCCATCTGATAAATCTCACGGCCCGCGTCGTCGTGCAGACGCACGGTGCCGTCGAGCAGCCGCGATCCGGTCGCCTGGTGCAGATCGCAGAGCTGCGGTTGTCCCCGGCGGCAGGTCGGGCACTGACCACACGGGGTCACAAACGAGAGGATGCAGCGGTCGCCGGGCTTGAGTTCGGTCACACCGGGACCAACCGCCTCGATCGTGCCCGCGCCCTCATGGCCGAGCACTGAGGGCAGCGGGAACGCCGCAGTGCCCTCCATGATGTGGTGGTCCGAGGCGCAGATGCCCGCTGCGTCCATCTTCACCAGGACTTCGCCGTAGTGCGGTTCGTCCTGGACCAGATCCTTGATCAACAGCGGCGTGTTCGGAGCCTCAAGTACAGCAGCGCGCATCGCATTCCCTCCCAGAAATCTCAGTTCGCGCAAGGCTAACGCAGCCGAGCCGCCTTCAGCTCACCGAAATCGGATGCGGCAACGGCTGATTGAACAGGTAGCCCTTCTCGTTGAACGGCACCGAATCAGGCTGCGTGTGGCCCTCTACGTCAGTCGCCCGAGTCATGATCGTGTGTTCGCCCACAGACCCCTCCCATGTGAAGTGAAATTGGGCCCAGCCGTAGTCCACCTGCCGATCCGTCAGACTCGCAAGGCGCCAAGTGGCGCCACCGTCGTCGCTCCACTGCACCGATTCAATCTCGCCGCGCGGCGAGTGCGCGTAACCCTCAAGCCGGCGCGAATCGGCGCTCAATTCAGCCGGCCACGGCAGAGCCAGCGCGCTCTTGATCGACTGCACCGTGACGACCCGGCCTTCTGCCTCACCCTGCGACTCGTAGTCGTCGCCGATCAGCACGTACGACGTCGTGTTGTTGCGTGTCCATTGCGCTTCGCGCGAGACCACGATCCGACCCACCCACTTGATCTGCGACGATCCCACCCAGCCCGGCACGATCGCCCGCAACGGAAATCCGTGATCCCTGGGCAGCGGCGCTCCGTTCATCCGATGCACCAGCAAGGTGTCCGGGTGCATCGCCTTCTCAATCGGCATCGCGCGCCGGAATCCACCCTCAGGCGACTCACGATCCAGCCCAATCAGCAACACGCTGACCGCGTCGTCAGACACGCCGGCCAGCGTCAGCACATCGGCCAGCGAGACTCCCGCCCACTCGGCATTGCCGATCGCCCCTCGACCCCACTGCGTCCCCTTCGCCGCGCGGCCCTGCAGCAGGTCGAACATGACCCGATGGTTGCCTGCGCATTCCAGGTATGAAGTCATCGTGCGTTGCGGCAACCGCAAGATGTCTTCGAAGCTCAGCCCGATCGCGTCATCAACCGCGTCGCCCTCGATTTGCAGAGACCACTCAGCCACTTTAATTTCCACGCTTCGAGAGTTGTTGCGCACGAAGAACAGCTCGTTCGGCGTCGTCGGCCCGGACTGCAGCTCAAGCCGCGATTCCAGCCCCGCCTGACCGTGGTCGATGAACCGCGTCGAATCCTTGAACAGCAGCGGAGGCTCTGCGGTTTGGGCCCGTTGGGCATCAGCCGGCCACTCAGGGATCTCATCCCCGCAGGCGGCCAGCACCGCGGCCGCGCCACCGGCCAGCAGCAGACTCAGAAAGCGTCGTCTGCTGATCCCGGCGCTTCCCGCCAGCCGCCACAGCGGGTCATCATCTCGTCTCCCTCTGTCGACGCCCATCGACCGCTCCTGACCCAGCGCATTCTGTCGGCCAGCATATGGAGAACCAGTCGCTAGCCTGCATCGCGACCCGCAGAGAGTGAGATCGGCATGGACCGCACCGACTTCGATGCCATCAGCCGAGCCGCAGGCATCGAACCGACCCATTCCAAGATCCAGTTCACCGGCGGCGGCGACCCGATCTACCCGTCGCCGCTGCGTCTCGCCTCCGGGATCGCGACCATTCTGGGCAACATCGCCGGCGCGGTCGACGCGATCCGCCACCGGCAAACCGGCCGGCATCAGACGACCGAGATCAATCTCGGACAGGCCGTCGTCGGCGTCTCCTCGCTGTGGACGCTGAAGATCGACGGCGAGCTCGCATACCAGCCCGCAGGCAGCGGGTTCCCTCCGGGAGACGGCATCTTCCCAACCCGCGACGGTCGCTACCCCTACCTGCTCAGCAGCTTCCCGCATCTGATCGAACGGACGCTGGACGTGCTGAACTGCACGGTCGACGAGCTCGCCGGGCACGTTGCCGCGCACGATGCCGCCGACCTGGAAGACAAGCTCCTGCAGGCCCAGCTTTCCGGCGTCATGGTTAGAACTCCGGAGGAGTGGAACGCGCATCCGCAAGGCACGCTGCTGGCCGATTCGCCCACCGTGATCATCGAGAAAATCGGCGACGCGCCGCCAACACCAGTACCCGGCGGCGAGTTACCGCTGAATGGAGTCCGTGTGCTCGACAACACGCGGATCCTGGCCGGTCCCGTCAACGGGCGGACACTCGCGGCGCTCGGCGCCGACGTGCTGCATGTGGGCTCTCCGCACGTCCCGGACGGAGTGTCGTCGCAGGCCGATACCGGCCACGGCAAGCGGCGGGCCTACATCGATCTCGAGACCGCTGAGGGCACGGAAGCGATGTGGAGCCTGATCGACGGGGCCGACGTCTTCAGCCAGTCGTACCGCGCGCGATCGCTCGACCGCCGCGGGCTCAGCCCTGGCGCGTTGGCGGAACGGCGGCCGGGAATCATCTACGTCTCCGAGAACGCGTTCGGGCAGTTCGGACCCTGGCGCGAGAAGCGCGGCTACGACCACACCGTCCAGGCCGCCTGCGGGTTGCACCACATCACGCACGACGACCCGACTCGGCAGTTCGTGCACGGCATGCCGACGGCATTCAACGACTACGGCACCGGCTACTGGGGCGCGTACGGCGTGCTGGAGGCGCTCCGACGCCGGGCAATCGAGGGAGGAAGCTGGCACGTCAAGGTGGCGCTCGGCCAGACCGCCGCATGGTTTCTGAGACTGGGCGCGCCGCACCAAAGGTCGGACGCCGACCCGAATGAGGCCTACCGCCTCGCAGAGCAATTCAGCGAGGAAGTGGACTCGGACTACGGCACCCTGACCCGTCTCAGCTTCCCCGTCCACTTCAGCGAGATCACACCCAAATGGGGCCGAACGGTGAAGCCCGGGACGCACGAACCCGTGTGGCTGTAGCTCTTGGCCATGCGGGCGTGCCCCCTCAGTCGCTTCGCGACAGTTCCCTAGATGAGACCTGCGGCTAGTGCCTGTTCCGGTCCCCTCTCCCCCTAGGAGAGGGATAGGGTGAGGGTCCCGTGGCGGACGAGTCTCGGTGACCACCCGATGGCCGACTCCGCCGAACCACAACTCGCTAGCCTGACCCGCGACCATCAAGTGAGGCGGGAGCAGACCATGTCCCTCGAACGCGCCGATTTCGAAGCCATCACTCGAGCAGCAGGCGTCGAGCCCACCACCTCCGACATCCGCTTCGTCGGCGACGGCGATCCCATCTATCCGTCGCCGCTTCGTCTCGCCTCGGGAGTCGCGTCAATCCTGGGCAACATCGCCGGCGTCGTCGACGACATCCGCTACCAGCAGACCGGCCAACGCCAGACCGCCGAGATCAACATGGGCCAGGCCGCAGTCGGCATCTCCTCGATGTGGGTGCTGAAGATCAACGGTCAGAACGCGTTGGAGTCAATGCCCGACTCGATGGCGCCCGGACAGGGAATCTTCCCCACACGCGACGGTCGCTATCTGTACCTGTTGAGCGGATTCCCGCACATCGCCGAACGCACCCTGGAAGTCCTCGGCTGCACGTACGACAACACCGCTGAGCACGTCGCCGCGCACGACGCCCACGAGATGGAAGCCCGACTGAACGAGGCCCAGCTACCCGGCGTCGTCGTCAAGTCGCCGGAAGAGTGGAACGCCCACCCGCAGGGCAAGCTGCTGGCCGACTCCCCCGCTGTCATCATCGAGCGCATTGGCGACGCCCCTCCGAAGCCAGTCCCGGGCGGCGAACTGCCACTCAACGGCGTCCGCGTAATCGACAACACGAAGGTCCTCGCGGGACCAACCATCTCACGCACGCTCGCGGCTCTCGGCGCCGATGCGCTGCACATCGGCGCGCCCGACGTCGCCGACATGCAGGCGGCGCAAGCCGATACCGGACACGGCAAGCGTCGCGCCCACGTCGATTTCGACACCGCGGTCGGGCGCGACACTCTCTGGAATCTGCTTAAAGATGCCGACATCTTCAGCCAGTCGTATCGCGCCAAGTCGCTGGCTCGCCGAGGACTCAGCCCGGAGGCCCTGGCCGAGCGTTGCCCCGGAATCATCTACATCTCCGAAAACGCCTACGGTCAGTTCGGTCCCTGGCAGGAGAAGCGCGGCTTCGACGGCAACGTACAGGCCGCATCGGGCATTCATCACGTCCAGCAGAAGGACATGTCCAGCATGATGGGCGTCGGCCCCGCTATCGCCCTCAACGACTACGGAACCGGCTATTGGGGCGCCTACGGAGCCCTCGAAGCGCTACGAAGGCGTTCCATCGAGGGTGGAAGTTGGCACGTCCGGGTCGCACTGGGCCAGACCGCCGCCTGGTTCCTCCGACTGGGAACCCCCCACCAGATAGAGGACGCCGATCCCGACGAGGGCTACCGCCTGGCCGACCAGTACAGCGAAGACGTCGACTCCGACTACGGAACCCTCACCCGCCTAACCTTCCCCATCAACTTCAGCGACTTCACTCCAAAGTGGGCAAGCACAGTAAAGCCAGGCTCCCACGACCCAGTGTGGCTTTAGCGCCGTGACTTACATGCAACACATCGACAGTAAGCGTGACCGCTCACGAGATGTACTAACCCGTGCAACACGCCGCCGGATGAGTCGAACGACGGAACGAGCAGCCGCAAGATGTTGTCGTCTTCGTCTTCATAGGCTCGCATTACCCAGTAAGCTACGAAATCTGCAAGTTGTAGCAAGCGACTAGCCTCGCTGTCAGCGAATGTCGGCACTTCGGCATAGCTACGCATTGGACCGATAGCGGCTCCTGTAGTTGTGCCGGTGGTTCTCCAAACATTCATTAGATTCTGAATCTGTCGCTCATTCTTGCTCTTGTCGGCAATGGCCACACATCTATGAAACTCTCCAGAACTGGCTAGGCGCCCGAGCATACCATCGCACCGTTTGAAGAACTCTTAATGCGTACGTTCAATCGGGTCTATCCCCGCCTGCGACTGGCGATCCAGCACCACCGCAAACAGCGTCGGCGTTTCCCTCCGTGCGTTTGCAGGTCGAAATGGCAATGGCGTTGTCAACAGTTCGGAAATCCGACGAGCTGTCTCCGCTCTCTCGGTCTTTGAGATCCTCCTCCATGGTCCCTTGCCGGCGCGAATGTGCTGCGCATGCAGCTCGCGTCCAGCTACGTGATCTGCCAGGGACCGAGACAGCGCCTCTGCGCGTTCGGCAAGAGGACGCGCATTCTGTTCATGTACCGCGAACCCACCAATCACAAAGTGGCGATGTGACTTCGACTCAGATTCGTCTAGATATAGGAGATACATCACCATTTCCGGTGATCTGAAGGCAAAACAAAAGACAAGCGGTGGGCCGAAGCCGCATCCCCGCAGTAGAAGGCAGGGACATCACCGCTTGTCCTGAACATTCTCTCTGGTCACTCAGGCGATGTCAAGCCACTGCATTCACCTCATAGCCACTTCAGGGTCCGTCGGCCGAGGAATCTCGTACCACGCCCGATCACAGAACTTCAGATCCTCCTCAGTCAACTCAATCTCCGAGTACCTCAACGAATCCACGATCTGCTCCGCCCTCGACGCACCGACAATCGCCGATGTTATCCCCTCCTGCGCCAGCACCCAGGCGATCGCCGCGTGAGTGATACTGACATCACGATCAGCGAAGTAAGTCTGCAGCCGGGCCACTTGCTCGAACTGGATCTCGTCCCAGTAGCGCGCCCGATAGCGCGGGCCGGCGCTGCCGAGCGTGAAGCGCGTGTCGTCGCGCAGGTCTTCGGTGTTCCGGTACTTGCCGGTCAGGAAGCCTCCGGCCAGCGGGTTGTACGCGATGATCCCGACGCCTTGGTCGCGGCAGAGCGGCAGCAGGTCGGACTCGATGTCGCGCCAGAGAATGTTGTAGCGCGGCTGGTCACAGTCGAATCGCGTAATGCCGGCCCGGTCCGACGCGCCCAGCGCCAGAGCCAGTTGCCAGGCGCGGTAGTTCGACGAACCGACGTAGCGAACCTTGCCCCAGCGCACAAGGTCGTCGAGCGCCTGCATCGTCTCCTCGATTGGCACCGACCAATCGGGCGAGTGCAACTGGTACAGATCGATGTAGTCGGTGCCCAGCCGCCGCAGCGACTCATCCACCGCCGAGAGGATGTGCTGCCGCGACGCGCCCCTCTGGTTCGGCGACGGGCCCATCGCACCAACGCACTTGGTCGCCAACACAACCTGATCACGAGGCCGTCCGGCCAACCAACGGCCGACGACCGACTCGGTGGTACCGACATCATCCGAACCCAGCGGGTAGACATCCGCCGTGTCGATAAAGTTCACCCCGCCGTCGAACGCCGCGTCCATGATCCGAAATGCCTCATCAGCCTCGGTTTGAAAGCCAAACGTCATAGTACCGAGACAGATCTCGGATACACGCAAACCGGTCCGACCCATCCGTCGAAACTTCATCGTTTTCCCTTTCGGTGTGCAAGTCGCCAGTTACTGCTACTCATCGGTCCTAACGGAACTGAGCAATCACTTCATCATCCAGACGCTGGAAGTACTCAGGATCGTTCTCGCCCCGCCGACCGAACATGATCTCATCGATTCCGAAGTCGATAAACTCACCGATTCGCTGCACGATCTTGTCAGCCGATCCGTTCAACGTGCCCGGACCGATCCGATCCTCCCACTCCTTCGCCGCCGACTCATCATCCGTCAATAGACACGGCATCAGCGCCGTGACTTTAATCTCCGATGGATCCCTGCCCACGTCCTCGCAATGCGCATGGAGGATGTCAACCTTCTCCTTCAGTAACTCCACCGACATCCCGCGCCCGGCCCAACCGTCAAGGTTGAAAATGTCACCGTACAATGCGAGCGTTCTTAACGTTCGCTTGGGACCGGTGCCGCCGACCAGGATCGGAATCGGACTGTTGTAACTTCCCGGCGACAACGGCGCGTCATCGAGGGAATAGTACTGTCCATCGAATGTAACTCTGGCCCCGTCGTTGTGGATGATGCTGCGCAGCATCTTGCACGCTTCCTCGAAGCGATCCTGGCGCTCCTTCATCGGTGGAAACTCCCAGCCGTAGGCTTGGTGCTCGCGCAGGAACCACGAGGCGCCGATCCCCAGCGTGAAGCGTCCGTGCGAGATGTTGTCGACCGACCCCGCGATCTTCGCCACCAGACCCGGATTCCGGTACGTATTGCCCAGCACCAGGTGACCGATCCGCAGCGTCTCCGTCGCCACCGCGACCGCCGCCGCCAGCGAGAACGCCTCGAACGCCTCACGCCCCTCCACCTCTTTGCCGCGGTTCGGCGGCACGAAGTGGTCGGCGAACCAGATCGAGTCGTAGCGGCCCGCATCCATCGTCTGCGCCACCGATCGAATCTCGTCCCACGACGTCAGATACGCCGAAACCTGCGCCCCGAACTGCACCTCAGCCATACTTGCTCCTCACGTGCGAAATCGCGCTCGCGAGCCAGTCTACGCGGGACTTGACCGATGGCAGCCGGTGTTACCCTGACCGGTGGCGCCCGCCCGACACTCAACCGGCACTCAGCTGGCACGCAACCGGCGCGCCTCAAACCGGACACTGGAGCGAAGACCACCATGCGCGTACTCGTCATGCCCGGACTCACGCTGCCCGAGGTCAGCGAGGCGCAACTCGACACGATCCGCGCCGCCGCCGGACCCGAGGCCGATGTCGTCGTCGCCAACAACCGCGAGGACGCCATCGAGATTATCGCCGACGCCGAAGTCCTGCTCGGCTATCTCACCCCCGAGCTGTTCGCCGAGGCCAAACAGCTCAAGTGGGTCCACGCCACCGCCTCGGGTGTCGACGGCTACCTGTTCGACGACTTCAAGAACGCCGACATCCCCCTGACCGGAGAAAAAGGCCTCGTCGGACCGCACCTCGCCGACCACGCCTTCGCGCTCCTCCTCGCGCTCGCCCGCTCGCTCAAGCCCGCCATGACCCTCAAGGGCGAAGCCTGGAGCGGCCGCGTCCCGATGCGACGAGCCGCCTTCGAACTCTCCGGCCTCACCATGGGCATCGTCGGATTCGGCGGCACCGGACGCGCCATCTCCGAGCGCGCCAACGGCTTCGGCATGAACGTACGCGCCGTCGACGCCATCGCCGTGCGCGGCACGCCGATCGTCCCCGTCGTCGGACACATGAACCAGCTCGACACCCTGCTCGAGAAGTCCGACGTCGTCGCCGTCTGCACCCCGCTGACCGCCGAGACCCGCCACCTGTTCAACGCCGACACCTTCGTCAAAATGAAGCCGGGCGCGGTCATCGTCAACGTCACCCGAGGCGAGATCATCGAACTCGAAGCGCTCATCGACGCCGTCGAGTCCGGACACCTGCGCGGAGCCGCGCTCGATGTCGTCGAGGGCGAACCGCTGCCCAGTGACCACCGAGTCTTCGACATCGACAACATCGTCATGACGCCGCACACCGCCGGCGCTTCGCAACTCCGAGCCGGCCGCAACCTCGAGCGCTTCTGCGAAAACCTGCGCCGCTACCGGGGCAACAGAGAACTCGTCGGCGAGGTCGACAAGCAGGCGGGCTTCTGATCGATACGCCAACGCTCGATCTGACCGCGGAACTCGAAGCCGCCCAGGAAGCCGCGCGACGCGGCGGCGAGATCCTGCAGCGCTACCGCGAATCGGGCGCCCGCTATGGCTGGAAGCAGAGCAGCGACCGCCAGCACTGGAGCGGACGCGGGTTCAGCTACGAGGTCGTCTCCGAAGCCGATGTCGAGGTCGACAACGCACTGCGCGTGACGCTCCTCGGCGCATTCCCCGACGACGCCTGGCTGTCCGAGGAGGCGCATGACGACCGCGAGCGTTTGCTGCATCGGCGTGTGTGGATCGTCGACCCGCTCGACGGCACCCGCGAGTTCCTCCAGGGAGTGCCCGAGTACGCGATCTCGATCGCCCTCGCCTACAACGGCGAGCCCGTCCTCGGCGTCGTCTACAACCCCGACGCCGACGAGATGTACGCCGCCACGGTCCACTCCGTAGACGACCGCTTCGTTCTGGAGGATGCTGCGGCCCTCTCCGACAGCTACATGCTGGTCGGACGCGGCGAGTGGCATTACGGCGACCTGCCGCCCGTTCCCGACGGGACGAAGGTGATGCCCGTCGGCTCCATCGCCTACCGCATGGCCCTGCTCGCGACCGGCAAGGGCTGCCTCGTCTTCACGCCGGGCCGCCGCAGCGAATGGGATCTCGCAGCCGGCGCCGCTCTGCTGGCCGCGGCGGGCGCGACCGTCACCGACATCGACGGCAAGCCGCTCCAATTCAACCAGGCCGAGCCGTCGGTCAAAGGGCTCATCGCAGCGCGTCCGAACATCCACAGCGAAGCTCGGCGCATGTGGCAGAACTCGGGCTGGCACATCCACTAGCCCGACGAGTACAGCTCCAGCTCGCCCCGCTGCAGATCGTCACCGACCAGCTTCAGGATCTTCTCCAACTGATCGAAATCCCACTCTCCAACGAATGAGATCGCGGAGCCCTCGGCTCCGGCGCGGCCGGTCCGACCGACCCGGTGCACATAGTCCTCGGCCGTCTGCGGCAGGTCGAAATTCACGACGTGCTGCACGTCGGGAATATCGAGACCCCGCGCCGCGACATCCGTCGCAATCAGGAACTGCAAGTCGCCCGACCGGAACTGCCCCATCACCCGATCCCGCTTGCGCTGATCCCGATCGCCGTGGATCGCGTCGGCGTTGAGGCCGCGATCAAGCAACCGCCGCACAAGCCGATCAACCGTCACCTTCATGTTGCAGAAGACCAGCGTGCGCCCCGACAACTCGGGCAACAGCTCCTCCACCGCCCGAATCTTGTCGCGGTCGGCGACCTCGTAGTAGCGCTGGTAGATGCCCTCAGCCGTGGCGACCTCGGGCGCGATATGGACGTGCTCGGGCTCGTGCATGAACTGGTGAATCAGCGACTTGATCGGCGTCGGGATCGTTGCCGAGAAAAGCGCCGTCTGGCGGTCGTCCGGGCTGCGACGCAGGATGCGGCGCATGTCGGGGTAAAACCCGATGTCGAGCATCCGGTCGGCCTCGTCGAGCACCGCCATGCGCACCCGGTTGAGCCGCAGCGTGCGCCGCTCGAGGTGGTCGATGATCCGACCCGGCGTGCCGACCACGATCTGCGGCCGACGCTCAAGATTGGCGAAGTCGTCCGACAGCCGCCGGCCGCCCATCAACACGGTCGCCTCAAGCCCGGCGGCCCGGGCAAAGAAGTCCAGCACCGATCCAACCTGCTGCGCCAGCTCCCGCGTCGGCGTGAGCACAATCGCCTGGCATTCGCCCAGATCCGGATCGCAGATCTCGACCGCCGGTAGTCCGAAAGCGACGGTCTTGCCGGTGCCGGTCTGCGCCTGGCCGACCACGTCGTGCCCATCCATCAGCAGCGGGATCGATTGCGCCTGGATCGGCGTCGGTTCCTCAAACTTGAGCGCCGTCAGCGCCGAGAGCATTCGATCCGAGAGACCCAGCGATGAAAACGCCGGCGACCAGTCGTCGGCCGACACCCGATCGAGCTCGTCCAGCGCCGGCAGCTTGTAGCCGCCCGAGAGCAGCGCCTTCTGCGTCGCGCTCTGCGGGGCCGGCGGACCGCCGCCACCCGAACGCCGACGACGATTGCGGCGACGGCCCGATCGAGACGGCGGCTGCTCCCCGCTCCGAGACGGAGCCGCGTGCGGCGCGGCCTGATCGTTGGATCTGGCTGGACTCGACGATTGCGCCGCCGCACCGCGAGGCTTGCGCTTGCGTCGCCGTCGACGTGGCCGAGCGTCGGCCGGGGCAGCGCCATTCGCAGCCGTGGCTCGACGAGCGGGTGCCTGGGGAGGGGAGGGGGGGCGTGCAGGTTCGGCGCTCTGGGTCGCACCCGGTTTGCTGATCAGACGCCGAAAGAAACTCAAACGGTCCACCACACTATGCGCCTGGGGCGCAACTACAATCTTGCGCCGGCGGCGCAGCTTCGTTCTTCAGTTATGACAAGCGTACCAGCAGGCCTCACTCGGCCGGGCTCAGGGCCACAAGCGGAATCCGCCGTTCGGTCTGCTGCTGGTAACGACCGTACACCGGACGCTCGGAGACCAGCCGTTGCCAGGTTTGCTCCCGGTCGTCGCCGTCGAGTTCGCTGGCCGTCACCGCGATCGTGCCGTGCTGCGCGCTCTGCAGCGTCGCATTCGAATTGGCCTGCAGGTTCTTCCACCATTGCGGATCGTCGTCGGCCCCGGCCGCCGAGGCGATCACAATCGGACCGCGCGCGTCGTCCAGGTAGAGCAGCAGGACCGAACGCGGCGCGCCGCTGCTCCGCCCGGTCGTGGTCAGTCTGAGCAACGGCATACCCATGCCTCGCCCGCCGGTCAGCGAGAACACCAGGTTCTGGATCCGCATCATCCCGACCATCACTCGACGGTTCATCTTCAACTCCGGTGTGGTTCGTCCGCCATCATCGCGGCGTAAGGGCGATCAGCGGAATCCGGCGCGTGGTTTTCTCCTGGTACGCGGCGTAGTTCGAGTAGATCGAGAGCAGCCGCTCCCACACCTCTTCCCGCTCCTCGCCGTCCAGTTCCGATGCCACCATCTCCTCCGAGCCGCGCTTCGCCGACCAGATGCGACAAGCGGGTTCAGCGATCAGGTTGTTCCACCACTCCGGATGCTCGGAGTGGCCCCCGAACGAGGCAACCACGATGACCCGAGGGCCGTCGTCGAGGTAGAGCAGCAGGACCGACCGCTCGCGGCCCGTCTTCCGTCCAGTCGTCCAGAGGCGAAGCGTCGGTGGTCCCTGGTAGCGGCCGCGCATCAGCGTGAAGATCGGCTGCTGGAAGCGGGTCAGCGCTTTGATCAGTCGCGGTCCCATGGGCAGATGCTAGCCGAACAAAGCTCGCGCCTTCCCCTCGTTCCCGCTGCTCGCTCGCCCTCAACCCTTCTGCAATCCAGACCACACCAGGAAGAACATACATTCGCTAGAGTCAATAGAACACACGTTCCTCAGTCGGAAAGGCCTCCTTCATGTCCATCTCCCCGCGACGACGCCGGCGCATTCTCCGCGCCCACAGGCTCCGACAGCAAGGACATAGCGTGCGCCGAATCGGCGACAACCTCAACGTTTCGCACGCGACCATCGTCGACGACCTCAAACTGCTCGAGACCCACTGGAGCGAGGTCGTCGAACAATCCGCCGACGACCTCCTGCTTGAGCAGCTTCGACTCCTCCAGTTTCGCCTGCGTAAGGTCATGGAGTTCGACATGCTCAAGTCCTTCGGCCACTGCTCGCCCCCCGATTTCGCACGCATCTACCAGGCCCACGTGGCCGAACAGGCCACCCTCCTCCGCGAGACCCGCCGCACCGTCGCTCAACTCCAGGAGCGCGCCGCGCTCCGTGGCACCGAAGCGGGCGAGATTCCGCTCGAACTCGACTACCCCGAGGACGAACTCGCCGCCCCGCCACGGCCCACAAACCGAACAGAACCGAACAAGCCCGAACAGCCCGACCTACCAGAGCTGACCAAACCTGACCACCCCAACCACTCAGTTCCCAGCAAAACACTGGAAAACCTCGCGCCGCTGGGCTCGGAAAGAACCCCCGACCTACCACTCGAACAGCAAATCCCCGACCAGCTCATGAAAGAGGCCCAGGCCTTCCTCGAGCAGCACCGAAAGCAGGACTTCGCCCCCGCCGCCGGCTAGCGCCCTCAATACGTCGCCCCCGCCCAGTCGGCGCCCCCGGCATCAGCCAGGCGTCCTGGTCCGCCTGTCTCCCCTCTCCCCCCGCCTGACGGCGCGGAAGAGGGCTTTCTGTTCTCCCCCCGCCGTCAGGCGGGGGGAGATGTCACGTAGTGACAGAGGGGGGCCTCCCCCATCGGCGACCCCGCGCCCCAACCCGAGACCGAAACAATTCCGAAACGTTCGCGCAATCGAAATGACACATGCGCGCAACGCTTGTGAAACCAATCACTCCCTGTCCCTCCATAGGTTCTGAACAGACCGGAACTCGGGAAGGGAGGCTTTTGTGACATTAGCCCGA
>JAPPJZ010000022.1 GCA_028874365.1 Chloroflexota bacterium | reverse complement strand
AAGAAGGCGTCGAAGCCGAAGTGCGAGCGCGGGGCGGTGAAGCGGTCGCTCTCGACCCGATCGCGCCCGGCCAGCCCGCGCACCGCGGCTGCCTTGAGGTTGTCGTAGCGCACCCGGCCGGGCGCCCTGCCGAAGCGCTCGAAGGCGATCGCATGGCCTTCCAGGAACGCCTCCTGGCCCTCGCTCGGGAAGCAGACGTGCACCGCCCGGCCGGAGTGCGAGCGCCGCATGACGAACATCAAGAGCTCGGTCGACTCGCCCATCGAACTCGGCGCTGAACTGGCCGAAGTCGACCTCTGCTTCCGTGCCCGGCGGATCGGACTCGGCATCGCCGCCTGCCAGCGCCGCCTGCGCATGCGCTACACGGCCGCCCGCCGCGATGGTCTACGAACTCGCCGAAGCCGCCGACGAACGCCAGCTCTCGCGCCTCGTCGCCCGTTACGGCGGGCTCGGCCTGCTCGGCCTGGATGAGCTCAACGACATCCACCTCGACCCGCGCGGCGCCGAACTGCTCTTCCAGATCCTGACCGAGCGAGCGGAGCGTGCCTCCGTCGCCGTCGCCTCGATTGCGCCGTTCTCCGAGTGGGGCCAGCCTTCGATGACCCCCGGCTCGCCGTCGTCGTCGTTGACCGGCTCACCTTCCGCGCCCACATCATCGAGACCGGCTCCGACTCCTACCGGCTCCGACTCTCCGAGTCGGCCAAAGGAGGTGCTCCCCAGACCTGAATCCATCCGCAAGGTGGGCCCAGTTACGATGATCAAACCGGGGCCAAATCAGATCATCATTCCCAACATGGACATCAACGACTTCAAGCCCCGCATCCTTGAACACAGGGAGCGGCAGCAGCACCTTGAGGCGACGGAGTCCGAGGCGAGAGCGCCGCTCGGCCAGCGCCGATGCCGTCGCGCAATCGACGGTCGCACGACCCGGCATCAGGGCAACCGCCAGAGCCAGGGCCAGCTGGGCGAGGAGGCCTTTGGCTGTGTAACGACGGTCGACGCCTCGGGGAAGCCGCGCCACCTCGGCCGGGCCCGCAACAGGCTCTGGCTCGAACTCACCTCAGCCGCCTGGCCAACCTCAAGGCGGCCGCCACATAGCCGAACCACCGGCGAGTGGCCTCCAACATTCCAACCAACACCGACGAACAGCCCCGCTCACCTAACGGATTCAGTCGCGGGCCCGTCGAACCCGTACCCAATCGCAAAACACAGCTCAGACCGACTCTCGCAACCTATTGGTCAGCAGCCTGCTAGGACCCTGTCGGAGAGCGGGACCTCAATGCCCTCCGCTGAGACGTGTGAGCTCGCGGCATCTACCTCTTCTTCAGCTGAACAGGCCAATAGATGTCGCTCTGCGTCCCAAGAATGTCCCGGGCTAGACATCCAACCTGAACCGCAACTCGAAGGTTCTCGATTTTGTCCAGTTTGGTGGGCCTAGCGATACCGAACTGCGAACTTTCTCTTGGTCCGTTCCACTGTAGATCGGCGCCCACGATGGTGCGTCAATCATGTCGGCAGGTCATCTAGTCAGACGCTGTGCTCGCAAGGTTGTGGAAGATGAGTCCGCCACGCTCCGGGTAGCTAATGACCGCCGTTTCGCCGAAGATCGCAACAGAGTGCGGGCCATTTGGGGCGTCTCCAAGATAAGACGAGAGCTCGACTCGCCCCGTCTTCTTGTCGATGGCGACGAGTTCACAGTTGTTGCGGTTCACGGAGATGAGCCTGTCGCGATAGAGGGCCTGCGACAACGGATCTACCCAGGGGAAATGTCGATTACACTCGTTCGACTCAAATCGGATTTCATCGAGGACCTCACGCCCTAGCTCGTCCAGCCGCAGGAGTCCGCGCAGCGACTGCATCATGCCGACATAGATGCTGTGGTCGGACTCGTCGAAGCTCAGGCAGAACGGAATCGAGTCATCGCCGCGTCCGCCATTGTCCTCGGCGAGATTCAGATTGGCCAGGTATCGGCGCTCGGAGAGGTCGTAGACGGCGAGACACGCGCCCCCTCCTGTTGGAGCGATCGGAGGTGAACTGCCACCTCTCTGGATTCCGATGTAGAGGAGCGGCTTAGATGGATGTGCGAGCACGCAGAGGCAACCTCGCGCGCCCTCGGGATAGGGGACTTCGGAATAGTCGTACTCCACGCTGTCAATGACGAAGAAGGACGGGAACTTGTTGCTGGCGAAGTAGACCGTTCCCTCGTCGGGCGATGCGGCGACCGCTCCTTCGCCGCCGCCCGGGATCGATATTCGCTTGACTATTGCCTGCGACTCAATGTCGATGACCAGAACGGAATCGGAGAAGACCTGTCCGACGAATAGCTTGCCGTTCGCGCAAGCGATATTGCCGGGCAAATGCTGAACCACGCGCGGTCGTCGCTCGCTCGCTGTTCGAACCTCGTACTTGTCTAGCTCGATGATCCCGTCGAGCGTCCTCGCCAAAGGATCGACGATCGCAATGTTGCCCTTCTGAGGAGTTCCCCAGTTGCTGACGAACAATCGCCCATCATGCTTGAGCAAGTGGTGTGGTTGATATCCGCCCGGAATGCCATAGACCGGAGGGACATCTGGCTCCGGGGATGCAAGGGTAATCAGCGGAGTCCGATGCAAGTGCAGTTTCGCCGTCCGCCTAAAGTCCCCAAGCGAATCTTGTAGAAGAATGTTTGAGCTGTGTGCGGCCTCGCGTGCGCCGGACTGAAAGCCGCTTTCCGAGAAGATCACTCCTCGATCCGCTCCGACATTCTGGACAATGGACTGCAGCTTTAGGACGGCGGATTTGTCCACGCCCCTGTTCCAGAGCTTGCATTCGATGAGCCACTGGCACTCTTGTCCGAACTTCGGGAAAGTCACGTAGACATCGACATCGTGCGTGCCACGAGTGCCGTGCACCTTCTTGTCCACCTCAACCTGGCAGTCGAGTTCGCGGAACACCGCTGCCACAGCTTCCTGGTACTCGCGCCAATTCCGGAACTCTGCCTTCATTTCGTTATGGCCTCGACGAACGGACCCGAATGGTCAGCGCGCTAGGTCCGCATGCCCCTTGAAGACATCGATCTGCCCCCAACATGCCCGACGAAGCTCATCGCCTACCGGAGGAAAGCCAGCTTGAACCACCTTGAGCCCTCGCTGGTCCAGCAGTTGCACGGCCGGAATGAAATCGCTGTCGGACGATGCGAGGACCGCGATGTCGTAGGCGCCTTGCCAGGCAAGGGCGACCATGTCCGTCACGATTGCCGTATCGACGCCCTTCTCGACACGCAACCTGAGCCTGGCGCCACAGTGGGGACAGTCGTCGATCCTCCGATGGCATTGCTGGCATGTCGGCGATGGCCGCGGACGCATTTGGCTCGTGACGACCTGTATCCCAGGCTGACGATCCAACCACTGAAGCCATTTTCGTCGATTGGCGTGGGCGGGATCGCTCTGATCAAAGGAGGCGTAGACCCTGGTTCCCTCATGAACGGCGGCGCTCAACTGGCACACAGACTCCGTTTGACGCACGAGCCAGCCGATCAACCTGGTCCAGTCGAAGCCGTTCCAGGCTACGCCACGACTCCTGGCCTGAGACCTCATCGTCAGATCGAGGTTCGCTTGGTCAATGAAGATCCGTACTCGGTCGCTGCGAGCCGGCGCACTGCCTGCGGGACTCGCAGCCGATTGCGGTCCGCCGGAGATGGGCGTCATTGGGCTGCGAATCTCCTCGGAATCCGAAAAGAATTCGAGGGCCACTGAAGCGGCCCTCGGGGTTCGAAGCGGCGGTCGGGTTCATCCTGAAATCGCGCAGGAGCTTACCGTCCGCGGGTTCTATGAGGCCAGATTAGCAAGTTCCACATTCGTGTCAACGCAACTGCCGTTACCCGAAAGGCGAGGGCCTTCTGCTACCGTTTTGCTCTGTCGTATCGAGCTTGCAGCCATTGCGCCGCAAACTTCCCGACCGACTTGCCCCCAAGAGTCAGCTTGCGTTCGTCCGGCGCGGCCGGATCGGATGGACTTAGCGACTACGATGCGCCGACGAGTTGCGTTGTCTGTGTAAACGGACCGGTGTGCCCGGAGCCACTGGCGCGGCCCTTCGGTGTCGCCTCCGCTACGCCCGCAGCTGGTCCCGGACGTAGGGCTCCAACCTGTGGGCGTCTGGGTCACGGAGGTTCTCCGAGATTTGCAACCGCTCCGATCGGCGGAACAAGAGACCGTTCGCACCTACCGCCCTGACCAGCCGGCGATTGCGCCAATCGAAGGGAGAAGGGTCATCTTGCGCCGGGTGGTGAGAGCGTCCTCCAGTGACCGGGGAAGAGCAGGAGCACCGAACCGGTTCGCCGAGAGCACTCTCTCCAAGAAATCGAGGGGCTGCCGATAGAATCCGCGAATGGACCGTCCGCCGACACTTGGATGCCTATTCAGCGGCATGGGCGGATTCGCCTCCGGCCTGACTGACGCGGGCTTCGTTCTGCGCTGGGCTACGGACAACGATCCCCACGCGGCGGCGGCATTCCGCCACCGGTTCCCCGATGTGGACTTCTACGAGCGGGACATCTGCGGGTTGAGCGCTTCGTCTCTGCCCGCAGTCGACGTTCTGGCCGGCGGATTCCCGTGTCAGAGTTTCAGCCAAGCGGGAAACCGCGGCGGCTTCGAGGACGAGCGGGGGCGCCTGTTCTTCGAGATCCCCCGGCTGCTCGGAGAGTGGTCCGAATGGAATCGCCCCAAGCTCTTGATCCTGGAGAATGTCCCCCACTTGCTCCACGGCGACGAAGGCGCGTGGTTCGACGCCGTCTGCCGATCATTGCGTCGCGCGGGCTATTGGTTCCGCGCCGAGTCCTGCTGGGTCGCCAACGTCAGGAAGTGGACCGGCATTCCGCAGGACCGCGAGCGGCTGTTCCTCGTCGCTGCGTCCCGGACGCACTTCACGTACAACCCGTTCACGCCGCCCGCCCTCCCGGAATCCCGTATTGGGACGCGCACCATTCATGACATCGTGGATCGGAGGACTCGGTCTGAGGACGCTGACTACCTCGCCGCCGGCAACACATACCGAAAGATGATCGAGGCGGAGATGGCCAGTGGTCAGTCGCAGGACAACCTCTACCAGGTCCGGCGCAGCTACGTCCGAGAGAAGCCGGGCGCACTCTGCCCGACCCTGACCGCAAACATGGGTATCGGCGGTCACAACGTCCCGTTCCTGCTCGACGAATGGGGAATACGCCGGTTGCGCGTGGGCGAGGTCGCGCATTTGCAGGGCTTCGACGCCGCTGAGCCCGAACTGTTTCCCAACCTGGTGCCGACCGCAGAGCGGTACCGCCTTCTTGGGAACGCCGCCTGCCCCGAGTTGGCGCGGCTGGCGGGCGAACAGTGTTTGGCAGCGCTTGCGGAGGGTCTGGAATGAACAAGATCGGCTGGAACTTCCCGCCCACCGGAGGCGGCGTGGAGACCGGGATCAATGACGCTGGAATCGTCACATTCGACGGCGCGCCGCTGTCTAGTCTGGCTCGCGAGATCATTCAGAATTCTCTCGATGCGCGCGCCGACCCGGAGCGGCCCGTCCACATCACCTTCGAGCTGCGGGAGATTGAGCCAAACGAGATTGCGGGGGAAGAACTCGCGGAGCACCTTGACAGCTGCATAAGCGAGTGGGGCAGTGATCCCAAAGCACTCGCCACGCTGCGCGTTGCACGGGACGCACTGAACGCTGAGAGACTCCAGCTCCTTGGGGTGATCGACACCAATACCACCGGGCTTGAAGGCACCTTATGGCGCGGCCTGGTCAAGTGGGCTGGAGCGAGCGTCAAGCGCAGCGAGTCCGCGGGCGGGTCGTTCGGCGTCGGCAAGGCGGCCCCGTTCACCGTCTCGCCGCTGCGGACCGTCTGCTACTGGTCCGCGTTCGAGGACGAAGGGAGCCTGACGGAGAGGTTCCAGGGCAAAGCGGTGCTCGTCTCGCACAAGCACGATTTCGGCAGAGGACCCGAGACAACCAGCGGCACGGGTTTCTTCGGCCTCACCGACGGCTGCGAGGCGCTGGAAGGAGGCGACATCCCCAAGGTCTTCCGTCGCACGCCCGGCGGGAAGGCGGAACCGGGCACGGCCGTGTGGATCGTCGGGTTCAATCCAGACCAACACGGCGAGCGGTGGCAGCGAGCCGTTGCGCGCAGCGTCGTCGAGAGCTTCTTCTACGGCATTCAACAAGGCGACTTGGAGATCTTGCTGGAGCCCGATGAGAGCGGCGGCGGTGAGGCGCTGTGGGATGTCCGCAAGGCCGCACTGCCGGCGCTCTTCGGCCAGTTGACGAACGAGACCAAGAGCGAGGATGACGACGACGCGATCGATCGCGCACAACTCTACTGGCGCTTGGTCAACGGCGGGCCGCCGACCGCCGTCATGGACCCTCCCGACAAGGACCTGGGGCGGGTGAAACTGTGGATCGGCACGGAGGACGATTTCCCCAACGAGATTCTGCCCAGCCGAGTGGCTTTGATTCGCGGCACCGGCATGATCGTCACAGACCTGCAGGCGAAACATCGGTTTCGGCGCTTGCGCGAGTACGCCGCCGTCTGCGTGATCGACGACGACCATGCGAACAAGCTGCTGCGGGAGATGGAGAATCCAGCCCATGACCAGTTCCAGTATGAGCGGCTGCGCGAGGAAGAGCGCGATCGGGGCCGGCGCGCACTGGATCGGCTGGCGGACTTTCTTCGAACTCAGCTGAGAATCCACGCCGCGCCGCTGGCGGTGGAGGTCACCGATGTCGTCGATGAACTCGCTGAGTATCTCTTTGACGATCACCCGGGTCCCCTCGACGGCCCTGCTGCCAAAGACGGTGCGGAGTCGGCGTTCGGCCAAGTCGGCGCCGTGAAGAAGAAGCCGCCCCGCTTGCGCGTGACTCCAAGCGTGACGCTCGAAGACGATGAGCCGGTAGACGGCGAGGGCGGGGACGGCTCCGGCAAGGGCGGCTCTGGCGGCGGAGGCGGCGAGGGCAACGGCGGAGGTGGTGCAGGAGGCGGCGGGGGCGAGGGCGAGAACAGCGGCGGCGCGGGAAGCCGGGGAGGCTCAAAAGGCCGCCGGATTCTTGAACTTGGAGACGTTCGAGTCGTGCACGATCCGACTGACGAACTGCGAAGCCGCGTCGCATTCACTGCGCCTGAGACGGCCGTTGCCGCGCTGACCATTGACGAGGCCGGAGACGCTGCCGCGATAGCGCGGACAGATATCGCGGTCCTTGACGGACAGGGCCAACAAGTCTCGCTGAGCCGATTCGAGATGATCGAGCGCGTGCGCTACGAGCTGACGATTGCCGGCCAAGAGCCGCTCGCGGACGCCGCCTGGCAGGTGGGCGCGGTCGTGGAGGCGGAGTAGTGAAGTACGTCAGATCGAAGTCCTGGCCGTGGCCGGTCCTCAGGCACGGCAGCAGCGACTATAAGCGCAGCGAGTTCCAGTGCGCCCCGGAGCTGAACAAGATCGAAAACACGACGCAGCTGCATTTGGAGGCGGACTTCTACCTGGGCGACAGAAATCTCACCGATCTGATCGCAAAGGACCACGCGAGATACGGCCTGTTGGTTAGTTGTTCGACAACCCACTTCCGCAAGTACCTCGAATGCGCCGAGCCGCGCATCGAGTGGTACGCGGAGGACGGACGACTGGCGGGCCGAGTAGAGATCACGCCGTTCGTCGTAGCGCACCGCCGGATCGACAACTTCAAGGCGTCGAACTGGCACGACGACTACGCGAACCGCTCCTTCACCATCGAGCCGGGTTCGGTATTGGCCATTGACCTGTCGGTGAGCTATTGGGTCGTGGCCGCGGACGAAACGCCGATCTCATCGGTGTTCCAGGTTGCAGCCGACGAGAATATGGCGCTGGGTGCCTGGAGATGCGATTGGCAGCGGGATCCTGACCTTGTGACCATCCTGCTTCATCCCGCCGAACTGGAACGATTCCAAGAAGCGCGAAGCCGCGCGGCCGCGAGTCAAACCGCGGCTTACATCCTGAACGGAGTCTATCTGCCTGCCCTAGCCTGGCTGTTGACGGAGGCGGACCGGGCAGAACTGGACGATCTGTCGGGCGCCCGCTGGTTCGAGGCACTTACCGCCGCACTGGCGCGCGCGGAATGCCGCCCGTTGGGAGAGCGCGACTCGGATCGCTTGCTGGACGCGCAGAAGATACTCAGGCAGCCGTTCGGCAGGCTTCCGCTTCTGCAGCACCAGGAGGAGTGACCGTGGCCCCGCTCCAGTACTACACCCTGGAGGCTGTTTCGGAGTTGCGGCAGCTCGTTCAGACCAACGTTGGGTGGTACTTCGACCTGAGCGCCCCCGAGCCGATCCTGGCTGCCAAGACCCCGAGAAGAGATACGAAGCTGGAGTTGCCGCAGTGGCAGGATCTGTTGAGCATCAACGAGCATCGGCCTGCGTCGACTGACGCGGCGAACGCGCTGGCCCTGTTCGAATCCTTCTCGCAGTTGAGTCCCTACCAAGCCTCAGACCAACGAGTCTGGACGTATCTCTGCCACAACGAGTGCCGCTCCTACGTCGCCGCCCGCTGGCTCCGCGGCTATGACCCGGATTCGCCCGGCGCGATAGAGCGGGTTCTCAACCACTTCTTCGTGAGGGGGAACCGATCGCTCATTCGGGACAACGGCCTGTCGCGCCTCTGGTGGCTGGGCTCAATCGCGCACAAGGCGGATCCGGCCGAACCGCGCCGGTTTCTGGACATCCTGCTCTACCGCCAGGACGTCAGATCCGCGCTGATCGAGCGGCCCAGCGTGTCGATGAATCTCGATGTTCTGAAGGCGATCTATGCGGTGATGAAGGAGGACTTCGAGACAGAAGATAGGGCCCTGTTTCAGCGCGGTCCGTTCCGAGAATGGATGAAGAACCTCAACCGGCGCGGCGGAGTGATCCTGCTCGATGCGGTGCCACCTCCCACCCTCGATGCGCTGATTCGGGCCGAGGCGGAGCGCGCCCTTTCGGCGACGGCATGACCGACAATCTGACCCCCGAGCAACGCTCTTACTGCATGTCCCGAATCCGCTCCAAGGATATGACCCCGGAAATGGCCGTGCGGTCGATGACGCACCGAATGGGATTCCGCTTTCGGCTGCATCGGAAGGACTTGCCAGGGAGGCCCGACCTGACCTTCGCACGGCACCGCGCGGTGATCTTCGTGCACGGCTGCTTCTGGCATTGGCACCCGGACCCGGTCTGCCCGATTGCTGGCTTGCCCAAGTCGAACGTCGAGTACTGGACGCCGAAGCTGACGCGGACCCGGGAGCGCGACCATAGGCACTTGTCTGAGCTGCGCGAGCTTGGCTGGCGGACGCTGGTGGTCTGGGAGTGTGAGCTGCGATCTCTCGACTTGGTTATGGATCGAGTCCGGCGCTTCCTACTTGCCGAGGCGAATGGCCGGAATCCACGGAACACCGAGCCTTGGTAACCCAAGCGACCGACATTCGTGCACAATTCTCCGGGTTGAACCCACTTGAGAATCGTAACGGCCGGTTCCTGCGATAGATGTCCGTTCAGTAAGCGGCCGGCTGGAGGGCGACCGTTGGCAGCAGCCATGGCGATGCCTCCCAGGGTCCGCGTCGTTGGTGCCGTCCAAGCCCGATCCAGGCGCGCTCTGGGGCGTAGATTAGCGGCGCTGTCCGCTAACGAGGCAGACAGGCCCAGATGCTGCGTTCGGCGTTGCTGTTCTCGTGCTTGCCGCAGCGCAGCTGAAAGTCCGGCTCGCCGAGCCCCTGGCCGATCGAGGCGCGCACGTAGTTGACCTCGGTGTGTCGAACCCGGAACAGACCGCTCAGCTGAAGGGGCTCGCCGGCGAAGATCGCCTGACGGTTCTGGTACGTGTCGTGGGTTAGTCCGCCGTCGGTCGAGATCAGCACTTCCAGCCGGTTGAAGTAATCCTGGGCGAGATCGAACTCCGTCAGGGCCGAGACCACGAGCCAACCGAGGCTGCCGTCGTACCGCAGATCACCGTCCTGCAGGTAGAGCCATACATCTGCAGTTGCGGCCGTCGAGGGATCAACGTCACGTTGGCCATGGCCGCTACGGATCACCTCCAGCGCTTGGCTCAGAGAGGGGTCGATGACTGCGAAGATCACACCCTCGTAGGCGACTCCGGCCAGCTTCGCCGAGACCACCCCGAGCACGCGTCCGCAGGCGTCGAACAACGGGCCGCCCGAGTTGCCCGGGCTGGCCGCTGCGTCAGTCTGCAGGAACGAGACGCCGGCCTCGGAGAACACGCGCGAGACCACGCCGCGCGTGATCGAGGCCTCTTGCCCGAGCCCGCCCGGGTAGCCCGCGACCCCGATGGTCATGCCCGCGAGCGGCCCCGTCGTGCGCAAACTCAGCGCTGGGACCAGGCCGCGTGCGCGGAGGATGGCGATGTCGGCGCCCGGTTGGTAACCGACAACTTCTGCGTCGGTCGCGGGCACCAGGGCCGACGAGAGGCGTCTCGGCCTGCCCTTGGACCACGTGGGCAGCGGTCACGTACTCGTCCCCTCCCACATAGAAGGCCGTCCCTGAGCCCTGATTGGTCACCACCTTGACGGTCGAACGGCTGACGGCCACCGAGGCCCGGGTGATGTCGCAGCTCTCAGGCTGCGCCTCCGTCTGGGTCCCGCCGCTCTGGGTCATGGCATCGTCGACCCTGCTCGGCTCCTTGGGTATCTCCACCTCGAGTGGCACGGCCGAGCTGCGCAGCCAGCGGTCGACCGGGGCCTGAGCGGGGAAGTACCGTTGGCGCGGCAGGATGCCCTCCCTGGTGTTCAAGGGCGAACTCCACGCGGCCGTCGGCCAACTGGCGGGCGTTGATCCGCACGTCGGTGGTGACCGTGTCGCCGTTCGCGGCGAGCAGCACGGCGCCGGTCACGATGACGGCAGCGATTACGGCGACGACGATGGCAGGGCGGGTAGTGAGAATGCTCATGGTCTGGATCCTGTCGGGGCAGTTCTGGATTGGTGTGACAATCGCGGTCCGGCTCGCGTTCGATGAGGAGGTAATGACGTCGAAAAGGCAGGGCAGCGCGGGTCGGCTACGGCAGTCCAGACCTCTCGGTACACGGGTTGCTCGATGATATGGCGTGACCTTGGGTTGCTGACGCTAACCGGTCTTACCAGCCTTAGACATCACCGATGCCGCAACAGATAAGGTAAGGCGGTCCTCTGATCTCCGCTCGCTAGGCGCGCGTCGTTTTGCTCGCCTGCCCCCACCCACCAGCGGCTGTACCCGACCTGGCTTCCAGTTCAATGCTCCTGACCTTCGCGGCGACCGCGCGGCGGCGGCTATCCTGCCAGCGGAGCGTCTCGGCCCGGCTTCGCGCACCTCACCAGCCCGCGTCACGCGGAGGCACCGAGCAGGAGCGGTTGACGCCGTGGTCTGAGCAGATCCAGTTCTTGCTATCGGCCGCACGGTCGTGGATGAGCGGCAGTTTCCCGATCACGTGCACCGGCTGTTCGGTTGAGCTCGTCAGCCCGTCCGCGGTGGCAAGGGAGAGAATGGCAATAGGCTCGCCGACCAAACCAAATTAGGGCCTGTTCACATCACGGCGTAGTTGTGTCAGGGTGGGGACGGTCGGAGGGTGTAGTCCTGAGCGCGGCGACTGCGTTTGAGGCCGCGTCTGCGCAGTTCAGCTACACGGCGGCCGCCGCGATGTTGGCCACGCCGGTGAGGTTGTAGGCGGCGGCGGTCAGTTCGAACCAGCTTTTGGCTGCAGGCCCGCCTGAGGTAGCGCAACTTGCCGCCAGCGCCGACCGGCTTGAACCGGCCCAATGCGTCCTCGACCAGCACGCGCCGGCGCTGGCTGCAGTGGTGGCCCGGGTTCCCGGTCGCCCGATCGTTGATCGCGCTGCGACTATCTTGTTCGTTCTGCGCGATGTGCGGCGTCACCTCCGGGCCGCACAGATCCTGGCGAAGTCCCGCGTGTCGTAGGCGCGGTCGGTAGCTCTGGTGCGGGGCCCGGGCCTCCACCGGCGTTCCGGCCAGCCCGGGATGATCGCCGTACTCTCCGATCCGTCTAGCGGACCGGTTCTTGGGCGATCGGGGCGTCGATCAGCGTGAGACGGTCCGGCACCTTCCCCCCTCGTACGTCATCTCTGGGTACGGCAACTCGTCCAACCCGGCCTCTCGCGCCACCCACTCGCGCAACGCATCGATCTGGCGCCTGAGATGGGGCAGGTGTATGCGGTCGATATCGACCCCCCTGTGCTGAGCGATGAGACTCATCGCATGCGCCTCCGAGAATTCGTCCCACGGGATGGGCGTGCGAGCCGCGATCAGCAGCTCGACGAGCTCGCCGATTGTGGCCTGATACTTCGGCTGGTTCGTCATCTCGGGGAGGGTAGCCGCGGGCCTGGAAGACGTCAATGGCGCGCGGCCGCTTACTGGCCATTGCCCCCGCTGGAATCGTACCTGAGCGCGACGCCGATCTGGTCGATCCCGCCGCGGCCGTCGTTGACTTCGAGAGCGACGTGGATGTAGCCCTCGTGGATATCAAGACCGATTGTCACCGGCCGATTATGGTCGCGATGGCGGCACCGAGCGTCGGGCCCGACCTGGGATCAATCAAGTTTCGAGGCCTCGGCCACGGTGCGCAGTTCGTCGCGGGTGAAATCGAGGGTTGAGTCGTCGTTGAACAGTCCGCCGTTGAACCAATCGATTTGCAGATTGCCGAAGTATCCATCCGGTTCCCGGTCCGACATCTTGTGGAAGACCTCGCACAATCCCCTGGTAAACGCCTCCGGATCGTTTGAGCGTGAGGCAATGAACTCGGTCACCAGGTTGTCGGGAAGCAGCCTCACGTCCTCGACGAAGAGGCAGAAAAGGACGCGGTTGAGGAAGTGGGCGACGATTTCGGGCTCGTTTTCGCGATCCTGCATCGAGCGGGCAAGGTCGGCGAAGCGCGAGGCGGCGGCCTGGGTGACTTCGTCCGGCGTCTGGCGCGGGCGCAAGTCCTCCGACTCGACCATCACCGCGCGCAGGATGCGTAGGGCCTCGGCGGTCCTTTCGCCGCCAGCGGCGAGGTCGTCCAGCGTGATTTCGTGGACGCGGGGTCGGGTGTTGGTGAAGTTGGTATGGACCTCGATGCGGTCCATGTCGCTAACGACAAGGGTGGGCGGGTTCTCGAGGTCTTCGCGGTAGTCGAGCAGCTGACGGTAGGCGGCGGCGAGGTCGGCACGGTCGCCCTTGTATTCCCAGCCGAAGTGTCCGCGCTTCCAGACGTCGGCCCAACCCTGGCCGCCGGTGCTCAGCCGCTCGGCGCCGGCCTCGAAGGTGTAGGACTCGCCGGAGGGATCGGCCTCGGCTGGCGTCGGCACGCTGAGCAGTCGGCAGAGGTCGATGAAGTGTTCCTGGGAGGAGGCGCTCTCGCGCTTGGCGTTTTCTCGCCACTTGGCGGCGAAGTCGGCGGCGGAGGGCATCAACGGCATGGCCGAGTCTATGTCGCGGTCCGATAGGGAAGAGGCGGCTGGAGGGATCAGGACAGGCGCTGGATGGTCACGCCGCCCCCGTCGTGGACGTCGGCGCAGAGTCGGTAGCCCTCCAGCAGCCGCATCCCGACCAGTGGCGTCGTGTCTGCAGCTTCCACATCTACGGAGACGGGTTGGTCGTCCCAGAGCACGACGGCGGAATGGACCGGAAACTGGGCTTCGCTGCCATCCGCGAGAAGCGCGCGACCCATCATCAGGAACGGCAGCGCCAACTCGGTGACGATGGCGGGGGTGACGGTCAGAAACCCGCTGAAGCCCGTGTCGACGACTGCTTCAAGCCGTCGCGTCTCGCCCCTGCGCCCTTGCAGGTTGACAACGACGATCGCCTCGTAGTCGGCGTTCACCTGACCGGTGATCACCGAGCGCTCCAGATCGGACGCCCGCCGAAGTGGTGGAGCGCGCGATGGCCGATTCGTACACCCCACACGTCTGTGACGCCGGCGCGTTGCCGGTCGAGCTGCGCCCGCGCCTCGGTCGCCGTCTTGCCGAGTCCCCAGCAGCCGCTCTCGACATCGATGGCAACGATCTCGCCGTGGTGCTCAGCCTCGACCTGGGCGCGGATGTCGCGCTCGTAAATTTCGTCGCCGAGCCGGGCGACTTCGTCGGCGGGCCTGGTCAGTGTCATGGCGGCGTCCTCGTCGGTGAGTGTGTCGTCAGTGTCAGGATACCGCTCTGAACGCACCAAACCCGACGCCCGTGCCATGGTCAACCGGCTGAACGGCAGACACACTGGAACCGATGTACGCCCGAGAGAGAAGCTTGATCCACCGTGCGGCGCAGGCCATCGGCTGAACAGATTGAAGCGGGGCGCGAGTACCTGGGCACCCGCGCGTGGCGGCGAGGCGTGCAGCGCACCGCCGACCAGTACGGGGTGTCGCGCTCCACGCTGTGGCGGTTCCTATGGACGGAGCACGTCAGCCCGAAGCTGGTCGCCACCGTGACCGCCGAGGTCGGCGGCTCACCCTGGGAGTTGCGTCAGGCGGCCGAGCGATTGCGCCCGCTGAACGGGGCGACCGGGGCGAACCGACCGCGGCCGCGGCTGACTGGCGCTGACAAGCAGACCATCGAACTGCTCTGCCACACCCCACTGGCCACGGTCGATGAGATGGCGGCGCTGATCAGGCTGCCGGCTAACACCTTGCGGGAGCGCCTCGCGCGGCTCGCGCGAAGGGGACTCGCCGACTCGCGCCCGCACCGCCTGCAGCTGCTGGGTCCGCGGCCGCAGCGGCGGTTCTTCCCGACGCGGGAGGGCATCGTCGCCCTGGCCTCTGGCGAACGGGCGGGGATCGAGCGGCTGCTGCGGCTCTACCCGGTCTCGCGGCAGTGGTTCCGGGTGCTGGCCGAGCGTTTGGACGCCGTGGCCGCGCTGTACCGCGTCGCCTCCATCATCGCGGCGCTGGACACGAGCGACGCGCCGGTCGTCGTCACCCACTGCCGGACGGGCCCCTATGACCTCTTGCTGCGTCTACCCAGCGGGGGGACGGTCGGCCTGGTTCGACAGGGACCGATGCTGACCAACGCCAGCCTGCGCTACCGCATCCGCACCATCGAGCGGATGAACGCCCTCGAGCGACCGCTGCTCACTCTGTTGCTGACTGATTCGGAGCAGGACATGCGCCGCGTCCTGCGCGCCATTGCCGACCCGTCCGCGCACACGGAGATGCTCGTCGCGGTCACGGGCGATGTGATCGCCGGCCAAGGAGAAGGCAGGGGCGAGCCTCGGGTCTGGCAGCAGGGCGGCTACGGGTTCGCCTCGACGCCGACACTCGAGCCGGATGTGCCGTTGTCCACCATCGTCGCCCACGCGCGCCGGCTGTCCGACGCCTATCCCAACCTCAGCCGCGCACCGATGCAGCGACCGTCAAGCGCCTCCCGCAGCGACCTGCCCGACCCGGCTGAGCAGTTCGACCAGGCACCGTCGGCCCTATCCCTCAGGCTCAGCCGCGCCGAGAAACGCGCGCTCGACCTGCTCGCCGGCTGGCCGTTCTGCTCGCCCGCTCAGCTGGCCGGACTGACGGATGGCGTCTCGGAGCGCCGCGCCAACCAGCTCCTCCGCGCCTTGCGCAAACAGGGTCTGGTCCAGCGCGAGGAGCTGGGCTACCTGCTCTCGGACGCCGGCTTGACCTATCTCGCCCGCCGCGACCGCGCCGCCGTCGGCCCCACCCTGGACCGCTGGACGCCCGTGCGCGACGAAGAGGGCTACATCGGCTCGCTCGTGCAGACCGCCGCCAACCAGCACCGCCACCAGGCTGGCGTCACCGAGTTCTGCGCCCGGATCAGCGCCGAAGCCGCCAGCTCACCCGAGCACGAACTGCTCGACCTGCTGCCCACCCAGCGCTCGCAGATCAGCTACGAGCACCACTGGACCCGGTACCCGCTCTACCCCGACGCCTCGTTCCAGCTCGGCGCCCACGACGACTGGCACTGGTGCCTGGTCGAGTTCGAACGCCGCGCCACGACGCCCCGGCGCGTCCCTGAACGACTGCGCGCCTACCGCCGCTACTTCCACAGCGACTACGTCCGGCCCGACCATGGAGGGCAACTGCCGCTGGTGCTCTTCGTGTTCGAGACCGAGCGGGCCGAGTCCATCTTCCT